>JACXVB010000017.1 GCA_014763615.1 Sphingobacteriales bacterium | reverse complement strand
CGATAAGGGAGACACAGGAGTAGCAGGTCCACAAGGTATTGCAGGAGTAGATGGTGCAACAGGTCCACAAGGTCCAAAAGGTGATACCGGAGCAACGGGTGCAACCGGATCTCAAGGACCACAAGGATTGAAAGGTGATACAGGCGCAACCGGTCCACAAGGTCCAGCGGGAGCAGACGGTAAGTCCGCTTATGAAGTATGGTTAGCGGCAGGCAATACCGGAACGCAAGCAGATTATTTAAATTCTCTTAAAGGAGCAAAAGGCGATACCGGAGCAGCAGGTCCACAAGGTCCAGCAGGAGTAGATGGCGCAACCGGTGCAACCGGCCCTCAAGGTCCACAAGGATTGAAAGGAGATACAGGAGCGACAGGTCCAGCCGGCGCAACAGGCCCTCAAGGCCCACAAGGATTGAAAGGTGATACGGGCGCAACAGGAGCTCAAGGTCCTCAGGGTCCAAAAGGTGATACTGGTTCAACTGGTCCAGCCGGCGCAACAGGCCCTCAAGGCTCACAAGGATTGAAAGGTGACACAGGAGCAGATGGCGCAACTGGTCCACAAGGTCCAGCGGGAGCAGAAGGTAAATCCGCTTACGAAGTATGGTTAGCCGCAGGAAATACAGGAACGCAAGCAGATTATTTGAATTCGCTTAAGGGAGCAACTGGTGCAACAGGTCCACAAGGATTGAAAGGAGATACAGGAGCGACAGGTCCAGCGGGAGCAGAAGGTAAATCCGCTTACGAAGTATGGTTAGCGGCAGGAAATACAGGAACACAAACAGATTATTTGAATTCTCTTAAAGGCGCAAAAGGCGATACCGGAGCAATAGGAGCTCAAGGTCCTCAGGGTCCAAAAGGCGATACCGGAGCGACAGGTCCAGCCGGAGCAACTGGTCCACAGGGACCACAAGGTCCAGCCGGAGCTGATGGAACAACACTTCCAGATGCAGCTTCCTCAACTAAGGGAAAAATTCAATTAGCGGGAGATTTGTCTGGAACAGCGGCAGCACCAATTATCGCAAATAGTGCCATAACCTCGGCAAAAATTGCTGATGGCACAATTGTAACCGCTGATTTAGCAAATAATGCAGTAACTTCTGCAAAAATTACTGATGGAAATGTGACCTTAGCTAAAATTGCTCAATCAGGTGCAACCACTAATCAAGTTTTAACTTGGAATGGTACAGTTTGGGCTCCAGCAACATTAGCTGGAGGAGCTAGTTACACAGCAGGAAATTTAATTACAATCAATAGTGGTGTTATAGCCGTAGATATTTATGGAACAATTGGAGCAGGAGGTGGAGATATTCAAGGTTCTTTAAATCAATTGCAATTAAAGTCTGGGGCTGTTGAAGGTTATCAAATAGCTGATGGAACTATACAAACTGCTAAAATTGCTGATAATACTGTTAATGGGGCTAAAATAGCAGATGGTGCTATCTCAGCTAGCAAATTAGCAAGTGCATCAGTTACGGATAATGCAATTGGTTATGCAACAATTAATCCTAACAAGTTAGCTCAAACTGGAGCAACAATGAACCAGGTATTAATATGGAATGGTGGAGGTTGGGTACCAGGAAATGTTCCTTCAAGCACACCATCTGATGCAACAACTTCGGCTAAAGGAATTATTCAATTAGCGGGAGATTTGTCTGGAACAGCGGCAGTACCAGTTATCGCAAATAGTGCCATAACCTCGGCAAAAATTGCTGATGGCACAATTGTAACCGCTGATTTAGCTGACAATTCAGTTACCTCTGCGAAGATAGTAGATGCAACGATAGCCACAGCAGATATTGCCGATGGAAGCATAACATCGGCAAAGATTAATAATATGTCTGCAACTAATGGTCAAATTCTTAAATTCAATGGAACCAATTGGGTACCTGCCGAAAGCATCGTAAAAGCATCAATAAGTTCCGGTACAGTCTCAATCCCTGATTACAATTCTTCAAAACGAGTATCTTACACACTTACGGGGTTAATTAATCTTGACGCAGCAAGCGCAACTGTTATGGTTTCACCAAGAACAGTTCTACCAGCTTCAGTAGTCATTGGGTTTGCAAGAGTGACTGGTACAAATACTATTGAGATTAGTTTTAATAGCACAGGGGCCTCATCAAGTATAAAAAACATAATGCTAAACATTACAATCATTCAATAAGAAAATAATATCTTGTAATACTTAAAAAAAGCTTGTAGGATATTATCCTACAAGCTTTTTTATGACTATTCAAATCCTTGTGAGTTGTTCTGAGGTGTAGAATTTGTAAAACTTAGCAGTTATCAGATTCTGTATCTATGTTTACAAATTAAACAATAAGTAATATGAATAAGTAATATTACTTCAACAGAGGCTAAATATACTTTCAAAGCTCGGCAACAAGAAAATTCAGGGCAAGAGGTTTTAATGGTTTACTGGAAAAAACCATCGCAATCATCAGGCAGTACTTGGTATTTGAATACCGCGGAGCTATCTTCTCAGTAGTTAGATAAGATTTTTAGGTCAAAAAAAGCCCTACACTCTAATTTAGAGTAGGGCTTTTTTTTGTGTAATTTTTTCTACTTAATAGGAAAGTTTAATCTTAGAATATTGCTTGAAACAGTTCTCGGTCTATTTTTATATGTAGAAATAAATACTCAAAACGAGATATTTAAAGTTTAGATTATTTTCAAATACTTGAATCTTTCTATTATATATCTCGTAAAAGGAATCTGATACATCAATAAATCGCATTCTATGAAATTTCATTCAATGCGCTCTCAAATAAAAAGGTATTATTTTCTACGTTTAAATACTGTTTTTCTACAAATTGTAGAAAATTTTACTTCCTTTTCATCTATACCTTTCTCGAATAATTCTCCTGTTGATGTACAAATTATCTTTTTTTATTTAGGTAGCATCTTTTCAGAAAAAAGTGTATTTAAAGCATCATTAAAGCACTTTTTAGGTTATTATTTAATAAATAAACAAACTCAAAAACCCTCAAAACTTTCACTCTCGCATATCAAAACAGTCCATGTTGCCACTCAAAAGTTGGGGTGGCTTAGAACTTGTCTTATGTAGAGCATGAAGAAGTTATTTTTATTTTCAATTTTAGTTTTAGGTCTAGGACTTAAATCATTCAGTCAGCAAATTGCTCAATCTGCTTTAACCTCAGGTGGCGGTGAATTTACATCAGTTTATGGCGTAAACGTTCAATTTACTATCGGGCAAGCTTTTGTGACTAATACATTGAGTGATGAGACTAACAATACTTATTTAACACAAGGTTATCAACAACCATCAGTAAAAGGAAGTAATTTATCATCTCCAGAGTTTCCTGATTTAGAATTAACCAAAATGGATGTATATCCAAACCCTGCGGTAGATTATACCGATTTAATCTTAAATATGATTAATGATCATGGCGCTTCGGTAGCCATAGTAGATATGTGGGGAAGAATAGTAAAATCTCAGGATTTTAATGTGGACAAAGGTCATCAAAAATTACACTTCACATTCGGTTCTTTATCAGCCGGAGTTTATACCATCAAAGTAAACGCAAATGAGAGAGTTTACGCAAAGAAATTATTGGTCAGCGGAACAGGTGCTTCAAGTACCCTATAAAATCCACTTAACTTCTTCAAATTTTAAAGGATTTTAATCTAAATTGATCAGCTCAGTCCTCGGCAATAACAGGGGATTTTTATTTTAAGATACTTAGGCACTAAGCATAAATCGTTTATATTTGCCTCATGACAAAAGAACAACTACAGGATTTAAGAGATAGAATAACTTCTCTGAGGAGGCATCTTTGACATCGATGCGAAATTAGAAGCTTTAAAAGAAGAACAAGCGATGACCCTAGTTCCAGGTTTTTGGGACCAACCTAAAGAGGCAGAAAAAGTTTTACATTCCATAAAAATTAAGAAAAGTTGGACAGATGCTTTCGAAAAAGCTGAAGCAGCAGTAGAAGATTCTGCAGTGATGCTAGAGTTTTTACAAGCAGGAGAAGCAAGTGAGGAGGAAATGAAAGCTCAATATGATGAAACCCTAAAATCCTTAGAGGATTTAGAGTTTAAGAATATGCTTTCGGCAGAAGAAGACCAATTGAGTGCGGTGTTGCAGATTACAGCGGGAGCAGGGGGAACAGAAAGTTGCGATTGGGCTGGAATGTTGATGCGTATGTACATGATGTGGGGACAAAAAAACGGCTATAAAATATCTGAGCAAGATTTTCAAGAAGGTGATGTAGCAGGTGTTAAAACGGTGACACTACAATTTGATGGGGATTTTTCTTACGGTTATTTAAAAGGCGAAAATGGAGTACATCGTTTGGTGCGTATCTCTCCGTTTGATGCCAATGCTAAACGTCATACTTCATTCGCTTCCGTTTACGTTTATCCTTTGGTTGATGATTCTATTGAAATTGATATTAACCCTTCTGATGTTGAGTTTGAAACTTTTAGATCTGGAGGTGCTGGAGGCCAAAACGTAAATAAAGTGGAAACCGCAGTTCGTTTATATCACAAACCATCAGGAATCATTATTAAAAATCAGGAGTCGAGATCGCAACTTCAAAATAAAGAAAATGCCATGCGTTTATTAAAGTCTCAGTTATATGAGATTGAGATGCGTAAGAAGATGGAGATTACCAACACCATTGAAGGAAATAAGAAAAAAATTGAGTGGGGTTCGCAGATTAGGAATTATGTGCTACATCCTTATAAGTTGGTGAAGGATTTGAGAACCGATTATGAGACTTCTAATGCTCAAGCAGTTTTAGATGGTGAGTTAGATGAGTTTTTAAAGGCTTATTTGATGGAATTTGGCGGAAATAACTAGACAAGCAAAATGAAATATTCATTATTAATTTTAGGCCTAATACTTAGCTTAGCTTCTGCTAAAGCACAAAATAAGGTAACTATGGATTTATATCCTAACGGAGTGCCAAATGCTAAACCAGCTCAAGATTACATCGAGAAAACCTTTACCAACCAATACGGAATGGTGAACATTGTTAAGGTTTCAAAGCCCGAATTATTGGCATATTATCCAGAAAATCCAAATGGCACTGCAATTATCATTTTCCCAGGAGGTGGTTACAGTACTTTAGCCATGAAACATGAAGGATACGATATTGCCGAAGCATTTTACAAAATGGGTGTAACCGCCTTTATTGTAAAATACCGTTTGCCTTCAGATTTAATCATGGAAAATAAAACCATCGGACCATTACAAGATGCACAGCAAGCCATAAAAACGGTGAGAGAAAATGCTGAGAAATGGCAAATCAATCCGAATCTGATTGGAATTATGGGTTTTTCTGCTGGTGGACATTTGGCTTCCACCTTAGCAACACATTTTCAAAAGGCTGTGATTGATAATCCGAAAGGAACAAGCTTACGCCCTGATTTTGCCATTTTAGGCTATCCTGTAATCACGATGGGACCTTTAACACATCAAGGCTCAAAAAATAATTTATTAGGACTAAACCCTGCTGATGAGCTAGTGAAATTATACTCAAATGAGTTACAAGTGACGCCAGAAACACCACCAACATTTTTGGTTCAAGCAATTGATGATAAAACCGTACCTGTAGAGAATAGCATCATGCTTACCGAAGCTTTGAAAAAAGCTGGAGTGAAATGCGAATTACATTTATACCAAGCTGGCGGACATGGTTTTGGTTTACATAACAAAACCACCAAAGATTTTTGGTTTGATAGGATGATGAATTGGATGAAAGCAAATCAGTTTACACCTGATTAATCATTCAGAATTTCTAAGAGTTTATTCAACTCAGTCACTTTTTCATTAGCTCCTGCTTTTTCATAGGAGCTGATTAAATTCCTTAGAACTCTTTTCAAGATGTCTGTATTAGAGCAAGGCTCGTAAAATAGGCGTTCAGGTTCAATTTTTAACTGACGAAGGAATTGGTCTATATCTCGCCTTCCAAAAATATAGCCTTTGTTAAAAACATTGATGTAGAACAGGATACCGCTTTCATTTTCTGCTTTTTCGTTTTCATCGGCGTAAGCCAAAATAAAATGCTGAGGCAGGTTTACGCCATAAATTGGGATATCTAATTTTTGAGCGATGATAGAATAGATGATAGCCAGAGAAATTTGATTTCCTTTTTTGCTTTCCATTACCTCGCTGAGGTAAGAATTTTTAGGGTCTTGATGATTAGAAGTATTGCCAGAAAAGCCATAAACATGATAAAAAATGTGATTAATGAGCTTTACTTTTTCTACTGGGCTGGCCTCATACATCATTTGTAGCCAAACATCACGTTTAATGGCTTCTAGTTGATTAATGATTTTCTGCTCATTTAAATCTGGATATTGATATTTATTGATGATGAGGATGCCTCTAAGTAAATCAAAACCGCCACTCTGATGCCAAAGCGCTAAATCTTCTTTTACATTTTGATATTGGATTTTGTGAACCAAATTTTCTATTCGCTCTTGCAAAAGGGCATCAAAAGATTTTTCCCAGGCATTTTCTAAATAATTGATGACCTCATTGCCATAAGAAAGCAAACGATTTTCAATCTGCTCAAAAATTTCTGGATCAGGATCATCCAATAACTTAATTAAAGATGCAATTTCTGTTTCGTTAATCATTTTATGTAATTCAGACTCTTTTTATTTGATCCTTCAATTTGTACACTAATTCAGTATTTTCGCAAAATATGTTTAATTCAACGCTGGTATTTAATTACATCAAACATGTCTTTACGGCCAATACTCGTCATGGAGTGCACTCGCCGTTTGTGTACCGATTAGTGGATGAAGTAATTTACGATTTTAAAGATAAAGCTGATTATTTTGAGATAGAAAATTTACGGACAAAACTGCTAAAAGATGACCGATTGATTACGGTAACCGATTTGGGAGCGGGCTCTTTGGTGAATAAGCATAAGCAAAAGCGTATTAAAGCTATCGCCAAAAACGCATTGAAATCAAAGAAATTAGCGCAGTTGCTGTATCGTTTGGTCAAAGATTTTGAACCCAAAAATGTGATTGAGTTGGGTACCTGTTTAGGTATCACTACTTCTTATTTTAAAAAAGCTGTTCCGCAAGCCAGGGTAATAACCATAGAAGGTTGCCCACAAACTGCGGCTATTGCCAAAGGAAATTTTCAGCAGCTTTCGCTGGATGATATCGAATTGGTGATAGGAAATTTTGATGATCAATTGCCGAGAGTTTTAAATACCCAAGATGCTTTTGATTTGATTTACATCGATGGCAATCATACCCAAGAAGCTACTTTAAACTATTTTAATTGGTGTTTACCCAAAATACATGAAAAATCAGTGATGATTTTCGATGATATTTATTGGAGCGAAGGCATGAAAGCAGCTTGGGAGCAAATGAAGCAACATCCACAAGTTAGCGTAACCATAGATTTATTTTGGATAGGATTGGTGTTTTTTAAAAAAGACCAAGCGAAAGAGAATTTTAGGATAAGGTTTTAGTTATTTAAATAGGTTTATATAATCTTTAAAAACATATAATTTACTTCTTTGGCCTCCTGTAATTTCTGTCAAGATTTCTAATCTTTCAAAATCATCAATTAATTTGTATGCTGTTGTTAAAGAGACACCTAAAATTTCAACTACTTTTTGTTCTTCAATAATAGGTCTTTGATATAAGCTTAGTAAAATCTTTTGTCCATTTGCAGCCCTAGAGCCTAATGTTTGAATCTTAAGCTCAACTTGCTTTTGCAATTGAAGTATTCCATCAAATGTTTTAATGCTATTTTTTGCGGTCTCAATTACTCCAACTAAGAAGAATTTAAACCACTGCTGGAGGTTATTCTTGGTTCTTATGTTCATAAGATTATCATAGTAAAGGCTTCTGTTTCTTTCAAAAAAATCTGAAAGATATAATATAGGTCGTTTTAAAATGCCTTTACTAACCAAATAAAGTGTAATCATTAAACGCCCTACTCGCCCATTCCCATCTAGAAATGGATGAATTGTCTCAAATTGATAATGAATTAAGGCGATTTTTAAAAGATCTGGGAGTTTATTGAAATCATCATTTGCCAATTGTTCAATATCACTCATTAACTCAGAAATACTGTTGTGAATTGGAGGAATAAAAACTGCATCGTTAATTGTTGCGCCACCAATCCAGTTTTGACTAGTTCTAAATTCACCAGGCTGTTTATGTTCTCCTCTAACTCCTTGAAGTAGTATTTTATGAATATTCTTTATCAATCTTGAACAAAATGGTAATTCATTTAATTGATGAATCGCATCATTCATGGCAGAAATATAGTTTTGTACTTCTTCCCAATCATCGCGTTTTTCTTCAGAAATCTCTTCTTTTTGAAAAAAGGCTTCCTCCACGTTGGTTTGTGTCCCCTCAATTTTACTTGATTGCGTAGCTTCTTTTGCAATATGCATACTGATAAATAAATCGATATTTGGAATATACTCTGAGTACATATCTAAACGCCCAATTTGTCTATCGGCTTGACTTAAGAGACTTATTATTTCTAGATCATCTAATTGCCATTCTCTATTTATTGGCTCGGGTTGAAAACTTTTATAATATCCTTGGTTGATGTATGTACCAGCCTTATAATTTTTCATTTTCCAAAAATTTAGAATAAATATAATTCTTATTTCAGATTTTATCAATTTTCTAAAATAAGAAAATTCTTATTTTAGTTTTTCCTGATTTTCTAAAATAAGACTACTGGTATTTCAAATTTACTCGCCCGGATGATACCTTTTCTCTACATTTTTTAGCACATCCTCTTTGTAAAATAGTACATCTTTAAATTTACCTTCGGTGTACATCTTGGCCTGATCGTTAAAATGAGGCGAGTTGACATCTCCACTTTCTCCACCTGCTAGCAAAGATTTCGCTTTAATTCTAGGTCCAAACTCCACAGCACAAATAAAACTATTGCCACTTACACCGTATCTTTTTTGAGTTCCGGGCATGTATCGGCTATTGAAAGATGGAATTTGTCCCCACAAAGCTGATGCAAAACCTACGGGAATGCTTGCTTTGCTGTCATCATAAACCTCATTAATTTTCCCGGTTAATCTTTGAAAACGATTGAGCTCGCCCCAAGGCATTTCCCATTTTCCAAACTTACTTCGCAACTCATTAATGGTTTCAGCCATCGTTTCTAATAATTTCTCATTACTGGCAGTTTTTGCGAATTCTTTGGTTTTCTCTACTTGGTCTTTTTCTCCTTGGTCAATATAGACCTGCATAATCGCTGGACTTAATTTTTGTGCCCATTCTATGGCTAAAGTAGTAGCCACAGAGTTCACGCCAGAATGATAATCCCATTTTTTGATGGTTTGAATAGGTTTTTGAAGTTGAGGATAAGAAATGCTATCTTTTTCCCAGGCATTTAAAAGTGGCGGAATGAGGACTTCAAAAGCAGAGAGATAAGTGTTATAACCAGTCTCGATTACTTTGTCCAATGTAAATTCATGCTCTTTTCTCAATATTCTTACTGCGTTAATTCCTCTAAAATTTTCCCCATCTGGTGCCATATAAGGAGGATAATCCTCTTTTTTCGGACTGTAAATTCCGGCAGCGGTAAAAGGTGTAGAATTACAGTTTTGCAACCAACCATTTTTAGGATTATAAATATGCACTCCTTCATCTACGGTATGTAATCCTTGATAAGCTGTTGCAGAAGTAGAGCCATCTACCGGCTTAGACCAATCGTATTTTGGATCACGTTTTGGGATGTGATTGCCATGCCAGTAAGCAATATTTCCATCACGATCAGCAAAAACGGTATTATTTGAAGTGTTTGCCAATAAATCCATTGCCTTTTTGTAATCTTCAAAACCTTTGGATTTGGTTCTAATCCAACTTTGAACTAAACTTTTGGCTGCCCGATTATATGAAGTTAAACTGATCCATTTACCGTCTCTTTTCGCCATTACTGGTCCGTTATTGGTAAAATAAGTGTTAAAATTCTTTTGCTTCATTTTGCCATCTTCTAGGTATTTGATGGTCGTTTTTTTCTGGATAACAGGATATAATTTGCCATCGTACTCATAATAAGGTGCACCATTTTTCATCACAATTTTTTCGATATAGGCATCAGCTACATCTACATTGTTAGAGGTATGCATCCAACCACAGTAATCATTAAATCCTTGATAAACAAAAAATTGCCCCCAAGTTACGGCTCCATAAACGCGTAAACCTTGCTCACTGTTTATCTCCACTTCTGGCCTAAAATAAAAGGTGGTATGAGGGTTAATCCATAAAATGGCATGACCATCTTTAGTATTTTCTGGGGCAATAGCAAAACCATTAGAGCCTGTTTGCTGATCATAATGTTTAGGTGCAACTGCTCCAGTTTCTGTTCCATTAGAATAAAAGTTTTGTAATTCTCCAACCGTAATATCCGCGGTACTGATGGCCCCAATACTTCCATCAGTCCACAGGTAAGGATACCAAGGTTTAAATTTGGTCAATAAGGCAGGTTTTACTTTTGGATGTGTGTATAAATAGTAATTGATTCCATCAGCGTAGGCATTTAATAAATCTTTCATCCAAGGTTCAGATTTTTGATAATCTGAAATGGCATCTGTAGAATCAATCATCAGTCTAATCATCAAATCATTATAAATATCTTTTGCACCATTTAGCTCTGATAATCTTCCTAATTTTTCTACATAATTCATCTCCACTCGCTTAAAATCATCTTCACATTGGGCATACATTAATCCAAAAACAGCGTTAGCATCTGTTTTACCATAAATATGAGGTACGCCGTAATGATCTCTGATGATTTCTACTTGTTGAGCTTCCGCTTGATAGCGTTTAATTTCATTTTGAGTGAATTTCTGAGCAAATAGTGTTGTTGGAATAAAAAGCAGGAATAAAAGTTTTTTCATGTTTCGGAGTTTAAACAGGCTTTAAATTAGATAAAAAATAAGGAGTTCAAGAAATTGAACTCCTATATCGTGATTTAGAGTTGAAATTGTTACTTAAAAAAATCTTTTTAAGCAGCTTTTTTAGGCATTGCTCTATAGATTTTACCATTTAACTCGCATCCTCCTTTAGCGTGATTTGGATGTTTAGAATCAATTGTTGGGTCTTTAGGATTCTCATTGAATTTTGGTTTGCCCCATTGCTTGAAGAAAAATGCAACGTTATATTCTTTACATTTCTCTCTAACAAATTCAATCCATTCTTTTTGAATTGGTCTTGCTTTAACTCCAGATTCACCACCTACAATTACCCAATCTATATGTGTCAGGTTTAAAGTTTTTACTGGGCCAATTAGAGGTTCTATAGAAAGAAATTTTGTTTTCGCAGGTGTTAAAGACAAATCGTTAATTCGATAAGTGTACTCTTCATTTTCTACTGAAACACCCATCCATATATTTGAACTCCAATTCAGCCCATTGGCAATTTCAATTAATCTTTCAGATCTTTTGGTCAGAACTTGATAGATATGTTGTGGCGTTTTATTCATTACCTCAAAAACAGATTTAATAAACTCCGTAGGTACATCGGGATGAAATAAATCGCTCATGGAATTTACAAAAACAATTTTTGGTTTTTTCCAAGTAAATGGAGTGTTTAAAGTGTCAAGGTGTGTGACAACTTTTTTAAACCCATTTTTATATTTGTCAATCCTCATTGCTTTTAATCTATTTGACATTACTTCAGCGTAGCAATATTTACAACCAGGGCTTATTTTTGTACAACCAGTAACAGGATTCCATGTTAATTCGGTCCATTCAATTGAAGATATAGCCATTATAATTTATAATTTGGTTTAATTACTTCATTTGCAATTTTAAGTGCAGCATAGTTGTTAGTTGCCATCATAAAATGGTACATAATAGAATTAGTTCTATTTCTCATAACAAATGGTTCAGAAACAAACTTAAAAATTGTTTTTAATCTTGTTTGATAAAGTTCACATGCTTTTTCAATTGTTTTTTTTCTTTGTTAATTGACACTTCTTCTCCAAATAAGGTGCTTTGTATGCTTTTTTTGTAAAAATGATTTTTAATTTCATCTCTTGTCAAACCTAGGAACTTCTCGAGTTTTAAAAGCCATGAATCTGATATATCACCATTATTTTTTAATAATCTATTGATACCTAATCCGGTCGGAACCAATATCCACAAATCAATACCTTTGTTTTTAAGTGATTCTATTGAATCCCAATTTACAGACATTCCATACGGGTCTATAAAAGCCAACGCTCTAAAACTTTTATTTTCATCTAAGTATTTGGCCATAGTTTTTAATCTTATATTACAATCATCTTGAACTACATGGGCATTTTTCCCAAAATAATTAGATTGAATGTTGTTTTCTAAAGCCAATTTCGTTTTCAGGTCTTTTTCAACAAAATAATATAAATCAAAAGGTTTTGGATCTTGTATTTCGAGTATTCTTAACGATGTGCCTTTAATTATTTCTTCTCTATCATCAACTTCAATTAATCCTGAACCTGCAAAGCCATCAAAATACAAGGTTTTTGCCCAAGTTTGATTATTCATAATTGTTAAATAAGCTTTGGCGTAAGAAACTATTATTTCCATTTTCGCTTCTGTCCAATTGCCTCCGAATTGATTTTTCATAGAACTAAATTACTAATATAATTAGCAATTAAGAAATAAGTCAAATAATTTTTTTAATTCTAAAAAGCCTCTCCCAAAGAGACATAAAAGCCAGAAATTCTTTTTTCTCCTACGGGTTTTTCGCCCATGGCATAATCTAAACGGATAGCCAAACCTTTTTCTAAGTCAAAGAAAAAGCGAGCACCTAAACCATAATCTGGTTTAAATGAGCTTTTGGCAAAGGCACCATTGGCATAAACTTTTCCGGCGCCTACAAAAGCCACCATCCCAAATCTTGGTACCGGTCTGTAACGAAGTTCTGCTTGCGAAGTAAGTAAGTTATCATCACGAAAACGTCCACTGTAGTAGCCCCTCATAAATTGATCATTTCCTAATTCTCTTAATGTGTAGAAAGGAATGGATTGATTGCTGGTTACCCCTTCATAGGTGATGTTTAAACCCAAATTAAAATTTTTATGAAGCTTGTAAAAGTTCCTCAAATCAATATCTACCATCCCACCCGTAAAATTAGGTGCGCCAAAAAAATCAGGAGCATAACCATATTGGATTTTAGCATAAAGGCCTTTGGAAGGATAAGGCACATTATCTCGAGAATCAAATAAAGAAGTAAAATTAAAAAGTAGAAATTGCCCACCGTTTTTATCCACTAAATTGGTACTGGTCTGGTAAATTCCTCCAGGATTTTTATCCTGATAAACCAAATTTTGATAGTTTATCCCTCCACCTAGGTATAATTTAGAAATTATCCTTTTTTCAATTTCAGCAGTAGCGGTAAATTTTTTCAAATTTAAAAGGTCTTCTTGGGCTAATAAAGTTTCATTTCCAATGCCATAAAAATTAAAAGGCTGGTCAAAGTATTTGGCTTCCAGAAAGTAATGGTATTTGTTTTGTTTGGTCCAAACATTAGCTCTAAAACTTAACTGCACTCTTCCTTTTGTGCTTAGTGCTGCTAATCCAAAAAGTTCTGAGGCTTTTGAATCGACATCGTTTTTGTTTTTATAAAAAGAAAAAATTCCGGCACCCCCTAATATCAAACCCGCTTCTTGAGAATACGCGGCAACTGGAATAGGTAAAAAGCTGTTATGCCGAGTGGTATCGTCTGAAAAAAAATGATTAATCATTTTTTTTTGAGCAAAAATTTTAAGAGGCAAAATAAATAGGAAAGCGATATAGATTATTTTTTTCATTAACACTGTTACAAGCTGCAAGATATAATATTCTACCTATATGATTTCAATCTGATTTATCCTTTTGGTGATGAATTCAAAATGAATGAGGATAAATCGGGCCTAAAATTATATTTTTGTGAAAAATAAATCATTATGAGTCAACAAAGAGGTCCGATTTCACAGTTTATAGAAAAAAATTACTTGCATTTTAATGCCGCAGCATTAATGGATGCCGCCAAAGCTTACGAAACACATTTAGACGAGGGTGGAAAGATGATGATTACCCTTGCAGGAGCGATGAGCACCGCAGAATTGGGTATCTCTTTAGCTGAAATGATTAGACAAGATAAAGTTTCTATTATTTCTTGTACCGGAGCTAATTTAGAAGAAGATATCATGAATTTGGTAGCTCATTCTCACTACAAACGTGTACCTCATTACCGTGATTTAAGCCCGCAAGATGAATGGGATTTGTTAGAAAACCATTATAACCGTGTTACGGATACTTGTATTCCTGAAGAAGAAGCTTTTAGAAGGTTACAACAGCATATCCATAAAATTTGGAAAGATGCCGAAACTAAAGGAGAACGCTATTTTCCGCATGAATACATGTATAAAATGTTATTAAGTGGCGTTTTAGAACAATATTATGAAATAGACCCCAAAAACTCTTGGATGTTGGCTGCTGCCGAAAAGAATTTACCTATCGTGGTTCCTGGATGGGAAGACTCTACAATGGGAAATATATTTGCATCCTACGTAATTAAAGGAGAGTTGCAAGCCAGTACTATGAAAAGCGGGATAGAATATATGGCTTGGTTGGCAGATTGGTATGTGAAAAATTCTGGAGGTAAAGGCATCGGATTCTTTCAAATTGGCGGTGGTATTGCCGGTGATTTTCCAATTTGTGTGGTGCCTATGTTGTATCAAGATATGGAGATGGAAAATATCCCGTTTTGGAGTTATTTCTGCCAAATTTCAGATTCTACCACCTCTTATGGTTCTTATTCGGGAGCAGTTCCAAATGAAAAAATTACATGGGGAAAGCTGGATGTTCACACTCCAAAATTCATTGTAGAATCTGATGCTACAATAGTTGTACCTTTAATTTTTGCTTGGATTTTGAAACAATAAACCTACTGGTAAATGGAATCATAGAAAATAATCAAATCAGAAATGTAGATTAAAAATACTGCTACAAAGAATTAATTTGAAGCTCGATTTGTTTTATGGTCAAAATTCTTTTAAATACTAACTTTAACAATAATTGAGTTCCTTTTTCTTGATTAGAAGTAGCTTTATCTATACTCTTAGGCAGTTTGATTAGCTTCATAAATTTAATTTCGATTATTTAAACAGAATAAAGAGGTGAAAAGCTAGGGTCAATCTATCCATTAAAATCATCATTTTTAAGCAAAAAACTATGGAAGTGTGCAAGTGTAAGCATTTTAAAGTCGTACAAATTAAATGCAGTAATTGCATCATAGACTCAAGTTTTGGCCTCTATTAGACTCTAAAACATTATCTAAAAGACAAAAATCAACGTGTAAAATCAGATTTTAATCGCTTTAAAGGATACATTTAAATGGTATATTCTATGAAATGTAAATAATTCAAAAAAATTTTACAGGAAGAATAAAATTTAATATCATTAGAAAATTTTGAGGTCAATCACCATTTATAAAAATAATTCTATAAATACTGATCAGCTTAATTTTATAAACCAATCTAAACAGCACTAAAACACATTTTAAAATTATTTCAATAATTAAGGATAATTATTGATTTTATAGATAGGAACAATTTTAGATATTAATGATGGAAAAAAAATTAGAAAGTAGAGCCATTACTCCTTTTACTTTAGACAGTTATCTTATTGATGGGGAGATTATTAAATGGGAAAATGAATTTGCGGATGTATATTCAACGATTTCAATAACTGAGGAATACCAACCAACTTATCTTGGAAAAGTTCCAAAATTAACTAGAAACGAAGCCATCAGAGCAGTTGAAGCTGCCCACAACGCTTTTGGTAACGGACACGGTGATTGGCCTACTCAAAAAGTTGCTGAAAGAATAAAGTGTGTAGAAAATTTTGTGGAGCAAATGAAATCAACCCGTGAGGAGGTGGTGAATTTTTTAATGTGGGAGATTGGAAAGTCATTGCCCGATAGTGAAAAGGAATTTGATAGAACTGTTGATTATATTTACGATACCATCAAAAGCTACAAAGAACTAAATGCAAGGCATGCGCATTTTTCTAACGTACAGGGTGTAAATGCCATGATACGTAGAAGCCCATTAGGTGTAGTTTTATGCCTCGGTCCATATAATTATCCGCTTAATGAGACTTTTACATTGCTCATTCCAGCTTTAATAATGGGTAATACGGTGATTTTTAAACCAGCTAAGCATGGCGTACTTTTACATGCACCCCTTCTTAAAGTTTTTCAGCAAAATTTCCCCAAAGGCGTTATCAATGTTATTTTTGGAAAAGGCAGAGAGTTAGCCGGACCTATCATGGAATCAGGATTGGTTTCTGTTTTATCTTTAATAGGAAATAGTAAAACTGCAATTGCCTTGCAAGATTTACATCCGAACAAAAATAGGTTGAGATTAATTTTAGGATTAGAAGCCAAAAATCCCGCAATCATATTGCCTGATGCTAATATTGATTTAGCTGTTTCAGAATGTGTTACTGGTAGTTTATCCTTTAATGGGCAACGATGTACTGCTTTAAAACTCTTGTACATTCATGAAGATATAGCCGAAGAGTTTATTACAAAATTTACTCAACAAGTTGATAATTTGAAATTTGGAAATCCTTGGGAAGAAAAGGTTTTTTTAACCCCTCTTCCCGAAAAAGATAAACCAGATTATATCCAATCCTTAATAGACGATGCCATTGAAAAAGGGGCGAAAATCGTCAATAAAAAAGGAGGAGAACGAACCGATAATTTTATTTTCCCAGCAGTTTTATTTCCTGTAAAACATGATATGCGAGTTTATCAAGAAGAGCAGTTTGGTCCAGTTGTTCCTATAATCACTTTCAAAGATATCAATGAACCACTAAAAGACATGGCGAACTCCAAATACGGACAACAAGTAAGTCTTTTTGGGAAAGATATTGTCACCATGGGGCCTCTGATAGACGCTTTAATTAATTTGGTTTGCAGAGTCAATCTAAATAGTGCTTGTCAGCGTGGTCCAGACGTGTTTCCATTTACAGGTAGAAAAGATTCTGCAGTGGGTACATTAAGCATTCATGACGCCCTGAGGTCATTCTCGATTAGAACATTTGTTGCCTCAAAAGACAATAAGTATAACAATGAAATATTACAAGAACTTCTGGATAGCAAAACTTGTAATTTTATCAATACTGATTATATTATTTAGTGAAGGCTCAAAGCTGATTTTTTTGAGAATTTGAAGAAGATATTTTTAATCAATTCTGCGATTAATTAAAAATATCTGAAAGTTTAGTGACGATGAACACCAAAGAAAAAGATATTTGGCACAAAATGAACAGAAGAGTTTTAAAAACCCTATTGAAATCTATAAAATAAGAGTTTTTTAGTGTTATTTAGAATAATTCTAAATTGTTAAAATCAGTCATGAATTTGTCAGCCACTATCTAAATAATTATACTTTTGTGATTCTTAAATGATGTGAATTGTAATAATTCATCATTTTTCAATAATTAAATATTCAATTTATTACATAACAAGCTCAATATGAGAAACTTCTCATCTGATTTTAGAAAATTAGTTAAGTCCATTACGCTGCTAATGGCGTTCATTGCGGGTACAGCTAGTTTTTCTTTTGCTCAAGCTGCTCAAGCAGATTCAACCCAAGCGGGTTCTAGCACTTCGGCTGCTATTGGTGATCCAAAAGCAGGTGATGCTTTATTCCAAGCTAATTGTGCTTCATGTCACAAGTTAAATCAGCGTTTGGTAGGTCCTCCTTTAATGGGAGTTACAGAAAAACGAAGTAATGAATGGTTACACAAATGGATTAGCAATTCCCCAGCTTTTATCGCCACTGGAGAGAAAGACGCAGTAGCCATCTACAATGAGTACAATCAAGCAGGAATGCCCCCATTCCCACAGTTTTCCGATGCTGATATTGACAATATATTGGCCTACATTAAAACTGAAGGAGATAAGTTAGCGGCAGCGGCTAAACAACCAGCAGCAGGTGGATCTGCTACTACCGATGGGGGAGTAGGTGCTACTGAAGATGGAGGAATCAGCGATTTCATGTTGGTTGGTTTAGTTGCAGTTGTAATTATTGCCTTCCTAGTGATCTTGGTTTTGAATCGAGTGATTGGAACTCTAGAACGCTTACTTATAAAGAAAGACATAATTTTGCCTGATGAAGAAGGTAGTGAGCCTAGAGATAAATTTGCTACCGTAAAGAAATTAGCCAGAAATAAGAAATTTGTATTCTTTTTGGTTTCGATGATTACCATTACTATGGGATCTTTCGGATGGATGGATTTATGGAACACCGGTGTTCAACAAGGATATCAGCCAGTACAACCGATTAAATTCTCTCACGAGCTTCATGCTGGTACTAACCAAATTCAATGTCAATATTGCCACTCTGGTGCCTGGAAATCTAAAAATGCAACCATTCCATCCTTGAACATCTGTATGAACTGTCATAAGTACGTACAAGCAACAGAAAAGTATGGCGGTAAAATTTCTCCAGAGATTCAAAAAATTTATTCAGCTCTAGATTATGATTCTCAAACCCAAAAATATGGAGATCAACCAAAACCAATCGAGTGGGTTAGGATTCATAATCTCCCAGACTTAGCTTATTTCAATCATTCTCAACACGTTAAAGTCGCAGGTATTGAATGTCAAAAATGCCATGGTCCAATAGAAACCATGAAAGAAGTTTATCAATACTCTCCTTTAACTATGAAATGGTGTATTAACTGTCACAAAGAAACACAAGTGAATTATAAAGGAAATGCTTATTATGATAATTTAGTTGCTTACCATGATAAGATTAAAAAAGGAGAAAAAGTTACTGCCGCAGTTTTAGGTGGTATCGAGTGCGGTAAATGTCATTATTAACAAATAAGTAATAAAACGATTACAGTCCTATATAGTTTAAATGGATAGCAAAAAGAAGTATTGGAAAGGTTTGGAAGAGGTTCAGAAAACTCCTGAATTTATTGAGAAAAACAAAAATGAATTTGCTGAACCGCTTCCTATTGAAGAATTATTAGAAGGTACAGGGATTAATGCACCAACTCCGCGTAGAGATTTTTTAAAAGCGATGGGTTTTGGTATTGGGGCAGTAAGTTTAGCAGCCTGTAATGTTGCACCAGTAGTAAAATCAGTTCCATATTTAATTAAACCTGAAGAAGTTACCCCGGGAATACCTAATTACTATACATCTAGTTATAAAGGAGGTAGTATTTTGGTAAAAACTCGTGAAGGTCGTCCAATTAAAGTTGAAGGAAATCCGAACTGTTTAGTAAATCAAGGAGGCTTAAATGCACAAGCTCAAGCCTCAGTTTTAGATTTATACGATATTTCTAAATTAAAAGGACCTCTTTACAAGGGTGTTGAATATTCGTGGGAAGATTTAGATCAGCAAGCAAAAGATGATTTAGCAAAAGTGCAAGCTTCTGGTAAAACCATCGCTATTATAAGTTCAACGGTTAACAGTCCATCAACAAAATCTGTTATTGCTGATTTTGCTTCTAAATATCCTGCAACTAAGCATGTTATGGTTGATCCTATTTCCTATTCAGGAATTATTAAGGCCAATGAAGCTAGTTTTGGAAAAGCAGTTTTACCACAATATCATTTTGAGAAAGCAAACGTAATTGTAAGTTTTGCGGCTGATTTTTTGGGTTCATGGATTTCTCCGGTACAATTTACAAAGCAATATGTTAGTACTAGAAACATGGCTTCTCTTAAAGAGAAGAAAATGTCGAGACATATCCATTTCGAAGCTGGAATGAGTTTGACGGGTTCTAAAGCCGATTCTAGAATTGCAACAAAATTATCTGAAGAGGGGCCAGCTTTAGTAGCCTTATATAATGAACTAACGGGTTCATCAATAGGAAATAATCCTACAATAGAAAGTAAAGCAGTTGCTAGTGCCATTAAATTAGTAGCTAAAGAATTATTGAATGCTAAAGGAGCGGCTTTAGTAGTTTCAGGGTCTAATGATATAGCTACTCAAACCATCGTAAATGCAATTAATAGTTATTTAGGTAGTTACGGGACAACCATTGATTTAGATAATCCTTCTCATCAATTTGCTGGAAGCGATGCTGATTTTGATGCATTGTTAGCAGATATGAAGAGTGGAAAAGTGGGTGCTGTTTTATTTTTAAACAGTAATCCAGCTTATAATCATCCAAAAGCAAAAGAATTTGTAGATGCTCTGAAGAAAGTAACTTTTACGGCTTCTTTTGCTGATAGAGTTGATGAAACTGCTACATTATGTCAAATAGTTGCCCCAAACAGTAATTATTTAGAATCTTGGGGAGATGAGAATGCAATTGATGGATATTATACCATTGTACAACCAACCATCAACCCGATTTATAACACTCGACAAGCAGAAGTGAGTTTATTAACATGGTCTGATCAACCAATTAAAGACTATTATGCTTATGTAAGAGCAAACTGGGAAAAAACAGTTTTAACTGTTGCAGGTAAGAAATGGGATGATGTTTTACAAGCTGGTTTTATAGCATTGCCAACAAAAGCTGCAAGCTCTTATAATTTCGCGGGAAATGTAAATGACGCAGCATCTTCAGTTCTTTCATTAAGTAAATCCTTAAATAAAGACATTCAGCTTCATATTTATCAATCTGTAGCTGTTGGTTCTGGAGATCAAGGAAATAATCCTTATTTACAAGAAACTCCAGATCCAGTATCTAAGGTCACTTGGGATAACTATGTTGCCATCAATCCAAAATATGCAAATACTTTGGGCATTAGTCAGTTTGATGTAGTCACTGTTAAAAATAATAATTATGCTATTGATTTGCCAGTTCTTTATCAACCAGGTCAAGCTCACGGAACCATTTCTGTGGCTTTAGGTTATGGAAGAACTAATGCAGGGAAAGTTGGAGATATGGTAGGGCAAAATGCATATCCATTTTTAACTTTTGCTAATGGAGCTTATCAGTATGTAAATACAATTACTTTAGCAAAAACAGGTGGTTATGAGGAGTTAGCTCAAACACAAACTCACCATTCTCTGGAGGGTAGAAATATTGTAAGAGAAACTACTTTTGCAGAATATAAGAAAGACCCAGCACATGGCAGCGGTCATCATGGTAAAAAACATGAAAACGTTGACCTTTGGGGTAAATATGACCAGCCAGGACAAAATTGGGTGATGGCTATCGACTTAAATGCATGCACAGGTTGTGGGGCTTGTATTGTAGCATGTAGTACAGAAAATAACGTTCCAGTTGTAGGTAAAGATGAAGTTCGTCGTCGTAGAGAGATGCATTGGATTCGTATCGATCGTTATTATACTTTTAACGAAGAAGGAAAAGAAATTACAGAGGAAGAAGAACTAAAACATATCGATGGAAAATTTGAAAATGTTTCTGTAATCCATCAACCAATGATGTGTCAGCACTGTGATCACGCACCATGCGAAACAGTTTGTCCAGTTTTAGCAACTGTTCACTCTAACGAAGGTCTAAATCATATGGCCTATAACAGATGTGTAGGTACAAGATATTGTGCCAACAACTGTCCTTATAAAGTGCGTCGTTTCAACTGGTTTAACTATTGGAATGATTCACGTTTTGATAATTACTTGAATAATGAATTTACCCAATTGGTATTAAATCCAGATGTGACTACTCGTTTTAGAGGGGTAATGGAAAAATGCTCCATGTGTATTCAACGTATTCAAGCAGGAAAGTTACAAGCCAAATTAGAAAAGAGAGTAATGAAAGACGGCGACGTTAAAGTTGCTTGCCAGCAAACTTGTCCGGCTAATGCTATCATTTTTGGCGATGCAAATGATCCAAATTCAGAAGTTTCAAAAGCATTAACTAACGAGAGAACTTTCTATGTTTTAGAAGAATTAAACGTGTTGCCAGGAGTTGGATACATGACAAAAGTTACAAATACAGGATTACAAGAAGCTTAATACTTAAAATTTAATTTAAGATATGTCATCTCATCACGAATCAATACTAAGAGAACCGTTAATTACGGGTAAAAACATCACCTATGCAAAAATCACTGATGATGTATTAATGCCCGTAGAAAACAAACCCAATAAAGCATGGTGGATTGGTTTCATCGTTGCGGCAATGGGTGCTTGTTTGTGGTTATTTGCTGTTAGCTACACATTTTGGAATGGAATTGGAGCTTGGGGATTAAATAAAACAGTGGGTTGGGCTTGGGACATTACCGGTTTCGTATGGTGGGTAGGTATTGGTCACGCAGGAACTTTAATTTCTGCTGTCTTATTACTCTTCCGTCAGAATTGGAGAAACTCCATCAATCGATCTGCCGAGGCAATGACTATCTTTGCCGTTATTTGTGCCGCTACTTACGTGGTTTCTCACATGGGACGTCCATGGTTAGCTTATTGGCCTTTGCCACTTCCAAATCAATTTGGCTCTTTGTGGGTCAACTTCAATTCACCCCTAGTTTGGGATGTATTTGCAATTTCAACATATTTCTCAGTTTCATTAGTGTTCTGGTATGTTGGATTATTGCCAGATATTGCGGCCATTAGAGATAGAGCAACGGGTTTGAGAAGAAGAATTTATTCTATTTTATCTTTTGGATGGAACGGATCAGTTAAAACTTGGCAAAGATTTGAAACTGTATCGTTAATTTTAGCAGGTGTAGCCACACCTTTGGTACTGTCTGTTCACACCATTGTATCTATGGACTTTGCAACTTCTCTTGAACCAGGGTGGCATACGACCATTTTCCCTCCCTATTTTGTCGCAGGTGCAATTTTCTCTGGATTTGCAATGGTACAAACTTTACTTTTGGTGACTCGTAAAGTTTTAGGTTTAGAGAATTATATTACCATGTTCCATATTGAATCAATGAATAAAATCATTGTGTTAACAGGTTCAATTGTGGGTGTGGCTTATTTATCCGAATTTTTTATTGCGTGGTATTCTGGAGTGGAGTATGAACAATACACTTTCTTGCATCGTTTTACTGGGCCATATTGGTGGGCAGGCAGTATGATGTATGGATGTAATGTATTGATGCCTCAGCTCTTCTGGTTTAAGAAAATTAGAACAAACATTGCTATTTCATGGTGTTTATCAATCGTGGTAAACATTGGTATGTGGTTCGAGCGTTTCGTGATTATCGTACTTTCTTTGAATAGAGACTATTTACCTTCAAGTTGGGCGATGTTCTATCCAACTTGGGTTGACATCTCTATTTTTGTGGGTTCTATTGGGCTATTCTTTACGCTATTCCTTCTGTTCATTAGGGTGCTACCTTCTGTCGCAATGGCAGAGGTAAGATTACTTGTGAAGACTTCTTCAGAACAATCTAAAAAGAAATTATTGGATGAAGGAAAAGTGAAAAATGAAGAAGCGGAATACTACGTAGAGTCTTTAGAGAAATTTGATAGTGTACAACAAGCAGATTACGTAAAAATTTAAAAATGAGTAGTATCAAGTATATTTTAGGTCTTTTTGAAGATCCCGATGAAATGATGCATGGGATTGATAAGCTACAAGAAAATAATATCAGTATTTATGATGTTTTCACACCAATGCCTATTCATGGTATTGATAAGAAATTAGGGGTTAAAAGAAGTCGATTGGATATTGTAGCATTTATATGCGGTATTACAGGTACACTCACTGGTTTTAGTATGATTTATTTCATGCTTGTGATGGATTGGCCGATGAATATTGGCGGAAAGCCTAACTTTGCTATTCCAGATTTCATTCCAATTACTTTCGAATTAACGGTATTATTTTGCGCTTTTGGGATGGTTGCCGCTTTCTTTTTTAGAAACCACCTATTTCCAGGAAGAGCTCCCAGAGTGATGGAGCTAAGAGCTACTGCAGATCGCTTTGTTATCGCAATTGATGCAAACAAAGGATTTGATCCTTCGAAAGTTGATAATTTATTAAAAGAGGCGGGTGCTGTTGAAATTAAGCACAACGATAGAAAATACGTGAGTTATGAATAAGACAAATATATTAGGTTTCACATTGATAGCGATTAGTTTAATTGCTGTTTTAAGCTCTTGCCACGATAAGCGTAGCAGAGGTTTGGAATATGCGCCTAACATGTATTATCCAATAGCTTATAATCCTGATCAGAAAAACCCAATTTTCTCAAATGGTATTTCTGCACAAGTGCCTCCAGCAAATACAACCCCTGTTGGATTTACCAGATTTGATGAATATCCTAATACAATAGACGGATATTTAGCCGCAAGTGAAAATGTACACAATCCTCTTCCTGTTACTAGTCAAAATCTTATTGAAGGCCGGCAATTATATCTTGCTTTTTGCGGCCCATGTCATGGAGAAAAAGGAAAAGGTAATGGTCATATTGTGGAGTTAGGTAAATATCCTGCTCCTCCATCTTACGCTACTGGTAACTCTTCCAGAGGTGGCAAGATGAAGGATTTAACTGATGGAAAAATTTATCATACCATTCAATACGGTTTAAACTTAATGGGTTCATACGCTTCTCAACTTTCTCCAGATGAAAGATGGAAAGTGATTATGTACGTTCACGAATTACAAAAAGGAGAATAATTGATTAACAAAAATATGGGAGCTCATCAACATTCATATAATTTTTCAGAGCAATTTGATTTTACCGGAAAGGCTAAAACGCTAAGTATTGTTGGTATCTTATTGGGAATAGCTGCAATTGCTTACGGCTTTTTATCAGGTCATACGGAGCGTACTTTCCTTAACCTATTATTAATGAGTTATTACTTTACTTGTGTGTCTGCTGCCGGAGTTTTCTTTTGTGCAGTGCAATTTGTAGCGCAGGCAGGTTGGTCAGCGGCACTGCTACGTGTCCCGCAAGCTTTTGCTAAGGTTCTACCTATTGCAAGTATCATTCTCATTGTAGTTGTATCTTTGGGTTTATTTTCACATAATCTATATCATTGGAACACACCTGAAGGTTCTGAAGAATTCAGTTCATCGAAGGCTTTTTATTTGAGTCCAGTTTTTTTCCTTTCAAGAATGGTGATTTTCTTAGGGGCATACAGTATTTTCGCTGGACTATTAACCAAAACTTCAGTTAATGAAGATTTACATGGTGGGTTAAGCAGCTACAAGAAGAGTATTAAATATTCTGCCATATTTTTAGTGATTTTTGGTTTTACCACCCCAATTTGGGCGTTTGATACCATTATGTCTTTAGAGGCCGATTGGTTCTCTACCATGTTTGGATGGTATAATTTTGCTGGTATGTGGGTTTCAGGATTATCAGCTATTACTGTAACTGTTATCTTATTGAAAAAAGCTGGTTATTTGGGTTGGTTAAATGACAGTCATTTACACGATTTGGGTAAATTCGTTTTTGCTTTCTCAATTTTCTGGACTTACATCTGGTTTTCTCAGTTCTTGTTAATTTACTACGCTAATATGCCCGAGGAAACGGTTTATTTCTACAAAAGATTAGAAGGTTTTTATATGCCTTTGTTTTGGTTAAATCTCATCATCAATTTCATGTCTCCATTGTTAATTTTAATGTCAAGAGATGCGAAAAGAAAAACAAATTCGTTATTAATTGTTTCTATATTGTTATTATTAGGACATTATTTAGATTTTTACATGATGGTAATGCCAGGAACATTAGGACTTAATGCTGGATTTGGGATAATAGAAATTGGGATAATCTTGGGATTTGTTGGTCTATTTACATTTACAATGCTAACTAGTTTGAGTAAAGTACCAATGATTCCTAAAAATCATCCATTTTTAGAAGAAAGTTTAAATCATCACATATAACTAACATCAAAGATTTATTTTTAAAATGAATATCAAGAAATATTTGAATTTAAAGTCTTTACTAGCCTTGCTTGCTGTTACCGTTTTAACATTTCAGCAAGGGATGGCACAAGCACAAGATGCGGTTGAGACAGTGAGTAAAAATGATGGATTAGGTAAAATGGTAAGTTATTACTTATTACTATTTCTATTGGCATGCGTATTTATCGGAGTGATTGGCAAAGTATTACAAGTGTACGAGTTGACCAGACGCTTTCAAGGTAAAAGTGAAGGAATTTCTTGGGATAAAGTAAACGGCTTTTTATTTGGCTTCTTCCTTATTGTTGGCTTATATGGAGTCTATTGGAGTTATACAGTTCAAGGAAACCAAATTTTACCCGATGCAGCCTCAGAGCATGGTGTAAAGATCGATAACATGTTTAACATTACATTAATTGTTACCACCATAGCTTTTATTGCGACACATATACTTTTATTTGCTTTTGCCTATAAATATAAGCGAACAAAAGAAAGCAAAGCTTTGTATTATCCACATAATAATACATTAGAAAAGTATTGGACGGTTATCCCGGCGATTGTTTTTACAACTTTGGTTGTAATGGGCTTTTTCACATGGAAAGGAATCACTAACATCTCTCCAGAACAAGAAAAAAATGCTTTACAAATAGATGTAACTGCGCATCAATTCGCATGGGAAGTGAGATATTCTGGAAAAGATAATGTTTCTGGAAAGAAAAATTATAAACTGATCGGAAGTTTAGGAGGTTTGAATAACTTAGGTGTAGATTTATCTGATAAGCGTAATTACGATGATTTAAAAGTGTCAGAGATTGTTTTACCTGTAAATAAATCTGTCAGATTTACACTAACTTCGATAGATGTACTACATAGTTTTTATATGCCACATTTCAGAGTTCAGATGAATTGTGTTCCTGGTATGTCAACCTATTTTCAATTTACTCCAACAATTACTACTGCCGAAATGCAAAAGAAAACAGGGGAAGCTGATTTTAAATATGAATTGTATTGTGCTAAAATCTGTGGTGCTTCTCATTACAATATGAAATTTCCGGTAAGGGTGGTAACACAAAGCGAATATGATGACTGGGTTAAAGAACAGAAACCTTATATTACCGAACAAATGAAAGAAAAATATCAGTTAGCAATGAAGGAGAACATCACTAGCGATAAAAATAAAATTGTATCAAATAATTAATTAAACTGGAGGATATTATGTCAACAATTGTAATTCCTAATTCAAGTGCAAGCTTACAGCATGACCATCACGCTCATGGTGAGCACAAAGAAACGTTTCTGACCAAATATGTATTTAGTCAGGATCACAAAATGATTGCCAAGCAATTTCTAATTACAGGAATTTTCTTGGGTGTTACCGCAATGATTCTATCAATTCTTTTTAGAATTCAACTTGCGTATCCTGATAAACAGTTTCCTTTATTGGAAGTTCTTTTGGGTAAATTTGCCCCAGAGGGCAGGTTAGATCCTAACTTCTATTTATCGTTAGTTACCATTCATGGTACCATTATGATATTTTTTGTTTTAACAGCAGGATTAAGTGGAACTTTCTCCAATTTATTGATTCCTTTGCAGTTGGGCGCTCGTGATATGGCTTCTCCATTTATGAATATGTTGTCTTTCTGGATGTTCTTTACAGCGAGTGTTATCATGTTATCAACATTTTTTATTGAAACTGGACCAGCGGGAGCAGGTTGGACTGTTTATCCTCCTTTATCGGCCTTGCCAAAATCAATGCCAGGTTCAGGTTTAGGAATGACTATGTGGTTAATTTCAATGATTTTTTTCATTGCTTCCTCGTTGATGGGTGGTATTAACTATATTTCCACAGTTCTAAATATGAGAACCAAAGGAATGAGTATGTGGAAGATGCCTTTAACCATTTGGGCTTTTTTCTTAACTGCTATTGTTGGTTTATTATCCTTCCCTGTTCTTGTTGCAGCAGTAGTTCTGTTAATATTCGACAGAAGTTTCGGAACTTCATTTTATCTTTCAGACATTTATATAGCTGGTCAAGCTTTACCTAATGAAGGTGGAAGTCCAATTCTTTGGGAGCATATGTTTTGGTTCCTAGGTCATCCAGAGGTGTACATTGTGTTGATGCCAGCTTTAGGTATTACTTCAGAAGTTATTGCTACAAATTCAAGAAAGCCCATTTTTGGTTATCATGCCATGGTGTATTCCTTAATTGGAATTACAGTTTTATCATTCGTAGTGTGGGGACACCATATGTTTGTGACCGGGATGAATCCTTTCTTAGGAGGTGTATTTATGATTACCACATTAATTATTGCAGTGCCATCAGCGGTTAAAACTTTTAATTATTTAGCTACCCTTTGGCGTGGAAATTTAAGATTTACCCCTGCCATGTTATTTGCTGTGGGTTTAGTTTCTTTTCTTATTTCTGGAGGATTAACAGGTATTTTTCTTGGTAACGCAGCTTTAGATATAAATTTACATGATACCTACTTTGTGGTGGCTCACTTTCATTTAGTAATGGGTTCTGCTACAATTTTTGGAATGATTTCAGGGATATATCATTGGTTTCCTAAAATGTTTGGAAGATTGATGAATTCGAAACTTGGATACCTACATTTTTGGTTAACCTTTATCTCAGCTTATTTAGTGTTTTTCCCAATGCACTTTATGGGACTAGACGGAGTACCACGTAGGTACTATGCCTTTACTGAATTTGCATCTATGAAAGAATGGTTATCGGTGAATGTATTCATTACATGGGCTGCAATTATTGGAGCTATTGCTCAGGTTGCCTTCCTGTTTAACTTTTTCTATTCTATCTTTTTCGGTAAAAAATCATCTCAAAATCCTTGGAATGCAAATACTTTAGAATGGACTACACCAGTTGAGCGTTTGCACGGAAACTGGCCTGGAGAAATTCCAACAGTTTATCGTTGGCCTTATGATTACAGTAAACCAGGTCATGATGTTGATTTTATCCCTCAAACAGTTCCTTTGTCTGAGACCATGAGCTCTAATTTACCTCATGATTTTGAAGGTAATGAAGAAGCGGAAAGAATTCAAGAAAATTGGAATATAAAACATAAAACAGCAGACAAAGGAGAAGAAGTTAAGTAAATAATCTCCATTTTGTATAAAACTTTTAGGGTATCTGGTATTATTTCAGATACCCTAATTTTTATCCTTTTAAATGAATATCAAGGCTGAACAGAGATTTTTAAGACTGAACCTAAGTTCTATTGTTTCACTATTTTTGTTAATCCTTGCCGGAGGAGTGGTAAGAAGTTCTGGATCTGGAATGGGATGCCCAGATTGGCCAAAATGTTTCGACCAATATATTCCACCTACAGATATTTCCCAATTGCCAAAAGATTATCAAAAAAGATATGTAGCGCAAAGACTGGAAAAGAATGAAAGGTTTGCTAAACTTTTAGAAAAGTCTGGCTATGCAAATCTGGCTCAGAAAATCAGAAATGATGAAAGTATTAAAATCCCAGAGGAATTTAATGCTGCTAAAACTTATACTGAATACATCAACAGATTAATTGGAGCTTTAACAGGTGTTTTTCTATTGCTAACGTTTATATTTTCTTTTTATATCATTAAACAAAATCCGGTAGTTTTTTGGTTAAGTGGTGTAAACTTAATTCTAGTAGTAATACAGGCCTGGTTGGGATCAATTGTAGTTTCAACCAATCTTTTAGCATGGATGATTACGGTTCATATGTTATTAGCAATTTTAATTCTAGCGGTGTCTATTTTTACTTACCATCATGTAAAGTCTCAAAATACCCGAAAAATATCAAACAGTGTTGTTCTAGGATTAAAATTTATAACAGTTATAGGTTTAATTTTTTCCATAGCGCAAATCATCATCGGAACTGAAGTTAGGGAAACAGTAGATGCAGTGCAGTCGAAATTTCCTGAATTAAAAAGAGGAGAGTGGTTGGATGAGGTGGGAAGAATTTTTCTTGAACATAAACAATGGGCATTTGCAATTGTTGTGGTGAACGTTTTATTGTTCATGATTATTAAAAGGAAAAAGAGTGAGCTATTAAATTGGGGCATAGTGTTGATGTTGATTTTATTAGCTCAAGTTGTAACGGGTATCGTTTTAGCAAATTTTAGCTTAGCTCCATGGGCTCAGGCAACTCATGTGTTGTTCGCAACGCTATTTTTCGGATGTCAATTTTATATTTTATTGATTTTAGGGGAGGTTAAATCTAACATTATTTAATAAAGAATTAGTGGGGGCGTTTTTTAAAGATTTTAAGAATTTAGTAAAACTTAGGTTAACATTTTTGGTGGTTTTCTCAGCGTCCATTTCTTTTCTTATTGCAGCAGAAAGCCAGATAAGCATAAATTGGTACAATTGGCTAAAATTAATTGTTGGTGGTTTTTTGGTAACATCCGCAGCGAATGGTTTTAATGAAATTATTGAAAAGGATTTAGATAAATTGATGAAAAGAACTATGGATAGACCGCTACCTTCTGAAAGGATGACCAACGGACAAGCTTTGGTTTTAAGTTTATTAATGGGGATATTAGGAACTTACCTCTTAGGGAGTTTAAATATCTTAACAGGCATTTTATCTGTTTTTTCCATTTTATTTTATGCGTTTATTTACACACCTTTAAAACAGAAATCGCCAATCGCAGTTTTTATGGGTGCAATTCCAGGAGCCTTACCTCCGTTAATTGGTTATGTAGCAGCTCATGGTCAGATTAATCAGATTGCATTGGTATTATTTGGAATTCAATTCGTCTGGCAATTTCCCCATTTTTGGGCTATAGCTTGGGTTTTGGATGATGATTATAAAAAAGCTGGTTTTAGATTATTACCAACTACTAAAAGAGATAGAATAAGTGCTTTAATTACATGGTTATCAACTTTGATATTAATTCCAGTAAGTTTGCTACCCACTATTTACGGATTTGGCGGTTACATTATCGGAGGTGTTTCCTTAGTAATGGGTTTAATTTTCTCTTATCAAGCTTTTGTGTTAATGAAAAAACTAGATATAAAATCAGCCCAGCAACTTATGTTTGGTAGTTTCATATATTTACCAATAGTACAATTGGTTTTACTTTTTAATTTAAAATAATAAAATGCAAAGCAAATCGAACGAAATAGATAGACATAATTTGCAACCTAAGAAGTTTATCATGTGGTTATTCATGGTATCTTCTATTATATTTTTTGCAGGCTTAACCAGTGGCTTTATCGTATATTCAGGAGATGGTCCGGGTAAAACTTTAAATGTTCAATTACCTAAAATTTTTGAAATCAGCACTGTAGTGATTATTATCAGTAGTTTAACGCTACATTACTCTTACCTCCAAACCAAAAGATTACAATTTACAAAACAGAAAATCGGATTATGGTTAACCTTTATTTTAGGAATAGTATTTATTGCATTACAGGTATATGGTTGGTCAACTTGGATTAATTTAGGAGTTTATTTTATTAATTCTAACGCTTCCATTAGTTTTGTATATGTATTTACATTTTTCCATATCATACACATTATTGCAGGGTTAATCATCCTAATCACAGCTTTAGTGAGTAGCTATAACAAGTCACCGAACGTTACAAACCTCTACAGAATGGAAATTGCTTCTATTTTTTGGCATTTTGTAGATATTCTATGGATTTATTTATACGTTTTCTTACTTTTGAATCAGTAAACTTAACCATTTTTTTAAGCTATATTTTTTAATGGATACAACAACAAAATTAGACGTAGTAGAAACCACCCCTTGGGCGGGTGGACGTTCTCCGTTTTCTGTAGAATATGGAAAACTGATGATGTGGTTTTTTCTTTTATCAGATGCATTTACATTTTCTGCCTTCTTAGTCTATTATGGAGCTCAACGCTTCACTAAGATGACATGGCCTAACCCTGAAATTGTCTTCAAATCCTTCCCCGGTGTTTCTGAAAATGCACCTTTGGTATTTGTGGGTTTGATGACCTTCATTTTAATAGCAAGCTCTGTTACAATGGTGTTAGCTGTTGAAGCCGGTCATCGCAACTCAAAAAAAGAAGTTATAGGGTGGATGGTGGCCACCATAGTGGGTGGTTTTATGTTCTTGGGTTGTCAAGCCTTAGAGTGGTCACACTTACACCATGAAGGCTTCTGGTGGGGGCAAATTCCATCTTTAGAAACCATGAAAGAAATGGGATTAAAATCTGACCTCGTGAGTACACAGCAATTTGCAAATTTATTTTTTACCATCACTGGTTTTCATGGATTTCACGTCTTTACAGGAGTATTTATTAATGTCATCATTTTGATTATGGTGCTGGCGAATGTTTTTGAAAAAAGAGGACATTATCTAATGATAGAGAAAGTGGGATTATACTGGCACTTTGTTGATTTAGTTTGGGTATTTGTATTTACTTTCTTTTATTTAGTTTAAATTTTTAAAATATCATATCATGTCAACTGACAATACTAATTTAGAACATGCTGGCGAGCATAACACGATGAGTAAAGGTAGAATACTAAGAGTATTACTTATACTTTCAGTAATTACAGGGATAGAATTTTTTTTAGCATTAGCTATTCCAGCCTCTGTAATGCCACAGCATATTAAAAATATCATATATGTACTTTTAACATTAGTAAAAGCATATTATATAGTAGCATTTTTTATGCACTTAAAGTTTGAAAAAGTTACTCTAATTATAGGTATTTTAATCTCATTTGTTTTCATCATTTATTTCATAATCCTGCTCTTAGCTGACGGAAATTACATGAATGCACACATGAACTGATGATTAAGAGAAAGTTGCCCATTTTAAAAATATTAATCCTGGTAATCATATTAACTTTACCAGGATTTTTATATTATTTATTACAAGAAAAAGGTAAAAACAGGTATAAATCTTTACCGATTTTTGGCCCCAAAGAAATTTCTGGTACTTATCACATCCAGAGAGGCAAGAAGATTCTAGATACTATTTATCATCAAATCCCTAACATTAGTTTTATAACTTCTAAAGGGAATGCTTTTAATCTAAATAATATTAAAAGGCAATTAATAATTGTTAATTTCTTTTATGCAGACGATAGTGTGACCACTCCTAAGCTGAATAAACAAATAAAGGCATTATACGAAGAATATAAAGACAACAAAATCATCCATTTTCTATCCATTTCTATTAATCCGAAGAAAGATACACCACTTGTTTTAAAACAATATGCTCAAAAAATAGGTGCCATGCCTGGGAAATGGGATGTAGTAACCACTGATTCTGCTACGGTTTTTGATTTGGCTAAAAATCAATTTTATGTGAATGCGGCTGAGATTCAAGGAGCAAAGCCTCAACTAATAGTGAGTAATAAATTGATTCTCTTAGATGCCGAACATAGAATTAGGGGATATTATGATGGTACTTCAACCTCAGAAATTAGTAGATTGAGCGATGAAAGTAAGGTTTTAATAACAGAAGAATTAAGGAAAATTAAGACAAATTTCTAAAACTGATTTTGTCTAAAAGTGTTAATAATAATATGAGTGATAAATTAATATTTAGAATTATTTTAGGTATAAGCGTGTTCGTATTTTTGGTAGTTCTAATACTCAACAAAAAGCTGATTCCAGTTACCATTCCTATTCCACAATTTGTTTACTTTTTGCCAAAATTGAATGCAATTATTAATGGAACTTGTACGGTATTGTTATTACTATCTCTTTATTTTATAAAGAAAAAACAAATTGGTACACATAAAAGAATAAATATTCTAACTTTTGCATTATCTTCTGTTTTTTTAGTTTCTTATATCCTTTATCATTACTTTGTGCCAGACAGCAAATTTGGGGATACTAACCATGATGGAGTTTTAAGTACGGCAGAAGTATTATCAGTAGGTAATTTAAGGTATATTTACTACGTTATTTTAATAACGCACATTATTTTAGCGGCAACGGTTTTACCATTAATTTTGTTGAGCTTCCAAAGAGGTTTACAAATGCAAGTAGAAAAGCACAAAAATCTGGTAAGATGGAGCTTCCCAATTTGGTTATACGTAACAACAACTGGAGTTATTGTTTATTTAATGATTTCTCCTTATTATAATTTTTAAATTTAATAGCATAGAGATGAAAGTTTTAAAAATTACACTAGTACTGTTTATTCTTCTGAGCCCTTTATTTGTGAGTAAGGCAAGCAAAGCTCAATGTGCAATGTGCCAAGCCACCGTAGAATCTAATTTAAAAGGAGGAGGATCTACAGGGAAATCGCTGAATGCAGGAATTGTTTACTTATTAATTGCTCCATACATCGCTATGGTAGGAATAGGGTTTTTATGGTATAAGAAATATCGTAAAAAGGATGTGGTAATAGATATAAAGTCTGAAAAAATAAATTTAAATTAATAATTAGCTAATTCATTCCATCAAATAGAATCTGATAGAATTTTTATTTTTTATATGGCTAAAACGCCCAAAATAAAAGCGATGGTGCATGCTAAATGCCCTCGCTGTAGAAGAGGAGACCTGTTCAAAAATTCTATGTATGGTTTATCATCACAAAAAATGTACGACTTTTGTCCGCATTGCGGGCTGAGATATGAAATAGAGCCGGGTTATTTTTATGCAGCTATGTATGTAGGTTATGCCATAAATGTGATGTTGGCACTTTTTGTAGGTTTTTCAACTTATTTTATTTCTGGAGAGTCGGATTCTCCCTATGTTTATATCATAACTATATTAACTTTTAGTGTTCTATTATCTCCAGTAAATTTTAGATATTCAAGAGTAATTTTGTTGTATTTACTTTCGCCGAAAATTAAATACGTTGAACATTATGATCATGATTAAACCAGAAACATTTGATTTTATCCATGATTTAATACATCACAATAATCGCGATTGGTTTCAAGAAAATAAAGAAAGATACCTTAACGCCAAAGAAAACATTGATGCTTTTGCAGATGCTGTTTTAAATGGATTTAGAAAAATTGATTCCTCTATTCCGTCTGAACTTACCTCAAAAAGATGCGTAATGCGTATTTACAGAGATGTGAGGTTTAGTAAAGATAAATCTCCTTATAAAAATAATTTTGGGATAGGTATTTCTTCAAAAGGAAAAGGAAATGATGGTCCCGGATATTACATTCACATCCAACCAAGGCAAAGTTTCATTGCAGGAGGCTATTGGATGCCCCAAGCAGAACATTTAAAAGCCATCAGGCAGGAGATAGATTATAATATAGATGATTTGCTAAACATCATCGAAGAAAAGAATTTTAAAACCTATTTTGGAGAATTAGATCAAAATGAAAAATTAAAAACATCTCCAAAAGGATATGAATCAAATCATCCATACATAGAGATTCTGAAATTAAGGAGTTTTACTGTTACGCATAGCTTTAGGGATGAAGAACTTTCTAGCAAGGATGCAGTGCAAAAAGTAATTGATGGACTTTCGTTGATACATCCGTTTTGCGTATTTTTAAATCAAGCTATTATATCATGATGAAATTAAAATCGATATTGGGTTTGGCATTTATTGCAGCTTTATTTCTTAGCTCTTGCGTAGTATTATCCAAGAAAAAGTATGAGAATCTATTGTCTCAAAGGGATTCATTAAATGTAGGTTGGGAGGCCACAAAAGTTAAAGTACAGTCATTAGAGGAAGAGCGCTCAACGCTACAGGCTGATACGGCAGATTTGCACCATAAAATAGCCGACCTTAATCAACAATTAGCAAATTTGAATGCTAATTATGCTGCATTGCGTTCTAATAGCTCCTCAGAAATCAATAAACTTTCTGATAACTTGAATAAGCTTTCTAACAATTTGAGAGAGCGTGAGGCCAAATTAAAAGAAGTTGAAGAGATATTGAAAAAGCGAGATGAAGCCACTAATGCTTTAAAAGAGAAATTGCAAAAAGCACTCTTAGGTTTCCAAGCAAGTGGTCTTTCCGTAGATATTAGAAATGGTAAAGTGTATGTTTCTTTGATGGATAAATTACTTTTTGATACAGGTTCTATCATTATTGATAGCAAAGGGAAGCAAGCTTTGAAGCAATTAGCAACAGTATTAAATTCACAAACAGACATCAATATTGCGGTAGAAGGGCATACAGATAATCAGAAAGTTGGAAATTTAGGGCAGATTAAAGATAACTGGGATTTGAGTGTCTTGAGAGCAACTTCTGTAGTACGTTATTTAACCGAAACAGAAAAAGTTGACCCGCACCGCTTAACTGCAACAGGAAAAGGAGAATTCCAACCGAAAGACCCAGCAAATACACCTGAAGCAAGAAGCAAAAATAGAAGAATAGAAATTGTGCTTTCGCCGAAGTTAGATGAACTTTATAATTTGATCAAATAGAAAAAAAATCCAGATGGTTTTCATCTGGATTTTTTGTTTAAAAAGGACTTTTTAAATCTTTGAAAGAGGATAATTTTAAATCTTTTGGAGAGAGGATAGCTTCTTTTTCATCAATTCCCCAATTGATATTTAAATCCGGATCATTCCAGATGATGCCCATCTCTGATTCCTTATCATATAAACTCGTTACTTTGTAGGTAAATATGGTTTGATCTTCTAAGGTTACAAATCCATGTAAAAAGCCAGGTGGCACCCAAAACATCTTAAAATTATCTCCACTTAATTCTATACTAAAGTGTTGCCCGTAAGTGGGAGATGCTTTTCTAATATCTACCGCAACATCTAAAACCTTACCCTGAATTACCCGAACCAATTTTCCTTGCGCAAAAGGATGAGCTTGCACATGTAAACCTCTTAAAGCTCCTTTTTGAGAAAAAGATTGATTGTCTTGTACAAAATCGGCAATAATACCGGCATCTTTAAAAGCCTTTTTATTGTAGCTTTCGAAAAAATATCCTCTATCATCACGCCAGATTTTTGGCTCGATAATTAAAAGATCCTTAATGGGGGTTTCAATAATATTCATCTTAAAGTTTAGATTCTAATACACTTCTGAAAGAGACAAATTTATTCTCAAACTTTTGTTGAAGGTCTTCTTGTAATTTAGGAGAAAAATTTGTTTTGTAATCTGCTAGTTTTGCAGCATCATCTGTGATGTATTGAGCGCAGTAAGTAATGCCTTCATTTACAGGTTCAGTCAATCGTAAAAACTGACAAGAAGTAAATTTACCAGTAGCCATCACTTCGGGCATGTGAACTTTCTGCATAAAATCCACGTATTCGTCGTGAATGCTTTCTTCAATAATAGTGGTTACATTGTAGATAATCATGTAGCAAAGGTAAATATAGGTTGATGATTATAAGCTATCGCCTCTTAAGTTTCTGAATCTTTTTCTGGCCTCTATCACAAACAAACTTCCAGGAAACTTCTCTATCAATTCTTCATAATGCTTTTGTGCATTTACTTTATCATTTAAATGGTCTTCTTCTAAAGTTGCCAATTTAAATAGGGCATCGTCAGCCCAAATTCCGTAACTATAATTAGCGATAATTTTTTGGAAGCTTTCACTAGCTTTGTTATAATCTTTTTGTTTGATGTAGATATTCGCTTTCATCATTAAAATATCATCGGCTAAATCATTCTGAGGATAAAGCGTGGCTACACTATCCAAAGTTAAAATGGCTTGCTGATTTTGATTTTTATATTGTAATAAATCAGCTTTAGCATAAAGTTTTAAGGCATTGCCAGTGCTATCATTCGCTAGATTTTCTTGAATCAGAAGGCTTAAATCTAAAGCATCATTCGCAATTAATTGCGAAGTTGAGGCTTTTAAAACGTCTAATTGCGCTTTTGCCCAAGCAAAATCTCCATTATAAAAAGAAAGTTTGGCATTTTTAAATTTAGCTTTCTGTCCTAAAGGTTCTCCACTAAAAGATTTTTCGACTTGGCCGTAGAGCAAAGCAGCTTCCCAACGTTGGTTATCACTCACGTAAATATCAGCTAAATCTAGCTTGATTTCGGATTGCGTTTCTGGTTTTAAACCGGGATAATTAATGGCTTGAGTTAGTAAATCTTCTGCTTCAGCAAATTTATTCTGATAAAAAGCTTTTAAATGAGCTAGCTGTCTGATGGCAAAAGCAGTTTGAAAATTACGCCCAAACTGATCGAGCAGCTCGTTATAAGCATCAACCAAACTTTGAATGTCTGCCGGTTGATAGTTCCCATCCAAAACTTGTTGGTTTTTTAGTCGCAATAAAGCCACCTTAGCAGGAATATAATAAGATGACTTTTCGCCTTTGTTAATCAAATAATCAAAAGCTTTTGTAGCGGCATCTACAACTTTATTTTCTATCAAAATATTCCCTAGTGCATATACTCTTCCGCCGTCATCATTATTTCTTTTATCTAAAGCAATGATTTGAATCAGAGCTAAATCAAATTGTTTTTGTTGGATGTATTGCCAAGCTAATAAATCAATATAATTAGTGTTTTGTGGGTCTTTTTGGATTCTTTTTAAGAGCTGAATTTTGAGAAAGTTATAGTCGTCTTCATTCTCAAAGGTTCTGCTGATGTTGTTTTTTGCCATTTGTAAGAACTCTGGATGCTGGGTAATCAGTTTTAATAGCTCAATAGTAAGTCCATCTTTTATCCTTTTAAATCGATAAAGATTGATTAATTCATAGCCGAAAATATCTTCATCTTTTAATATTTTTCTACCCGTAAGAAAGGTTTTGATGGCATAATCATAATTGCCAATGGCATAAAAAGAGTTTGCAGTTTCAGAAATAGCCATTTGGTTTGCAGGCATATCATCTAATACCGCATCAAAAATCTTATTAGCTTCATGATTATCGCCTTTTTCTAAATAAAGCTGGCCAAGGTCTATTTTGTATTTCGGATTTTCTCTGATTTTCTTTTTGATGATTTTCTCTGCTTCATCAAATTTCTTCAGTTTTAAAAGTGTATTAATATACTCTTGATAAAAAATTTGATCTCCGTTTTTAGTATGATAAAGCTGATCGTAAATGCTTAAAGCCTTTTCATATTCGCCATTTTTAAAAAATTGATTTGCAAGAGCCGCCTGTTCATTCATCTGTGAAAAAGCAGGAAGAGCTGAGAGCAAGAGCAAAAAAATGAAGCAGATTTTAATAGCCTTTTGCATATTTTAAATTTATAAAAATTAAAAAGCTAGTTCAATTGTGCTTGTAACAATTGCCTTGCTTGTATTTTAAATGTTACTGATTTTTTAAATTCTTGTTTGGCTTATTTATTTATTTTGATGTAATATTAAGAAACTAAAAAGAGTCAAGGATTTCATCCTAATCATCCATCAATCTAATCAACAAAATTGAATGACGGCTTTCTGTAAAAAAAGTGTTTTCATCATTATTTGCGCACTACTTTTTGGCTGTAAACCTAACGTTAAAGTCGATAAAATTAGTGCCGATATTTTTTTTAGAGAAGCTGAAAAATCGGCTTTCAAAATTTCTCCTGATGGAAAATATCTTTCTTATCTAAAACCTTATAAAGGCAAGTTAAATATTTTTGTTGAAGACATTGAGCGTAAAAAAAATATCCAAGTAACCATTTGTGAGAGTTCTGGGGTTAAGTATTACCTATGGGCAGGGAATGAAGAGCTTTTTTACGTTCAAGACAAGGGTAATGATGGAAATTATCAGGCTTTTACAGTGAGTAAAGATGGAAAAGTAACCCATCAAATTAAAACATCTCCAAAAACCAAAATAGAAATTATTGATGGAATTAGAAATGATAATCGCTACTTATTAATTGCATTAAATGAACAAAATCCAGAATTTTTTGATGTTTATAAATTGGATATCAAAACAGGTCAAAAAACTTTAGAGATAAAAAATCCAGGAAATATTGTAGAGTGGATTTCTGATAATAATGGAAGCGTACGTTTAGCCATAGGCAGTGATGGAGTGAATGAAACCTTATATTTTAGAGCTTCTGAAAAGGATGCGTTTAAACCTGTTATCAGTAATAATTTCAAAAATATGTTACAGCCCTTGTGTTTTACAGGTGTAGGTAATCATATTTATGCACTTTCTAATCTTAACCGAGATAAATTGGCTTTAGTAGATTTTGATTGCGAAACCGGCAAAGAGGCTAAAGTAATTTATGAAAATCCAGAGGCTGATGTTTTGGATGTAGTTTGCTCTAAAGCAAAGAAGAAGCTGGTTTACCTCACTTATGAAGTTTCTAAGAGAGAGCTTTATTTTTTTGATGATAAGGCAAAGGAAATGTATGCTCAAATCAAATCTAAGTTACCGCAGCAAGAAGTTAAGATTATTGATAAAAATCAAAAAGAAGATATTTTCTTGTTAAGAACCTTTACAGACCGTGATCCTGGTGCTTATTATCTTTATCATGCTAAGGATAAGCAATTCACAAAGCTTTCTGAGATCAATCCGGGAATAAACCCCACAGAAATGTGCCAGATGCAGGCGATAAGTTATAAAAGTAGAGACGGATTAACCATTCATGGTTATTTAACGCTACCTTTAAATCAAGCAAATAAAAACCTTCCTTGTGTAATTCTTCCACATTCGGGGTCTTCTAATAGAAACGTTTGGGGATACAATGCAGAGGTACAATTTTTGGCAAATCAAGGCTATGCGGTTTTTCAAATGAATTTTAGAGGTTCATCTGGTTATGGAAAAGCTTTTCAAACGGCAGGCTACAAGCAATGGGGTACTAAAGTGCAAGACGATATTACTGATGGCGTAGAATGGCTCATCAAAGAAAAAATTGCAGACCCGAAACGGATTGGTATTTATGGTTTTAGCTTTGGAGGTTATTCAGCACTAAATCAGATTATTTATCATCCAAATCTATATCAATGTGCGGCTTCTTATTCTGGTTTCATCAATCTTTTCACTTATTTAAAGGGTTTTCCGGCCTATTATAAACCTTATCAACAAATGCTCAATGAAATTGTCGGAAATCCTGAAAGTGATGTTGAGGAGTTAAAATATGCTTCGCCCATATTCCAAATAGATAAAATTAAAATGCCTACCTTAATTGCTCAAGGAGCTAAAGACCCCAGAGTAAATGTAAATGAGACTAACCAATTTGTAAAGGAGTTGAGAAAGCATAACCAAAATGTAAATTATCTTTTAAAAGAAGATGAGGGTCATTATTTTAATGATCCTAAAAACAGATTAGAGTTTTATCAGAAATTGGAGATTTTTTTAAATAAATACTTACATCCAGAGCGATAATTATTCATGGCAAAGGCTAAGAAAATCAGCTATAGGAAGAATTTTGTTCTTATCATGTCTTTCATGGGGCTCATTACTATTTCGCTGATCATTGCCTTATATGTAGGATATAGCCTCACGAAAAAATTTATTGAAAATGAGTTTTCTTCTCTAAAAATTGATGTTTTAGATCAAACTATCGAGCCTTACAATACACTATTTCAAAATAAAATCCCAGAACTTTCTTTCTATCAAGGCTTTTTGGATTCACTTTCGGCTTCTAAATATTCCGACACTGTTTTTAAGAAATATCCCTTTGTTTCGCATATTTTATTTTATGATTCTGATGTAAGTAATCATCCCATTAGAGATGGTTTAAAAGTCAATCGTTTTTCTATTGGATTAAAAACCCTTTATCGATTTGGCAGAAATACACCTGCAGACTCCATAGTGCTTTTTAGAGAAACGGATCCGCAACTATTATCTTTGAGTTTGAGTGATGAATTTAATAAAATAGGCTTAAAATTTGCCAGTTTCTTAGAATCAGCAGATACCACAAAAGCGCTCACCAGTGATCAAATTTTTAAAATATTCTTCAGTATCGTTCCAGGAAAAATCAGTTACATGAATATTCCCAGGCGAGAGGATATTAAAATTTATCAGGATTTGATGTTTAAAAATCAACCACCTTCTCCTTTGTATGATTTAGATATTTTTTCTTTTGAATTGAATCCGTATAAGCTATCTTTAAAAAACACCCATCCAGAACTTTATCAAAACGTTAGCGTTAAACCACTTTCTTATGATCCGATTTTAGAAAATCAAAACCTAATAAGTACCGAAATTACTTTACCTGGGGCATTTTCAGATTATAAACTATACTTATCAAGCGATAAAGAATTTTTGTATCATGAGGTTAATTTGCGGTTTTTACCTATTGCATTAGCTATTTTTGCTATTTATCTCATCTTAGCATTCATCACTTTTTTAATTTATAGAAATCTCAGCATCAATAAAAAGCTATTCAGTTTACAGTATGATTTCATCAATAACTTTACTCATGAGTTTAAAACACCGGTTTCTGTAATTAAGGTAGCAGGGAGCAATATTCTTAATTCAAAAAATTTAACAGAAAGAGAACTTACGCATTACGGGAAAATTTTAGACGAAGAAGCTGATAAATTGAATGATTTAATGAACAAACTACTTTCTTTTACTCAGATAGAGAATAAAGCTATTTCTGTAAAATCAAAAGAAGTGAACTTAGAAGTTTTTGCTCATAATATGATTGATGCTTTTCAGCTAAAATACCCAGATTATGAGATAGAACTGGATTTAATTAATGTAGAGTTTTTTCATACAGACCCCACATTGCTCAGTAGTATTTTTCATAATTTAATGGAGAACGCTTATAAATATGCACAACAGGGCAGCAAAAATCTGAAGATTACCGTTTATACCCTCAAAAATAAAATTATTTTTTCTTTTAAAGATACCGGAATTGGTATTGAAGCCTCAGAATTAAAGCATATTTTTAAGAAATTTTATAGGATACAAAATCGCTATAACCAACAAGGAAGCGTGGGTTTGGGCTTGGCCTTCTGTAAAGAACTCGCTATTTTTATGGATGGAGATATTACGGTAAAAAGTAAACCGGGTGTAGGATCTGAATTTGATGTGATATTACCTTACGACAATTAATGTATGCAAAAGGAAATTAAAGTTGCCATTGTAGAAGACGACGAAAATCTTAGATTTTTGGTAAGCTCTCGTTTAGAAAAAGAAGGTTATAAAGTTTTAGAAACTGCCAATGGAAACGAGGCAGTTGATATGATTTTAAGCGAACAACCAGAAATTGTTTTATTAGATTGGATGCTCCCAGAGAAAGAAGGTTCTGAAGTTTGCACTTTATTAAGAGAAAAAGGTTTTGAGAAAATCATTATCATGATGACCGCTAAATCTCAGGATGTAGATAAAATTGATGCTTTTAATTTTGGCGTTTCAGATTATGTAACCAAGCCTTTTAATATGGAGGTTTTGGTGGCTATGTTAGATAGTAAGGTAAAATATGTGGTTCATGATAAGGATGAAAATAAGCGTTTTGGCGATATGGAGCATCATCCAAACACCCATTCTTTGCTAAAAGGAAATAAAAAAATCGAGTTGACAATTTTAGAAAATAGAATCTTGCTATATTTTCTGAATCATAAAAATACGGTTATCAGTAGAGATGATTTGATGATGGAGGTTTGGGGTTATAATTCTGATGTGAACACCCGAACTTTAGATATGCATATTGTTCGTTTACGGAAAAAGATTGAACGAAATCCAGATAGACCCGATTTTTTACAAACTGTAAGAGGAATAGGATATCGTTTTAATGATGAATAAATTAGACGCTCACCACCGATTATTAATTTCATTATTTGTAGCCGTAACTTCCTTTTTTCTATTCAAAAATCATCATACTTTCCCGTCAAGTCTGATGGCTAGTTGGCTTTGCTTTGCCCTTACTCATCTTTTTCTTTCTTGGTACACCATTTTTAGCCAGCACCCTTTAGAGGTGAAAAAAATAGCGAGTATTCAAGACTCAAGCAGAACTTGGATTTTTATTTTTATCCTTTTTGCCGCCATCGCTAGTTTATGTGCCGTAATCTTACTTTTAAAATCATCTAAAACGTTGAATGGAGTTGTTTTAGTTGATCACATCATTCTTTCATTAGGCTCTGTTGTTTGTGCTTGGTTTTTGGTGCATACTTTATTTACTTTTAGATATGCTCACCTTTTTTATAATAACGATTCAGACAACAGTAATAAAGGAAAAGGATTAGAATTCCCGAATGAAAAAAATCCTGATTATTTAGATTTTGCCTATTTTTCTTTCGTTTTAGGAATGACTTTTCAAGTTTCGGATGTTGAAATCAGCTCAAGGAAAATAAGGAGACTCGCTTTACTGCATAGTTTAATTTCTTTCATTTTTAATACAGCTATACTTGCGTTGAGCATCAATATTATATCTGGATTAATCTAAATCAGTTTGGTATGTCCATTATTTTCAATTTCTTTTATTCTTAATGCAAACGTTTTAGTTTTACAGGATGAAAATCTATATCGGCTTGACGCTTTTTCTTCTTTTTTCTCAAGGGATTTTAAAAGCACAGCAAAAGGAGCAACTTAAAACTTATGATCATCTTCATCATGAGGGGCAAACATTAAAGGTTTACGCCGAAAATGGTTGGATAGAACTCACTGCTTATCAACCTAATGTAGTAAAGGTAAGCTATCTCAAGAACCACAAACAGCTGCTAGATTCATCTTACGTGGTGGTAGCTAAACCTTATCCTACCTTTGTGAGGGTGGCTCAAAATTTGGATAATATTTTTTTCGAAACAGATTCTTTATTTATCACCATCAATAAATGGAATTTTAATATTCATTTTGAGGGCGTTAAACATAAATTACTTACCAATAACAACCTCGCTTACACTATTTCTGATTCACTAAAAGTTTTAGATTTTTCTTTAGCACCGCAAGAAGCCATTTACGGTTTAGGTTCTCGGGCTCTACCTGTAAATCGTAGAGGTTACTTGTTAGAAAATTATCATCAGCCGCATTACGGCTATGTTTATGGAGAAAGAAATCTCAATATTTCTGTTCCTTTTTATACCTCTAATCGGGGTTACGGAATTTATTTTGATAATAAAGGAGATGGCTTTTTTGATATTGGAAAATCACAACCCAATCAATTTCAATTTAGTACACAAAATGGCAATTTAAGTTATTACTTTATTTCTGGAGACTATAAAAGTGTGCTTGAAGCTTACACTTGGCTTACGGGTAAATAACCTTTACCTCCAATTTGAGCCTTAGGATTTATCGAATCTAGGTAAGGATATCCATCATGGCAAGAAACTTTGGCTATTCTTAAACAAACTAAGGTGGCTGTTTATCCAATTGATACTACCTTATTAGATTTATTTTGGTATAGGAAGCAAAATAAAATGGAAACCTAAATTAGCAAAGAGACTTATTTCTAGTGCCGAGAAAAATGCTGAGTGAACTAAAGCAAATGGGTATGAAAACCATTCCAATTACACAGAATTTTGTTATTATACTTTCTGATAATTATCCAACTGTAGTTAAAGAAAACCTCCTGACTAAAGGAATGAATGGTGAAAACTACATTATTAATGGGTTTTGGGCTGGTCCGGCAGGTTTGTTAGATATTTTTAAACCGCAAACCTACGCTCTATTCAACAATCCTTCTAAAAATTGCCCTATCAAGAATTTGAACTTTATGGCCTAAAAATACTCATTTTTTGGTCGTAGATAGGGCTTTTTATGGCTAAGAAATCTAAAACACTATGAAAAACATAATATTGAAATAGCATCTCCTTATTAGGCTTTAATTTTTTGGAATCATCAGACGTCCATACAATAAATGGAATATCTATTTGCTGTTTCGGAGCGATACTTTTAGGTATTCCATGCATGTATAAATTGTCTTCACCTAAAGATTCACCATGGTCTGAAAGATAAATCATACAAGAATGATAGTCTTTTAAATCCTTTAAATCCCCTATTAATGAAGCGAGGAGATAATCTGTGTAAACAATGGTGTTATCATAAGCATTTACTAGTTCTTCATGAGAACAATTTTCTAGCTCCACACTTTCGCATACTGGATTAAATTTATTGAAGCGAGGAGGATATTTTTTAAAATAACTTGGCCCATGACTAGTGCTGGTATGTAAAATCACCAATATTTTATTGTCTTTGCAGGATAAAATTTGCTCCTTTAAACCGCTAAGCAAAACTTCATCATAAGCACAATCATCTCCTTTACAGATCTTCTCTAAAGCTTCTCTATTTTGATAACTTTTAATATTCACCTTAGGTTCTCCAAAATTGGTGGTTCTCCAGAAAACCCCTACATGATTCCTGAATAAGTAGTTTGGCAAAATTTCATAAAGTTTATCGGTGTCCTTGTATTCTAGGATACTTTTCACTCCAGCAGTGGTATAAGTTGCGCTTGATTCTGCCAAGTAACTGTGTACGTTCGGTATTTTTGAAAGCAGTGGATTAGTGTCCTTTTTGTAGCCGTATAAAGAGAAATTTTCTCGCCTTGCTGATTCTCCAATTACAAGCACTACAATAGATTTTTGATGGTCTTTGATGGTAGCATTCGGCAATAATAGCTGTGTATCTTTATCGTCATCCTTATGAATGTAGTATCGGTTAATGTTCACCAGATAGTTCCAAGGCATTACCAAGCTTCCTAAAGTTTTGGCGTTTTTATCAATCCAAAGCCAATTTCTAGCATTGATATAAGCGAACGACAATAGAAAAACGAGTGTTAACAGAACATGTATAGCGAATTTTTTTAGCGTTGGGTAAATGGTTTTGAGTTTGAACAATAAAATACTCGGAAGTATCCCCAAAACCACAAAATAGCCTATTAAAGTAAAGGAGAAAAAGCTACTGGCTTCTTCAAAATTGGTGTTGAAAACATTACCAATCATGGTGGTATCTATCATCACACCATAAGTATTAATGAAATATAAAGCAACCGCATTGCCACAAAAAAGTACTACAAGTATCCCTTTTCCAAAAACTCGAAATAAAAAGAGGAGTAAATAAAAAAGTAATGCATTTGCAACTAGTGCCGCAATGGTTAAACTAGCAAAAAGTAAGATGCCATTAAAAGTTTTAATATCGAGATTATTTAAGGCATCTCTGTAAACAGGAATATTGTAAAAAACTAAATTAATAGCACTTAGAAGTAATACGAAATAGCTTAGTTTAATAGGTTTTTTTAGCATAATAAGTTGCCATTAAATACAAGGATACAATTAAAGAGAGCAAAGAAATATAAAATATCGCCAAATTTAGAGCCATTATTTTCTGTACAATCACCACTCCCCAAATGACCAGTACCAACATAAAAATAGGATAAAGTTTCTTATGCCTAAGCCACGCAAACCAATTGATAAAATGGCTTATTCTAATACCAACAATGCCTAAAATAATTCCGATAGTGCTACCTGTAATTACATCAAGCGGATAGTGTGCGCCCACTCCCACTCTTGAGAATGCAATAAATAAACCCACCAAAAGCATAAAAATACCCCAGACGATTTTATTTTTTTTAGGGATAAACGCTGCCCATAGAATGGTGAAGATGATAAACATAGTGATTGAATGACCAGAAGGCAAAGAGTTTCTGCCTGAAAGCGTGTCGCCAACAATGGTAAAACTATCATGGTTTAATACCGCTGCCGGCCTTGGTATTGCAAATATTTTTTTCAAAATAGCCGCAACAATCAATGAAATGATAGATGAAATTAACAATGCTTCCCATAATTTGGGAGCATAAATAATTAGAGCGGTTAATAATGGGAAAACAATGATGACATCGCCTATTTGAATAAGGTTGAACTCTAAATTTGGGAAAGTAGATAGTCTGTGATTAAGGTAAAAAAATAAATCTGTTTGAACTTTAACATATTCAACAGTAAATGTATTCCCATCATGAAAAAAGGCAAAATATAGATAGATGAACAGCAACAACAAAAATGGAGGAATCAAAAACCATAGCTTAACTCGCTTAAAATTTTCTGACACGCTATAATTTAATTTTGGGTCACTTAACATAAAGAATTGTTTAAAGGCATGCAATTTAATGGATTATGTTAAATATATGGACAGTTAAGTTCCTTTTTTAAGATCCTTATTCTATCTAATTAGTTTAGAAGAGCACAAACTGCGGCCTAGGTTTTAGTTTTTCAAGAACACCTAAAGGAGAGAGGGGAACAAGAATAAAAGAAAGAGAGCACTCAATTCTCGAAGATGTTATTAGAAGGAATCTTAAATAAATAAACCGTAAACAAGATAAGAAATCTATTCAAATAAAATTGATTAGAGCTCTTTTGCGCTCATAATTAAAATTTAACGATAGTTGGTCTATACTAAGCTTTGTTCAAAATTTAATCAGATTCAATTTTTTCATTTACATTTACAAAGTGATTTACATTAGAAAATTTCAGAAATGCCTCTTTACTTTGCCTTTTTTTACCTTTAAGAGAACAATTATAAAGGCATTACAAATTTGGGACTCAATGAAAATCATCTCAAATATTAAGGTATCGTGTTTTCTAATATTAAGATATGAATTTAAAAACACCCGGATTGTCTGATCAGCAAATCCTTAATGAAATAGCCTTAGGAAATCAAAAGGTGTTTGATGAATTATATCAGAAACACTACAAAAACCTCTTTATGCTTTCTTTTAAATATACTCGAGATCAGGAAATTACAGAGGAGGTAGTGCATGATGTTTTTATAAAAATATGGAATCAAGCTTCTTCAATAATTATCACTCAGTCTTTGGCTGGCTATTTAGCTAGAGCTGTGGTTAATACTTCAATCAATGTAATAAGAAAAAATAAGCTCATAAATGAGCATCAAGAAAAATATGAAGTTGAGCTTTTTACGGATTTTGAAGAAAATCAGGATGAAGCAATGGGTTTAGAACAAAAATTGATACAATTAGAAATGGCCATTGAAAAGCTACCCTCCCAATGCAAAAAGGTGCTATTGATGAGTAAATTTCAAAAATTAAAGCAACAAGAAATTGCTGATGAACTAGATATATCTATTAAAACAGTTAAAAACCACCTTACTTATGCCTACAAGAAACTAAAAGAAAATATTAATGGCCATCTGAGTATGATTATCCTACTAATTTTTGAACTATATAGGACTTTTTTTTATCACTAATGTCTATACTATACAATGGAAAGTTTTAATCTTAATGAAGAAGAATCTGTTTATCTTTTGTTAATTATACAAAAGATAGAGAAGGTCATTTCTATTGAAGATGATCTTAAATTGCAAGCATGGAGGAATTTAAGTTCAGAAAACAATTCATTCTATCAAGAAATTGTTGATACTGAAAATAGTTTATCACTATTAAGCGTCTATCAAAAACTACAAGTAAACCCATCATTAGAAAATCTGCATCATAAATTAAATATTTCTAAAAAAGCAAAGCCAGAAAAATATTTGAATAAGTTGAAGTCTTTTTCTCCAAAACATTGGCTAGGAATTGCTGCTTCCATCAGCATTATTACGTTTAGTATATTATATTTTTATCATTTAAAGGATATAGTGACTATCAGCACTACTAATCTTAATACTAAAAATATTGCACTTCCTGATGGTTCTACTATTTTTTTAAATAACAATACAGAGGTAACTTATTCTAAAAGTAAGTTTATTACATTACGTGAGCTTAAACTTAGCAAGGGGGAGTGTTTTTTAAATATTGTACATCAACCTGATAAACCATTTTCTATCGAGTATAAAGACATTAAAGTTACAGATGTAGGAACAAGTTTTAATTTTAAAGTATCAAAAAATCAGGTAATTGTTAATGTACAAACCGGAGAAGTTAAATTAAACATTGTAAATAAGCCCATTGATATTAATGCAAAGGCAGGTGAATTTGTTTCCTATGATTGGTCTAATCAAAGAATAGTAAAAGAAAAAATCTCTGATTTGAATTTTAAAGCGTTTGTAGATCATCATCTCTATTTTAATGATAGTTCTTTGGAAGAGGTAGTTAAAACTTTAGAAGAAGTTTACCATAGGCAAATTATTATCGAAAATGAGGCCTTAAAATCCAAGAAATTAACGGCTGAATTTAAAGACCAAAAATTTGAAGATATTTTATTAGTAATTGCTAAAACTTTAGATATCAATATCCAAACAAAAAATGATATTGTTTATTTAGATTGAAATTAAAATATGCCTAATAATATTTCTTAAATTAGAGATGCTATTTCTCATTAATGATCTTAGTTTTTTTAAAAGAAAAAATGTAATAACTCTAACTATATGTTTCTGGTTGGTCTTATTTAATTTTCATAAGTCATTTGCTCAGGATAGTCTTTTAAACAAGCATATTTCTATTTCCTTCAATAAAATTTCTACTATTGACGCCATTCATCAACTTCAAAAAGTAAGTGGCATTTCTTTTTCATATGATCCTATAATTATTTCGAATAAAAGCATTTTACCTAAGGCGTTTTCTGATACTAAAATCAGAATCATATTAGCTTATCTCCTATCAAATCGGGAATTCATTTATGAAGAAGTTGCCCAACACATTGTCATCAATAAAATAATAACCAAATACTCAACACTAAATGGAATTGTTTATGATATGGAAACTGGTGAAAACTTAATTGGAGCAACATTACAGATTGAAGATATTAAACAACTAACTAATCAATATGGCTATTTTTCGATTTCATTACCTGCGCATAGTTACGTACTTTTTATTTCATATATCGGCTATAAAACTAAGACCATAAGCGTTGATTTAAGTAAAGATAATTACTTGAGTATTGCTTTAGAGCGCCAGTCTTACCAATTAAATGAGGTAAACTTTAAACCTATATCTTTAGCAAACGAGAGCGTTGAAGCTTTAAGTTATATAAAGAATATCAGTATAAATGGAATAAATAAAATGCCTTATTTTGGTGGAGAAGTGGACGTTTTAAAAGCACTACAAAATCAAACAGGGATAGTTAATTCTTCAGAAGGAAGCTCAAGTTTATCTGTTAGAGGAGGAAATTTTGATCAAAATTTAGTATTGATTGATGAAGCTCCAATTTACAATCCATCGCACCTTTTTGGCTTGGTGTCTGTTTTTAATATAGATGCTGTTAAAGATGTAGAACTTTATAATGACTATATCCCGGCTAATTTTGGTGGGCGTTTAGCATCTGTTATCAACACAAAGCTAGACGAAGGAAACCTAACTTCTTTTCATCTAAAAGGAGGTTTAAGCCTTTTATCAGGCAGAATAGCAGCAGAAGGGCCGCTCGTTAAAAATAGAAGCTCTTACCTCTTATCTGTAAGAAGAAGCTTAACAGATCTTTATAATAACGAATTTAAATATTCTAATATCAATGCTAACTACTTTGATTTTAATTTAAAAACCAATTATATTATCAATAGAAATTCTAGAATTTACTTTTCTATTTATCACGGTTTTGATCATTTATTTTCTGATAATGAATATACCAACAATTGGAGTAATACTACCTCTACATTGAGGCTGAATCACATTTACAGTCCTCAATTGTTTTCTAATTTTTCGTTTATCTTTAGTAATTACAATAACACTTTAAGTTTTCCAAACTTTTCTTTGAAGAATAAAAACTGGATCACTGGAATTAAAGATATTACTTGGAAAGCTGACTTCACGTTTTACAAAAAACCCGAAAATCGGATTCAATTTGGAGCTTTTATAACTAATCATCTTTTTAAACCCGGAGAAACTCTTCATCGGGATTCTGCTATGAGTTTAAACAGGATTATTGCTTTGGAGTATGCATTTTATTACAATCAAGAAATTGACCTTTCTAAAGTTGTACAAATAAATTATGGGTTAAGAGCTGGTTTCTTCAATTCTTCAGAAACGTCTCGACAAGGAGAAAATGGTTCTCCAACTTCGTATTTTAATTTAGAGCCAAGGTTTCTAATCAGTTTCAAATTAAATAAAAATCAAAAAGTCAAGTTTGCATATACTCGAAATATTCAGAATATTCAAGTTGTTCAAAATAACGAACAAGCATATTCGTCTTTAGAAACTTGGCTTCCTTCTGGGCCAAATATAAAACCAGAAAAAGCTGACATGATTTCCTTAACTTATTCTTTTTGGAAGAATAAAGGAACTATTTTAAATGCTGCTATATATTATAAAAAGCTATATAATCAATCAGATATTTTAGACCATACTCAAATTATATTAAATCCATCTTTTGTAAATAATTTAAAATTTGGCATGGGAAAAGCTTATGGATTTGAGCTCAGTTTACAAAAAAGCATTAAAAAGTTATCAGCTGAAGTGGGGTATGCTTATTCAAGAAGTTTAAGAAGCATCAGTTTGATAAATAATGGTAATCCTTATCCTACTAATTTTGATACTCCCAACAACTTGAAAGTAAACTTAAGTTATGACATGGGTAAAAGATTAACCTTAAGTGCCTTATTTAATTATAAATCCGGAAGATCAGTAACTTTACCAACAGGATACTACATCGAAAATGGAATAAGAATTCCTATTTATGACGGTAGAAATACTTCTAGATTCCCTAATTATAGCCGATTAGATATAGAGGTCATTTTAAACCCAAAAAATAATAAAGGTTTATACCTTAAAAAAAGAATTTGGGAAAGCACCTGGACTTTTGGTATATATAATTTATATAATCGCAAAAATCTGTTGTTTTATAGAATTAATCAAGATCAGACGATTAAAAATTTAGGTTTTGAAGAGTCTTTTTCAGGGGTTATACCTACTATATCTTATAGTTTTAAATTTTAATGAGAGTCTTTTTTTATAGTTTCATTTTATGGGTTAGTTTTTGTTTTTTTTCTTGTAAAAAGGAATTGGCAGATCATTTAAAATTTAAAAGTGCCAATAATCATTATGATTTAGTGGTTGAAGGAGGTGTAAATAGTTTAACAAATCAGCAGTTTATTGCTTTAAGTAAACCTGCAACTAATTTATTAGATAGTGTCTCACCTATTAATGATGCGGAGGTATTTATAGAAGGAACTCCTTTAAAACTCTATAATAAGAATGGCATTTATGCAGGAGTTATTTTAAACAACAAAAGGTATAATGAAGCTTATCATTTAAAGGTAATTTATCGGAACAAAACTTACGAGGCATTTGATACTTTAAAACAAGTGCTTCCTATTACAACTGCAGAACTTAATTTATTTGTTCAGCAACAAAACGATGAAATAAATATTTCTATCCCTAAACATAGTTTTATAAAAGGAGAATCAGCAAAAATTTTTTATCATTTTTCTGGAGGTGTAAACTGGTCTCCTTCTATATTTAACAAAGTTCAGCTCTATTCTTACATTCATCCAAATCCTCCTCCATACGGTTTATCTCCAATCTTAGAACAACGCACTAATTATATTTTCCAGGTAAGTGATTCTTTTGAGGTAAGCAAATTTTCTGAATCAGATGCGTATAGCCAATATCTTTACCAAATATTCCAAGAAACAGATTGGAGAAGTATATTCTCAGGGAACCCAGGCGCTATTAAAGGGAATATATCGGGCAATGCATTAGGCTTTTTCTATTGTACAGATGTACTCACTAAAAAAATAGCAATTAAGGATATTTTACAATGATTATTTAACGCTATTTATATAGGACTATTAAGCCACTTTTTTGTCTTCTTAATAACAAATAAAAAAATTATGAAACTAAAAAAATTAATAGTCATTGTGTTAGGGTATTATTTGATTTTAGCTGGAGTGTTGATAATTCTTAGCTAATCAATTTCTAACTTTTACCCCTCTAAAGATTTAACTCCATCGAATTAAGAAACATTAATAATTGTTAACTGGGAATCTCCACAATGAATAGAAAATCAAAATTTTCTTTGTCTATTTTTCTAATTAACAATTAACATATAGGACTATTTTAAAAAATTAATGTCTTACAATAAAAGTTAAATATTATGAAAACTAAAAAATTAATCATTGGCCTTCTAAGTTCTTTAATAGTAACTGCCACACTAAGCTCATGTTCAAAAAGCAAAAATTCTACTCCAGCTGGAATGTTGCAGTTACATTTTAATACAGTAAATAATTCTATAATACTAGGAAAACAAACAAATGGTACATTAGGAATAGTGCCAAATCTAGAAATTACCAGCGGCTTTATGAATGTTACCTCTGTAGGTTTAGATCATGTTTCTGGAGAAATAGAAAGACATGCTTCTAATGAAAACTTAAGTATGAGAGAAGATACAAGCTCAATAGTGGAGTTTTTTGTACCCAATCAAAAAATATTGAATGTAAATATTAATTCAGGAAATTATTCAAATGTTAAGATAAGGGTTGATATTTCGCAAACTTTAACTCATTCTGCGCTATTTTTAAAAGGAAATTTCAAGAATAGTATAGGTAATGTAATACCCTTAGAATTTTCTTTAAATGAAGGTGATTTAAGAAGCAATTTTAATAATGAACAAAATGGAGAATATCATGGCGGACAAAATGATGGATTAGAATTATCAGCTCTTGCCAATTCATTGTATGTAGATACACAAAACATTGCTACTGTGGTAATTTCATTAGATTTCAAACTTCTTTTTGAGGGAATTCATACTTCTGATTTAGAGTCGGCTAAATTGACTAATGGTACATTAATAATAAACAAAAATTTAAATCAAACTATTTACAACCAAATTAAATCGAATATTAATAAATTCTCTAAAATTGATTAAACAACATCAAAATTGATACATCAAAATAAATATTTTCTTTAAAATTAATAAATAAGACGTGAAAGATATAACGTTAAGCTTAAGCAAAACACTTAAAAGTAAGTTTTTTTATCTTATTATTTGGTTTAGCTTAAGTTTAGCAATAGTTCTTAAAAACCTCATTAGAGGGGATTTTCCGAATAATTATATCATCTTTAAATATAATTTTATACATCTTATAGCGCAGAAAAATTTATTCTTAGCATATCCTCAACGTTATTTTGATTTAAACCATTATGGGCCTTTATTTGGGTTGATCATTGCTCCTTTTACAGTATTTCCAGATCAAATAGGAGTATTGTTGTGGGTAGCTTTCAATTGTTGGATTTTGTACGTAGCCGTTTTTCAACTTCCTCTTAGTGAAATTCAAAAATTAATGATTCTCTTAATCTGTAGCCATGAATTAATGACCTCATCAGCCAGCGTACAGAGTAATCCGCTAATAACCGCTCTAATTATCCTAAGTTTTTGTTTCATTACAAAAGGCAAAGATTTTTGGGCCACGATGATGATTATCTTAGGAACTCTGATTAAACTTTATGGAATCGTTGGGATTGTATTTTATCTTTTCTCAAAAAATAAATCAATGTTTAGACGAAGCTTGATTTTTTGGACTTTGATATTGCTCCTTTTACCAGCACTTGTTTCATCACCTCAATTTATTATTCAAACCTATCATGATTGGTACTTTGATTTAATAAATAAGAATCTGGCAAACGCTACCTCTATTATGCAAAACATTAGTGTAATGGGAATGATTGAAAGAATTTTCAGCGTTAGTATCTCCAATCTGTGGATTATTATACCAGCATTAACAATTTATTTTTTACCATTAGTAAGGTATAAATTATATCAAAATCAAAGATTTCAATTATTGATTTTATCCTCAACCCTAATTTTTACTGTTATTTTTAGTTCGGCTGCAGAATCGCCTACCTATATTATTGCTTTTTTAGGAGTAGCAATATGGTTTGTTACACTTCCTAAACCTATTAGCAAATTCAATATAGGGCTTTTTATTTTTGCTTTACTACTTACCAGCCTATCTCCATCTGATTTATTTCCTAAGTATATTAGAATAAATTATATTATTCCATATGGATTAAAGGCTTTGCCCTGTTTTCTGATTTGGTTAAAAATCATTAAGGAAACTATGCAACCAAAAGTCTTTTTTCAAGCACAGTCTGATAAAAACCTGTAATGTTAAACCATGGATAAGAAAATATCAATTGTTATTCCTTGTTATAATGAAGAGGGAAATATTAGTGTTCTTGTAGATAAGATTTTTAGTATAACCCATCACCTTGAATACGATTTTGAGTTAATTTTTATTGATGATGGAAGTAAAGATAATACTATAAAAGAGATTCAAAATCAGTGTTTAAGGCATATTAATATCTTTTATGTTGAATTATCTAGAAACTTCGGCAAAGATCAAGCACTCAGAGCTGGGCTAGCAGTTGCAAATGGTGATGCTGTTATTACCATGGATGCTGATTTGCAACACCCCCCAAGTTTAATTACCAAACTCGTCAATTATTGGGAGGAAGGTTTTGAAGTAATTTATACCTACAGAGAAACAAATAACCCACATGTAAGTTGGTATCAAAAATTATTTTCCAAAGCCTATTATAAAGTTATGAATTTCTTATCCTCCATTGAATTAGAGGAAGGAATATCAGATTTTAGATTAATGGATAGAAAAGTGCTTAAAAGCCTAAACTTGATAATTGAACAAGATATCTTTTTTAGAGGGATAATAAAGTGGGTTGGTTATCAACAAATAGGAATTCCATATACCCCAGACAAAAGAGAAAATGGAGAAGTAAGTTATTCTATCTTCAGATTAGTAAAACTAGCAGTTAGTAGTGTGCTGTCATTTAGTGTAAAACCTTTAATTATAGCCACTTTTATGGGTGTTATATTCGCCTTTTTAGCTGTTTTATTAGCACCCTATATTATAATTAGTTACTTGCTGGGATATGCAGTTTCTGGATGGACATCTTTAATTACCACAATAGTTTTCTTTGGAGGCTTACAATTATTTATTCTTGGGGTTATATCTTTGTATTTAAGCAAGTTATACTTGCAAAGTAAACATAGACCAAACTACCTAATACGTAAAACAAATTACTTAAATATTTCAAATGATTCTGTTAAGTTTTGATATTGAGGAGTTTGATCTTCCTTTAGAATATGGGCAATATTTAGTCTTAAAAGACCAATTAGCAATTTCTACAAAAGGAACCTATTTAATTTTAGAGTTATTAAGTGAATTAGCCTTAAAAGCTACCTTTTATTGTACCGCAAATTATGCAAAGTATTACCCTGAAGTAATAAAAAAAATTATTACCGAAGGACATGAGCTAGCCTCTCATGGGGTTGAACATTCTAATTTTAAGAAAGAGCATCTAAAGCAGTCAAAAGAAATATTAGAGCAAATATCTGGAGTGAAAATTTTCGGATTTAGGATGCCTAGACTAGCCGAGGTAGATTCACATTGGATACAAGATGCCGGTTACAAATATAATTCTTCTCTTAATCCAACTTGGTTACCGGGTAGGTATAATCATTTTAACAAAAGTAGAACTTTTTATCGATCTGGAGATTTAATACAAGTTCCAGTTTCTGTTTCACCGGTTTTTAGAATACCCTTATTTTGGCTTAGTTTCCATCATTTCCCTTTATACTTATTGAAATACTTATCTAATTGGACATATTCTAGAGATAACTATGTGCATCTTTATTTTCATCCCTGGGAGTTTATTGATTTAAGAAGTAACCCAAGTTTAGATTTATTACCAAATTATATTACGAGAAGATCAGGTATTGAATTGTACAGAATTCTTAAAAACTATTTGATCTGGATAAAATCAAAGAACTTCGAACTTGTAAACACTAAGGATTTTCTTCAAAATACCTTTAAAGAAAAATGGATTTAAGGGTAAATCTCCCCATAAAATGCTTGTTAATAATTAGGTATGTTTTATAGGACTATTTTAAAGTGATTTTGTCTTTAGAGTAATTACAAACAAAATCCTTTAAAATGCCTGTTTTGATAAAAGAAAAAATTCTTAAAAGTTTATTGGTTCTTATATTTTTAATGCCAATGGTAGTTTTTGCTCAAAAAACTACCATTAGTGGTTATGTAAAAGATGTAAGTTCAAAAGAGGTGCTTATCAGTGCTTCCGTAATGGTTCCAAAATTAAAAATTGGAACTACCACCAATCAATACGGGTATTTTACTATCACCATACCTAGTGCAGATACTTCCTTAATCGTATTTTCTTACAACGGCTATTTACCTGTAGTTAAGAAAATTTTTGGAAATAAAAATACGCTACTCACTATTTTAATGAGAGCAGAAGCTAATAGCCTAAACGAAGTAGTTGTGCAAGCTAATAGAAATGAGGATAATGTAAAAAAAGCTCAGATGGGTATTATTGATGTCCCCATTAAATCTATTAAAGAATTACCAGTTTTGTTGGGTGAGCATGATATTCTTAAAACTATTCAGCTCCTGCCAGGCGTCCAAAGTGGACAAGAAGGTACCTCTGGATTTTATGTTAGAGGAGGAAATTTAGATCAAAACCTTATTCAAATGGATGAGGCGACCGTCTATAATCCAAGCCATTTATTTGGGCTCTTTAGTACTTTTAATGTGAATGCAATTAATAGTGTTAAGTTAATTAAAGGGGGATTTCCATCCGAATACGGAGGTCGTTTAAGCTCTATTTTAGACATTAAAATGAAGGAAGGGAATAAAGAACATTTTAAGGCCGAAGGTGGATTAGGGCTTATTTCAGGGAATCTCACTTTACAAGGACCTATTCAAAAAAATAAATCTTCGTATATCGTATCTGCGAGAAGAAGTTATATCGATTTATTTTTGAAACTCACTTCTAAATCAACATCTTACAGATTTTATGACTTAAATGCGAAAGTAAATTACGAGTTAGGGATAAAAGATCATCTATTTTTAAGCCTCTTTAAAGGGAATGATAATGCCGCTTATACCGCAGCGAATAGTCTAAATTACGGGACAAATTTCGGGAATAGCACTGCTACTTTGCGTTGGAATCATTTATACGGAAATAAGATATTCTCTAATACTTCTTTGATATATAATGATTACCACTTACAATTAGGAACCTCTCAAAATAGCTATTATCAGGTTTTATATACAGGAATTAAAGATATCAACGCTAAAACTGATTTTACAGCCACACCGAGTACAAAGCATACTATCAAGTTTGGAGCAAGCTATACCTATCATACGCTTTACCCTGGAGCGATCTCAGCTAAAATCCCAAAAAAGAATAACAGAATAGCTATAAATCCTGATAGTTTAACTAAAAGATATTCAAACGAAGCTGCTTTTTACATCAATGATGATTATCAGCTGTCTAATACGTTTTCTATCAATTACGGAATTAGAATCCCTTATTTTAGTGGAAGTGGTGGAACTTATACCTTTATAGAACCTCGTGTTACTACTCGTTTTTCACTAAATAACACTACATCAATTAAAGCATCTTATACACAGATGAATCAATTTGTGCATTTAATACCAAGTAGTACTGCTTCATTGCCTGCGGATATTTGGTTAACTAGTAGTAACAAAATTAAGCCTCAAGAAAGTAATCAAGTGGCATTAGGCTTATTCAAAAATTTCAAGGATAATGAGATTGAAACGAGTATAGAGGTTTATTATAAAACCATGAAAAATCAGGTTTTATTTAAAGAGGGTACTCAAATTTTATTGAATACTAATTTAGATAATGTAATCACTTTTGGAAAAGGTAAATCTTATGGGATAGAGTTTTTTGCAAAGAAAAACTTTGGTAGATTAACTGGTTGGGCCAGTTATACCTTGTCTAAATCAAACCAACAATTTCCTGATATTAATTTTGGGCGAAGCTTTCCATCCTCTTTTGACCACACCCATAATCTATCTCTAGCAGCGAGTTATGAATTAAATAAAGCATGGACATTATCAGCAGATTTTGTTTATTCTACAGGTAAACCATATACTTTACCTGCTGGTAAAGTTATAGTCTATGGCGATGGGTCTTTGTACGATAACTATTATTATGATTATACCAAGAGAAACAACAGTCGTTTAGGGGCCTATAATAGATTAGATATTAGTGCCTCAAATAAAAAACAAAGTAAATTATTCAAAAAATTCCCTTATGAAAGAGAGTGGGTTTTTGGTTTCTACAACGTTTATAGTAGGGCCAACCCTTACTTTGTTTATTTAGAAACCGATCCTGCTACCAAAAAGCCTTTAGCTAAACAAGTTTCTTTACTTCCTATCATTCCGAGCGTAAGCTTTAATTTCAAATTTTAATTATGAAAAAGACATTCATTTTTTTTACAATCATATCCGTTGGGTTCATTTTAGCCTGTCAAAAAACGATTAGTGTAGCACCACCTTCTTATAATAATAAAGTGAGCATACAGGGTTTCATCGAGCCCGATTCAGTACCTATTGTTTATTTTAATGAAACAGTTCCTTACTTTGGTGAAGCCATTAAAAAGAATCAATTAATAGTAAGAAATGCACAAATCACTATTTCAAGCAACACAAGCTCAGATGTATTAAACTTAGATAGTGTATTTGATAAAATAGATTGTCAGTATAATTATTTTTATAAAGGACATCAGAAAATTCAATCTAATCAAACCTACCACCTCTCTATACTTTCTGGGGGTAAAACTTATACAGCCAGTGCAAATACTAATCTACTTGCTCCAACTATAGATAGTGTTTCTTACGTTGCCAACTATAATGACATTTATGGTGAACATGAAGGGGTGGTTGTTTATTTTAAGGATGTAAGTAGTCAAACTAATTTCTATCGCTATGAGATGAAACGTTCCGCAGATACGAGTACAAAGAAAGCAGAGGCAAAGATAGTAAGTGCTTGCTTAGGAAATGACAGTGTGCAAGTAAATGAGATTGGAAGAGCGGTATTTAATGACATAGGAAATGAGGGGAAAGAAATTAAAATTGTGATTGAACCTGCTTACTCCCATAAAAAAGGGACTGTTGGTAATATCTATATCCAAAGTTTTGATCAGAATGCGTATGATTTCTTCTCTCAATTAGATAGACAGAAGTTAGCCCAATATAATCCTTTTATTGAGCCGGTATTTCTGCAATCCGGTCAATTTGGAACTGATGCCATAGGTTTCTTTTCAGCTAAAAAACATAGTCAACCTTTTCAATTTGTATTTCCAGAGTAATTGAGTTCAATATTCTGTTCTTCAAATAAACAGTCTAAACAATCATAAAAACCTCAAATAGTATTCGCATTAAAGTGATGAGGAGAATTGTCTCTAAATCAAGTATCATCTGAGTTATGATTTTAAATCATTAAACTTTTACATAAACAACATATCATTTTTCTTTTCATTCATGAGTATCAAAAAAAATAAACTTTATTTCACTTTTATTTTAAGTGTTATCGCGTCCTCCATTTGTTTTGCTCAACAAACTGAAATAACAGGAACAATAAAAGATGCCAAAACCTTAGAACCGATACCATTTGCATCAGTTTTCTTTGCCGGTTCACAAATTGGCACTACTAGTGATGTAAATGGTAAATACAAATTAGAAACCACCAATAATTACTCTGAAATTAGTGTCAATTTTGTTGGTTACAGTCCATTCTTAGTAAAAATTATTCCAAATAAAATACAAAAAATAGATATTTTTTTAAAGGCAACTTCCCAAATACTAAATGAAATTTCTGTTTCTTCCAAAAGAAAACATGAAAAATATAAAAATAAAGATAACCCCGCAGTAGAATTAATTAGACATGTAATTGCAAACAGAGATGCCAACAAACTTGGATCTACAGCTAGCACTTCTTATCAAGAATATGAAAAAGTGATTTTTTATCTCAGTAACTTTTCTAATGAGCTTAAAAAGAAATTTTTTTTTAAGAAATACCAATTTATGTTTCAAGATCAAGACTCTTCCAAACTTGGAGGTAAAAACATTTTGCCATTTTATATTTCAGAGAAATTAGCTAATCATTATTTAAAAAGTAACCCTAATAAAGATAAGACAATCATTTTAGCAGAAAAAAATATTGATTTTTCTAAATATTTGGATGATACAGGAATTAACGCCATTATACAAAGAATGTATCAAAGTATTGATATTTATGAAAACAATATTGATGTGATGAGCAAACAGTTTTTGAGCCCTATTGCCAATATGGCTCCTACTTTTTATAAATATTATATTACTGATACCTTAAAAAATCAAACACCTAATTTAATTGCTTTAAATTTTGAAGCTAGAAACCCTAACGATTTACTTTTTGATGGAATATTATATGTCACTTTAGATGGAAGATACGCAGTAAAAAAAGCAAAACTTGCGATCAGTAAAAGTGTAAATATAAATTATGTAAGGTCTTTAAGTATAAATTTATCTTTTGATAAAGATAGTTTACAACACTACTATTTATCAACTAGTAAACAAAATGTTGATTTTGGTTTGTTTAAGGACAGTGGAACAGGTATAACTGGTGAGAGATACCTTACTTTTAAAAACTATGCATTCAATAAATCAATTCCAGATAGTGTTTTTAAAGGCGACAAAATAGAAACCCTAGCTGACGCCAGTAAAAAGAAAGCTGATTTTTGGATAAAAAACAGAACAGATACGCTAACAAAGGGGCAAGCAGAAATCTACCATAATATGGATACCTTGCAATCTATCCCTTCATTTAAGCGTAAAGCAGAAATTGCTTCTGTTTTGTTCACTGGTTTTAAAACTTTTAAATATTTTGAAATTGGACCTGTAGAAACTTTTAATAGTTTTAATAGAACAGAGGGAATGCGACTACGCTTGGGAGGAAGAACTACACCAAATTTTAGCAAATCCTATTATTTAGAGAACTATTATGCTTATGGATTTAAAGACCATAAATTGAAATTTTACCTAAGTGGTACTTACTCACTCAATCATCAGTCTATATATCAATTTCCACATCATTACATTAAAGTAGGGTTTCTTAGAGACACAAAAGTACCTGGAGAGGATTTATTTTATAACCAGGAGGGCAGTCTTTTCCTCTCTTTTAGAAGAGGAATAAATGATTTGAGGTTATACAACGATGTTTATAAAGTAGAATATGAAAGGGAATTTAAAAATCACTTTTCTTATAACTTAAGCTTTACAAAATGGACAGAGAGCCCAACTGGCGGTTTAGTGTATAATTTGAGGCAAAACAACAATCAGACAACTGTTAGTCAACTTCTTACCACTGAAATAGCGTTAAACTTACGTTACGCTCCAAATGAGAAATTTTATCAAGGCAAAACTACTAGAACAATCATTTTTAGCACTAAACCAGTTTTTAATTTTAATTACACACAAGGGATAGCTGGTTTGATAGGTGGGGAATATACTTATTCTAAATTATCATTTTCTATCAATAAAAAACTTCAATTTTCTCAGTTAGGCCGAAGTACTATGACCTTAAAAGCAGGAGCCGTTTTAGGTAAAGCTCCTTTCCCGCTTTTAGATATCCATAGAGGAAACCAAACCTTTGCTAACTTGCATAATTCCTACAACCTAATGAACTTTTTAGAGTTTGTTAGTGATCATTACGTAAGTTTCAAAATCGAACATAATTTTAATGGCTTTTTTCTAAATAAAATACCGCTTATCAAGGCACTAGATTTTAGGGAAATAGTATCATTCAAAGGAATTTATGGAGGTTTAAGTGATCAAAATAACCCTAGTTTAAATCCCAACTTAATACAATTTCCAATTTACAAAAATGGGATTTCACGAACATATACACTAAATAAAGGACCATATATAGAAGGTAGTGTTGGCGTTGATAACATCTTTAAAATTTTTAGAGTAGATCTTATCAAAAGATTCACATACTTAAACAACCCACAAATTTCAACAATAGGCATTAGGGTTTCAACGCATTTTGGAATATGATTTTTTTATTTGCCTATTAAATAATAGTGTTTACATCGAAAAGGCTTAGATGTTTATAGGATTTTAAATACCAAATACTGAAAGTTAGAAAAGTGATGTCGTTACCAAAAATCCTAAAATTCTTATTGAAATGCAATAATATTATAAGCTGTGTTCAAGAGATAAGTGCAACACTTACCTTTAGTTGTAAAAATACTTCATTAGGAGTTAGATAACCAAATTTTCTTACTGGTCTATTATTTAGA
>JACXVB010000005.1 GCA_014763615.1 Sphingobacteriales bacterium | reverse complement strand
TGTCATTCCGAATTTATTTCGGAATCCCTTAATGCAGGTCCTCTCCTTTGAGAGATGCTGAAATAAATTCAGCATGACAATTAACATTATTTCGTTTCTGTAATAGTAAGAACTCTTAGAGAGGAGCTTACGTTAATTAACTCAGGATACATAAAAGAGCACCCCTGCTTAGACTCCAAGCGATAGCGTGTTACCATAAATAAAAGTAAATATTTTTTCAGTTTATTTATTACCGGACGGAGTCCTCTATTTTCATTTTAAGATTTAAGTGATCCTAGCGGAACACTTAAACCAGAACAAGTAATAACAGAAAAGCAGGGCTATCTTTAGCGAATGGAAGATAAACCCTGTGTTAAAGTCATCCCTTAGGAGATTTCCTACAAATATTGCTCTAAAATTTATTCGCCAAGTAAGTTGTGCAGTACATTATCGTAAGTGTCTTTGGCTTTCTCCACAGTATTAAACAGCACTTCATCTACTATTAAATCGCCAGCAGTTACTGTTCCTAACAGACTAAAATCTGTGGAAACAGTTGCCATCAACTCTATAAAAGCTTCTTGCTGTTCTGGAGCTACCGAAACCACAACCCTGCCTTGTGCTTCGCCATAAAGGAAAGCATCTTTGCGGAAATCGCTATCGGTCTCGATGCTGAAACCTAAATTGTTTGGCATAGCTGCTTCTAATAAAGCAATGTATAAACCACCATCGGCTACATCATGAGCAGATTGAATCAATTGATTTTGAATTAATGCTTTGATGACTTGGTGCATCTCGTATTCCTTCTCCAAATCGAAATATGGAGCGGGAGAAGCAGCAATTTTATGATAAGAAGCCAAATATTGTGAAGAAGCAATATCATTTTGGCTTTCGCCGATGAGGTAAATCAAATCGCCTTCGTTTTTGAAGTCTAAAGTCATGAAGGTTTTGATGTCGTCCATCACACCCAACATCCCGATAGTTGGTGTTGGGAAAACCGGACCTTCATCCGAAGATTGGTTGTAAAAAGATACGTTTCCGCCTGTAACCGGAGTTTCAAATTTGGTACAAGCAGCACTCATTCCTTTGATAGCGCCTACAAATTGCCAATACACTTCGGGCACATAAGGGTTACCGAAATTTAAGCAATTGGTGATGGCCACAGGCTCGCCACCGGCACAAGTAATGTTTCTAGCAGCTTCGGCAACGGCAATGGCACAACCTTTTTCAGGGTCGGCATTAACGTAACGTGAGTTACAATCTACCGTTAACACGATGGCTTTTTCGGTATCTTTTACAGAAACCACAGCAGCATCGCTGGGTTTGTTGGTGACCATATTGGCAGTACCTACCATAGAATCGTACTGATTGGTTACCCATCTTTTGGATGCGATATTTGGATGCGAAGTTAAATGCTCTGCCACCGCTTTTAAGTCGGCAGGTTCTTGAACATCTTCAATCTTAAATTTCTGATATTCTTGGTAGTAAGCTGGTTCTTTATATTCACGAGTATAAACTGGTGCGCCACCGCCTAAAACTAAATCATCAGCTGGAACATCAGCCACCAACTCGCCGTTCATATAATATTCTAAACGTTTAGTATCGGTTACCTCGCCAATAATGGCACAATTTAAATCCCATTTATCAAAAATGGCTTCCACTTCTGCTTCGCGACCTTTTTGAACGACAATTAACATACGTTCTTGAGATTCAGAAAGTAAAATCTCGAAAGGCAACATATTTTGTTGGCGAGTGGGCACTTTATCTAAATCGATACGCATTCCGTGTTCGCCTTTAGCGCTCATTTCTGAGTTAGAGCAGATGATACCTGCAGCACCCATATCTTGCATCCCTATTACCGCTCCCGTTTTAATCACCTCTAAAGAAGCTTCTAATAATAATTTTTCTTGAAAAGGATCGCCCACCTGAACGGCAGGTAAATCATTTACAGAATCGGCAGAGATATCTTTGGAAGCGAAAGCTGCACCGTTAATTCCGTCTTTACCGGTGGCTGAACCTACAATGTAAACTGGATTGCCTACGCCATAAGAGGTTGCAGAAGCGGTTTCCCCTACTTTTACAATCCCTGCCGACATGGCATTCACTAAAGGATTTACATGGTAACATTCGTCGAAGAAAACTTCGCCACCGACAGTCGGAATTCCAAATGCATTGCCGTAATCGCCAATTCCTTTGACTACGCCTTTAATCAACCATTGCGTTTTAGCCAATTTAGGATCACCAAAACGTAGTGAATTCAATTGTGCAATTGGACGAGCACCCATGGTAAAAATATCTCTATTGATACCTCCCACTCCGGTTGCAGCACCTTGATAGGGTTCTAATGCAGATGGATGGTTATGCGATTCGATTTTAAAAACACAGGCAATTCCATCTCCTAAATCTACCATTCCGGCATTCTCTTCGCCAGCTTTGGCCAACATCCTCGGACCATCTTTGGGTAATTTCTTTAACCAAGTGATAGAGTTTTTATAAGAGCAGTGCTCGCTCCACATCACAGAAAAAATAGATAATTCTGTGAAATTTGGTGTTCTACCTAAAATTTCTTTTATCTTTTCGAATTCCTCTGGAAGAAGGCCTAAATCTTTTGCGGTATCTACGGTGGTGAGTTGTGAATTTTTCAATTTCTTATCTATCTGAAGGGTTGCGCAAAGGTAAAAAATATGGTTAATTTATTGGAATCGAATTGGAATTAAATTGATTAGAATTTCTATAAAAAAGAATTAAAGTGGTCACAATTGATATAAAATAGGAAATACAATTTGACATGACCGCTCCTTTCAAACCAAAATGCGCAGTTATCAAAGATGTAAGTGATATTATTGCAATAAATCCTAAACCAGAGGAGATGGTATTGTATTTAATTAAGCCTTTTGCCGAGAAGAAGTAAGCAATGATGATATTTATTGTAAATAAGATGATTACTGGGCTACTGATGAGAATCAATGATTTGAGTTCGGTAAAATCTTTTCCCAATAACCACACAAAGAAATCATTTGGGATAAGTAACACGGTGATAATTAAACCTGTTGATATTGCGATAGCTATCAATATGTATTGGAGGATGTTTTTGATGCCGTAATCTGATTTGGTGGCGTAAGCCATGTTAACATTTGCTAAGCCAATTGGAATAAGCCAAATCGAATCTGTAACGGTTAACCATAATCCAAAAACGCCTACCTCTTTTACACTTAACATCCTCATGATTACTAAAACTGCAAATCTGTAGGAAGCGAACTGCATTAGATAATTCAGTTGATTGAGTCCCCCGAGTTTTAAAAAGTGTTGAGTGATTATTTTTAAACTATTGAAACTTACTTTTTGGCTTTTTTTGAAAGTTTCGAATAATAAAAACCCAAAATGTGGTAAATAAGAAATAATCAAAAGTTGCCAATATATATTGATATTGAGTTTTTTAAAAGATGAAATGGTGAATATCAACGCTATTAATATTAATGGTTGAATGATCTTCAATATCATCAACAACCTAAACTTTAACTGATAGCTGTAGAGTGCGGTGATGTTATTAAACCCAGTTTGTATGATTCCTAATAAGACAAAATAAAGGATGTTGGTAATGGTTAATTTTGTAATGACAAAAACTAAAGGTACCGCAATAATGACAATCAATAATGTCCAAAAAAATGAAGCAATCAAAACTTCCTTTTGCTGATATTTGGTAAGCATAAAAACCATCACAGAATTCCCAACTATGCCCGTAAAAACTTGCAAAAGACCTATACAAGTAATCAAATAAGTAATTTCTCCTCTCCCTTCAGCACCTAAAACTCTGGCTGTAAAAATGATAATCAGCAGATTCATTGCTGCCGAAATCACATTGCCTGAAATTTGATAGAGTGAGTTTTTAAACAAAATTTTATGATTTAGGAACAGATGTTATTCGTCTTAAGTGTACCCCAAGTTTCATCTGCAATGGTTTGAAAATTATATTTTCTAATTGCTGATTCTGAAATAGTGGCTAGATGATATTTTTTATACGATTGGTAAAACCGATAAAGAGATTGAATTAATTCGTCTTTTTTACCTTCAGTAAATAATACTCCATTTTCTTCATTTAAAATTTCGGAAACGCCTCCTACATCTGTACTGATAACTGGCAAGCCGCAACATAATGCTTCTAAAATGACGCATGGCAGGTTTTCAAAACGACTGTTAAGCACAAAAACATGGCACCTTTTCATCTCATCAGCCACAAAATGGTGCTCCATTTCTCCTAAAAACTTTACAGCGTTTTTTAAACTAGCTGAATTTTCAACCTTTTCTTTTAAATGACTATTTTCAGGTCCGATAATATTCAATTTAACTTTGGGATTTAGAATCAAGAAATCAACAAAAGCATCCAATAACATTTCAGGGTTCTTTTGATAGGATAATGTAGAGACATGCAAAAAAGTAAATTCATCATATTTGTTAGCATCAGCTAAATTAAACTTATCTGTGTTTACTACATTTGGAATGACTTTATAACTCGCTTTATTATTCCATTTTTTCATCTCTAATTCAAGTGCTTTTGCAACAGGTAATATCAAATGGAATGAGCTTAAAATCTTTTTAAAAAGATACTTTAAAAGAAAAAATCTTGAGGAAAGTGAATTCTGATCAAAATTATAAAATGCGGTCCAGTGTTCTGTTAAAACACTTTTAACTTGAAGTTTTTTTGAAAAGTATAAGCTAATTAAACCCGCCGGAAAGAAAACATAAGTATGGATGTAAATTGGAATACCCCGATTTTTTATCTCATAATTAGTGATTTTGAGATAATTAAAAAAATATCTTAAAAAAGATATCCATTTAAATCGTGATTTTGGATAGTATCCAATAATAGTTGTGATTTGATTATTTTCCCTTCTTTGTATTTCAAGCTTTTTTAAATTCTTATCGGCAACTAAATAAATTACTACTTGATGAAATTTAGAAGAAAGTGCTTCAATTGTCCTCTGGTTAAAGTCTCCATTAAATTCGTTCACTCTACTTGGATACCATGACGGGAGTACTAAAACATAATCTTTTTTAAACATCTAACTTTAAATTCTAATTTTCATTTCAATAATCTATTTTTATATCATGAGGTTATTCACTGTACTTTTTCTATTCTTACTTTTTTCTAAAATAAGTATTGCCCAACAAAACTATGCTAATGAATGGATCAAAAGTTCAAATACTTATTATAAAATCCAAATTGCACAAAAAGGCATTTTTAAACTAGATTATAATACATTAAATGCAGCAGGATTAGACCTTAATAATATTAACCCTCAGAAAATAAAGATATTTAAAAATGGTCAAGAACAAGCTATTTATGTAAATGGAGAAGCAGATTTAAAGTTCAATCCTTCTGATTTTATTCTATTTTATGCTGATAAAAATGATGGGCAAACAGATTTACCATTGTACAGTAATCCCAATTTTGATCCAAATCCATACGTAAACTTGTACAATGATACAGCCTCCTATTTTTTAACGATAGATACCGATAATGGAAAAAGACTAACCCTAACTCAGACGAATACAAGTGCTTTAACCCCACAAAGTAGTATCAATGTTGATGTAATTCAAAGTTTTTCAAACAACTACTATCGAGGCGCATACATTATTGAGTCAACTAGTGAATCAGAATATACTGAGGGTGAGGGTTTAGCTGGCAACGCTTATGGTTTGGGACAGAGTCAGATATTTACATTAAACACCCCAAATTATATCAATAGTACGCCGATTCAAATTTCTTACAGTTTGATAGGTCGATCTAATGCTTCATCTACAAATAGTAAAGGTTTAAATCATCATTTTAGACTAGAAATCTCTACGAACAATTCTTCTTATACTTCATTTGCCGATTCTAGCTTTAAAGCCTACTCCTTAATAAAGGGAGGAACTAGTTTAAATGGACTAAATTTATCAGGTTCAACCTATATCAAGTACTCTATTGTTAATGATTTAAATGCTGTAACTGATTATCAGGCTCCAGCCTATTTTAGGTTGAATTATCAGAGAAATTTGGATATCAATGGTTTAAAATCCCTTGAGTTTTCTTCAGATATTAATTCAAAATCACTTTTCAGGTTTATCAATAGTAGCCTTAACGATCCATATTTGATATCTGAAAATGGAAATCAGATTGTTAAAGGATTAAAAAATGGGAATAGCGTTGATTTAGAAGTTAATCCTGATCAGCAAAATAAGTTTTACTTATTTGATGCTGCTTTAGCAACATCAGTTACTTTACAAAAGGTATCTTTTAAAAATGTTCCACAAAACCTAGCTAATGACTTTATCATTATCACAAATCAAAAACTTATACCAAGTGCCCTAAATTATGCTAATTACAGAAACCAAACAGGCTATAAAAGTTACCTGATTACAACAGATGAACTATTTAATGAGTTTTATTACGGATTAAATCATCCATTAGCTATCAGAAACTTTGTTCAATACCTACAAGATAAAAGTCCTTCTGTAAAATACATCCTTCTTTTAGGGAAAGGAATTGAAAATCAATATTTAAAATCAGCAGACGGTCAAAAACTCAATTTGGTTCCCTCGATAGGTACTCCCCCTTCCGATAACATGTATTCAGCTCCCTTATATGGGACTAATCTTGCTCCAAAACTAGCTATCAGTAGAATAGCAGCCAATAATAACGATGAAGTTGAGATTTATTTAAATAAGTTAAAAGCTTATGAAAATAAACCTAATGGGATAGAAAGAAAAGAAATTATTCACATTAGTGGAGGAACAAGCTTAAGTGACAACCTATCTTGGTCAAATTATCAAAGTACATTTGGCAAATATGCGACAAGTGATTTTTTTGGCGCCAATATTTTCAGTTTCAAGAAAAATGTGACCGAACCCATCACTAATAATCTTCAAGAAAAAATTATTACAGAAATTAATAAAGGAAGTACTTTTCTTTCTTTTTTTGGACATGGAAGTACATTTGCTACTGAAATTAATTTTGGCGAACCCAATGAATTAGCAGATAATACTTTATTATTTTACATGGTTAATGGTTGCTTAGCAGGCGACGCAAACACAACAAGTACTTCTATAGGTGAGGCCTCTTTGTTTCAGCCCAATAAAGCAGGTGTTGGCTGGATTGCTACATCTGATGAAGGTGTAGCCAGTTATTTGGCTTCGTTTTCAAATCTTTTTTATAAAAACATTTTTAAAGATCATTACGGAGAATCTGTTGCCGAAAATATGAAATACAGCATTCAACAATATCAAAATCCAAACGATATTTTAAATCGAATGCACTCAAGACAATATAATTTTCAGGGCGACCCAGCCATAAAATTCTATTCCCCCTCTAAACCTGATTATTATTTTGATAGCAATGCTTTCTTTATTGCTAACAAACAGCCAACAACCGCATTAGATTCTCTGAAAATTGGAATTATTGTAAAAAATTCAGGAAAAGCATTAACCGATTCGTTAAGTATTTCTGTAGAAAGAACGCTAACTAATAACACCAAGATAAATTATCCTGTAAAATTATTTAAACCTGTTTTCAATACTGATACACTTTACCTAACTATTGCCTCAGAAGGGGCTATTGCTCAAGGTAATAATACGTTTAAAATAACCGCTGATGCAAAACAAACAATTGATGAATCTAATGAACTAAATAATTCCTTAACCACAACATATTACTTACCTGGCAATGGAATTAACATCCTTTTTCCTAAATTAAATGCTATTGTTGACAGTAATAAAATCAACTTAGAGGTACAGGCTAGTGATTTATTTACTTCAAATAAGACCTATTTTTTTGAAATTGATACGGTTGCAGATTTTAGCAGTGCTTGGAAAAAAACCTCTAGTGTTACAGCAAATGCAATCGCTAAATCTACTTTTGATATTCTAACAACAAATAATATCACCTATTATTGGAGAGCAAAAATTGATTTGCCGGAAAACCAAGGAGGAATTTGGCAATACAGTAATTTCAGTTATCAAAACCATATAAAAGAGGGTTTTTTCCAAAAAGACAGAAATCTTACTTATAATAATTTATTCAAGAACATAATCTATAATAGCGACACTAAAAAATTCGATTATACCAAAACAACCCACACAATCTCACTAGAAACAAGAGGTGACGCTGCATCAACTACAACAGAAAGAACCTTTAGAAGCAGCGTAGTTGGCCGATTAGCTTTTGCTAGTTATGAATTTACTGGTTTTACACTGATTGCTATGGATCCCATTAAAACTGATTTTTTCTCGTTTCCGAGTGTGAATAATTTTCAAAATTATCCTCCGGTTTACACAGGTCAGTACTTTTTTAATGTGAATTCAGCTGTTGGCGTAGATTCTCTAGTGAATTATATCAATAGAATTCCTGATGGCTATTACGTTGTTGGTTTTAATGGTAGAAATGTTGATTTGAAAGGGATGAACCAGAGAGCTAAGGATGCATTTGCGAAATTAGGATGCTTAATTATTAATCATGTCAATGCTGGAGAACCCTATCTTTTTTTCGGCCAAAAAGGTTTTGCACCAGGACAAGCGACTGAAATGATTGCCGACCCAAATAGTAGTATTCCAACTAATCAACAGGATATTAAAATGTCTAAAGAATACAATCCTTTTTGGGATCGAGGATATTACTTATCACAAAAAATTGGTCCTGCTACGCAATGGAATACCGCTTATTTAGATTTTTATAAAGAATACGGCGATTCTGTAAATTATGATATTATTGGTGTAAATATGAATGGTAATGAGCAAACTTTAATAGGCCATCAATACAAAGATTCTACAAACCTATCTCAAATTGATGCCAAGCTATTTCCATTTTTAAAGATTAAAGCCAATACCACTGATACACTTAAAAGAACCCCTCCGCAACTTAATAGCTGGAAAGTGTCTTATCAAGATTATCCAGAAAATACGGTCAATTTAGACTTTGCTAATAATTTTTATAAAGATCAGATTCAAGAGGGAGATTCTGTAAAATGGACTCCCGGATATCAAAATATTTCTAATTATCCATCAGATTCTACAGCCGTTTACGCTGTCTTAACAAATTCTCAAAGAAGCGAGACGAAAACTTTAATAAAAAAGTTAGCTCCTCTTAATCCTAATCAACAGGTAAAAATAAACTATCAAATCTCCTCTCTTGGTTTGTCTAATAAAAATACTTTAGCAATTGAATTTGAGAATAATAAAGGTTTAGATTCTTATAGTTTCAACAACAGAATTAAAAGAGATTTTACCGTTTCAAAAGATTGTCAACAACCACTTGTAAATGTAACTTTTGATGGCAAAAGCATTATTAATCAAGAAATTGTCTCGCCAAGTCCTAAAATTGCTATCTCTTTAACTGATGAAAATAAATTTATTCTTTTGAAGGACACTTCTCTTATAGACGTGTATATTAAAAAAGAGAGTAATAATGATTTTAAAAGACTAAATTACAGTACTAATCAACTATTATTTACTCCTGCTGTTGATTTGTCTCAAAATAGTGCAACTGTAAATTATAACCCAATTCATTTAGAAGATGGTATTTATACTTTAAAAGTTCGAGGAAAAGATCAATCAGGAAACTACAATTCGGCTAACGATTATGAGATTAGTTTTGAGGTAATTAATGAGTCTAGTATCACAAACTTCTATCCATATCCAAATCCTGTTGTCAATAACATGAGATTTGTGTTCACCATTACAGGCCAAAAAGTACCAGATAAAATCAAAATACAAATCCTCACGCAATCTGGTAAGATTGTACGAGAAATATTGAAATACGAACTAGGTTCTATACAAATTGGGAATAATATTTCTGCCTTCAGTTGGGACGGGACAGATCAATTTGGGGATCGTTTAGCTAATGGCGTATATTTTTATAAAGTATTTATTGAGGATACGGAAAGTTTCAAAAATAGGCAGACAACCAACAGCAATCAATTCTTTAAAAATCAAACCGGAAAAATTTATTTATTGAGATAAATGTGTGGAATTAATGGTTTTATAGATTTTAGTAAAAAGCTAAATTCTGATGATTTACAAAAGGATGCTGCATATTTAAAGCATAGAGGGGTAGATGATTCTGGTTTTTATTTTGATAAAAATAAAGCTTATCATCTAGGATTAGCCTCTCATAGATTATCTATCATTGATACCAGTTTAAACGGGCATCAACCCATGATGAGTGATTGTAAAAATTTCATCACTGTTTTTAACGGTACAATTTATAATTTCAAAGAGCTCAAAACTCAACTTCAAAATTTAGGTCATCATTTTAATACAGAATGTGATACAGAAGTGCTTTTGCACAGCTATATGCAATGGCCTGATGATTTTCTAAATCGAATGAATGGAATTTTTGCGTTTTGTATCATCGACTATAAATTACAAAAAGCAACAATTGCAAGAGATAAATTAGGTGTTAAGCCAATATTTTATCATTATCAAAATGATACGCTAAGTTTTGCCTCAGAATTAAAAGCTTTAAAAAATCATCTGCAAGAAAAAAAAATAAATCAAAAAGCATTATTACTATTTTTAAAATTTGGCTATTTCCCAAATGAGCTTTCCATTTTTGAAGATATTTATAAGTTAAGGCCTGCTGAGTTTATCCAAATTAATCTCGAAAACAAAGAATTCAAGAAATCAAAATTTTGGGAATTTCCGAACAAAGTTGCCTATAAAAAAATCACAGAATTACCTGAAATTATTCGAAAAACTAAAGATTTACTCGAGAAGTCTGTTTTATCAAGAATGATTGCTGATGTTCCTGTTGGAGTATTACTTAGCGGCGGATATGATAGTGCTACTACGGCTGCTATCCTTCAAAAAAATCAAGCGTTCTCCCCTATTCAAACTTTTAGTATCGGTTTTGAGGATAATCAATTTAATGAAGCCTTAGATGCCCAAAAAATAGCTCTATATTTAGGAACAGTGCATCATGAGCATTATTTAACAAAAGTAGAAGCCTTTAAAACCATCAAAAACTTAGGTAAAATTTATGATGAACCGATGGGTGATAGTGGCGCTGTAGCTTTACTGTCTGCGGCTAATTTTGCGAGTAAAAAGGTTAAGGTACTTTTATCCTCCGAAGGTGGAGACGAACTTTTTGCTGGTTACGGTCACTATCGTTCCACACTTAAAAATTATTATATCGCTAAATTTATTCCTCATGTTCAGCAATCAAAATATATACATCCAAAGTTGCCTTCTTTATTAAAAAATCAATCTTTAAAAAGCTTTTATGAAAATTCAATCGCTTTTTTTAGCGACCATGAAATTGAACTCTTAACTTCATCAAAAACGGATGTATTGCCTTTAAATTCTGCCAAAGATGCGCTAAATCAATTATTAGATTTTGATTTACAATATTATCTTCCAGAGGATTTGTTGATGAAAGCAGACAGATCTATGATGTTTTGCGGAATTGAAAATAGAGACCCATTTTTAGATGTTGAATTGGTATCCTACTTAAGCACTATCCATGGTAACCTTAAAGTTCATCAGCATCAAAATAAGTATATTTTAAAACAAATTACCCATCAATACATCCCAAAAGAACTTCTTGAAAGACCTAAGAAAGGTTTCTCAATCCCTATCGAGAATTGGCTAAAAGAAGATTTAAAAGAATTTGTGGAGGTTAATTTATTGAAACCCTCTGTACTTTACCAATGGTTTAATCAGGATGAAATTAAACAAATAGTTATAAACTTTTTTAAAGGTAAAAGAGGCTACTACAGAAAGGTGTGGATTTTATTATCCTTAAAATTATGGGCTGATGAGCATTTAGATTAGAGAAACTTTTTGATAAAACTTTTTAAACGTCCTAAACTTTCTATCCAATAAACTCTTTTAGCAGAATAATTAATCGTAAAATGAGGTTTCAGCTCCCCTCTAAATCCAGATTTAAAATTTGCTATTCCTTTCATATCTGCTCCGTAAAGATCCAAAGTCTGTATCTCACTATTAAACAGATTAATTATAATCTGCTGATAAAGCCACGCACTTGCTTGAAAGTGATTATTATTTTTTGAAGTAGAATGTAGAAGATTATACGCTTTAGAAGCCTTTTTATCAATTATAATTATCGATGAAGCCTTTAATTTATGGTCTAAATATAAGCTATAAGATTTGATGAAATTGTTTTCAAATAACACTTCAAAGTATTTTTGGTAAAAATGTGTTTTATTTTTTGTGTAGCCGAAAATTTGAAAGTCTTTGATTTGTTGATCAAGAACTTCTTCGAAATTAGATCCCAAAACTAATTCAAAATCATAATTTTCAGCCTGTTTTAATTTTTCAGAAAGATTTGCTCTATAAACTTTATGCTTACCTGTTTTAAGCAAATAAGTATAATTTACTTTTGCATCACATCCATTTAAGATAAATGCTCTAATATCTGTTACCTCCGGAGGTAATCTGAAAGAAAAAGATTTATAAAATCTTCTCAAATCTTTTAATGCAGCATCTAAAGCCTCAAAGAAACCAAAATCCGTGAGCGTATCACTCCACCAAAAACTTGAATAAGAGTAATGGTCTGGAACTACTATTGAATTCCCTTTGATATGAACGGCAAAACCTAATAAATGCTTTTCTTGACGGTAAAAAACATAATAATGAATAACAGTACGATGAAGTCTAGAAATAAGTTCTAAATAATCAGGATCATCAAAAACGGATGTTGATTTCTCACTAATTATTTGTATCCATTGTTCTTTAGAAACTTCTTTTAACACGATTATTTTTGGCTATTTCTACAAGTATAAAAATAAAAAAAGCACTCTTCTAAATAAAAAAAGTCCTTTCTGTTAGAAAAAAATTTATTTGGCCATTATAAATCAGATAGAAAAAGTATAAGCCACCTTCATGGGTTTTGGGTTTTGAAAACCCAATTTCTAAAACGGAGATTTTTTTAACTACACTAATTTGGATCTTCAGTGCATCCATTGCCTATTTTCCTCGTACAATTTTGTATCCGTGTTTTCCCCCTTAGGCTCTACTCTAAAAAGAAACAAAAGACTCCCACTGATTTGCTTTTCTTGAGCTAAATGTGGAAAACACCTCCTAGTTTTTTTAATGATTACCTAAACTTTTTCTATAGGCTATGGCATTCAAAACTCCCAAATTTAACCGAGCTTCCTCGTGCTGATTTGTATTGATGTTTTGTGATGAACTCCATATAATTATCTCAATTATTGATTTCTTTATCGCTTATTTTGAATCTTTATTGATGACTAAGTTTTAATTATATTTTATGAAAAAAATGAGCGCTTTTTGCCTAGATGAAATTTAATGACCACAAAAACACTAATCGTCTTTAAAATCCGTAGAGAAATTGAAGTATTTTACAAAAATTAAAATCATTAAGAAATATTATTCTTTAAAAAATCAGATCTAATTCTGATTTTAAACAAAAATTAAAGAAAAATCAATAAAATCATTCTATTTTTGAACCATTATTTAAAAAAATGATTTTTAACACCCTAATAAACACCTAAACAATGTCAACTATTAGATTTCAAGCACTTCAATCTGTTTTAGGAAGAACTATTCCTGAACTGAAGGTACCATCTACAAAAATCTCAGACTACTTTGGTGCTAACGTTTTTGACAAAACAAAAATGAAAGCCTACATGTCTAAAGAAGCTTTTCAAGCAATTGTGAATGCAGGAGAAAAAGGGACACCCATAGAGCGTGACATCGCTGAGCATATCGCATCAGCGATGAAGTCTTGGGCCATGAGTAAAGGCGTAACACATTATACACATTGGTTCCAACCTTTAACGGGTAGCACTGCTGAAAAGCATGATTCTTTTTTTGAGCCAGCTTCAGATGGTACGGCAGTAGAAAAATTTTCAGGCGATGCCTTGGTACAACAAGAGCCTGATGCATCAAGTTTCCCAAATGGTGGTATCAGAAGTACCTTTGAAGCTAGAGGATACACTGCTTGGGATCCATCTTCTCCAGCTTTCATCTTTGGAAAAACATTATGTATTCCAACGGTTTTTGTTTCTTATACCGGAGAAGCGTTAGACTATAAAGCGCCTTTATTAAGAGCTTTAGCTGCCTTAGATAAAGCAGCAGTAGATGTTTGTCATTTTTTTGATAAAAGCATCACAAAAGTAAACTCTTCTTTAGGTATTGAGCAAGAATATTTCTTAGTTGATTTAGCTTTGTTCAACGCAAGACCTGATATGTTATTAACAGGTCGTACCTTATTTGGCCATTCATCGGCTAAAAATCAGCAATTAGAAGATCATTACTTCGGTTCAATCCCAGAAAGAGTAGTGGCTTTTATGCAGGATTTTGAAACTGAGGCTTTACAACTTGGCATTCCTTTAAAAACGCGACATAATGAGGTGGCTCCTTCACAATTTGAGTGTGCTCCTATTTATGAAGAAATCAACTTAGCTATAGACCATAATCAATTATTAATGGATTTAATGGAAAAGATAGCTAAAAGACATCATTTCAAAGTGTTATTACACGAGAAACCTTACGCCGGAATTAATGGATCAGGAAAACACAACAACTGGTCGATGATTACAGATACAGGTAAGAATTTACTTTCTCCGGGTAAAACGCCAAAGAACAATTTGATGTTTTTAACTTTCTTTGTAAACACCATTAAAGCGGTTTATGAGCATTCTGACTTATTAAGAGCATCTATTGCATCTGTAAGTAATGATCACCGTTTAGGTGCTAATGAAGCTCCTCCAGCAATCATTTCTATCTTCTTAGGAAGTCAGTTAAATGATGTTTTGGATGAGATTGAAACTTCAAGAATCAGCAAAAAAGCGAAGGAAGAAAGCACCATGTGGCACAGTATTCCTAAGATTCCTTCAATCTTGTTAGATAATACAGATAGAAACAGAACTTCTCCTTTTGCGTTCACTGGAAACAAGTTTGAATTGAGAGCCGTAGGTTCTTCTGCAAACTCTTCTAACCCCATGACTACCCTAAACATGATTATGGCTGATCAATTGATCAAGTTTAAAGCTGAGGTAGATAAGTTGATTAAGAAAGGGGAGAAAAAAGATGTTGCTATCTTAACCATCGTGAAAAAATACATCAAAGAATCAAAAGCCATCCGTTTTGAAGGTAATGGTTATAGTGAGGAGTGGGCTGTAGAAGCAGAAAAACGTGGGTTATCAAACATCAAAACTACACCTAAAGCTTTAGATGCTTTAGTATCTGAAAAATCAATTAAATTATTCGAAGAAACTGGTGTTTTCAGTCTCAGAGAAGCACATGCTCGCCATGAAATTTTATTAGAAGATTACTATAAAAAATTACAAATTGAAGCCAGAGTAATTGGCGAAATGGTAACCAATGTAGTGATTCCGTGTGCAATCAAATACCAAACTTCTTTGGTAGAAAACGTAAAAGGTTTAAAAGATATCGGTTTAAAACCTGATGCTTATGCGTCTCAAATGATGATTATTACTCAAATTTCTGAGCATGTAAACTTCATTAAAGTCAATGTTGAAGCCATGGTAGAAGAAAGAAAAATTGCAAATAAAATCGAAGACTCTCGTGAAAAAGCGATTGCTTATGATGAAAAAGTAAAATCTTATTTTGACTCCATTCGTTACCACGTTGATAAATTAGAATTATTGGTAGATGATAACATCTGGCCTTTGCCAAAATTCAGAGAATTATTATTTATCAAATAAAGCTAAAAGCGTAAAGCAAAAGGCCAAAAGCTCAAAAACCGTTTCTGTAAAAAGGAACGGTTTTTTTTATTTGGGCACTCAGGCGGGCTTGAAATACCTCCATGCCCGTTCCGTTCAGGCGGACATTTCCATCCTTAGTGCAAAGCATCATGCTAAACTTTAAACTTTTAACTTCAAACTTTTTACTTTCTACTATCTTTGCGCAACATGAGTGATAATCGTTATAAGCAACGCGGCGTTTCAGCCGGAAAAGAAGACGTTCATAATGCCATTAAAAATATAGATAAAGGCATTTTTCCTCAAGCATTTTGCAAAATCATCCCTGATATTTTAGGTAACGATCCTGATTATTGCAACATCATGCATGCTGACGGCGCAGGAACAAAATCATCACTGGCTTACATCTATTGGAAAGAAACTGGAGATATTTCTGTTTGGAAAGGTATCGCTCAAGATGCCATCATCATGAATTTAGATGATTTACTCTGTGTAGGCGCTACAGATCACATATTATTATCCTCCACTATCGGAAGAAATAAAAATCTCATTCCGGGCGAAGTAATTGCAGAAATTATCAACGGCACTGAGGAAATTTTAGCAGAACTGAGGGAAATGGGCATCAATATCTACTCCACAGGTGGCGAAACCGCTGATGTAGGCGATTTGGTGAGAACTATTATTGTAGATTCAACTGTCACCTGCCGCATGAAAAGGGAAGACATCATCTCTAACCATAACATACAAGCAGGAGACATCATTATTGGTTTATCTTCATCAGGTAAAGCCACTTATGAAAGTGAATATAATGGCGGAATGGGTTCTAATGGTTTAACCTCTGCCCGTCATGATGTTTTTAATAAGGCGGTTGCCGAAAAATTTCCTGAAAGTTATGATCCCGCTGTTCCTTTTGAACTCGTTTTTTCTGGCAAGAAATCATTAACCGATTTAATCAAGATTGATGAAAATTTATCGGTAACCGCCGGAAAATTAGTCCTCTCACCTACCCGTACTTATGCGCCTATCATTAAAAAAATCTTAGACCAGTTTCGTTCTCAAATACACGGAATGGTGCATTGCAGCGGTGGTGCGCAAACTAAAGTTTTGCATTTTATCGAAAACTTACACATCATCAAAGACCATCTTTTCGCTGTTCCGCCACTGTTTAAGCTCATCCAAGAGCAATCTGGAACCGATTGGAAGGAGATGTATAAAGTTTTCAATATGGGCCATCGAATGGAAATTTATGTGAATGAAGCTTACGCCGAGGAAATCATAGCCATCTCTAAATCCTTTGGTATTGATGCGCAAATTGTTGGACGTGTAGAAAGTGCTGAACAGAAGCAAGTCACTATCAGAAGTGAATTTGGTGAGTTTCAGTACTCCTGATTCATATTTTTGTTACAAAGTGTTGAACTCATAAAAATTTACCCAAATAAGCTTACTTTTGTCTCATGCCAAAGATTTCACAAAAAGGAATAGCAATGCCGGCCTCTCCCATCAGGAAGCTAACGCCGTATGCAGAAAAAGCAAAAAAAGAGGGTAAAAAGGTTTATCATCTTAACATCGGTCAGCCAGATATTGAGACGCCAGCCAATATGCTCCAAGCCATCAAAGACATTGATTTTAAAGTTTGGGCTTATACCGCATCAGAAGGAACTGCCAGCTACAGAAAAAAACTAGCAGAATATTATAATCAATTAAACTATCAAATCACTCCAGAGCAAATTATTGTGACTACCGGCGGTTCTGAAGCCATCAACATCATCCTGATGACTTGCCTTAACCCAGGTGATGAAGTCATTATTCCTGAGCCTTTTTATGCCAATTACAACGGTTTTGCTTGTCAAACTGGTGTGATTGTAAAACCTATTCTTTCGTATATCGAAAATGGCTTTGCCCTACCTCCTATCAGCGAATTTGAAAAGCTCATTACAGAGAAAACCAAAGCTATTTTTATTTGCAATCCCAATAATCCAACAGGTTATTTATACAGCCTTAAAGAATTGGAAGCACTTAAAACCTTAGCTTTAAAATACGACCTCTATCTTTTCTCTGATGAAGCTTATCGCGAGTTTTGCTATGATGGCAAAAGTTTTGAATCGCCTATGCACTTATCAGGATTAGAGGAAAATGTGATTGTTTTAGATACCGTTTCTAAACGATATAGTGCTTGCGGTGCCAGATTGGGATGTATTATCACTAAAAATCAAAAAGTTTTAGATGCAGCTTTAAAGTTTGCACAAGCCAGATTAAGCCCTGGTTTGGTAGAACAAATTGCTGGAGAAGCAGCTGTGGATACACCAAAAAGTTATTTTGAGCAAGTAAATGCAGAATACACCTCACGCAGAGACCTCTTAGTAAAATCTTTGAATGAGATGGATGGTGTTTTCTGTCCTAATCCAGGAGGAGCTTTTTATGTGGTAGCAAGTTTACCAATAGACGATGCAGATACATTTTGCCAATGGACGTTAGAGTCATTTGATTACGAAAATCAAACAGTGATGATGGCACCGGCTACAGGTTTTTATTCTACTGCCGGTGCAGGGAAAAATCAAGTCAGAATGGCATACGTTTTAAAAACAGAAGATTTAAAAAAAGCGATGATTTGTTTGGAAAAAGCACTAAAAGCTTATCCTGGACGAGTTACTCCAACTCAAATTACAGAAACATTACATAATCTATAAGATTTTGGTACTTTTGTTGTCCACTTAAGTCAAGGGTAAAGATTGTTTTTATTCAGTTTTATAACTGTCAACTAAAAACTGACCACTCTTAACTGAACAAAAAACGGGCTCGACCGGAATAGACAGGATGGATGATGAGTGTGTAAGCATGCAGCGCAATGAGGATTCAGCGCTATAATATTGATTCTCAAAACACAAAAGGCGAAAATAACTACGCTCTTGCTGCTTAATCTTAACCAAGTTAAGATGGCTTAGTCGTACTTTAGAAGTACGAGCGAGATGTTTCCCGAAGGCCAAGTCTGGCGGCAGTCGATACGGAAGCACAGAAATGCCAGAATAAGGAAGAGTAAGTTTCGGGCTCTTCACGAAAACTCAAGAAACTAAGGAATCATCAGGCTGTTTATGGCCAAATGCTTCACGAAAACCAATCATAAAATAAGCATGTAGAAAGCGCAACTGGTCCCATGTTTGGACGAGGGTTCGAATCCCTCCGGGTCCACTTGATGACTAAAAAACAGAAAGCGGATGGCAACGCAAGAATGAGGCAAATGTATTTGAGTCATTCTGAAGTGCACATCTGCCGATTGCCTAGCAATCGCTGGTTTTTGGTTCCCTTCACGGGAAAGGAGAGAAAAGCTTTGCTAATCTCTCCGGGTTCGCCAAACAGTTTTGAGCAAGAGTAATGAGCATACCGCGATTACTCTTGCTGAAATTGTTTTTTCCTCTCTTTACTCTTGCTCTAACTATTGCCTAATTTACTTAGCCTATGTTCGATTTTGAAAAACTTGCAGTTTACACTAAAGCCAAAAAACTCAATAAAAAAGTGAATGCTTTCCTAAACGCTACTAAATTGGATCGTTCCACAAATGACCAACTCTGACGAGCCTCTTTTAGCATCATGTTAAATATTGCAGAAGGTTCTGGTAGGTATTCTAAAGCCGACAAGCGAAATTTTTATGTCATTTCTCGTGGTTCAGTTTTTGAATGTGTGGCTATTTTCGTTTATCTCAGAGATGTCAATATTGTTATAAGCTCCCCCAAAAACAGTGCGGTTTAAAAGTAGGATAATAAACATTGAACTATTTGAATTTAACACTCTCTAAATTGTTCTTTAGTTTTAAAAAAATATTTTCCTCAAAATTTCCACGTCTTTTTGCTCTTATTTAAAAATCTTAGCTCAGAGTTTAAATCCTGAACTATGTATTTACATCGTTACAAAATAATTAAACTACTATTTATCAAATACTTAATCTTAAAATATTTTGATTTAAAAGTATTGAACAGATTCTACAATTTAATCAAACGATTAAATGATATTTCGCTGACTTTCTAAAATTTCAATGATTCTACTTTTGTTCACAAAATTGTTAAACAGAAGAAATCAATCAACGATTTTGAGTATCAAAGAACAAATTAAAGCAACTGCTAAGGAGATTTTCTTTTACAATGGAAACCTACATACCCCCACGCAAGAAATTGCTGTGGGAGCGATAGTAATCAGGTCTTTGATTAATGATTATTTCCACTCCAGAGATCAACTATTTAAAACCGTTTACAATGAGGCGGTAGAAACCATGCGCCCTCAGCTAAATATCGTGATTTATTCTACTTTTACGTTTAAAGATAAATTAACCACCCTGATAGAGGCGCACATGACCGAGATTGTGAAATATCTCCATAAAGAATCTTTTCTGATCACAGAAAGGTGCAGTAAAAATTTTCTTTTAAAGGAGCGAAAAAAAGACTCCTCATTAATTGCTTACTTAGAAGAAAGCAATATAGCAATGGAAAAGGGAAGCATTAGAAAAAGTAATGCTATCCATTTTATCATGAAATTATTTTCTTTGATGGCTTACCCTGAAATGATGACCCTTTTTATAGAAAGCTTTTTGATTTTAATAAAGAAAAATTTGAAAGTCTGTTAAGTGCAAGAAAAGCACTCATTTTAAACATTATACTTGAGAAATAGATCAACCGTTTATTTTAACAACATCCAAAAAAATATATTTAGTACCTCCACAATGAATAAAAACTCATTTCTTATACTTTTAGCCTCCGCGACAATGGTTTTTGCCGCATGTAGCTCAAATCAGCAGAATAAAAATGCGCAGTCAACGGCTGTTCAGTTCTATCCTGTTGTGAAAATAAATAGCCAGAGTACCACTTTGGAAAGTTCTTATCCAGCACAAATTCAAGGGCAGCAAGATGTTGATATTAGGCCAAAAATTGATGGTTTTATCGAGAAAATCTTCGTGGACGAAGGTGCAACGGTAAAGAAAGGCCAAATTCTATTTTCTATAAATGCTCCTCAATATGAACAAGCATTAAGAACAGCTTACGCTGCGATTAAAAGTGCAGAAGCAGATGTTTCTGCCGCACAATTACAATACAATAAAACCAAACCTTTGGTAGAGCAGGACATTGTGAGTAAATTTGATTTAGACAATGCTGCCTTAGTACTCACGGCAAAAAAAGCCGCCTTATCGCAAGCAAAGGCTGCATTAGCCAATGCGCAAACCAATCTGAGCTATACCAAAGTAAGTAGCCCAATGGATGGTGTAATTGGAAATATCCCATACAAAGTGGGTGCTTTGGTGAGTAGCAATAGCCCATTGCCTTTAACCACAATTTCTAATATTGATAAAGTATATGCCTATTTTTCATTAAATGAAAAGCAATTATTAGAAATAGCGAGGGCTTATCAAGGAAATACTTTAGAAGCAAAAATCAGACAAATTCCGGCGGTATCTCTACTATTGGCAGATGGCACTGTTTATCCTGAAAAAGGAAAAATAGAAACTGTAAGCGGTCAGATAGATACACAAACTGGGTCTGCAAGTTTAAGGGCTACTTTTCCTAATCCGCAAGGTTTATTAAGGTCAGGAGCAAGTGCATCTATTATTCTTACAAAAAATATAGCTAACGCCTTACTCATTCCTCAAAAATCAACCACAGATATTCAAGGTAAGAAATTTGTGTATGTACTGACAGATAGCAATACCGTAAAAGAGGTGAATATAGAGGTGATGCAACTTACCAAAGGAAATTTTTACGTGGTTACCCATGGTTTAAAACCCGGCGATCAGATTGTTTTAGAAGGCTCTAATTCTTTAAAAGATGGCGGTAAAATTAAGCCTAAGGAACAAGCGGTTGATTCTGTTTTTGCAGAAATAAACCATCAAAATATCCAATAATTAAATCGTTGTAATTGATCAGTTTATGTTTAAAAAATTTATTGAAAGGCCTGTACTATCTACTGTAATTTCTATCATCATCGTGATTTTAGGGATTTTAGGTTTAGTAACTTTGCCGATTTCACAATATCCTGAAATTGCACCTCCTACGGTTTCAGTAACGGCTGCTTACCAAGGGGCAAATGCGGATGTAGTGATGAATAGTGTAGTCATACCTCTTGAAGAACAAATAAACGGTGTGGAAGACATGCTTTACATGACTTCTACTGCCGGTAATGATGGAACTGCTAATATCACCGTTTATTTCAAACTGGGTACAAATCCGGATTTAGCAGCAGTAAATGTGCAGAACCGTGTAGCTAGAGCCACTAGTTTACTTCCTGAGGAAGTGATTAAAGCGGGTGTGATTACCGCTAAAAAACAAGCCAGTAATGTGTTGATTTTTGCATTATACAGTGACGATCCACGGTACGACTCTAAATTTATCCAAAACTATGCAGAGATCAATATCATCCCACAAATCAAAAGGATAAATGGCGTAGGTGATGCAAGCGCTTTCGGGCAATCCACCTACACTATGCGTATTTGGTTAAAACCCGATGTAATGGCTACTTATGGTCTTATTCCGTCTGATATTAGTGCTGCATTGGCCGATCAAAATATAGAAGCAGCACCCGGTCAGTTAGGAGAACAAGGCGGTCAATCTTTTCAATACACTTTAAAATATACGGGAAGACTAAAAAACGAAAGTGAGTTTGAAAATATCATTGTTAGAGCAGATAAAAATGGTGAGGTTTTAAAACTTAAAGATGTTGCTAGAATAGAATTGGGTGCGCAGGCTTACACGAGTACAGTAAAATTTAATGGGAAAGAAGCCTTAGGCTTTGCGATTAACCAAACATCTGGTTCTAATGCCAAAGAAGTAATTGATGGTTCTATCAAAGTACTTGATGACGCTTCTGTTAACTTTCCAAAAGGTATCCATTACGCTACATTAATTAATGTGAATGATTTTCTAGATGCCTCTATTGAAAAAGTAATACACACTTTAATTGAGGCATTCATATTGGTATTTATTGTAGTGTTTATTTTTCTACAAGATTTTAGATCAACATTAATTCCAGCCATATCGGTTCCGGTGGCTATTATCGGAACCTTCTTCTTTTTAAGCTTATTTGGTTTCACGATCAATCTTTTGACACTTTTCGCCCTGGTATTGGCTATCGGGATTGTGGTCGATGATGCCATAGTGGTGGTAGAGGCGGTACATGCAAAACTGGATCAAGGTTATCAATCGTCAAAAAAAGCCACCTCAGATGCGATGGATGAAATTACCGGAGCCATCATTTCTATCACATTAGTAATGGCAGCCGTTTTTATTCCTGTTAGTTTTATCGGAGGATCTTCTGGCGTATTCTATAAACAATTCGGCTTAACATTGGCTATCGCTATCATCTTGTCTGCAATTAACGCCCTAACTTTAAGCCCGGCATTATGTGCACTGTTTTTGAAGCCTCATGATAAATCAGATCACCATAAGAATAACAGTTATTTACAACGATTTTATACCGCATTTAACACCTCGTTTGAAAGATTAACTTTTAAATATAAAAGCTATGTATATTTTCTTTCTAGGAGGAAATGGATCACCTTTGTGGGCCTATTACTATTTATAGGAGCTTTAGTTTGGTCATTGAAAACCACGCCAAAAGGATTTGTTCCGAATGAAGATTTAGGAACTATTTTTTCTGATGTCTCTTTGCCTCCGGGTACTTCAAAAGAAAGAACAGAGGAAGTTTTAAATAAAATCGATCTAATCGTCCGTCAAATTCCGGAGGTTCAGAACACTTTAAAAGTATCAGGTAGAGCATTAATTAGTGGTACAGGAAGCTCTTATGGGATGGTGATTTCTAAATTAAAGCTTTGGGATCAAAGAAAAAGAAATGTTAAAACCATTATTCAAGAACTATTTGCTAAAACTGCCGGCATGAAAGAGGCTAGAATTATCTTCTTCGCCCCTCCTACCATTCAAGGTTTTGGAACTAGCGGTGGTTTCGAATTTCAGTTGCAAGATAAAACTGGGGGAACCATCCAGAAATTCGCGAAAATTTCTAATGACTTTTTGGCTGAATTAAATAAACAACCTGAAATTCAGTTTGCTTCTACGTCATTTAACCCTAACTTTCCACAATATGAGGTATCGGCTAATGTGGCTAAAATTAAGCAATCAGGCTTAACTGTAAGCCAAGTGATGAGTGTGCTACAAGGCTATTATGGAGGTGTTTATGCCTCCAATTTCAACAAATTTGGAAAGCAATATCGGGTGGTTTACCAAGCCGATCCACAATACAGAACTAATCTGGAGAGCTTTAATAAGATATATGTACGTACACCAAGTGGCGAGATGGCCCCAATTACAGAATTTATCACATTAAGCAAAGTTTATGGGCCACAAACCATTTCTAGGTTTAACCTTTACACCTCTATTGCCATAACAGGTAACCCCAATTCGGGTTACAGTACAGGGGATGCTTTAAATGCTGTGAAAGCCGCGGCAGCAAAAACACTCCCTCCGGGCTATGGTTATGAATTTTCAGGATTATCCAGAGAAGAGCAAGCAGCAGGCAGTCAGACCATTATCATTTTTTCGCTTTGTTTGATTTTTGTTTATTTCTTATTATCTGCACAATATGAAAGTTATGTTTTACCCCTAGCCGTGATTAGCTCACTTCCTATTGGTTTAACAGGTGTATTTATTTTTGATAAAATTTTTAGTGTCAATAACAACATTTACACACAAATCACTCTAATCATGTTGGTAGGCCTACTCTCTAAAAATGCTATTCTTATAGTAGAATTTGCATCAGAGAGAAGAAGAAAAGGTTTGAGTATTTTAAGAGCAGCTTTAGATGGTGCTACCGCGAGATTGCGACCGATCTTAATGACTTCCTTTGCCTTTATCTTTGGCTTATTACCTCTGATGCTTTCTTTTGGCGTGGGCGCAGCCGGTAATCGGTCTATCGGTACAGGAGCCGTAGGTGGAATGCTCTTCGGTACTTTATTTGGCGTATTTTTTATCCCAGTACTATTCATTGTATTTCAAACTTTACAAGAAAAAGTAAGTAGCAAATCTCCGTTTGATGAAACTGTAATTGATGACCATCAAACAGCATTAAAGTTTACAAAAGATGATATTGAAGATCAAAATTTAGGATTAAAAGATGAATAACAAACAGATATTATATGGCTTTGGCTTATTTTGTTTTCTACTGAGCATTTCTGCATGTAAAGTTACCAAAACTTATCAGCGTCCTGCTTTTAGCTCAACAGATAGTCTATATCGAGATCAAATTGGAGTAAGTGACACCAGTAATTTAGCCACTTTACCTTATCAGGATTTATTTACTGATCCTATATTGCAAAAGCTCATTAACGAGGCTTTACAACAAAACTTGGATTTAAAAAGTGCTTTAGAAAGGATGAAAAATGCTGCTGCACAATTGCGTTTAAGCAAGGTAGCTTATCTCCCAAGCTTAAATTTAGATTTATCCGTTGCCGATAATAAACAATCTGAAGCAGCATTAAATTTCCCTCCTGGAATTAACATCAACACCAAAACAGCACTTTACAAGGCGCAATTGAGTACTGCTTGGGAAATTGATGTTTGGGGGAAATTAGGAAGTGCAAAAAGAGCAGCACTGGCTAATTTCTTACAAACTGATGCCGCCAAAAGAGTAGTACAAACAGAGTTGATTGGCAATATCGCTAATAACTATTACCTCTTGTTGGCACTAGATAAGCAATTGGCCATTACGCAGCAAACACTCCAAAATCGTATCAAAGCGGAAAAAACCATTAAATCTTTAAAAGATGCGGCCATTGTAAATGGTGCGGCGGTAGTGCAAAGCGAAGCCAATAGGTACGCTGTGGAGGTGACTATTCCTGATTTAAAGCGGAGCATACGTGAAACAGAAAATACACTCAACATTTTGTTAGCAAGACCTGCCGGCTCTATTGAAAGAACAAATTTAGATGAGGAGAAAAGTTTAGAGAACTTGAAATTTGGGATTCCTTCTCAACTACTCAAAAACCGACCAGACGTACAAGCTGCCGAATTTGCTTTTCAAAGTGCTTTCGAAAACACCAATTTGGCCAGAACTTATTTTTACCCTTCGCTCACTTTAACTGCTAATGGAGGTTTATCTAGCTTAAGTCTTAAAAATTTCTTTGATCGTTCTATTTTTTATAGTGTGATTGGTGGCTTAACGCAACCTATTTTTAATAAAGGGCTCAATAAAGCCCGACTCCTTTCGGCAAAGGCGGCTCAGCAGCAGGCTTTTTATAATTTCCAAAAAACCTTGCTCACCGCTGGTTCCGAAGTATCTAACCAGCTATTCGCTTTCCAAACAGCCAAAGAAAAAGAAGGCTATAGAAGTCAGCAAATTGCGGCACTACAAAAATCGGTTGATTATACCTATCAGCTCCTTAAATTTAGCTCTGCAACCAACTATACCGATGTGCTCACTTCAGAACAAGCACTATTGGCAGCACAATTAAGCAGCGTGAATGATCAGCTACAGAAACTGCAAGCAGTTGTAAATTTATATAAAGCTTTGGGTGGCGGTTGGCAATAATTAGGTAAGTTCATTCTCAGTGTAATCTTGTTTCTCTATCTAAAAATAAAAGGAATAAGATTACACTTTTAGCTTTTATGAAGACCTTTAGTATCCATTATCAAAAAATAGTCTGTTTCTAAGAAAACGGTATCCAATAATTTTGATTACTAATATGATGACATTCTGGCCCTTTCTTATTTAATTAATGAACTAGAACACGTTTTATTTGAGGTTCAAAATTTGGGTTAATTTTTATTTTGTCTTGCTACTTAAATCTTTCTATTTTAACTACCTGAACAAAAATCTTTTTTTGATTAACCAGACAAACTCCTTAGCTTCTACAAACTGAAGTTGCATCCCTAACTGCCACCATTCTAAGGCAGATTGGAACGCAATCCATTTTGTCTTTTTGGTGAAAGTGTCCGAATTTCAATGACTATTTATTTTGTTTAAAATTTTAATACTTTTATTTATTCTTCAAGTCGTTACCATTAAGGTAATTATTAATCATTTCATAAAGCTGTTGAGAACCAGGTTTTGCGACTTTTAAATCTGCAACACTACCATCGGGCTTTATGTTGATAAAAAAAGGAACTTGTTGAATTTTATAGTACGCTTCAATAATTCCATTCGTATCAATTAGATTATAACCATCTATATTGTTTATTTTAATTGATTTCTTCCAATTCGCAACATTTTTATCTATTGAAATTGAAACAGTGTTAATTGGCTGATTCTCGTATATTTTTTTAAGTTTTTCATACTCTGGAAAATTTTTAATATATGGTTCACACCAGCTTGCCCAAATATTTACAGAAGTGTATTTATTCCTTGATTCATCCAATTTAAATTCATTTCCTTTTATATCTGATAAATCAAAATCATAAAAATTTGCTGCCGTTTTTAATTGTGTCTTTAATTTTTCTGATCCATATTTTGTTAGAAAATCTTCGTCAGTATTATGCCTAAGAAAGTTTTATTTTATAAGTTACAACAACGCATTAATCATATCTCTCACTTCGACATTTCCGGGAAAGCCCGTAAATTTTTGAACAAGCACACCCTGTTTATTAAATAACAGATAAGACGGAATACCTTCTAGCTCATAATGGTTCATAAGGTATGTCCATTGAGCGTCGGTCAGATAATAATGTTCATTTCCTATACCCTTAATTTTTTCTTCCCATAGCTTTACAGGTGAGGAAGAATTTGTCAAATACACAAACACAATACCTTTGCCCTTTAGCTCTTGCTTTGTACTTCTGAATTGTTGCATAGCTTCCAGACAAGGGGCACACCAGGTGGCCCACAGATCAACAAAAACCACCTGATCTTGATGTTGAGCAATAATGGTTTCTAAAACTTTATTAGCAGAAACTAATGAAACATCCTTTACCACCACAGGTGATTTGAGCTGGTTCAATGCTATAACTTCCTTATTTTTCCGGAATAAGATCTGAGCAATTGCTCCATCTTTCCAATAGCTCGTGATATTTTCTTTTTGAGTGACAGTTAAGGGGCTTACCTCTTCATTGAGCTGTCTCGCATAGGCGTTGGCTGCTAAAATATCATAATAGGATCCATGATCGAATCCAACTAAATCTGATAAAATCGCTTTTACTTTTTTCAGCCAGGAAGGAATATCGCTATCTCCGATCATAGGAATTCCTAAGGTTTCATTTTGAAGGATTTCTTTTTGGAAATCAAGAAAGTTTAGACTATTTAGATATTGCGGATCATTAAGATCAAAATCCTTTAAGAAATGGAAATAAGATCTATCGATCTTTTGAAGGTCTGGTTTTTGATCCTCGTTCCCATTAAGATTATAAAAATTACGATACATCTCATTTTCATAATCAAAAACATGGGCATTATATATGGATAAACGAAGATCCTTAGATAACAGCTCCTTCAAATCATTTGATATTAATGTATCCTTATGGATGACTTCCAATCTTTCTGATAAGATCTTTTGAACATAATTCTGAAAATAACCGACACTTTGATTATACAAAGGAGGTTCAATAGACCTGTTTCCTTTATGCGTGAGCGCTTTAAGCATCACCTCAAAGCCTCTGGTCACATCACTTGTATTCATAGCCGGTGTAATATGAATATCTTTAATGATAAAATCAGACTGAAAGGTAATATTTAGATGAGTAACCTCTCCGTTTATTAATTTAACAAAAAGATATTTTTCTGGATTTAAACTGGTGTATAAGCTAACTAAACAGGTATCTGTTTCAATAGCAACCGAGTCCAAAGAAAATTTTCCGGAATGATCAACTAAGGCCTTGTATTTTACAAATTCACCAGAGATGTTATGCGGAACGGTTATATATACGTAAATGTTGTCTTTATTGATGTGATCTGTTGTCTTTATTTCCCCTGTTATGGCAGAAGTGCCTGCTATTACATTTAAGTTCGACGCATCTATTTTCTTACCAAAAGATTGTTGATAGATTAGTAATAAAAAATAGACCATGCAAAAAAGACGAAATACTTTTAAATGATTCATATCTGTTTTAATTTAAATCTAGCAAACCTATGATAATGCTCTGCTAGATTTCATTGAATATTTACATAAGAGTTGAACAAAATTTTGCTGATCCAAAATACGATTGACAAGTTCCAGCATAGCACGTACCGTTTAGTATATAGACACAATATTTACCACAATCTAAACCAATACACGCATCAATTTTAGGGTTCAAACCACTATCACTACCTGCCATTTTCATTTTTACTCAACACCTTTTGAATTTTACCGAAACTTAATTTACAAAATTTTCCAATGTATTATTCTTTAAATTTTTTTAATAAAGTCCTCAAGTTCTTAAAGCATCAGGACTTATTAATGATTTTACTACCATGAGGTGGGTAAAACCAAGGTTAGGCTGCTCCTAGAGTGACCTTCCCTTATTTAATTAATGAGCAAAAAGACGTTTAATTTAATTTCAACTTTGGGTTAATTTTTATGTTTAATCTTTGTTGATTGAATAAATCATAAATCGGGTCAAAATCTCTACTTAATCTAAATTAAGATTTTTTTAAAGATAAAATTAAAAATATCTTAATTTTTAATGTTGCTGACTTGATTAAAATTGGATAAATCCTAATATTTTATGCAATATAATGATCTTAAAATATCGCTACTCATTTCAGTGTTCCTTTAGGGTCACTGAAATGCCTTCAAGAAAACCGAGGACTCCGTCCGGAAAACCTATACCAAACTGATTTCTAGCAAGATGACAAAAATGATCCTTACTCTTTTTTCCTTGCTCCTTATTCCTTCATCTATACAAATTCCTCTTGCTTTTAAACCTTAAATCTCTTAAATTCGAATAAGAAATATCTTCTAATTCCACCTCTCCCTCTTTACCTTATTTATTTAAATCAAATATCAAAAGACGAAGGATGAAGCTTAGATCAACGTAAGATGAAGCATCCTTGAATATAGGATAGTGCTAGGATAAAACTAAGATAACAGAAGAAATCATTCATAGCAATTGATTGATGCCTCAGGTTTTGGGCTTTGCTTAACCCTAAAATGCAATACAGACTTTTCTCACATCAATTTTACAAGATGAAGTCCGGGTAATCAGAATCTTTTTAATAGCTTTAATTTTTATAGTTTTAAATTTCCATTCAATAAAAATAGAAACATGAAATTCATCAAATCCTCCATTTTTTTATGCTCCCTATCTTTAAGCTTACAGCTAGCTGCCCAAACCAAAACAGAAAAAGACAACCACCCTACACCTAACAACATCATTAAAGAAAGCAAAGTAGAAAGTAAGGGAACCGTTACGGTAGAAGGAAAAACTATTGATTATAAAGCTGTTGCTGGTACCATCTTGTTAAAAGATAAAGATGAAAAACCTACTTGCAGCCTATTTTATACTGCCTATTTTAAGTCAGGTTTAACCGATTTATCCCAAAGACCTATCACTTTTATTTACAACGGTGGCCCCGGTAGTGCTTCTATCTGGCTACACATGGGTGCTTGGGGTCCACAAGTGGTAAAATTAAACGATACCACCATGGTTAAAGCACCTTATCAAACCATCAACAACAATTACAGCTTGTTAGACGCTAGTGATTTGGTTTTTATTGATGCTCCAAGCACTGGATTTAGCAGAATTATCACCAAAGAACAAGGCGGAACTGGTAAAAAAGAAGATTTTTATGGCACAGATGAAGATGCCCGGGCTTTCGCCAATTTTATCACGCAGTTTATTACAGATTACAGCCGTTGGAACTCTCCCAAATATTTATTTGGAGAAAGTTATGGCACTTTTAGAAATGCAGCCGTGGTGTATCAATTGGTACAAAACAAAGGCATGAACATGAATGGCATCATCATGCTTTCTCAGTTACTAAGCTGGAATAACATGTCTGATATGGTAGATATGGATCCTGGCATGGATTTACCTTTCCCTCTCAACTTACCTACTTATGCTGCAACCGCTTGGTATCATCATAAAATCCCAAATAAACCTGCAAAATTAGAGCCTTTCTTAAAAGAAGTAGAGCATTTTGCCATGACAGATTATGCTAAAGCATTAGCAGAAGGTGCTACCATCAGTGATACCGAATTCAACAATATTGCCATGCAATTGCACCAATACACAGGTTTATCTGTGGAGCTTATTAAAAAAACCAATCTCAGAATAACTGGACCTATCTTCGCTAAAAATTTATTGGGTGATCAAGATCAAATTACTGGCAGATTAGATTCCAGATTTACTGGTTTTTCGATAGATCCTTTAGGCAGAGAACCCGCTTACGACCCGATGGATTCTTATATTCAATCTGCATTTGTAGCCACCGGAAATAATTATTTGCGTGAGGTACTACATTATGGCGAGGGTAAAGATTACAGATTATCTGCCAATGTTTTTGGTTCTTGGGATTTTAGGCATGCTGCCCCGGGATCTGGAGGCTTCAAAATGTTTGGCAATGTGATGCCTGATTTAGCACAAGCCATGATTTTAAATCCAAAAATGAAGGTGATGTTAAACATGGGGTATTATGATTTAGGGACACCTTATTATGAAGGAGTGTATGAAATGCAACACCTCAGAATACCTAAAGCATTACAATCTAACATTTCTTATGCTTATTATCAATCAGGACACATGGTATATTTACAGCCTGATGCACACAAAGAATTACATGATAATGTAGCAGCATTTATTGCTCAAACTCATTAAAAACAGCTCCTTTAGGAGTTACAAACAAAAGGTCGGTGAGCTACATTCACCGACCTTTTGTGTTTAAAAGACCCACATCAAAGAATTTAACAAAAAATCATGCAAACAATTTTCAGAATCTGATATTTGTGAAATAATGGGTTATAAAAGTTTAAGAGCTTGCGTAGATGATTTAGAGAAAAATGGTCATCTCATCCGCATCAAAGAAGAAGTTGATCCTTATTTAGAAGCGGCTGCCATTCATTTAAAAGTATATGAAAAGCAAGGACCTGCCTTGTATTTCGAGAATTTAAAAGGCACTCAATTTCCTGCGGTATCTAATCTTTTTGGTACAGTAGAACGCAGTAAGTTTATGTTTAGAGACACCATCGAAAACATTAAAACTTTGGTGAGCTTAAAAAACGACCCTATCAAAGCCATCAAAAACCCCTTAAAATATGCAGGCGTTTCTTTTACGGCTTTATCAGCTTTGCCTAAAAAAGTAAGACCTTCTGCCGCTCCTGTTAATTTTAGCAAGTGTAAGATTTCTGATATTCCTGGAATTGTGAACTGGCCTATGGATGGCGGGCCTTTTGTGACCATGCCTCAAGTTTATACCGAAGATATAGACCATCCAGGGATAATGAATGCCAATTTAGGAATGTATCGTATTCAATTACGTGGAAATGATTATATCCTAAATGAAGAAATCGGATTGCATTATCAATTGCATCGCGGTATTGGGGTGCATCAAACCAAAGCCAATGCTAAAGGACAAGCTTTAAAAGTGAGTATTTTTGTGGGTGGACCACCCTCCCATCCTTTGGCTGCGGTAATGCCTTTGCCCGAAGGTTTATCAGAGATGACTTTTGCAGGAGCTTTAGGCAATAGACGCTTTAGGTATTTTTATGATAATGATGGTTTTTGCATTTCTGCGGATGCTGATTTCGTCATCACCGGAACGGTAGAACCTATGGAAAATAAGCCAGAAGGTCCGTTTGGAGATCATTTGGGTTATTACAGCCTAAAACATCCTTTTCCTTTGTTAAAGGTGAGAAGTGTTTATCATCGCAAAGATCCTATCTGGAGTTTTACCGTGGTTGGTCGGCCACCACAAGAAGACACCAGTTTTGGAGAACTCATCCACGATATTACGGGAGCAGCCATTCCAAAAGAAATTCCGGGTTTACATGCGGTTAATGCCGTAGATGCCGCTGGAGTTCATCCTTTGTTATTCGCTCTGGGTAGCGAGCGTTACACGCCTTATCTCAAAGAAAGAAAGCCTCAAGAAATCATCACTATTGCCAATCATATTTTTGGTAAAAACCAACTCAGCTTAGCTAAATACCTGTTTATTTGCGCAAAAGAAGATAATCCAAATTTAGATATTCATGATATCTACGCTTTTATGCAACATGTTTTAGAGCGTATTGATTTGACCAGAGATTTGCATTTCCAAACTAAAACCACCATTGATACCTTAGATTACAGTGGTTCTGATTTAAATGCGGGTTCAAAAGTAGCCTTTACCATTGCTGGCGAAGTGAAAAGAACACTTTGGAAAGAACTCCCTCAGGCTTTTTCGCTTCCGCGAGGATTTGAAAACCATAAAATGGTGATGCCTGGTGTTTTGGCGCTAGAAAGTCCGAAATATCTAAATGAAGAACAAACGCTTGAAGAAATCAATCGCTTAAATCATCATTTGAAAGATATGGATTTAGCTGGTTTACCCTTGATTATTTTATGTGATGATGCAGATTTTACTGCCCAAAATATGAATAACTTTGTTTGGATTACTTTTACACGTAGCAATCCTTCGCATGATATTTATGGTGTCAACAGTTTTACAGAGCATAAGCACTGGGCATGTAAAGGTCCATTAATGATAGATGCTCGCATCAAACCACATCATGCTCCACCTTTAATCATGAAGCCAGAGGTAGAAGAAAAAATTTCTAAATTAGGTCAAAAAGGAGCTTCCCTTTATGGGATTATTTAATGATGGATGCCATAATACCTGCAATAATTCCGAATAAAATTAGTGCTCCATAAACGCTTAAAAGAACAATCATTAAAACTCCCCAAAATCTAAAGAAAGATTTAAGTCTGAGAAAAGCATAAGCCACAGATTCCTCATCGTTAATTTCAATAGCTTGCTTGGTGTAGGTAGCAAAGTCGTATAAATATTTTGATGGGAAATAATACAATAATCCCATTAACAAGTAAATAAAACCAATAAATCCGCTAAAAAAACCACCTGTAACAGCTCCCATGCCCTGTAATTTATTCATAATAGCCCCTCCAGCAAAAATGAATAGCAATGCAAAAACCCCTATTAATCCTGTAAAGATAAAACCTATAATACTGAGAAACTTAGCCCACTTAGAGGTTCCCATTAAAATAGATTTCATAGCTTCTGTAATGGTTAGCGTGTTGTTTTTGTTTTCTACAGGCAAAGGCCTTGTCATTTCATTTTCTTCCATCATAAATGTTGATTTGATAAATTACGTTCAAGGTAAAAAAATTTTATTAGAATTTAAACAAGTGGGTTCATCCTTTAGCGAAACATTATTAGCTATAAACTCTTATCTTTGCGCCCGAAAACAAGAGGAACTATGAACTATGAACTATGAACTATGAACTATGAACTATGAACTATGAACTATGAACTATGGGACTAGAGACTATGGACTATGGACTATGAACTATGAACTATGAACTAATTGAAAAATGTTTAAACTAAATATCAAAAAATAAAATATGGCTTTACAGTGCGGAATTGTTGGTTTACCGAATGTTGGAAAATCTACCCTGTTCAATTGTTTATCAAACGCAAAAGCGCAAGCGGCTAACTTTCCTTTTTGTACGATAGAACCCAATGTAGGTGTGATTTCAGTTCCTGATGATCGCTTAACAAAATTGGCTGAATTGGTAAAACCACAACGTATTGTTCCGAATACTATTGAGATTGTGGATATCGCTGGATTGGTAAAAGGTGCTTCAAAAGGCGAAGGTTTAGGTAACCAGTTTTTGGGAAATATCAGAGCAACCAATGCTATCATCCATGTTTTAAGATGTTTTGATGATGGAAATGTCATCCATGTGGATGGCTCTGTTGATCCAATTAGAGATAAGGAAATCATTGATACGGAGTTGCAGCTCAAGGATTTGGACACTGTTGGAAAGCGCATCCAGAAGGTAGAGAAAATGGCGAAAACAGGAGGAGATAAAGATGCTAAAAGAACTTTTGACGTTTTATCCATCGTGAAAAACCATTTAGAAACTGGTAAATCTGCCAGGACCGCTCCTATTGCCGAAGAAGATTTTGAATTTATTGAAGATTTAAGTTTGCTTACCGTAAAACCTGTATTGTATGTATGCAATGTAGATGAAGCTTCCGTAAATACAGGAAATAAATACGTGGATTTGGTAAAAGAAGCCGTAAAAGATGAAAATGCTGAGGTATTAATAATCTCAGCAAAGATAGAATCAGAAATTGCTGAGCTGGAAGATTACGAAGAAAGGGCTCTATTTTTAGAAGATTTAGGATTAAAAGAATCTGGTGTTGCTAAGCTGATTAGAGCCGCATATCGCTTATTAGATTTATACACTTATTTTACAGCCGGCGTACAAGAAGTAAGAGCATGGACCATCACTAAAGGTTTTACCGCCCCACAAGCGGCAGGTGTAATCCATACCGATTTTGAAAAAGGCTTTATCAGAGCAGAAGTCATCAAATATGAAGACTTCATTAAATATGGGTCTGAGAATGCTTGTAAAGAAGTGGGCAAGCTAGGTGTAGAAGGAAAAACTTATGTAGTTGAAGACGGCGATATTATGCACTTTAGATTTAACGTTTAAGCCTTATCTTTGAAATTCGCGTCCTTAGTTTAATGGATAGAATGTAAGATTCCGGTTCTTACGGTACAGGTTCGATTCCTGTAGGACGCACAAATTTTTAATCATTTTATTTACTATTTTTTAAAAATATATCTTAGCTTAATGGCTTTATAGCCATTTGCTTTAAAATGAGGATTCATAAAAAAAATACTTTTCTTTTCAGTATAAATTATATCCATTACTTTTCTTTTAGTGTATTTTTTTTGCTTTTTATCTCTTGTAAAAACAATCCCTCTACAGATCTAAATCATCGAATAGCTAAATACAACAAACTTCAACCTAAATTTTACGAAGTTGAAGCTTTAAAAGGTAGAAATGCCTTGTTTAAATTTTTAGACTCTTTAGATCATACTGATTATGCCAAAGATTCTCTTTATCAACTTAAAAAAAATGAGTATTTAGCTTTTATTTATCAAGCGGATAAAAGCCTAGATTCTGCAAAATTTTATGCCAACCAACTTTTACCAATTATCGAAAAAATAGGTACAGTAGCGCAAATGCCAAGAGACTATTCTAGCGTTTACTTTCTATTAAGTGATGTCAATTTTTCGGCTGGAGATTATTTAGAAGCTTATAAGTGGCTTTATCAAGGTAAAAAAATTAGTGAAGAATATGTGGATGACTGTATTGAGTCTCAATTTAATTATCAATTAGGGAACTTATTTTACAAACAAGGCAATTTTTCAAAAGCCAAAGATTTGTACCAAGAAGCTTTTAACCAATCTGAAAACTGTGATTCTAATTTCAGAAGTTTTTACCGCAGGCAAGAAGTTTTAGACAATGTGGCCCTTTGCTATTTAAATTTAAAGCAAGCAGATCAAGCTATTATTAAATTAAAAGAGGTTTTAAACTTTTTAGAACTCAATGAACATAGATTCCCTACTCAAAAACAATATTTCTTGATAGCCAGAGGAGTTATTTACGGAAATATGGGACAAGCCTATTTACTGAAAAAAAATTACGCACAAGCCCAAGGATTATTAGAAGAAAGTATCCGAATCAATTTATTACCTAAATACGATTTTAGAGATGCCGTTTTAGAAAAAATACACCTAGGCAATCTCTATCTAAAAATTAACAATCTGGATGCTTATCAAAAGCTCTCTCAAACCTTAGAAAACGATTTAAAAGACAGTATTAATTTAAGAGATAAAGCGCAATTACAAGCTGATTTTTACAAGTTAAACTCTGATTATTTTTTTCTAAAAAATGATACTTCACAAGCATTTAAATATCTAAAGTTAAATTATGATTTAATGAATGATATTCGTTCAAAGAAAAAAGCCATTACTCAAACCAGCATCGAACAGCAGCTTAAAAACATTGAAAATCAGAGTAATTATGAACTCCTCAAAAAGCGAGATACTACAAAATCCATCTACCTCACTACCTCGATTGTGATTATTACGATGGCATTAGCTATGATGATTTTAATCTATTGGAGTTGGCGAAAATCAAATAAAACCGTGGCTATTTTAAAATCATTACATGAAAAGATTCAGCTCCAAGCGGAAGAATTAAAAGATCAAAATCGAGAAAAAGATAAGATTTTAAGGGTAGTTGCTCATGATTTAAGAAACCCTATCGGTGGAATTTACTCGGTGGCTAAAATCATGAAAATGGAAGGTTTAGAGGCTAAAGATGAAGAAATGGTAAACCTCATCGAAAATACCTCACAGGATGCTTTAACCTTAATCAATGAAATTTTAGAATTCACTAATGGAGACCTTAAAGAGCTAGAAAAAGAGAAAGTACATGTACACCAATTGCTGAATAATACGGTGGCGCTACTCAGGTTTAAAACTGATGAAAAACAGCAAAAATTAATCCTAAACAACACCGCTATTGATGTATATGTGCATGCCAATAGGGAGAAAATTTCAAGAGTGCTCAATAATTTAATCATTAATGCCAGTAAATTCTCAAAAGAAGAAAAAACGATTACTATATCCACCCAAAGAGACGAACAATTTTTAACTATCAGCATTCAAGACGAAGGAATGGGTATTCCGGCTCATGTAGAAAAGCAAATTTTCGAGCCATTTTCTTCATTTAAACGCACTGGAACTTCCGGAGAAAAATCTTTCGGAATGGGATTATCCATCTCTAAACAAATTATAGAAGCACATGATGGTAAAATTTGGTTCGAACGCTTAGAAAATGGAACCATTTTCTACGTTAAACTCCCTTTGGCTTAAACTATGATTTCTGAAAAGAAACTCCTTTAAAAATAGCTTCCTGAAATAAAAAAGTTAATTTTAATGGATTGAAAAAGCTACTTCTGTTAACGGTTTATATTGCCATTTTTAAGCTCTCTTTTGCGCAGAAAGTTGGAGTGGTTTTAAGTGGTGGCGGTGCTAAAGGATTAGCCCATATAGGTGTTTTAAAAGCTCTTGAAGAAAATAATATCCCAATAGACTATGTTACCGGAACATCTATGGGTGGCGTGGTTGGAGCCATGTATGCAGCTGGCTATTCGCCACAAGAAATGGAATATATTGCTTTAAGTACTGATTTTCAGGATTGGGTGAGCGGAAAATACGACAGTGATTACAGTTATTATTTCCAAAAAAAGCCTTTAAATCCCTCTTTTATCAAAGCCAAACTTCAGATTGATACTGGTTTTAATGTAAAATTCAGATCAAACTTGATTAATGATGTTCCACTAAACTTTGCCTTAATAGAATTACTCGCTCAAGCATCAGCCAATGCGAAAAATAATTTTGATCATCTGTTTATTCCTTATCGTTGTATTGTATCTGATATACTTTCTCAGAAAACGATCCCTGTTAAAAGTGGAAATTTGGTAGAAGCCGTAAGAGGAACTTTCACCGTTCCTTTGGTTTATCGCCCCATTAAAGTAAATGGAAAATATGTTTTTGATGGCGGATTATATGATAATTTCCCCGTTGATGTGATGAAAAAAGATTTTCATCCCGATGTAATTATTGGAAGTAATGTATCCTCCAAAATTTTTAACACCTACCCTAAAAATAATGATGAAAAGCTGATCAACAAATTTTTGGTTTATTTATTTCTGAGTAAATCAGATTCTACAGCAATAGGCGATAGTGGAATTTACATTCAGCCTGATTTAAAGGACTTTACGTCAACCAATTTTAATCCTGTTAAAGAATTAATTAAACAAGGTTATGAAGCCACTTTGGCTGAGCTAAGCAAAATCCAATCTAAAATTCATAGACGCATTTCAACCGATTCTTTAAACGTAGAAAGAAAACAATTTATCTCGAAAAACCCTGATATCACAATTAAGAATATCCAAGTTAGTGGCGTTAATGATAATAAAAAGAGGTACATAGAAAATGTTTTTAATGAGAAACATAAAGAGTTAACCTTAAAAGAAATCAAACAAGGTTATTATAAGCTATTAGGAGATGATAATTTTGAAACTGTTTATCCTAGATTAAATTATCTCCCACTGGAAGATGAATACGAGTTTGAATTAGTTGTACAGCCTGAAAAAAATTTCCAAATAGATTTTGGAGGAAGTATCGCCAGCAGACCCATTAGTAATGCCTACATTGGTTTACAGTATAATTTTTTGAGTAAAAGATCTTATACCGTGAGTGCTAATTTTTATTCAGGCAGATTTCAAGAATCTGTACAAGGAACTTTTAGGATAGATTTTCCGAAAAACAAGCCCTTTTATCTTCAATCTGAATTCACTTATAATCACTGGAATTATTTTGAATCTAGTCAGCTATTTCTAGAAAATACTCGTCCAACTTTTATCAATCAGTCTGATGGTCGGCTTTTGCTAAGACTTGGCACTCCCGCAGGAAAAAAGGCTAAGATTGAAGGATTTGGAGGCTATATTTATACTGGAAATAAATACAGCCCAACAGATAATTTTACTACAGGTGATATTTTAGATGAATCTGATTTTAATGGTTTAATTTATGGCCTGCATTATGAAAAGTATCAGCTCAACAGAAAACAATATGCTTCTAAAGGTTCTTACTCCTTCGCTGGAATCACTTTATTTAATGGTGACGAATATTATACTCCGGGAAACATCTTAAGAAACGATCCAAGCTATCCTGATATTAAAGCTTCAGAAAATTCAAGATCTTGGTTTAAGATAAAACTAAGCCATGAGAAATATATCAGCATTAGCCCACGCTATACTTTGGGATATTTGCTAGAAGGGATCTACAGTAATAAACCCACTTTTAGCACCTTCAAAAACAACCTGCTTAACACTCCAGCATTTTATCCTTTGCCTGATTCTAAAACACTTTTTTTAGAAAATCTTCGGGCAGATAAATACTTAGCAGTAGGCATCAAAAATGTATTTATATTACAAAAAAACCTAGATTTAAGATTAGAAGCTTATTTATTTCAGCCCTATAAAGAGGTGATAAAAACAGGTAGCCAACAAAGTAAATTAGGTGCTTCTTTTAGTGATCATCGCTTGGTTACCAATACAGGTTTGGTTTATCATACGCCGGTTGGCCCCATCAGTTTAAATTTTAATTATTATGATGATCGGGCAAAAAGATTCGGAGTTTTTTTCCATATTGGATTCCTCATTTATAACCAAAGAGCTATAGAATTATGAAGTACCTACTGGCTTTAGCTTTGCTATGTACCTTTCAGCTTGTGAAAGCGCAACAAGTAATTAATCAAGGAGTTAATGATTTTATTGTAAAAGAAAACCTGCTAAAAAACGATAAACTCGCTATTATAGCAACCGATTCACTCGAAAACCCTTTAGTATACATCAATGGAGTTTTCAACTTTTCGGTTAATGGATTTAGGCAGGAGCTCAATTTTCATGATGGCATTGCTATTTGCCCTCTACAAATCGATAAATCTACCTTTGTGTTTGTGAAGCATATCAATGAAAATGGCTCGCACAGTAAATTATACTTTATTTACAAGAGTGACAATAACCTCAGACCTTTTGCTGTTAATGGCTATTTACTCGTTGCGATTCCCTTATTATTGATTCTTATTGGTTACTTATTTAGAAAATTAATTGGATTAATGATTTTTATCCTTTTGATACTTTTTTACTTCTATTACAGTAAAGGGCTATCTATTCCAACTTTCTTTGAATCAGCTATAGATGGGATTAAATCGCTGTTTTAAAAAGGCATCCCCACCCCAAACTGAATTTGTGAGATCGAGTAATTATCCGGACGATTAGTTATCCCGTAATTGCTTTTAAATGCTAGCTTAGCAGGCCTGTTAAACCAATATTTAGTGACATATTGATCTGAGCCTACAAACTGAGGATCTTTAACTTTTAGGCCAATATCTAACCTAATCACAAAGTAAGAAACATCAAATCTTAACCCAAAACCAGTCCCTATTGCGATTTGACTGTAAAGCTTATTTAAATTGATTTGAGAGCCTGCAAATCCATTCCCTCTTAACGACCAAATATTTCCGAAATCTACAAAAGTTGCACCCTTCACTTTGAAACCAAAAAAATCATTCATTAACTTAAAACGATACTCTAGATTTCCTTCAAATTTCAAGTCTCCTAATTGATCTAAATTCCTCAAATTTAATCTTGCGGTATCGCTACCTAATACAGCTCTGTTGTAATTACCAGGCCCTAAAGTTCTAGCTTGCCAAGCTCTAATACCAGTAGAACCTCCGGCAAAATATTGTTTATCAAAGGGCAAAGATTTCACATTTCCGTAGGCAAATCCAACACCTGGATTTAACCTCAATACAAATTGTTTTTCACCACCTAAGTGTTTATAAAACCTGATATCTGTTTCTGCTTTCACAAATTGGTAATAAGGAACACCAAAAACGGTTTTATCACCCGTTGAAGTTGGTTGGTTTCCCAAAGCTTTAGACAATAAAGCCATGGTATTACCCCCTAATTCTAAACTTCCGTAGAAATAAGTAAACTTTGAAAGTGTATTTAACCGAGCCAGATTATAGGTATAATTATAGATACTGCTGGATACAATTTGTGACCTTAAAGACAATAGAAAATAGATATTACCATTATTGATTAAAGAATCTACTAAACTTGGGCTGATATTTCCTTTTGAATATTGGAAATTAATAGGAGTTAAAGAATGTAGTTTATATTTGGTTTCTGTCCAATCGTAGCTTAAACCTGTACCAAAACTTCTTCTCAAATAAGTATTAGTAAGTTTATAATTCTGATAGCTCAAGGAAATTCTAGTATTCGGAATACCATTTTTGGTGAGATCAGGAAAGTTAAATGGTGTAATTAAACGAGGAAAAGCTAAACTTGTTCCTACCTGAAAATCCTTACTCAATATCCTATCTGATAATGATCCTTTTTGATTTTTACCAAACTGCAAGCCTCCTCGTGTCTTCACTTGAAAAACCTCCCCTCCTCCAAATAAATTACGATCTTGATAGGTTAAGCCTAAATTAAATCCGGTCACACTAGAATTAAGGGAGAAATCACCATCAATGGTATTGGATTTCTTTTTGATAGGAATCATATCAATCAGTGCGGTAAGCTTTGCGCTACTATCCGCTGCTTTTCTAAAATCTATACTTACATTTTTGAAGGTATTGAGGTTAAAAAGACGCTGAGTGGTGAGATTAGTTTGATCTAAACTGTATAAGTCTCCCTTTTTAAGGAAAATATATTTTGAAATTTTAGAAGGTTTGAAAAAATGCGAATAGTCATAAAAGTAATATTGCGAATCTACCACTGAAGTATCTGGCTTCATATCTTTAGTGATGAGACCGCTACTTGGCTGAATTCTTATTCCGGTATGATCTAAAGTGTAAGTCTGATGTTTTCCGTTTGGAGGATTTAAAATGGAGATGATTACATCCGCTACACTATTATTGAAATTAGTATCCACCTTTTCTTTAACATATTGGCGAATAAAATCATAATAACCATTTTTCTTCATCAGGTTAAAAATCTTTTCCCGCTCATAGCCTAAACTATCTGCATCATACCTTGCCCCAGTGTGGATTTGAGTAAATGATTTTCTATTGGCTAAATAAAGTGCCTTAACTGCAGAATCTGGAATATCATAATTGATATTTCTGAATTTAAAAGCGGTACCCGGATAAACGGTATAATATATTTGTGCCTTTTTATCTTTGATGGCAATACTATCTTTAACCTTGGCATTTAAAAAGCCCTTGATATTTAAGAATTTCTCCATTTGGTTTCTAGATACTTCAACTAAAGAACTATCTAACAAATGTGGTGCTTCACCAAGCTTCTTCTTACCCTTTTTATTAAATGTGTTGTAAACCCATAAGTTAAAAGGAGAATTGGGTCTGATATCTAAAGAAACATAAGCGGCTGCTTGTTCTTGAAATTTCTCATCCACACCTTTTACAGATAACTTTGTAACCAAAGCTTGGTCTTTGGTTAATTTTTTTGTAGAGCGGCAGCTTATAGCGATAAAGCTAAAAAAGATTATTATTGCAAAAGGATAGGATAAATATGCTTTCAAAGTCTCAAATCAGTTTTATAAAGTCACTTCATCAAAAAAAGTATCGTAAAATACATCAACTTTTTATAGTTGAAGGGCTAAAGAGCATTTCAGAATTTCTTCATTCTGATTATATACTTAACAGTATTTATGCCACTTCAGACATTTTGCCAAAATTGGCTAATTTATCTCATAAACAAAAAGTTTTTGAGGTTACCCATAACGAATTAATAAAAATTAGCACTTTACAACATCCGCAAAGTATTTTGGCCTTATTTCAAATTCCAGAAAATAACTCATTCAATATACAAAAAACAGACGGTTTGAGCATTGTTTTGGATGGGGTGCAAGATCCTGGAAATTTAGGTACCATTATTAGAACAGCAGATTGGTTTGGTTTTAATCATATTATTTGTTCTGAAACTACCGTGGAGGCCTATAATCCGAAAGTTGTGCAGGCTTCTATGGGTTCTTTAGCTCGGGTAAAAGTTTATGAACAAGATTTGAAAGCTTTATTAGCACAGTGCCATTTGCCGGTTTATGGAACTTTATTAGATGGAGAAAATATTTTTAATACCCTTTGGCCATCTAAGGGCTTCCTCATTTTTGGGAGCGAAGGCAGCGGAATTTCTGAAGAAATTATTCCACTTATCTCCCATCCAATTACCATCCCCGGAAACGGGAAAACAGAATCTTTGAATGTTGCTATTTCTGCGGCTATTTGTATGGCAGAGCTCAGAAGAAATATCCTTAAATAAATTGCCTTGTATTAAAATTTTACTATTTTTGCAGTCCTTAAAACAAAGGGTCGAGTGGCCGAGTGGCTAGGCAGAGGTCTGCAAAACCTTGTACAGCGGTTCGAATCCGCTCTCGACCTCGTTTAAAATTAAAAAAATAAAGTCATGGCAGTAACGCGTTTAAAAAGAAAAGACAGAAGAAATAAAACAGTTTCACGTCTGGAAGTGCAATTCTTGAAAAATGCTACCAATATTGAAAACGGTAGTCGCTCTCAAGAACCTAAGCATAGCCAAGTGGTTAAAAACAATGCAGTTTTAGCTTCTTTAAGCAAATAATTTAGCTTAAGAGATTTTCAAAATCCTGTTTATAGTCCGTTAAACAGGATTTTTTTTAACTCCTTCTGAGGAAAATATTTGATAAATAGTTAGCTTTCTATAAATTATCATCTCTAAGAAAACAACCCTTAATTAGCTATACCAGTTAAAATACGTTTCACTAAAGCAGGTCCTTCGTAAATAAAACCAGTATAAATTTGCACCAAACTGGCACCCGCATCTAATTTTTCTTGGGCATCTTTTGCAGAATGAATCCCTCCTACTCCAATAATTGGGAAAGATTGATTAGATTTTTCTGAAAGATATTTGATTACCGCCGTAGAACGCTCACGAACTGGCTTTCCGCTTAAACCACCCATTTCTTTTTTTAAGCTTTCGCTTGATGCTAAGTTCTCTCTAGAAATGGTAGTATTGGTAGCAATAACTCCAGCAATTTTAGTTTCTTGAACAATTTCTACAATATCATCTAACTGAGAATTTGTTAAATCGGGAGCAATTTTGAGTAAAATAGGACGAGTAATTCCGTTCTTTAAATTTCTTCTTTGCAGGGTATTCAAGATGTGCATCAAAGGTTCTTTCTCTTGCAAATCACGTAATCCAGGAGTATTTGGAGAACTTACATTCACCACAAAATAATCGACCACATCAAATAAGGCATCAAAACATTTAATATAATCGCTAACAGCTTCTTCGTTTGGTGTATTTTTATTTTTCCCAATATTACCGCCAATAATCAATCCATCACGCTTTACTGATTTTAATTTACGAGCTAAAACATCCACTCCTTTATTGTTAAAACCCATTCTATTGATTAAACCTTCATCGGCTTTAAGCCTAAACATTCGAGGTTTTTCATTGCCGGGTTGCGGTAAAGGAGTAACTGTTCCCACCTCAATAAATCCAAATCCAAAGTTTGAAAACTCTTCTATAAACTCTCCATTTTTATCAAATCCTGCTGCTAAACCTACTGGGTTTTTAAATTTTAAACCAAATACCTCACGCTCTAATTTTGGATTTTCATAGCGATAAATCGCTCTCATTAAACCAGGAAAACCCCAAATCTTTTGAAAGATCTTTAAAGAATCTGTAACAGTGTAATGAATCTTCTCTGGATCGAAAAGAAAAAACAAGGGTTTAACAAGTTTATACATGTGGCAAAAATAAGATAATTTAATGGGGGATTGAGAAAGCAATTAATTGCTTAGTTATCAAGTCACTTTTGAGCTTTATTTAATTTAATCTGATTAATTCTTTTTCTAAATCATTAAATGTTAGTGAAGGAAAATCCGTGTGTGCTTTTTTCTTGTATTGATCTTGACTTATTTTATTAGCTAATTGAGAAATACTTCTGAAAATTTCTTTTGAAAATGCCACACAATTTATTTCAATTGCAATTAATGTATCTTCTTTCAAAAATTTTATCTCTTTCCAATAATATTTAAATGCCCACTTTAAACCTAATTCAGTTATTTCTTCGGTTAATTGCAAATCGGGATTTAATCTTACCAGAAGTTTAAGCTTTTGATTTTCTACAATCTTTATGTCCCAAAAACATTCACCATCTTGTTCAGCATCATGACTAAATTCAAATTCCTCACCTACAATATTTCGGTTTTTCAAACTAAAAAGAGCTCCTTCTATTAAACTATGCAAAGGCAAACAATAGGTATTTGGTATATAATTAATATTTTCATTGTCTAAACTTAGCTTAAAATCCATCCATCCATGTTTAAGCAATTTTAAATGGATTTTAAAAATGTTACTATCTTCCATTAAAGTTTGATAATCAAAGATTTCAAATATTGGGTTATTGTAGTTCAAGTAGTTTTAAGCTATTAATTAAATATTAATTCTATGTGCCAACTCTTCCTGACATTTATTTGTTAAACTTTGTTTATTTCTAAAACCTAGGTCTGTGGCTTCACAAAACAACCTATCTAAATTAGTTTTAGTTTGTGAGGAAACAAACCAAGGATAAGGCATAATTCAGATTTGAATTTATAATCCCCACCTCGTTTATTGTTCCACAGGGTCAATAAATGCTTTTTGAAAACAAAGGACTGCGTCCGGAAATAACAAGTTTAATTCTGTTTATTAGCCATAATTAAAATTAAAGTATTTTCTTTAATTCTCGGATAGAGTCCTCATTTATCATTTTAAGATTTATTGATCCTGAAAAAGAAACAATAAACCAGTTTGGGATGTAAAAACTTCTTTAAAAGTCAAAGGACTGCATGATACAGCCCTTTGAGGGGACGGGTTGAAGTGATCTCCCCCATCATCTTTAATGCAAATTAATTGCGTATTTGTATAATCAACTTAAAAGTCAAAAGAGCTTAATAAATTTAGCTCTTTTGAGGAGATGCATTGATTTTCACCGCAGCATCAATCAAATATAATAATTTTCGTGAAATCTTTAAATCTGCTTTAACCATGGTCTGTGAAGACACAGACCATTACTTTATTACAATTTCGTTTGTGGGGACACAGACCGAGGTATTGAAGCCACTACGCACTTTTCTTAACCTTCATTCTTGAGCCAAACGGGGGAGCAATAAAGCAGTTTGCAATTACTAGAGTTTATAGCTAATTAATAAAGCCTAGCAAATTGCTAGGCTTTACTAAAGGGAGTTTATGCTTCGCTGTAATCAGCCGCAATCTGATAATCCCTTATCACCCGATTGCTTAACCGAAGCAGTATCACAAATATAAAAATAATATTTATCCTAAACCTCCAATACCTCATCAATCTCTTTCATCAACTCTCCCGTTCTTTTAAGGGCAACGATGATTTTTTGATAGTGCATAATATCTTCAAAACTCAACTCTCTGCCTTTACGGTCTTTTAACCATTTTTGGGCGGGTTGGTAACCACCAATGTAAAACTCCCAAGCACAAATAGGTACATCTGCAAAGTATTGTGTATCATTAATGTAAACTACACCGACCTCCCCCGGCCCCTCCAGAGGAGGGGTGATTATAAAATGGGGTTTATCAACTATATTATCTCCATCTACAGGGTATTTGGTGATGTAATTTTCAGTCTCTGGGCTTTCTAATAAATGAAGTTGCCTAATCTCACCTCCTAGCTTTACCAATTGCCAAAAACGCTCTCTAGCCTCTCCTTGGGAGAGCTTTGATGAGGTCGGGTAAGGCACTCTTGGGAAATCTATTTTTAAAAACTCTTTGTATTTCTCTCGGTAAGCGGGTGAGTGCAAAACAGCGTAGATGTAATCTAATAGGTCTATTGGGGCGACCTCCCCTAACCCCTCCGAAGGATGGGAACTGACCTGCTCGTGTCCCTCAGAAGGAGGGGTGATGGAATCTAATTTTTCTTTGATTTTTGAGGTAACTAATTCTGGATTTGCAAAAACCTCTTCGTTGGTAAAACGAATCACTTCAAAACCTAAAACATTTAATCTTTTGGTTCTTAATGCATCGTATTCTTTCTGATGATCATGAATTTTTCCATCAATTTCAATGACTAATTTTTTACTTAAACAAACAAAATCAGTAATAAAATCATCTACAATATGCTGCCTTCTTATTTTATGCCCTGTTTTACTGTTTCTCAAATATTCCCACATCACTTTTTCTGCTTCTGTTGGATTTTCTTTTAAAACATCTCGCATTTCCTTAATAAACTTATAATTTAATGGATTTGCTGTAATATATCCGACCCCTCCTAGCCTCCCCAAAGGGGAGGAATTAAAAGAGAGCCCCTCCTTTGGAGGGGTTGGGGAGGTCTTCTCCACCACAAATTTTAAACCTAAACCTATGGCTATTTTGTTTACAATTTCCATATTCAAATTAGGTACACGGTTTTGGCTTTCGCCGATGCTGAGTTGGTTATTGGTTTCGGGGTAAATGTAAAGTGGAAAAAGAGGTGCACTTCCGAATCTTTTTGCCGTTCCTGTTAAATTACTGTCAGTCGGATATTTTGATATAAATACATGTTTAAATTCATCAGTAACTTGTCTTGGAACTAACAAACCGATATTTTCACTAAACATATTTCGCATAGTGCTATAAGCTGGTCTTCTTTGAAGAAATGGATCAAAATAGCTATAAATTAAGTCAAATGGTCTATAACTTACTTTATGTATTTTGGTTTGATCAAATTCGGATTTTAAGAATTTATCAAGAAAATGAAAGCTTTGTGTGTTAATTATTTCGTATTTATTTATAGAATCATTCTGATTTTTAAAACTGAACTCAATTTTTTTAATCAACTCGTCTCTAGATATAGAATAAAAAAAAGCATCTTTTCCAGTTTCAATACCATTATTATATCTTAAAAACAACTCATCAATTTTAAATCCTTTTTCATAATCAACAATTTCAGAAAAATCTTTTTTTACAAAAAAGTAACTGGGTTCATCTAAATCTAACTCCTTCCATTCAATACTTTCTAAATCATTTTCAATCAAAAAACCGTATTTATCTTCTCTTTTGCCGTAAAGGTCAAAATGAAAAACTTGGGCTGATTTATCTTTGCTCATCATTTTGGTTTTGTAGGTTCAACATCGCTTTTTCTCTTTCTATTTCGGCAATTAATTCGTCCACGGTAGGCAAATAAGGGAGATATTTGGTAGCGAAAAGCTGCTTATTTTCTGCCAATACTGAGTATTTGGCAATGGTTTTATCGGTTTCTGTACATAGCAAAATACCAATGGTGGGGTTATCGGTTGGTTGCTTTTTTAAATCGTTATACATACGCACATACATATCTAATTGCCCTACATCTTGATGGGTAATCTTGGTGGTTTTTAAATCAATAATTACAAAACATTTTAAAATGTAATTGTAAAACACCAAATCGATATAGAAATCGCTGGTTTCTGTTCTGATGAGTTGTTGACGTTCTACAAATGCAAAGCCTTTACCTAATTCTAAAATAAATTGTTGCAGGTTATTGATTAATGCGTTTTCTAAGGCTTGTTCTGTATAGCTTAAATTATTTGGGAGGTTTAAAAATTCTAATACGCTTGGGTTTTTAATAAATTCAAATGCATCTTGCTGCAATTCTTTTGTGTTTTCTAGCATTTCTGCCTCAACAGGTTCTTTTATTTGAGATGATAAAAGCCTTTGGTAATAAAGTGTACTGATGTTTCTATCTAAAGTGCGCACACTCCACATATTTTGAGCTGCTTCTTGGAGGTAATATTTTTGGGCATCCTTATTGGTTACACTCATAATTAATTGAAAATGAGACCAGCTCAATTTGGCAGACAGTGTCTGCCAAATCTCAGATTCGGGAAAAGTGAGATAAAATTGCCTAAAATTTCGAATATTCCTTTCTGAAAATCCTCTACCAAATTCATCAGAAAGTTCTTTAGCAATTGTTTTAATAATTGCTTTGCCATAATCAGCTCGATTTTTTCCGTTTTGCTCCTCAAGCACAATTGTTTTTCCAATATTCCAATATGCCTCAACCATAGCGGCATTAATAGCTTGGTAGCTTTTTTGCCTTGCTTGGGCAAGTATCTGTTTAATTTCTATTAAATATTGCATGTTACGCTTTCTTCTTTACAAAAATATTGATACTCACTCCTTGCATAATATCAAATACGTTTTGGTCAACAGAACCATCTAAAGCTGTTTCCTTTTTCTTGCTATTTCCATGTAAATCTATAATGTATATTTTATCAAAACTTTGCATTAAATGCTTTCTCATTTGGCGATGTATTAAGCCATCTAAAAAAGAATTATTAGAAATAAAGGCTAAAATTCCGCTTCCGTTTTTATCAATAAAATGTTGCCCAAACCTTATAAATTTGATATAATCATCAGATAAGGGCTGAATATTTCTTTCATTTAAATCCTTTTTATAATCGGCAGTTAATTTTTCTATCCATTCTCTTTTATTAGTACTGCTTACACTATAAGGTGGGTTTCCCATAATTACCATTACGGGCGAGTCTCTTTTTACGGCATTGGCTTGGTCGGCTTCGTCGCTTAACCAAGTGCTAAATAAAGTACCGGTATCGGGGTGGGCTTCTTCTAAAGAATTGGTTAAGAAAATACGGAAACGCTGACCTCCCCCGTCCCCTCCATTTGGAAGGGTGTCATTAGGTTTGTAACCGGTTTCGGTGAGCAGCATGTCTAATTTTAAATGTGCCATGGCGTAACTTGCCATCAACAATTCAAATCCGTTTAAACGTGGGATTAAGTGTTGGTTTACATAATTGCTCCAAATGCCTTGCTGCCCTTCAAACTTTTTATAAATGTGTTTAACTACTTCGGCTAAAAAAGTTCCGGTTCCAGTGGCAGGGTCTAGTATTTGTACGCGGTGTACCTCTTGCTCCTGTTCTACCTCTTTTAGTTTGCTGCGTTGGTCGGCAGTGGCTTTGGTAACATGTTTGGTTTTAATTTTAATCTTGCTGGTATCGGCTAAACCTTGTGGCAGGTTAAATTCTGTTTTTAAAATATCATCTACCGCCCTTACAATAAAATTAACCACAGGTTGCGGGGTGTACCAAACGCCCCTCGCCTTACGCAAAGCTGGGTTATATTCGGCTAAAAAGGTTTCGTAAAAATGCACTACAGGGTCTTCCTGCTTGGTGCTTTTACCAAAGTTCTTCATAATATCAGCCACATCGGTAGCTAAAAACACATTCACCAACTCATCTACAATCCAAACCAAACGGCTATCTAAATCATAACCGGCAATATCTTGAAATAACTTTCGTAAAAAAGGATTGGTTTTTGGAATCAGCGTAGCTGCCTCTTGCCTACTAAACGTAGGTAAAGTAGGATCGTGATACCTTGCTGCAAACATTCCGTAAGCAATGGTTTGGGCATAGATATCGGCGAAAGCCTGATTGTTGATATCATGTATCAGCATTTGCTTAAAAGAAAGCATCTGGCTTTTTAATGCGCTTCGGGTATCGTGTTCATCATCATTAGCTAAAGATTTTTCTATTACATCCGCCATCAGCTTGGCTTTACCTGCCATCATTTCCGCCAATTTTGTTGGCGATTTAATGGTTTGAGTTACTGTTTGCGCAAAGTTTTGTATCAGATTTTCGAAAGTTTGAAAACTTTCTGGTAACGGAACTATGCTTCCGTTTTCTATTTTGGCAATGGCAATGCTGGTGGTAAAATCACCATCTTTATAGAAATGAAAATCTAAATAATCGGTAAATATCAGGTTGCTTAAACCTTGCTTATATCGATCAAACTGTTCTTTTAAGGTTTTGCTATGTAAGTCCACACCAATATCCTTGGCTTCGATATAACCCACAGGAATGCCTTTTTTAGTGAGCACATAATCTGGTGAACCGCAATCTATCCGTGAGGGTTCGTTAGTTACCAAAACATCAGGCAACAAGGTCATCAACAAAGTTTGCAAATCACCACGATAGGTATGTTCTCGGCTAATTCCGGTTTTATATCTGATGTTTAAGGTTTCTAGGTAGGTTTGTATTGTCATATTGACCAATGAATCTAAATATTTTTATTATAAACTTAAACTTGCAGTTTTACAAATTTGTAGCAATTGATTTTTACGAATTTATTATTCATAAAAGAATTATTTAATGATAACTGAATTATTTTTTAAAAATCTTTAAGAAAACAGAAAAAGTCTAACTATACCAACTCCTTTAATAAAATATCGCCTTGTTTTAAAGCAATTTAAACCCATTTTAATTTTTTTATCATTTTGCCTGTAACCTCTTTTAAAAATCACCGTCTTATTTACAAAGACAACAAGAACAGGTCGTTCTTAAGCAGCTAAAACCTTCCAGTTTGATTGGGAAAGGGTGTTTTAACCCCTAATGGGATTTTTGTTGCCTAATTTTTCGACCATAAATAGAATGAAAATGAAAGCATTAATACTAAAAAAAATAAGTTTAGCACTATTGGTAAGCCTCTCTGGAATCGCTGCCTTTGCTCAAGAAAAAGAAGTAAACGGCCAAGTTAAAGATGCAGCCCAAAAACCATTAGATTATGTAACAGTGAGTCTATTATCTGCAAAAGATTCTGCGATTGTTAAAACTGATTTAACAGACGAGCAAGGAAGATATCACTTCAGTAACGTTAAAAACGGAGCATATTTGATTAGCGCCAGAATGTTTGGAATGAAAGATGCCTATTCTGCGGTTTTCAATATCAACCAACAATCCGTACAAATTCCTGATCTGATTTTAACTATGGCGAGTAAAGCCCTAAATGAGGTTACGGTTACGGCAAAACGTCCGCTTTTAGAGCGTAAATTGGATAGATTAGTGATGAATGTGGCAAATAGCACATTGGCTAGTGGAACCTCTGCTTTAGAAGTTTTAGAAAAAGCACCAGGCGTAACCGTTGACCAAAACGATAATTTGGCCATGAAAGGTAAACAGGGTGTAAATGTGATGTTAGATGGTAAAATGACCTATATGAGTAACGCTGATGTGGTGAATATGTTGAAGAATATGCCTAGTAGCGAGATTGAATCCATCGAGTTAATTACCAATCCTTCAGCAAAATACGATGCCAGTGGAAATGCCGGAATCATCAATATCAAAAGAAAAAAAGGAAAAGGTTTGGGTACCAATGGTTCTGCAAGTATGAGTTTAGGCTACAGCCCTAACTATCGTGGCAACGGAGGATTTAATATCAACCACAGAACCAAGTCTGTGAATTTGTTTGGAAGTTATAATTACAATTATCGCGAAAGCAACCAGCATTTAGACATCAATAGGATTTCAGGTACAGGTACGCCAACCTATTTTTCTCAAATCGCTAATATCCATGATAAAAATCAAAACAACAATTTTAAAGCGGGTATGGATATTTTCCTCAACTCTAAAAACACATTAGGTTTTTTGGTTACTGGTTATAATTCTGATGGAAGAAATACCAATGTTAACAATACGCTGGTCGGAACTTCTTTTGCTCAAACAGACTCTTCCATTTATGTGGATGCTTTAGCGAACAATAATTACAGGAATATGGCTTATAATGCCAATTATAAGGTTTCTATAGATTCATTAGGTCAGGAGTTTTCTGCTGATGCTGACTATTCACACTATTACGGTGGAGATAAAAGCGATTACAGCAATTATTTTTATCAAGCTAATGGAAGCGATTTAAAAAGTCCTTGGTTTTTCAAAAATGCCAACCCATCTAAAATAGATATTTCAGCCTTTAAAGCTGATTATACTAAACCTTTGGGCAAGAAAAGCAAGTTTGAAGCAGGTATAAAAGCCTCATGGGTAACTACGGACAACGATTTCCAGTTTACTCAAGATAACAATGGAAATTGGGAAAGCGATCCTCAAAGAAGCAACCATTTTATTTACGAAGAGAATGTAAATGCTGCTTACACTAACTTTAGTACTGAGTATAAAGGTATGCAGTTTCAATTTGGATTGAGGGCAGAACAAACCAACTCTAAAGGCGATTTAATCACCACCAATAATGTGGTAAAACGGAGCTATATCAATTTATTTCCAAGTGCATTTATAACTCGTTCTTTGGGTAAAAATCACGATTTATCAGCTTCTTATAGTCGCAGAATTGATAGACCAAGTTATGATGCTTTAAATCCGTTTGAATTTTATTTAGATCAATATACTTTTCAGAGAGGAAATCCATTTTTGAACCCTCAGTTTACCAACAGCTACGAGGTATCTTACACTTATAAAAAGCAATATAATTTGTCAGTAAACTACAGCTTAACTAATGATGTCATTACTCAAGTTTTACTACCTGATAACGCTAAAAAAGCACTTTATCAGACCAACAAAAACTTAGATAAGCAAATTAACTATGGAATAAATTTAAATGCGCCCTTCAGTTTTGCTAAATGGTGGAACAGCAGCAATAATTTAGGTTTATTTTATTTAGGATTTAGATCTGCAAATCTTGAAGGGCAAAACTTAAATTCTGGAAAAACAGTTTTTCAGATGAACAGTCAACATAATTTCACTATCACCAAAACATTAAGTGCAGAATTTAGCGGAAATTATACTTCACCAATGGAGTATGGTGCGCTCAAAATTAATGCTCAATATAGTTTTGATGGAGGCATCAGCCAGTCATTAATGAACAACAAACTAAACTTGAAATTGGCAATGAGCGATTTATTTAACACTCGTAAACAAGCAATCTCTAGCGCATACCCAGGCTTAAATTATAATTTAGTACAAAAAAACGATACCCAAGTAATTAGATTAACCTTAAGCTATAAGTTTGGTAAAAATGATATTAAACCCGCCAGAAGAAGAGCTACGGGTTTAGAAAGCGAACAAAGCAGATTGAAAAACTAAAACACCATTTCTATTTTTATCCTAAGGCTCGGCACTCTCTATGTTGCTGGGCTTTTTTTTAGAAGCCTTATTTAATGGAATAGCTAAGTTCATTAATTATTGCGCTGACTTCTCCGGCTCTATTTAAAATCATGACATGCGTTCCGCCTTTTATAATCTTGCAATCAGGAAGTTTAGCATGACGAAAAATCAAATCTCTATCCCCAACTATTTGGGTAATTTTATGGAAAGGCGTGAGTTCATCTTTTGATTTCCAACTTAAAATGGCTTTAGCTGCCCATGATAAAAATAGTGGGTCTGCATTGTCAATCATATTAAAAATCAGCTGTTTATCCGTTTTGTTCATCCTCCCAAAAAGGAAAGGAATCATCGGCTTTAAAGCCTTGAGAAAACTAGCACTGATGATGTACTTAAAACCTAATCGTCTGAAAAGACCCAAATAAAATGGGAATTCTTTAGACGATTTTACACTAGAAATCACAAAAAAATGCGCTGCTGGTAATTGATGTGATAATTCAGCCACCATAATGCCGCCCAAAGAAACGCCTAGTAAAGCAAAAGGCTGAGTTTGATCTATCTGAGGAATTAACCTTCTGCTATAGTCTGCCAAACTCTCATTTTGATGAGGCGTTAACCAATAAATATTTTGGATTTGATAGTGATTGAGCTGCAACCTCTTAAACAAACGATCATCAGCACCTAAACCCGGAAAACAGTAGAGATTCATCATCATGAAATAAACACAAAAGAAGTTAAAATTAGTTAGCCATTTATAAAAAACGAGAGCTGCTATTTACCCCATGTATGCTGCAAAATTTACTACCTTTGCGCCCAAATGATTGCGATAAACGACTTAACTTTCCTCATTGGCTCTAGAGCCTTATATGAAAACGCCAACTGGCATATTAAACCCGGAGAAAAAATTGGCTTAATTGGTGCGAATGGAACCGGAAAATCTACCCTTTTAAAAATTATTGTTGGCGAATATACGCCTTCTAGCGGAACAGTTTCCATGTCTAAGGACATTAAAATTGGTTATCTCAATCAAGATTTATTGTCTTATGATTCTCATCACAGCATTTTGCATGTGGCTATGGAAGCTTTTGAGCGCCAGAATCAGCTGCATGATGAGATTGAGATTTTATTGAAGAAAATGGAAACCGACTACTCGGATGAAATCATCAATAAACTCAGCGATAAGCAATTAGAGTTTGAAGCATTAGACGGTTATAATATTGAATATAGAGCTAACGAGATTTTAGCCGGTTTGGGCTTTAGTTCAGAAGATCAGCATCGCCCTTTAAATACTTTCTCAGGAGGTTGGCGTATGCGGGTAATGTTGGCCAAAATCCTTTTGCAACAACCCGATATTTTATTGTTGGATGAGCCCACCAACCACATGGATTTACCTTCTATTAAGTGGTTAGAAAACTATTTAAATGGCTTTGACGGTGCTATTGTGATTGTTTCTCACGATAGGTATTTCCTAGATCGCATTGTGAACAGAATTGTGGAATCGAGAAAAGGAAAATTGACCGTTTACTCTGGTAATTATTCTTTTTATTTGGAGGAAAAAGCCTTAAGAGCTGAAATCCAAAAAGGTGAATTTAAAAATCAACAAGCCAAAATAAAGCAAGAGGAACGATTAATAGAGCGTTTTAAAGCCAAAGCTTCTAAGGCTAAAATGGCGCAATCACGGATGAAAGCTTTGGATAGGATGGAACGTGTAGAAGATGTAGATGATGAAAATCCAACGGTAAATTTTCGTTTCAAATTCACCAAACCATCTGGCAGACATGTTATCAGAATAGAAAATGCTTATAAAAGTTATCCAACCATTGATATTTTAGAAAATGCCGATGGGGTGATTGAGAAAGGCGATAAAATTGCCTTAATTGGTGCTAACGGTAAAGGAAAATCTACTTTATTGAGAATTATTGCAGGCACAGAACCTTTTAACGGAAAATGCGAAACGGGCCATAATGTTACCACTACCTTTTTCGCCCAACATCAGCTAGAGAGTTTACATTTAGACAATTCTATTCTAGAAGAACTTCAATCTTTTGCACCAAAACACAGTGATACAGAGCTTCGTTCAATTTTGGGTTGCTTTTTGTTTACTGGAGATGATGTTTTTAAGAAGATTAGAGTTTTATCTGGAGGAGAAAAATCTAGGGTAGCTTTGGCGAAATCATTAACCACAGATTCTAACTTTTTAATCCTGGATGAGCCTACCAACCACTTAGATATACAATCGGTAAACATCTTGATACAGGCTTTACAACAATATGAAGGCACTTTTATAGCAGTTTCTCACGATAGGTATTTCCTAGATCATGTAGCCAACAAGATTTGGTTTATTGAAGGAAAAAATATTCAAGAATATCCAGGCACTTATGCCGAATATGAAGAGTGGCAAGCCCGAAGAGCTAAAGGTTTAGACGAAAGTGGTATTAAGCCTGCCAAAGCCGAGAAACCTAAAAAAGAGGAAGTGAAAATTTCTGAAAAGGAAGAAAAGCAAAAACAGCTGAAAAAACTTAATCAGGCTTTACAAACTTTAGAAGAGGAAATTGCCGAAAAAGAAAATTTATTAAAAAAACTGGAAGCAGAAATCGCAAAAGAAGAGGTTTACAGCCATCCAGAAAAATTAAATGATGCCAACAAGCGTTATGCTAAAGCAAAAGAAATTTTGGGTGCAGCACAATTGCATTGGGAAGAATTAGCCGAAGAAATTATGATTTTAGAAGGATAATTCGGTTCTCATTTGGGAGTTTAAAGTTGACAGTTTATTATAGTAAAAGTTTGAAAGATAAAAAGCAGTTCAATCAAAAAGTGCATTTTAGGCATCCATCATCGGCTCCTAGTCTGCGGATTCCTGTATCCCAATTTTGGTCTGTCTTATTAGTTTTTGCTTTTTACTTTTTAATTTCAGCTTCCTGCTTCGCTCAAAAGAAAAACCGAAAAGAGAGAAAACCTAGACCGCAAGTGGTTACAGCGCCATCAAGTACTTTAATTTATGATGACGTAAACTATATCCCAGAAATAAAAAGCGTTGAATTTTATAATGCCAAAAAAGAGCAATCCTTCCCCATCATTACTCTAGGTGGCGATGAAAGACTTCAATTAAAATTTGATGATTTAAGAAGTGGAAGCCATAATTTATATTATTCTGTGGTGCATTGTGATGCCAATTGGCAGCCATCCAGCATGTCGCCGATAGAATATTTAGAGAGTTTTAGTGAAGATCAGATAAACAATTATCGCTTATCTTATAACACTTATCAAACTTATACCAACTATCAAATTACCATTCCAAATTTCAGTATCATCCCAAAAATATCAGGAAATTATTTGCTTAAAGTATATGAAGATGCCGACCCAAGCAAGCTTTTACTCAGCAGAAAATTCTATATTTTAAATCCAAAAGTTACGCTCCAAGCAGAAATTACTCGTTCCAATAATGTTAGCACCAGAAATTCAGATCAAAAAATCAATTTCAGCATTTTTCATCCCAACCTAGATATTCAAAATCCCTATCTTGATGTGGTTGCGATGGTCATGCAGAACGGTCGTTCAGACCAATCAGAACTTACTTTAAAGCCACTTTTTATCCGCAACAATCAATTGATTTATTCTGATGATAGAACCAATAATTTTGCTGGCGGAAACGAGTTCAGAAGATTTGACACCCGCAGTTTCAGGTATAAATCAGATGGCGTGGCTCAAATTTCCAAAGATTCTTTATTCGAAGTTTATCTTTTCCCTAATAACAATCAAAATTCCGGAAGCTATTCTTATCAATTTGATGAGGATGGTGATTTTTTCATCATCAACCAAGATGGCGGAAGCAATGATTATGATGCAGATTATGGGAATATCCATTTCACACTAAAATCTCCTGCACCAGATGCTAATGGTTTTGCTTACGTGGTGGGCAAGTTTAACGCTTATCAAAAAAATGCGCAAAGCAGAATGATTTACAACCCCATAGCTAAAGAGTTTACCTTCACCACACCTTTAAAGCAAGGTGTTTATGATTATCATTATACTTGGGCTGATGAGAATGGGAAAATCATTGACGACTACGCCTTTGATGGCTCATTTTATGAAACAGAAAACAATTATCAAATCTTGATTTACTACCGAGCACCCGGCTCCAGATATGATGAACTGATTGCTTTTACCCAACTTAACTCGGCTACTCAACGAAGAAATTACTAAACCCAAGTCTGATTAAATCCTATCTTTGGCTTTCAAATAAAGTTAAGCTATGAAAGGAAAGGCTCCTAAAGAATCTTTAATTACTATGAATGAGTTGGTATTACCTAACGATACCAATACGCTAAACAATTTGATGGGCGGCAGATTATTGCATTGGATGGATATTGCTGCTGCCATTTCTGCTCAAAAACACTGTAATCGAATTGTAGTGACCGCCTCAGTAGATAATGTTTCCTTTCAACATCCTATTAAATTGGGAGATGTGGTAACCATCAACGCCAAAGTTACCAGAGCTTTCAATACTTCCGTAGAAGTTCGTTTAGATGTTTGGGCAGAAAATATTCCTTCCGGTCATCGGGTAAAATCAAATGAAGCTTATTATACTTTTGTGGCAGTAGATCAAAGTGGGCGCACCATTCCGGTACCCTCTTTAATCCCAGAAACTGAAGAAGAAAAGACCTTATTTGATGGTGCTTTAAGAAGACGTCAATTGCGTTTAATTTTAGGTGGTAAAATGAAACCCGACGATGCAACCGAGCTAAAAGCTTTGTTTACTGCGGCAAAACAGTAAAAGAATTTGGGTGTTACCCCGAAAAATCGGGGTCGGGCTTTACGTTCATACGCCTACAGGCCTTAGCCACTTGGCCGGTAAACACTTCAATCCCTAACACAAACTAAAACAAAAAAGAAAGTCCCGATCAATGAAGATCGGGACTTTCTTTTTGAGCAATTAAATTTTAACGTTAATTGAAAATTCTATTTTAATAATTTATTGCTTAGACAAGCAATTCTCCCTTCTGAGCCTGCTAATAAAATTAATTTACCTTTTTTGGCTTTCTTACAAACATGGAAGCCTTCTTTGCTTAAATTAGAAAAAGTTTTTCCGCCATCAACCGATAAATCTGTACCCGAAGTTCCGGTCGTAAGGACTACCTTATCATTGATCCCGACTATACAAGATTTGTAACCGAATGGTGGAACTGTAGCCTGAGTCCACTCTCCTTGATTTTTTAAAGTATAGTTTTTGCTACTATTTTCATCTTGAAGGTAATCGCCACCAACAGCAAAAAGCTTATTCTTAAAAACATCAATAGAAAAACAACCAGTTGAGGATCTTCCATGAATTAGGGGTAAATCCTCAGATTTCCAAGTAATTCCCTTATCAGTAGATGTAAATAGACGTGAAAAAGTACCCCCAGTAGCGATATAAACTTTATTTTTTACAACTTTGATTCCTGTTCCGCTGGCAGCGAAACCCGCTTCACCATCATTCAATCTAATGTTGGTCTTGTCAGATATATTTTCCCAAGTTTCACCTCCATCTTTCGTCATCAAAAGCTGCATGATACCATTAATCGGGTCTCCAAAGGCTATCCCCTCTTTTGCATTCCAAAAATCCATCCCGTCTAGAAAGATGTTAGAATCATTATTTTCATATTTTTTTTCCCAGCTTTTGCCACCATCCATAGTTTTAAAAATATATGCCGGAGAACCAGCACTTAGGATAATAGCATCTTGATCGGAAAAAGCTTCGATATCTCTAAAATCTATCTTTTCATAGCCCGATATTTGCCACCATTCAAAATCTTTTCCATTTATTGTTTTTGCAATCCATCCATTACTTCCACTTACCCAAGCCACTTGCTTATCTACCACAGAAATCCCTCTAATGCTGGTGTTTTTACCTGATGCTAATGGAAGGATTTTAAAAGACTGAGCCCCAGCAATTTTTGAAAAAGCCAGGGCCAGTAGCGTAATTTTTAAAAATAATTTCAATGTTGGTTATTTAACTCTTGTCCAAATATCTGTTCTACCGATAAATGAAAAACCAATGTAACCTCTTACATTTAAATTATCGTTACCTTCTAAAGTCATTTTACAACTGTAAGTTTTCCCCGATTTCGGATCATAAATGGTTCCATCCTCCCAAGTTCCATCATCGTAATTAAAGTTTTTTAAAATCTCCAATCCCCATATTGGTCGAGATTTTAAATTAGCCTCTGGATTTTTGGTGTCAGTTTTTGGCTTGCCATTTTCATCATTCGGGTTTTTCAGCCAAACCAACTTTCCAAAATACTGATTTCCATTTTTATAAATCTGGATGTGTGCATCCTTATCCTTATTTAGCCACTTGCCAACAATAGCATTGGCAGATTGTGCATGTAAACTTACACTGGCAAATAATACTGCCATTAAAATGATTGTCTTTTTCATATTTATGTTTAATAATTGGTTTTCTAAAATAAGATTAATTTCTGTTAAACGCATGACTGAAAAAGAAATTTCAGGCAATCTTTCTAAAAATGGACATCAATAACTAAATACTCCCATCGATTAGTTAAAAAACTTAAGCTATAAGACCAAGCTTCTTTTGGGGCTAGCGGATGATAACTCGGTCTTTCATTGCAATTAAAACTGTGATTTGCTTAAGAAATTAGCATGTTAGAATAGTTTAATTTTACTGAAATACCCTTTTTTGAATCTTATAAAGAGTAATCCGAGCATTTTTTTGGTAAAAAAATAACGATTTAAAGAAAAAGTGCCCAGGAGCAGATTCGAACTGCCACGCCCTTACGAGCGCCACCCCCTCAAGATGGTGCGTCTACCAATTTCGCCACCTGGGCAGGGTTTGCAAATATAAATTTAAAATGGAATGTGAACGATTGAATTTTTAAATTCTCAAATTTCGAAACTCAATCCATCATAGGCCAAAGCTATTTTGGATGGTAATTCTTTCGAAACTTCATCATGAGTTCCCATTCTATGGCTGATATGTGTGAAATAGGTTTGCTCTGCTCCTATTTCTGAGGCAAAAGAAATGGCTTCTTCTAAAGTGAAATGAGAAATATGCTTTTCTTTTTGTAGGGCATTAACCACCAATATTCGAGTTCCTTTAATTTTCTCCTTTTCTTTGGCAGAAATTGTTTTAGCATCAGTGATATAAGTAAAATCTTCAATTCTGAAACCTAAAACAGGCATTTTATAGTGCATTACTTCTATTGGGATAAGATCAATATCTCCAATAGAAAATGGAGCTAAATCGATATCATGAATATCTAACAAAGGAATTCCAGGATATTTAAAATCAGAAAAAACGTAATAAAACTCTCTCCTTAATGCTTCTTGCACTTGCTGATTGGCGTAAACGTCCATAGCCGTTTGCTGCTTATAATTAAAAGCTCGTACATCATCTAAACCTGCAATATGATCTTTATGGGAATGAGTAAAAACTACAGCGTCTAATTTATCTATTTTGGCTCGCAACATTTGTTGCCTAAAATCTGGACCTGTATCAATAACTATTGTTTTATCTTGAGATTCTATTAAAATGGAGCTTCTTAATCGTTGATCTTTAGGATTTTGAGAGGTACACACTTTACAATGGCAAGCAATAACGGGTACGCCTTGTGAAGTTCCTGAACCTAAAAATGTGATTTTCAAAACTCTAGACTGGTTTGTTGTAATGAATAATAAAATTGCTTTTGTTTCTCATTCAATAAAGTATCATCCACAGTAAATGTTTTCAGCAACTCTATTAAAGAAACTATTTTACTCTCTAAATTAGAGAATTTATTTACCACTACCATTTTGCTACTTTCAATCATGCAGGCTCCGGTTTTAAAGTTGCCTTTTTCGTATCTCACTTTATAACCTAAATCCTTCAATAAAAGTTCTAATTTTTCTAAAGTATGGTTGGTGTAAGAAATCTGCATATTTATCGTAAATCTACAACGTCAACGCCCGGATGTTTACTGGCATCAAAAGAGAAAAAACTATCGTTAATTTTTACATTAGGAATAAATGATTTGACATTATAGGTGTAGGTATTTCCATTTTTATCAAACACTACGATATTGACTATTTGTTTTGCCAACTTATCTATTTTTAATTTTACTTTAGAATAAGGACGATTTTGCAAGGGAGCTAACTCAATATTTTGATAAGTTTTTCCTTTTAGTTTTGTATCTCCTAAATAAACATACTTGAAACCTTTCTCGTATAGGGTAAATATCTTTGCCGGATTCATGGCATCGGTACTATTATTAATAGCTGCAATCTGTACTTCATGATCTTTTTTCAAATAAGTCCATTGCACTTTACCATCAGAAATTAATTCTTGCTCATCTAAATTTACTTTGTATTTATTTGATGCTGGCTTTACATATAAAGTTCCGTTTTGAGTTTCGTTTACATTAGCCTGCGGACTTTTTAAATTGAAACTAAACTCAATTTTTACTACATTAAAAGAACGATATTTCTTGCTTACGCCATTTAAAATTGCTTTCGCTTGAGGGTCGTTTTGTGCAAAAACCACAGAATCCGTTACCACAATAAAAAGCACTAAACTCCAAATCTTTTTATAGCTCATGTATTAATCTTTTTTGTCTAGGTTTGACAAGAATTGTTCCAAAGAATACTCATCCGGAATTAATACTTCTCTCGCTTTACTTCCCTCAAATGGGCCTACAATTCCTGCACCTTCTAGTTGGTCAATAATTCTTCCTGCTCGGTTATAACCTAATTTCAGCTTTCGCTGGATGAGCGAAGTAGAACCTTGTTGGTGCATCACAATTAAACGAGCTGCATCTTCAAACATCGGGTCGCGGTCTGACGGATCAAAATCTTTAACGCTTCCGCCATCACCATCATCACCTACATATTCTGGTAATTCATAAGCAGAAGCATAACCCCTTTGTTCGCCAATAAAATCGGTTACCCGATCTACTTCTGGCGTATCTACAAAAGCACATTGTAAACGAATTAAATCACTACCCGTACTTAACAACATATCCCCTTTTCCAATTAACTGATCGGCTCCACCTGTATCCAAAATAGTTCTCGAATCTATTTTTGAAGTTACCCTAAAAGCTAATCTGGCCGGAAAATTGGCTTTAATGGTTCCAGTAATGATATTCACAGAAGGACGCTGCGTAGCCAAAATAAGGTGAATCCCGATGGCCCTGGCCAGTTGCGCCAAACGAGCAATTGGTGTTTCCACTTCCTTGCCAGCGGTCATCATTAAATCGGCAAACTCATCAATAACCAAAACGATAAAAGGTAAAAATTTGTGCCCATTATTTGGATTGAGCTTACGCTTGATGAATTTTTCATTATACTCTTTCAGATTTCTTACCCCTGCATCTTTGAGCAAATCATAACGCTGATCCATCTCAATACACAATGAATTTAAAGTATTGATCACTTTCTTAGTGTCGGTAATAATCGCGTCTTCTTCTCCAGGTAATTTGGCTAAAAAATGTCTTTCAATTTTTTTAAATAAGGAAAGTTCAACCTTTTTTGGGTCAACCAAAACAAATTTCAGTTGTGATGGATGCTTTTTATAAAGCAGAGAAACCAAAATGGTGTTAATCCCAACAGATTTTCCTTGCCCCGTAGCTCCAGCCACCAGCATGTGTGGCATCTTGGCCAAATCTGCAATAAAAACCTCGTTTGAAATGGTTTTACCTAAAGCAATCGGTAAATCCATAGTCGTATTTTGGAATTTCTCTGTGGCGATGATAGAGCGCATAGCCACCATTTCTGGATGCTGATTGGGTACCTCAATACCAATAGTTCCTTTTCCGGGCATTGGCGCAATAATCCTGATCCCTAATGCAGCCAAACTTAAAGCAATGTCATCTTCTAAATTTTTAATTTTAGAGATACGTACACCTGGCGCCGGAATAATTTCGTACAAAGTTACCGTTGGACCAATAGTAGCCTTAATTTTATCAATATCGATATTGTAGTTATTTAACGTTTCTACAATCTTGTTTTTGTTTGCTTCTAGTTCGGCAGCATCAACCGATATTTTGTTTGTGCCGTACTGCTCTAACAATTCTATAGTAGGTGTTTTGTAAGAGGATAAATCTAAAGTTGGGTCATAAGCCCCAAATTGCTCTACTAATTCTTCTGCTTTAGCTTCCTCCTCGGTTTTTTCTATGGTAAGTTCTAAATCTTGATTGCTATCTTCTAAAGGTTCTTTCTCTGGCACTTTCCTCACTTCTTCAAAACCATCATCAATAGATTCATCTTCTTCTTCGTCTGTGTTTTCTTCTGATTCATCCAGCTCAACAGGTGGAATAATTTCTTGCTTAATCTGATTTTTTAGAGGAAACTCAACCGGTCTGGAAGGATATTCTTCTTCAAAAATCTCTGGTTTATCTTCTTCCTTTAAATCTTCTAAAATTGGTCTAGTTTTTCTCTCAGGAAGTTTAAAATCAATATTATAAGCGATAATTAAACAGGTTAATCCTGCAAAAACCAGCACTCCGGCAACGCCCGCATTTCCAATTTGCGCCACCAATAATTGGTTGGTATAAAAGCCAAACTCTCCCTCTAAATAATGTGGATAATCTGAAATAAAAGAGTGAATGAAGCCTAAAGAAATTGAGGTGAAAACCAAGAAAAAGAAAGAATAACCTAATGTTTTTGGAATAGAAAAAAGCTGAACCTTAAAAAGCAAGCGGTAACCGATAACAATAAAAACAAAAACAAAAAGGAAAGAAGCAATCCCAAACCACTCATACATAAACTGATGCGAGAGTAAAGCACCCAACTTCCCTGCCCAGTTTTGGATATTTGGATCAATAGCTCCGTTAGATTTTAATTCTTGGCTAGTTTTAAAAAGATTACTCCATCCGCCATTAGCGTCAATTACATAACTCTGGTCATCATCCCAAGTAAAAATATAGGAAGTAAAAGAAACCAAAAAGTACAATGCCATCATCAATAAAAACAGGCCCGAAATTTTAATCGCTCTATCGTTACTAAAATTGATTTTAGGAAAACCTTCTCCCTTTTTCTTTTCCGCCTTCCGCTTATACGGTTCCGAAGCTGGACTAGCATCTTCTTTAAAAGTGTTGGTTTTGAATTGATTTCCTCTTACAGGCATTAGCTCATTTAATTTTCAGAAACAAATATAATTTAATGCTTAGCTTCCTACTAAAAATAATTTTTTTAATTCTATTTTAAGGTATAATCAAACACAGAAGTTAAATATCCTTAAATTTCTGAAATCCACACTAAAAAATTTATCGTTAATAGAAGGCATTCAGATGTGGAGGTGATGCTCCTCAATGATGTTTTAGGTTTTGATGGTTAAACCCTGCTTGTGAGAAGAGCAGGGTTTTTTATTTTAATGAAGATAAATTTCTAAGAAAAACATATTATTGCTAATATTAAGTTTATTTTAATTTAATGCAGGCAACCCCGCTAGAAGAACTAATTATTGAAGGCAGCGAAGAAAAAGTAAAGGATTATTTATTGAATAACCTTTCTTCTGCTAAAGAAAAAACCAGCCATGGTGTTTCTCCTTTAATGTTATCCTGTTATTTTCATCGCCAGTCTATTACAGATATTTTAATTGAGATTTTAGACGATATTTCTTTGTTTGAAGCTTCTGCTGCCGGAAAGTTTGATGTAGTAGCCCACGAAGTTTTCAAGTTTCCGGAAAAAATTAATGATTATTCTGAAGATGGATTTACCGCATTGGGCTTGGCCGCCTATTTTGGCAGAGAGGAAGTAGCTAGATATCTTGTTTTAAAAGGTGCGGATGTTAACTTACCTTCTGATAATGGTTTTAGAGTTTTTCCTCTACATTCTGCTGTAGCAGGTAATCATACCGCAATAGCCAGAATGTTGATAGAAAATAAGGCTATGGTGAATGTTGCACAAAAATCAGGTGTTACGCCATTACATTCTGCTGCACAGAATGGAAATATTGATATCATTATTCTTTTACTAGAAAAGGGAGCTGCTGTTGAAGCTAGAATGGAAGGTGGAAAGTTGGCCGCTGATTTAGCTAAGGAAAAAGGTTTCGAGGAGATTGCTGAGATTTTAAGCGTTTAAACCTTAAAATCATTAAAAATATTCCTATAAATCTTAGAGAGCACCACTTTTAAACGTTTCAGTTTCCATTGAAGTTTAGAAATCTTTTGAACATCCTTAAATTTAGTTTTAGCTAAATAATCAAAAAATGTTGCTGCGTGTTCTGGTAAACCTTTATAATGGCTATGAATTGGCTTTTGAGCTACATAATGAATAATTGCAGGTTTTTCTTTTTTAATAGGTTCAAATGAAATATGATTCCATTTTTGAGGCAAAACAAGCCAAGGAAGTTGCGCAAAAACTACATTTAAACCGTATTGATCTGCAAAAAAAGAATACTTTTTGTTATGCTCGATAGCATCTATGGCTGCTTGTGTAACAAAATTAGCCCTCCATTTATCTGTATCAATTAGCATCACACCTGTATTAAAATAAGGCAAATCAGCGCTTAAACCTAATTCTTTATAATTTAGAATCCCTCCCCATTCTTCCCCAATTACTTTTACCCTATCCAATGCTGCGGCTAAAATATTATCTCCCAAATCCATAAAATAAAGCTTAGAGATATCCTCTAAAACAATCATGTCTACATCGAGATAGAGAATTCTCTTAATATCTCCAGAAAGACCGTGGGGGAGATATAAATTCATATAAATAGAAATAGGAAAAGTGCTTCTATCATTAGGTAATTTATATCCGGCTGGCATAAACTCTTCACCATTCAACCATCTGATTTCAATTTTATTAGTGGTTAAAGATTGTTCCACTTTTAATTTATTCTCAATAGAAATGTGATCTCCGATTAAATAAGAAACTATTTTTTCAGGAGATTGATGATGAATTTCAATAGATTTTAAAAGTACTGCGTAGAAAAGGATATAATCATTGTCGCAGTTTGAAGCAATATATATGGTAGATTCTGAGTTTTCCAAACGTCTATTTTTAAAATTGATGATATTATATTTTTAGCCAATTTTGATTAAAATTAGGCTTCTCAAAAATAATTATTAGATCTGTATCGTCTCCTAAAATAAATAAAATCTAATAAATTTAGCGTTCAAAAGACAGTGTCACTATGATTGATAGATTATTAGACCTTTATAGAAGATATAAACCCAGAAAATATGGTTGGAGCGGGAATTATAAAGACTGGGAAACCGCCAAAAGCCTTTGTGAAGGTTATGATGATAAAACTATTTTAGATAGAATCATCCAAAGCACTTTAAGAGTAAAAAATGGAGAATATGCTTGGGAATTAGACGGTGTTAATCATCAGCAAATTTATTATTCATGGCCTTTACTTGCTCATTTAATGATGGTTGCGGCTAAGCATGATGGCCATTTAGCTCTGATAGATTTTGGAGGTTCTTTGGGAACTACTTATTTTCAGAACAGAAAATACCTCAACCAATTGAAAAAAGTTAATTGGACAGTAGTTGAGCAGCCTCACTTTGTGAAAGCTGGACGAGAGCTTCTTACTTTTGAAAATCTTGATTTTAAAGAAACCATAGACTTAGCTTTTAAAGAAAATGGAAAATATACTACCTTTTTAATGAGCGGTGTTTTACCCTATCTGGATGAGTCTTATGAATTTTTAAATCAACTTAAATGCTACGGTTTTGAGACTATCATCATTGATAACACTTATTATAATAACCGAGAAAGTGATAGAATTTGTATCCAAAAAGTAGATCCTATTTTTTATGGAAAAGAAATAGCCTATCAATGTAGATTCTTAAACTATGATAAAGTAATGGGGATATTCTTGGATAAATATGAGCTTTTTCAAGAATATGAAACAGGGATAGAACTGTACTTAGACCATAAAACCATCCGTTATAAAAGCATGGTTTTGGATCTTAAATAAACTTGTTCAACTTTTAAGCTAATTTAATTTTAAATATCCCAATATTGCATTCTCTTCCTTTTAATATAACTTCTGATATCCAAAACTATGGCTGCGAAGAAATAGAAAACCAATGGGAAACCCACTGCTAAAAATGAAGAATAAATAAAAAACAATCTGATTTTAGTTTGGGAAATCTTAAATTTTTCGCCCAAATAGGCGCAAACTCCAAATGAATATCTTTCAAAAAATGTAATAATACTTTGTAACATATTCTTAAGCTGTTCTTAAAATCTTTAAACCAATCCCACAATTTAAACAATTTTTACGATCACAAAAATATTTTTTTAAATGAATTAATGCCTGCGTATCCATGGCATGTTCTGCTTTAAAATTTAAAGCTTTAAATCCTTTAACAATTTGATTGTTTTCTGGCTTTGTTTTTTCTAAAATTTTGAACGCTCTTTGAACGAAAATATCTTCTTTTAATTGCTTTCCGTAAAAGAACAATAAAGGCACCAATGTATTAATCAGGATGTTATTCACGCTTGTTTTTCCTATTTGGATGGAGTGCTTTTTCACCTCTTTATCAAATAAGTAATGGGTCTCCCAATAAGGATGAACGGGTAAATCAGAAAACAGATGAGCATAATCTTTGGCATCATCAATATCTAAAATCTTAGAAAATAAATGTTGAGAACGGACAACCAAGGCTGCAAACTGACTCAGCCTTACCGTTGGGAAATTTTCGGGACGAGTTTTTGAAAACTTCCAACTTTCAGGCGCAAGGGGTTTCATATTATATTTGGATTTTAAATATTGAAATTCTCTCTTAAGTTTTAGTGGATAAGCATCTTCAAAATTTTTATTCAACAAACCCGCCATCCCAAAAACTAAGCTTTCAATTAAAATGGTTTGGTCTTTATGCTTTGCAAATAGCTTCTGAGGAAGATTTTTTGCTAAAATCTCGAAGGGCAAGGCATTAATTTTGAAACCAAAACTCCTTGCCAAAGTAACATAAAAAGTATCTTCCCAATTGTATTTTGATTCTTTATAAAGTGCTTGAACCAAATTAGACTTTTCCTCTAAGCGTTCTAAAATCATTCTATCCAAACATTGTTGTTTGGTAAATTGATCTACTTCTTTTACCTGCCGCTCACACGGAATCCAAAAGTTGTTTTCTTTGAGAAGCTGATAATTTTGAATGATGGAATCTGCAATCCTATTTTTCAGCTCTAAAGTGGGAATTAAAGTTCCATCCGTTCTAAGAATAGGCGTATCGGCATCCCAAACTACATGCAAAATTACATTATCATAAGCTTTGTCTTTTTGATGGTGATGCTTAGTCCAATCTGATGATTTGATATGAATTTCTACATTACCCGCCCAAGTGGTTTCACCGATTTCAATTTTCGCTTCCTGAAAATCTGGTCCAGCATTATGGTTATGAATACCTGATGAAAGGATTTTTAAACTTTCTCCATCTTGAGTTTGAAGTTGTTGTAACGAAAATAATTTATATTTCCAAATATGGTGTAGAATGTCTTCTGAAGATAACATTTTTAAATTTAGGAAAATTATCCTTTTATTGTCAAGAGAAAATTCTGGCTAATTCAATTTCCATCTCTTGTTGAACTTTCTTAGCCTCTGCCCGAGCCATTTCAGCAAAATCCTCTCCACTAGAAGCATAAATAATTGCTCTTGATGAATTAACGATTAAACCACAATCCTCATTCATCCCATATTTACAAACTTCATGTAAAGATCCTCCTTGCGCACCAACACCTGGAACCAGTAAAAAATGCTTAGGTACATGTTTACGGATATCTAAAAAGGCATCCCCTCTAGTAGCTCCTACTACATACATCATTTGAGAATCATCTGCCCATTCTTGCGATTTACGAATCACTTTTTCGAACAAATAACCGTCATCATTTCCAAAAAATTGAAAATCTTTAGCTCCTTCATTGGAAGTTAAAGCCAAAAGAACCACCCACTTATTTACATATTTTAAAAACGGACTTACAGAATCTTTTCCCATATAAGGAGCAACAGTAATTGCATCAAAATCCATTTCTGAACTTTCCGGATTGAAAAAAGTATCAGCATACATGGCTGAAGTATTGCCAATATCTCCTCTTTTAGCATCAGCAATAGTAAAAGTATCTTTAGGTAAATAGTTAAAAGTCTTTATCAAAGATTGCCAACCTTTAACTCCTCTAGCCTCGTAAAAAGCAGTATTTATTTTGTAAGAAATGCAAAAATCTTTGGTAGCATCAATAATACGTTTGTTAAACTCGAAAACAGGATCGGCAAACTCAAGCAAATGTTTTGGTATTTTTCTGATATCAGTATCTAATCCTACGCTTAAAAAAGATTTTTTGATTTTAATTTGCTCAATAAGTTGTTTTCGGGTCATAATAAGGAATAATAACGATGCTAAATTGGCAAAATAAATAAGGATGAAGAAAAAAAATATTTGAAAAAATTTATTTATTACAAATTATTCGATATTATTGCACCATAATCTCAAATATCCTTATCTACGGATTAGTAAAACAAATAAATCATACTAATATTTAAATGTTCACCTGATCTAGACGGATAAAAACACATAATTAATTCCTTGATAATAATTCATTTTAATGTTTGATACAAACGAATTGAACGACAAGCTTGTTTCTGAGCTTCGTGAAATCGCTAAAAGTTTTGGTGTAGAAAATACCGACGAATTGCGAAAGGCTGATCTAATAGCCAAAATTAAAGAGCAACAAGATTTAATTACTGCTGCTAAAAATTCTGGAGAAAACGTTCCTGCTGTAGAAGATAAAATAAAAAAGAGAACTCGTACCACTAAAGTAATCACTGTCGAAAAACCAGTGCTTCCTGAAAAGAAAAAGCCAGTTGTACCTTTAGATGATGCTTCTTTATTTGATGTGGATACTGATGATGAGCCAGCAGAAGCCGATGAGCCCATACACAGCAAAGAAGTAAACCAAGACCGCTCTTCTGACTTCGTTTCTGAAGAAAAAACAGAACCTAAAGCCATTAGACCTGATAAAAACTCCAAACAGAGAAATCAAGATTCTGCTTTTGATTTTGATAATGTAATTACCAATGAAGGTGTTTTAGAAATTATGCCCGATGGTTATGGCTTCTTAAGATCCTCAGATTATAATTATCTTACCTCTCCAGATGATATTTATGTATCACAATCCCAAATTAAATTATTTGGGTTAAAAACAGGCGACACGGTTAGGGGAAGCATCAGACCCCCAAAAGAAGGCGAAAAATATTTCCCTTTGGTCAGGGTAGAATCTATCAACGGGCGTGTACCTGCAGAAGTTAGAGACCGTGTTCCATTTGATTATCTCACCCCACTTTTCCCTTCAGAAAGATTAAATTTATTCATGAAACCCAGCGATCACTCTACTAGAATCATGGATTTGTTTACTCCGATAGGAAAAGGTCAGCGTGGTTTAATTGTTGCACAACCTAAAACAGGTAAAACCAACTTGTTAAAAGAAGTAGCAAATGCTATCGCTTTAAACCACCCAGAAGTTTATCTCATTATTTTGTTGATAGATGAACGCCCTGAGGAGGTAACAGATATGGCCAGAAGTGTAAGAGCTGAAGTAGTTTCTTCTACTTTTGATGAACCTGCTGATCGTCATGTAAAAATTGCCAATATTGTTTTGGAAAAAGCCAAAAGAATGGTAGAATGTGGACATGATGTAGTGATTTTATTAGACTCGATTACTCGTCTAGCAAGAGCCTATAATACCGTTGCACCTGCCTCTGGTAAAATCTTATCAGGCGGTGTGGATGCCAATGCTTTACATAAACCAAAAAGATTCTTTGGTGCCGCTAGAAATATAGAAGATGGTGGTTCTTTAACCATTTTAGCTACTGCTTTAACCGATACCGGTTCTAAAATGGATGAGGTAATCTTCGAAGAATTTAAAGGAACTGGTAACATGGAATTACAATTAGATCGTAAATTATCTAACAAACGTATCTTCCCTGCTATAGATCTTACGGCTTCAAGCACTAGAAGAGACGATTTATTATTGGATAAAGAAACCTTACAAAGAGTTTGGATTTTAAGAAACCATTTGGCGGATATGAACTCTCAAGAAGCTATGGAATTCTTGCTCACACAAGTAAGAGGCACAAAATCTAATGAAGAGTTTTTGATTTCTATGAATTCTTAAAAGGCAAGTGGTAAAGGGTTTAAGGTAAAAGGTTTTGGCCTTAAACCTTAAACCATAAACCTTGTATCTAATGAATATCAAAAAACACATCCCCAATGCGCTCACTTGTGCCAACCTATTTTCTGGTTGTGTTGGAATTGTTTACGCATTTAATGGCGACCTTAAAACGGTTGCCTTTTTTGTGATTGCCTCTGGTGTTTTTGATTTTTTTGATGGTTTTGCGGCTAGATTATTACATGTAAAATCTGATATTGGCAAAGAGTTAGATTCTCTAGCAGATGTGATAAGTTTTGGCTTTCTACCAGGGGTGGTTATGTTTGAATTATTGGGCGGAAACGCTAATTATTGGGCTTATGCCGGATTTTTAATCACCGTTTTTTCTGCTCTAAGATTAGCAAAATTCAACCTAGATACTAGGCAAACAGAAGAATTTATCGGGTTAAACACACCGATGAATACCTTTTTTATCCTATCTCTGCCTTATCTAGCTGATCGGTTTTTATTTATCAGCAATACCTACTTTTTACTGGCCGTAACATTGTCTTGTAGCTTGCTATTGGTAAGTGAAATCAAGCTGTTTTCAATGAAAATTTCAGGATTTCAATGGGCTCAAAATAAATTTAAGTTCATATTTCTTTTTATTTCTGTGGTATTGTTAGCTTTTTTTAACTTTGCAGCATTACCAATCATTTTAATTTTATATATCCTTTTTTCCCAAATACATTTTAAATATTTTCAATGAAAAATCATAATGGTGATTCATTATCCTAAAACAAATAATTAAAACAATGAAAAAATTCTTAGCTGATATAGATGTCATGCCTCTAAAAGAAATTTTAGATCCACAAGGAAAAGCGGTTACCGGTAGCATGAAAAACTTAGGTTTACCAGAAATTAGTAATGTAAGAATTGGCAGACATATTACTTTGGAGGTAGAAGCAGAAAATAAAGAAGTTGCTACTGAAAAAGTTGAAACAGCTTGCAAAAAATTATTGGCTAATTTAATTATGGAAAATTACCAATACCATATTCAAGAGCTTTAGTTTCAAGACTGAAGCTCTTTCTTTTTTTCTTCTAGTTTTACATAAATTACTTCAAGGATATCTTGCATTTTCTTGAAATCTGCTACAATCCCTTCATAATCCTCCTGATTTCTTGCTCTAGTCTCTATAGAAGCCATTTCTTCTTTAGCTTCTTCTACTCCCATAAAAGACAAAGTTGGTTTTATTTTATGAGCCATTTCGGCAATTTTAGACCAATTTTTTTCCAAAATTGCAGATGATAATGATTCTACATATCCTGGCGTTTGCGCCTGAAAAATGTCGATCATCTCTATCATAAACTCATTATTATCGCTTGACACTTCTTTTAAATAACTTAAATCAATTACTATGTTAGTTTTATCTATACTCATAAAGAGTTTTTAAAGTTTAATCTTTTAACTTCTAAGGTATCTTCACAGTTTGAAGCTAAGGTTTTGATAGAAGTTTTAAAAATTGGATGAATAAATTCGGGAGCAATTTCTTCCAATGGCAATAATACAAATTTTCTCTCACTCATTAAAGGATGTGGTACTTTTAGCCTTTCTGTATTGATAATCTGATGATTAATAAATAAAATATCAATATCAATTGTTCTAGCGCCCCATTTTTCGCTTCTCTTTCTGCCTAGTTCATTTTCAATTTTTTGGGTTTCATCCAATAATTCTTCAGGCTTTAAGTTTGTTCTCAGTACTAGGACCATATTCAAATAATCAGGTTGATGAATATCACCCCAGGCTTTAGTTTCGTAAATTGTAGATTCTTGCAATATCTCTCCTATCCTTTCTTTCATGAGCTGAATTGCGTTAGTCAAGTTTGATAATCTATCACCCAAATTCCCTCCTAAAGATAAATAAACCTGACACATAAATGTTGTAACAATTACTATGAATGAAAATCTAAAAATTATATTTGCAAAGTAGCATTTTTAATAAAATTTTCATCAATGAAACAATTTTTCAAGTTTGTTTTCGCCTCTATGCTAGGCTTTATCTTCACAGCAATTCTTTTTATCATCATTTTTATTACCGGAATAACGGCTATTGTTAGCAGCTCTAAAGATAAAGTAGAGGTAAGTGACAACACGGTATTACATCTTAATTTAAGCCTTCCAATTATCGAAAGAAGCGCCAATAATCCTTTAAACAATCTTGATATTGGGCCTTTTAAAGGCGATAAAGTGTTAGGTTTAGATGATATCTTAAAAAGCATCAAAAATGCAAAACAAGATGATCATATTAAAGGAATTTATTTAGATGTAAGTTTCATGACTACTGGATTTGCCAGTATTGAAGAAATCAGAGATGCTTTAATTGATTTTAAAAAATCAGGAAAATTTATCATCGCTTATAGCGAAGTATATACGCAAGGTGCTTATTATGTAGCTTCTGTTGCAAATAAAGTTTACCTCAACCCACAAGGAATTTTAGAATTAAAGGGCTTAAGCTCTGAAATTACTTTCTATAAAGGAGCTTTAGATAAATTAAATATTGAAGCTCAAGTTATTAAAGTAGGAACCTATAAAAGTGCCGTAGAACCCTTCATTTTAGATAAAATGAGCGATGCCAACAGAATGCAAACCACTGCTCTTTTAGGTTCTTTATACCAACACTTTACGGCAGAAATAGCCAAAAGCAGAAATATCTCTCCAGATACTGTCATTGAAATTGCAAATAATCTAAAATCTAGCTCACCAGAAGATGCTGTTAAATACAAATTGGTTGATGCCTTAAAATATAAAGATCAGATACTGGATGAGTTAAAGTCTGATGCAGGGCTTAGCAAAGACGATAAATTAAAAACCATTGGTGTTACGGAGTACGCAAATTCTATTAAAGACGACCGCAGTGCCGCTGATAAAATTGCCGTGATTTATGCTAACGGAGATATTAATGGTGGCGAAGGCGATGAAAATAGCATAGGTTCAGAAACTATTTCAAGAGCTTTAAGAAAAGCGAGATTAGACAATAAAATTAAAGCCGTTGTTTTTAGAGTAAACAGCCCAGGTGGAAGTTCTTTAGCTTCTGACGTGATTTGGAGAGAAGTAATGCTCACTAAAAAAGTAAAACCTATTGTGGTATCTATGGGTGATTATGCCGCTTCTGGTGGATATTATATCTCATGTGCCGCAGATTCTATTTATGCAGAACCGAATACGATTACGGGATCAATTGGTGTTTTTGCCATTATTCCTAACCTAAAAGGATTTTTTAACGAAAAGCTGGGAATCACTTTTGATAACGTAAAAACAGGTCAATATGCAGATTTAGGCGATATTACTCGTCCTCTTTCTCCGGCTGAAAAAATGATTATGCAAAAAGAAGTCAACAGGACTTATGCTGATTTCACTCAAAAAGTTGCAGAAGGTCGCCATATTTCTCAGACTTATGTAGATAGCATTGGTCAAGGTAGAGTTTGGACCGGAGAACAAGCCATCAAGATAGGTTTAGTTGATAAATTAGGTCATTTAGATGATGCTATTGCCTCTGCTGCCAAAAAAGCTGGAGTAAAATCTTATCAAATTGTGGATTATCCTGAGATAAAAGATAATTTCTTTGGCTTGCTAGACGATTCTGGAGATAAAATCAAAACTTATATCACCAAACAACAGTTGGGTGTAAGTTATCCTTATTATGAGCAGTTGAAAGAAATCACAGAAATGAAAGGTTTACAGGCTAGAATTCCTTTCAAATTAAATATTCAATAAATCTCATTAAAAATAAATTAAAGCCCGTTGATGAACTCAATGGGCTTTTTTGGCTAAATTGCAGACCATGGAAAACAAGGAAATTTCAAGAACCTTAAAGTTGCTCTCTCAATTAATGGAGCTGCATCAGGAGAATCCTTTTAAAATAAAATCTATCGCAAATGCCTCTTTTAAAGTGGATAAATTGCCTTTTAAATTAAAAGATAAAAGCCCACAAGAGCTGGAAACTATTGATGGAATTGGCAAAAGTACCGCTGCAAAAATCACCGAGCTTTTGCAAAGTGGCACTTTAGCAGAACTTAACCAATTGATTGCCCAAACACCCGAAGGGATTATCGAAATGCTGAGCATCAAAGGTCTAGGTCCGAAAAAAATTGAAATTATTTGGAATGAGTTAGGCATAGAAAACATTGGAGAACTTTATTATGCTTGCAATGAAAACCGATTAATTGAAGCGAAGGGTTTCGGTTTAAAAACTCAAGAGGAAATTAAAAAAGCTATTGAGTTTAAAATGGCAAATGCAGGAAGATTTTTATTTGCTAAAATAGAAAACCTTGCAGCAGATTATGCCCAACATTTCCAAACTCTCCTCCAAAAAAATGATAAAAATGCATCTGTAATTATTTCAGGAGATTTTAGAAGAAAGTGCGAAATTATAGAGGATTTAACCTATTTACTCATCAGTTCTTCTCCTATACATTCATCCGTTTTATTAAGCGATGAGTTTGATTTGATATCAGAAAGTAAAGATTATCTCGAATTAAAAGATAAAAATGGCATTACCTTAAAATGCTTTTTCTCTAGTCCAGAAGAAGCCGCTTGGAAGCTTTTTGAAACCACCGGAAGTGAAGAACATGTAGAGAAAGTTAAAAATCTCATCAAAAATCAACAAAATTATACCTCAGAAAAAGAAATTTATGATACCGCAGGATTAGACTTTATCGAACCTGAACTAAGAGAAAATCATCAGGAGTTGGAATGGGCAAAAAGCCGTCAATTACCCAAACTGATTACTTATTCTGATTTAAAAGGTACGCTACACAACCATAGTACTTGGAGTGATGGCGTACACAGCATAGAAGAAATGGCTTTATATTGCAGAGATGAGTTAGGATTGAGTTATTTAGGAATGTGCGACCATTCTAAAACCGCAGTTTATGCCAGTGGTTTAAGTATTGAAAGAGTTTTGCAACAACATGAAGAGATTGATCATCTCAATAAAAAATTAGCTCCTTTTAAAATCTTTAAAGGTATTGAATCAGATATTTTAGGTGATGGAAGTTTAGATTATCCGGATGAAATATTAGAAAAATTTGATTTTGTAGTAGCTTCGATTCACTCCAATTTAAAAATGGACGAAGAAAAAGCTACGCAAAGATTGATTAATGCTATAGAAAATCCGTTCACCACCATTTTAGGTCATCCTACAGGTAGATTGTTATTGAGTAGAAGCGGTTATCCATTAGATTTTAAAAAGATAATTGATGCTTGTGCCGCTAATAAAGTGGTGATTGAGATTAATGCAAACCCACTAAGATTAGATTTAGATTGGCGTTGGCATCAATATGCTTTAGAAAAAGGCGTAATGCTTTCCATTAACCCAGACGCCCATAGAAATGAAGGTTTTATCGACATGCAATATGGCATTTATGTAGCCAGAAAAGGAGGATTAACTGCAGAACAATGCTTTAATTCATTAAATCTTCAACAAATTAGTTCATATTTCGTAGAAAGAAAGGCTAAAATTAGAGTTTGAAAAAAGCACCAATAAAAATATTAGTGATCCGTTTTAGCTCAATGGGAGATATTATTTATACCTCTCCTGTGGTTCGTTGTTTAAAAAAACAACTCGAAAATGCAGAAATTCATTACCTCACTAAAAGCAATTTTAAGTTCCTGTTAGATGAAAATCCTTATATAAATCAGTTACATTTATTAAAACCAAAATTATCAGATACTATCAAAGAGCTGAAAGCAGAGCAATTTGATTATGTGATTGATTTACATAATAGCCTAAGATCGCTTTTAGTAAAAATTCAGCTGGGTGTTAAATCATCCACTTATCAGAAAGAAAGATTTAAAAAATGGTTAGCCATCAAGTGGAAAATCAATAAAATAAAGCCAGACCATTTGGTAGATCGTTATTTAAAAACGGTTGCATTTTTGGGTGTAGAAAACGATCATCAACCCATTGATTATTTTTTGCCTGAAAAAACCAGTTCCATAGAAAATATTCTTCCCACTCATTATCAAGAACCATACGTAGCTTTTATTATTGGAGCAACCCACTTTACTAAAAGAATGCCCAATTATAAGGTTGTGGAGACCATCCAAAACATAAAATATCCCGTAATTCTCTTAGGTGGAAAAGATGTTTTACAAAATGCAGAAATAATTTCTGCCGACTCGAAGAAGGATGTGCTCAACTTAACGGGTCAGATAAGTTTAAACGACTCGGTAACTGTGGTGAAAAACGCCGCTTTTGTGGTTGGATTTGATACTGGTTTAACGCACATAGCAGAAGCGTTCAACAAAAGATTAGTAACTATTTGGGGCAGTACCGTTCCTGAATTATTGGGCGTACAACCTTATTTGGTAGATACACATTATGAAGCTGATGTGGATTTAGATTGTCGTCCATGTTCGAAATTTGGCTTGGCCAGCTGTCCGAAAGGGCATTTTAAATGTATGAATGATATTGATGAACAGAAAATCGCTGATTTTATAAATTATGAGTAAACAGTTACTAATTTTTCGACATGCCAAGTCTGATTGGGCTAATGCCGATATGAGCGATTTTAATCGGCCATTAAATAGCAGAGGTTTAGTAGATGCTCCGGCAATGGGAAAGCGCTTAAAAGCGCTAAAAATAAAACCTGAAATGGTGATTTCTAGTCCTGCCACAAGAGCACTGAGCACCGCAAAACTGGTTTGCCAAGAGATAAATTTTCCTACGGAAGCCATCCAAACCAATAAATCCATTTATGATGCTACTTGTAGTCAATTACTAAAATTAGTAAACAGTTTTGATAATGGTTCTGATTTCATTGCCTTATTTGGTCACAATAATGGAATCACAGATTTAGCTGTTTATTTAACCGATAAAGATATTTTTAATATTCCAACCTGTGGAATGGTACTCATCTCCTTCCCTTTTGATGACTGGGCAATGGTGAGTAAAGCTAACGGAGAAATGGTTCTTTACGATTTCCCCAAAAACATTCAGGATAATGAATAATTACCTATTAATTCTATAAATTTTTCCGGGTAGAGAAACAATAATCGATTGCATTTCAAGATCTAATAAGGTCATTGCTAATTTGCTTTGCTGCATTCCCAATTTAATCTGTAAATCATCAATTGCAATTGCTTCAGCTTGCTTTATTGCTTCCACAATCTTTTGCTCATCGGTATTTAAATTCAAAGGTAATTCAGGAGTTTGGGTTCTTTTTGGTGTAATTCCATCAAACCAACCCATGATATATTCTAAATCCTCAGCTCTAGTCAGCATATTTGCTCTATTGGTTTTAATCAAGAAGTTACAACCATCAGAAAATTCATCATTTATTCTACCTGGAACGGCAAAAACATCTTTGTTGTAAGAATTAGCAATTTCTGCGGTAATCAATGCCCCTCCTGTTCTGGTAGCCTCAACCACCACTACTGCATCTGCCATTCCAGCAATAATTCTATTCCTTTTTGGAAAATTTGGACGATCTGGATTTGTTTCAGAAGGAAATTCGGTTAGCAAACCTCCATTAGCCAACATTTGCTCCGCAACTTTGCGGTGAACCGCCGGATAAATTCGATCCAAACCATGACCTAAAACTCCTATTGTAGGTAATTGTTGATGCAAAGCCGCTTGATGTGCTGCTACATCAATGCCATAGGCCAAACCACTGACTACCAAAACCCCATGATATTGTAAGCCGGCCATTAATTCCTCGCAAAGTGCTTTTCCGTAAGACGTTGCGTTTCTAGTACCCACAACCGCCACCACTTTTTGCTGATTTAAATTAGCTTTACCTTTAAAATATAGTAAAACGGGTGCATCTACACAGTTTCTTAACCTTTTTGGATAGGCTTCTGAAGTGATAAAAAGAGGTTGTATTTTATATTTTTCTATGAATCCGAGCTCTTTCTCTGCTCTTTCAAAAGAACTATGATTGATAATCAGTTCTGCTGTTTTAGCACCAATTCCTGGAATGGCTTCTAATTGATGCCTTTTAGCTTTAAAAATATCTTCTGCCGTACCAAAACGAGAAATCAAATTTCGGATGGTAATATCACCAATCCCCTTTATCATGGTTAGGGCTAATTCATTCTGCATATTTTTCATCGTAAATCAACTGAACTAAGCTATTAATGTCTTAGGAATCAGCTTTATTGAGCGGGAAAATAAACAACAAATTTGGTATCAAAAAATTCCTCTTCAAAATAATCTTTAAGCGGATAGAGTTGTATGTACTTTAATTTAGAGGCTTTTAGCTCTTCAGATAAATCTCCTCCTTTTAAATAAAGCACTCCATTAGGCATAGAATGAATAGATTCTTTCTTAAATTTTCCTCTTACCCAAGGATAAAAATCATGGAGTTGTGTTACAGCTCTAGAAATAATAAAATCAAAGTTTTGATGGACTTGTTCTGCCCTACTGTGTACCGCTTTTAAATTTTGTAAACCAATGGCTTGAGCAACTTCATTTACCACTTTGATTTTTTTACCGATAGAATCAACCAATAAAAACTGCGTGTCGGGAAATAAAATAGCCAATGGAATCCCCGGAAAACCACCGCCTGTGCCTACATCTAAAACTTGTGCTCCTGCTTTAAAAGTGCAAACTTTTGCAATGCCCAAAGAGTGCAGGATATGGCGCTCGTATAATAAATCAATATCTTTACGACTAATCACATTGATTTGCGAATTCCAATATTGGTACAACTCAAAAAGTTGATCAAATTGTTGAATTTGATGAGCGTTGAGTTGAGGGAAATATTTTTGAACTATTTTAGAAGTCACTACTAGGGCTTTTCTTTCTTCGGTTTAAAATATTGGATAAGAGGTCTCTCCCCCTAAATAATTGTGCTTTAACGGTTCCTAAAGGTAAATCTAATTGTTGAGCAATTTCTTCATAAGAAAGCTCATCAAAATATCTTAGGGTTATTAAAGTTTTATACCGATTAGGCAAACGATCAATAATTTCTTTTAATTGCTCAGTTTGTTGCTTTTTGATGGAACTTTCTTCAGGATTTAAAACATCGCTTTTAATCTCAAAGATTTTTTCTTCACCATCGCTGTCTTTAAAACCATCAATAGAAGTAGTCTGAATTTTTTTCTTTCTGATAAAATCGATACTCCCATTTGTGGCAATTCTGAACAACCAAGTGCTAAAAGCAAAATCCGGACGGTATTTCTCTAAATTCTCAAAAGCTTTGGCGAAGGTAGTGACAGTGATATCCATGGCATCATCCTTATTATTCACCATTTTTAATACCATAAAATAGATAGAATCCTTATAGCGCTGCATCAACTCGGCATAAGCTTTTTGATCTCCAGCTTTTGCTCTTTCTACATAGCTGAAGTCGTTTTTAGCGTTATCTGAAAAATTCGGATTTACTTCCATGAAATCTTTTTGCTAAATAAGCCTACCACATTTAAGCCTGTTAAATAAATATAATAAAAAGGATCTAACAATATAAACCACCATAATAAATCTTTATTTTGAAATCTGCCAACAGGTTTGTAAAAAATATAAAATTGGATTAAAAAACGCAACAGGAAAGCCCCTAATAAGAAGTAAGGTTCTATGCTTAAAATTAGACCAGTAAACCCTAATGCATAAAAGCAAATAGCTGAGCTCGCTTGCAAACTGAGGTAAACCTTATGTTGCTTTTTATAAATTTTACCCGCTCCAATATGCCTTAATTTTTGTTGCCAATAAGCTTTCCAAGTGCCTTTTGGCGTACTCCAAACCTGTGCATCTTCCCTAACTTCAATAGCTACATTTTGTGCAGTTGCATTTTGATTCACAAATAAATCATCATCACCAGAAGGGATGTGCATGTGCGCTGCAAAACCTTTCCCTTTAAAAAATAGTGACTTTTTGTAAGACAAATTTCTTCCTACACCCATATAAGGCATCCCGTAAAGTGCGAAAGAGAAATAATTTAACGCCGTTTGAAAAGTCTCATATCTGATTAATTTATTCAAAAAACCACGCTCTTTAAAATATGGCGAGTAGCCCAAAACAATTTCAGTTTCATTGTTTTGATAATGAGAAGCCATAATCTCAATCCATGAAGAACTTGCTGGCTCACAATCTGCATCTGTAAAAATCAAAATTTCATGGCTGGCAGCTTTTATCCCTAAAGTTGCAGCAAATTTTTTCGCTGTTTTATATCTCGGATGTTCCTCAATTTTAACTACTTTCAGGTGCTGATATCGCTCTTGGAAATCTCTTAAAACATCATCGCTACGGTCTGAGGAGCAATCGTTCACCACAATTACCTCAAAGTCTGGATAATCTTGTTGCAGCACTTTTTCTAGATTTTTTGCTAGATTTTCCGCTTCATTTCTTGCACAAATAATAACAGAAACAGGCAATATTTTCTTTGCTGTTTGCCTTTCTTCTGGCTGATAATTGGAAAGTTTCCTTTGTACAAACCATAAAAAGTACAACTGAATAAAGAAAGCTAAAAGAAATGAAATAAAGATAAGGTAATAGACAAGACCAATCAAAGCGATAAATTAAATTTCAAATTCCCAAAATTAGGTTAAAATCAAACAAACACAAGAAAATACTTAAATCTAAGGGATTAAAAATTACTATTTTTGCCGCTCGAATAATTACAAGGTAAATGAAATTTAATTTAGCTGCTAAAGATGCTTTTTCAAAAGCGAGAGCCGGTACCCTCATTACAGACCATGGAGAAATACAAACCCCTATTTTTATGCCTGTGGGAACAGCCGGATCGGTTAAAGCAGTACATCAGCGTGAGCTAAAAGAAGATATTGAAGCGCAAATTATATTAGGTAATACTTATCATTTATACCTCAGACCCGGATTGGAAACTTTAAAAGCTGCCGGAGGATTACATAAATTTAACGGATGGGATAGGCCTATTTTAACAGATAGTGGTGGCTACCAAGTGTATTCGTTAACTGAAGTTCGGAAAATTAAAGAAGAAGGTGTCACCTTTAAATCGCACATTGATGGTTCCAAACATTTATTTACGCCAGAAAATGTAATGGATATCCAAAGAACCATTGGTGCTGATATCATTATGGCTTTTGATGAGTGCACACCCTACCCTTGTGATTATCATTATGCCAGAAGATCTGTAGATATGACACATCGCTGGTTAAAACGTTGTATCAACAGATTTGATGAAACCACACCTCATTATGGCTACTCGCAAACCTTATTTCCAATTGTACAGGGCTCGGTTTATAAGGATTTAAGAATAAAATCGGCAGAGTTTATAGCTGCACAAAATAGAGAAGGAAATGCCATTGGCGGCCTATCTGTTGGCGAACCAGCAGAAGAAATGTACGCCATGACAGAAGTAGTATGCAATATTTTACCTGAAGATAAGCCAAGATATTTGATGGGTGTTGGTACGCCTATCAACTTGTTAGAAAATATAGCCTTAGGAATTGATATGTTTGATTGCGTAATGCCCACAAGAAATGCTAGAAACGGTATGCTTTTTACTAAAAATGGCGTTATCAATATCAAAAATGAAAAGTGGAAAAATGATTTTTCGCCCGTAGATGAAGACAGTGATTTATTTTCAGATTTACATTATTCAAAGGCCTATTTAAGGCATTTAATTCATTCTAAAGAAATATTAGGAGCTCAGATAGCAACACTTCACAATCTGCATTTCTATCTTTGGTTGGTAAATACGGCCAGAGAAAAAATTATTTCTGGTGATTTTTATGACTGGAAAAACAAAATGACTCAGGTTTTAGGACAAAAACTTTAATGAAATTTTTAGACCGATACATTAAAATTATAGACTGGTATATCATCAAGAAATACTTAGGTACTTTCTTTTTTACACTGGCTATTTTTACGGTCATTTCTGTTGTTTTTGATATCTCCGAAAAATTAGACGATTTTTTAAAAAGCAATGCCACAATTAATGAAATTGTGTTTCAATATTATGGTGGATTTATTCCTTTTTACCTCAACTTTTTATCACCACTCATCAACTTTATTGCTGTCATATTCTTTACTGCAAAAATGGCTGATCAAACTGAAATTGTTCCAATTTTATGCGGAAAAGCCAGTTTTAATCGCTTTTTGCGTCCTTATTTTCTGGCTTCAACACTCATTTTTATAGTGAGTATGATTTTCAATCAGCTCATCATTCCGGAAACTAATCGTTTGAAAACCAATTTCGAAAACACCTATCTAGAAAACAACGATAACACCCGAAACAATGTGCACATCAAATTAGACCCACATACTTATGTATATATGGAATCTTTTGATAATAAAAACAATATTGGCTATCGCTTTTCTTTAGAAAAATTTGATGGAGAGGAAATGAAATCTAAGCTCATGTCTGATAGGATTTCATGGGATTCTGTAGCGCATAAATGGAAGATTTTTAATTATACCATTAGACAGGTAAACGGATTAAAAGAGCACATGGTAAGTGGGCTTGAAAAAGACACTACACTAGATATGAGACCTTTAGATTTTGATGTAAGAGATAATATTTATTCTGCCATGAGCTATAAGGAACTCAATTTAAAGATTGAGAAAGAAAAAATTAGAGGTTCTGGGATTATGGTAAATCTGGAATTAGAGAAATATAAAAGATGGACATATCCTTTCTCAACTTACGTACTAACATTAATTGGTGTAGCACTATCATCAAGAAAAGTGAGAGGAGGAGTTGGGCTTCCATTAGGGATTGGGATAGCTATGAGCTTTTTATACATTCTTCTGATACAGTTTGCAAATGTTTTTGCGCTTAAGGGTGGTTTACCTGCTTTAATTGCTGTTTTAATTCCAAACGTGATATTTGGAGCCATAGGTGTAATTTTGGCTATTAAAGCCCCTAAATAGTATGAAATTATCTCGTCTAAGTAATCTTTTTATTCTACACCTTACCGTTTTAGTTTGGGGTTTCACCGGCATTTTAGGCGCTTTAATTTCAATTAACGAAGCTCATTTGGTCTGGTATAGAGTATTAATCGCATCGCTTTCATTGCTCGCGTACTTTCTATGGACCAAAACGGATTTTAAGGTGAGTAGAAAAGTCTTTTTCCGACTATTTTTTACTGGAGCCATTGTTGGCTTGCATTGGATTCTGTTTTTCGGCTCTATTAAAGCTGCTACCGTTTCTGTAGCAATGGTATGTTTGTCTTCGCTCACGCTATTTACAGCTATTTTAGAACCAATTTTAAAGAAAACTAAGATTTCAAAGCTTGAAATTTTAGTAGGCTTATTCATTATTTTTGGGATTTATCTCATTTTCAAATTCGAAACACAGTATAAATTAGGCATCCTGATGGGCTTAGGAAGTGCCATTTGTGCGAGTTTATTTTCTATCATTAATTCTAAACAAATACAAAACAGACCCGCTCCAATCATCAGTTTTTATGAAATGGTAGGTGCTTTTTTCTGGGTAAGTCTTTATTTAATCCTTACAAATGGCTACGATTCTCAAATGATTTTAAAGCCTAGCGACTTAATTTATTTACTGATATTAGGTACCATTTGCACTTCCGTTGCATACGTTGCAGGAGTATCTGTAATGAAAGAATTGAGTGCTTTTAGAGTAGCTTTAATTACCAATTTAGAGCCTGTTTATGCCATCATTTTGGCATTGATTATCTTTGGAAAAGATGAAAAAATGACTAATGGATTTTATCTCGGGGCGCTGATTGTTTTGGGTGCCATCTTTCTTTTCCCAATAGTAAGAAGTAAAATTGAGAAGCGAAAACTCAACAAACAGCTTCCTTTAGGATAATTAATAAAATACACTAAGTAAGTTTATTTTCATCTTCTACACCTCACCTCATTTCAATCCATCAGTAAAAAAGCGAGAGCGCTTACACCTTAATTTTTCATTGCACAAAGAGTTAGGTTTTATTTAAGTGCTTCAAAATAAACCAGAATTTTAAGTTTCTTCCTTGCCTAGTTTCTCATTGAAATTGAATAATTATTCAATTTAAAAAAAACAAAAAGTAGCTACTTCGTGTGCAGAAATATCAAATAAAAAAGCTAACTTTCTTTTAAAAAGAAAAAGCCTATTGAATAGGCCTTTTAGTCCATTTTTTGAATAAAAAACGAATATTTGGTTCATCAATCGATTTTAAATAAAAAATATATAATATTTAAAATCAGTTATTTATATAATTTAAATAAAATAAAAGTTAAATTATAAACTGAAATTAAAACTTTTAAATACTAAAAAAATTAGCTTCATCATTTAATGAAATCATATAAACCATTTAAAAAACTATTATTCAGTGTTTTACATATTTTCATTTTATGTTCTACTTCACAAATGGTTTTTGGTCAGTTTTTTGATGCTAGCCAAAACCCACCTAGTGTAAAATTTAAACAAATCAACACACCACAATTTCAAATCATCTACCCTACCCTATTGGAGCCCGAAGCACAAAGAATGGCCAACACCTTAAATGCAATTATTGCTAATGTAAGCCACAGCCTTGGTCACACACCCAAACCTATTTCCATCATTTTGCAAGATCAAGGTGTGGAGTCTAATGGCTTTGTTCAGATGGCTCCTAGAAGATCTGAATTTTACACTATGCCGGGTCAGGAATTTGACTCACAAGACTGGCTAAATAGTTTAGCAGTTCATGAGTTGCGACATGTGGTGCAATTTGATAAGCTCTTCCCCAAGATGGGAGCTCCACTTTTTGAAGAATTAAAATTAGCCCTCTTCGGTATCAATTTACCTCCTTGGTTTTTTGAAGGAGATGCCGTAGGAATTGAGACAGCTTTAACCAATGCCGGCAGAGGAAGACAACCTGCGTTTGATATGGTTTTGAGAAGTAATGAACTTTCTGGGAACCACTTCAGCTATTCAAAAAATTATTTTGGCTCTCTTAAAAGTTACACGCCTGGTTATTATCCTTTGGGTTATTTTATGACGACAAAAATCAGGAGAGATTACGGACCTCAAATCCTAAATAAAATTTTAGAGCGCATTCATCAACTCGCGATAAGACCTTACAACTTCAGCTCTTCATTAAAAAAATTTGGTGGGATTGGAACGCATCAGCTATATAAAAATACCATGGAAGAGATGGATTCTTTATGGAATCATCAAGTTAGCCAACTTAACATCAAAAATTACACTCCATTGAACGATACCTCATCCAACATCCCAACTACCTATTTGCTTCCTTTTTCCACCGAAGACAACGGTATTATTTGTTTTAAGGGCTCAAAAGCCGAAACTCCAGCAATCATCTCGATAAAAAATGGAAAAGAAGAAAAGCTTTTAAAAATCGGTATTCAAACAGAACCTAATCTAAATTATGCCAGCCACACATTGGTTTGGGATGAATTTCGCTACGATAAACGATATAACAAGCGGTCTTTTAATGTAATTTGTAAATTTGATTTGAATTCTAGCACCTATACACAGCTTACCCATAAAAGCAGGTATTTCTCTCCTGCCCTATCGCCTGATGCAAAAAGAATCATCGCTGTAAAAGTAACTACAGAAGGTATTTTTAATTTGGTTGAACTAAACGCCGATAATGGCAAAGAAATTAAAAGCTTCCCAAATCCTGAGAATTTCACCCTGCAAACCCCCTCATTTAATGCTGATGGAAAAGAAATTATAGTTACTGCAGTAAACGAGCAAGGAAAAACACTTTTGATTTATTCAGAAGAAAATGGAACTTATCAACAACTTTTACCTCAAATGCACCAAATCATTTCTCGTCCTTGCTTTTATGGTGATGAAATCATTTTCAAAGCGCATTTTAATGGTATTGACAATATCTACGCCTTCAACCTCCAAACAAAAGATATCCATCAACTGAGTTTTACAAAATATGGTGCTTTTAATCCTTCTATAGATTTAAAAAATCAAAGGCTTTTATTTAACAATTACCAACCTAAGGGTTATCAAATTGCTATGGTAGATTTAAAGCCTTCTGATGCATTTAAAAAGCCTTTAGAAGCAAATCGCTTTGTAGCATATTTTAAACCATTATTAAAGCAAGAAATTAAGTCGAATGTTTTTGATAGCATTCCGCATCAAATCTATCCAAGTAAACCTTACAAAGATCTTCCACATCTTTTCTATTTTCATAGCATAGAACCTATTGATGAAAGCAATAATTTTACTAACGATTACAATTTTGGATTTAATTTAATCTCCAACAACAAGCTGAATACAGTTTCATCTTATTTAGGCTATCGATACAATAACGCCTTAAACAAAAGCGAATACCGGGCAGGAATCACTTATTCAAAATACTATCCACAGTTTTCAATAGATTTTGAAAACAGAGCTCAATTAGCTTATGCTCAACAAGTGGGCGGACAAGACACATCTTACATCCCATTTGAATGGAGGGAAAATTATACTTCATTTAAAATGAGTATTCCGCTTTACACCAATTGGCTCAACAAAGCTTTTTATAGCAATTTAAGTGTAGAAACTTCTTACACGAATAGGTATCAATTAACTTTAAAGCCCAAAAATTTCTTGAATACTGTTCGCTTTCCGCTGAAATATCAGTTTTCTGAAGGCTTAAATACTCAAAGAAGTGCGAGAGATTTAGCGCCAAAGTGGGGAGAAAATATCGTTTTAACTTATGAGCATTTACCTTTTGAGACAAATTTAAATGGTTATTATTTTGCTTTCGAATCATTCCTTTACGCTCCAGGTTTGTTTACCAATCATAGCTTGCAAATGAGCCTAAATTTCCAAAATGGAAATGGGATTTATAGCAGCAGCATAGGAATATCAAGAGCTAGCGGTTTTGCTAACTTAGCCCCATTAAACAATTTATACAATACTTTTTTGGTTGATTATCGCTTCCCAATCGCTTATCCAGATTTAGAAATTGGGCCTTTAGCTTATATTAAAAGGATTAGAGGCGGCCTTTTTACCGATTTTGAAAACATTGGTAAAGGGAACGGGTTAAGATCTTACGGAGCAGAGTTAAGAGCCGATATGAACTTACTACGTTTTTATCTTCCTAATTTTGATTTAGCCGGAAAATTGATTATTCCTAACGAAAACAGCACAAAAAAACCGATATTCGAATTAGGTTTAAATTTTAGTCTATAAATCATGAGTTTTAAAACGATTATCATCATCACCTTATCTGTTCTGATAACGGTGATTTTTATGCAAAACACCGATCAGGTTTTATTTACCCTATTATGGAAACAAGTTTATGTTTCTAAGCTTTGGATGATGCTAATCGTCACCTTTTTTGGCTTCATTATCGGGTTAATTGTGGCTTGGCCTAAGAAAAAGAAAGCTTATGATGCTGATAAAAACATCCCTCTAGAAGTACAAAACACTAATGATGAGGCTTACCTATCAACCAATAAAACTCAGGATTTAAGTGATGAGGATAAAGATTATATCAACTAAATAATTTATATATACATGCAAAAAATAACATTTATTGGCTTAGGAAATATGGGAATAGGTATGGCACAAAACCTATTAAATGCAGGCTATAAACTTCATATTTATAACAGAACAAAAAGTAAAGCTGATACCTTAAAAGGCGATTTTCAAGTATTTAATCATCCTAATGAAGCTGCAGAAGGTCAAGATGTGGTGATCACTATGCTTTCTGATGATGCCGCTTTATTAGATGCAACGCATGGCACTCATGGATTTTTATCCTCCATGAAAAAAGATGCCATTCACATTAGCATGAGCACCATTTCTCCGGATACTTCCAGAGCGCTGTACAAATTACATCAAGCTCAAGGCTCGCATTATGTTACGGCTCCTGTTTTCGGTCGGCCAAATGCTGCTGCTGATGCAAAATTATTTATTTGTACTTCTGGAGATGCAGAAACCAAAGAAAAGGTGAAAGATATGATTGCTTTGTTAGGACAAGGAATTTATGATTTTGGAACTGAGCCCGGTGCTGCGAATGTGGTAAAACTAGCAGGCAATTTTATGATTATGGCTTCAATGGAAACCATGGCAGAAGCCTTTACCTTAGCCGAAAAACAAGGTTTAGACCGTGAAAAAGTGGCTGATTTCTTCGGAAATACGGTTTTTAATGCCCCTATTTATAAAAATTATGGAACTTTAATCGCTAAAAAGCAATATCAGCCAGTAGGCTTTAAAGCTAAATTAGGATTTAAAGATGCTCGCTTAGCCAGTAAAATAGCTTTAGATGCCGAAATGCCTGCTCCTTTATTGAGTTTGGTTTACAATCGATTATTGAGTGCAGTTGCAAATGGCAAGGGAGAAAATGATTGGGTAGAAGGTATAGCTGAAGGCGTCTCAACCGATGCAGGAGTTTAGGTGATGTTGATCTATACCTGATTGGGTTTACTATGATTGCCTTTCTCTTCCGATTCGTTTTAGCCGTATTAAAATGTGAGCAATACGGGATATATTAAGCAAATATTTACTCGTTAACAGAAGTATTAGTCATGGCTACCTAATTAATTACTCAAAGCTAAAAGACTTTTCACAGTTCATTGGGCAAAATTTGCATTATCAGTACACGGTTGGACAGAACCCATCGAGCGTTTGATAAAAGAAGCAGAAAAACAACAACTTACAGTGCTTACCCCTAAAATTGGTGCACCACTGGTGTTTTTATCAGAAAAAACAACGGGTAAATGGTGGCAAAAAGTTTAAATTATGGAAATTCAACATTTTGAAAAAAATAACAAGGGATTATTCTACATCCGTGAAGATGGAAAAAGATTAGCTGAAATGACCTATTCTAGAGCCAGCGAATCGCTGATTATTATTGATCATACTGATGTTTCAGAAACGCTAAAAGGAAAAGGAGCCGGACTTCAAATGGTAATGGAAGCGGTAAAATACGCTCGAGAACACCAACAAAAAATATTACCCCTTTGCCCTTTTGCCAAATCTGTTTTTGATAAAAAGCCAGAAATTCACGACATTTTATTTCATTAGTTTTCAGATTTTAAATCTCTCATAAAAAGCCTTTTCTAAGCTTTCGCGATGATCAGGATGCGCTAATGCAATTAATGCTTTTGCTCTTTGTTTTAGGTTTAAACCAAACAAATTCACTTTTCCATATTCTGTTACCACCCAATGAACATGTCCTCTGGTAGTAACTACTCCTGCACCTTCTTTAATAAATGGTGTAATTCTCGAAATTCCTTTTACAGTAGTAGATGGTAAAGCGATAATAGGTTTCCCACCTGGCGATAATGAAGCTCCTCTAACAAAGTCCATTTGCCCTCCAATGCCAGAATATTGATAAGTACCTATGGAATCTGCGCAAACTTGTCCGGTTAAATCAATTTCTATGGCACTATTAATTGCCATTACTTTAGGATTTTGCCTGATGATACTAGTATCATTCACATAATCAATATTCATCACCCTGATAGCAGGATTATCATTCACAAAAGCATATAATTTCTTCGTTCCAACCATGAATGAAGTCACTGATTTGCCACGATTCAGCTTTTTCATGCTGTTGTTAATCACGCCACTTTCTATCAAAGGAATTACCCCATCAGAAAGCATCTCGGTATGTAAACCCAGATTTTGATGATTTTTTAAATTCTGTAGTACTTGATCAGGAATACTTCCAATACCCATTTGTAATGTAGAGCCATCCTCTATTAAAGAAGCTACGTTTTTACCAATTTGTATGATGGCGTCGCTTACCTTCTCTGCATAATTTACCTCTGGTAAATCCTGCTCATGCCAAACCAAAGAATGAATCTTACTGATGTGGATAAAACCATCGCCATGAGTTCTTGGCATCTTAGGGTTGACTTGAGCCACCACCAATTTGGCATTTTCTAAAGCGGCTTTAGCAATATCAACTGATGTTCCTAAAGTGCAATAACCATGTTTATCAGGAGCTGAAACTTGAATAAAAGCCACATCAATAGGTAAAAATTCTGGGCAAAATAATTGTGGAATTTCACTTAAAAAAACAGGAACATAATCTCCATCCTCACTATTTGCTACTTTTCTAGAGTTTGCAGACACAAACAAAGAATTAAAAAAGAAATGCCCATGAAATTTAGGATCGTCAAATGTACTATCACCCAAAGTGGTAATACTCACCAACTCTACATTCTTTAGCTCTTGATAACGATTTTGCAATGCCTTTATTAAAAGGGATGGCGTAGCCGCACTTCCATGCAAAAACACTCGCTGATGAGACTGAACACATTTTACCGCTTCTTCTGCGGGGATATAATTAATTGGGTTTGATATTGACATCTTTTTTTCTATTAATATAACTGATGAACTATTTTATAAAGGAAGCCTTTCATCTTTCTCCTTTTTCGCTGGCAAAAATTCAACTTCTCAGTTAGTTATAAAATGATGCTCATCATCAAAATTTATGAGGGAAAATAGATAAATAAAAAGCCTATTTCATTTCAAAAAGATTAGGCTTTGAAAATATGCAATGAAATTTAGAATTTCAAGTGCTTCACCGTTTGTCCTTTATTGATCAATTGTTTCAATGAATCTATCCCGATGCTTAAATGCGATTCCACATGTTCTTGTGAAGTTTTGGATGCATCAGCTTCTGCTGTTTTTACACCTTCCGGAATCATTGGCTGATCAGAAACCAATAACAAAGCTCCCGTTGGAATTTTATTAGCAAAACCAGTGGTAAAAATGGTAGCAGTTTCCATATCAACAGCCATCGCTCTCAATTCTTTTAAATACTTTTTAAACTTGGCATCATGCTCCCAAACTCTTCTATTGGTGGTGTAAACTGTCCCCGTCCAGTAATCTCTAGAATGGTCTCTAATAGTAGTGGAGATGGCTTTTTGCAGAGCAAAAGCTGGTAGTGCTGGAACTTCTGGGGGTAAATAATCATTAGATGTTCCTTCACCTCTTATCGCCGCAATCGGTAGAATTAAATCTCCGATAGCATTCTTCTTTTTCAAACCCCCACATTTTCCTAAAAACAAGGCGGCTTTAATATCTATGGCAGTTAGTAAATCCATAATGGTTGCCGCAACCGGGCTTCCCATACCAAAATTAATGATGGTAATCCCATTGGCCGTTACGCTTTGCATAGGTTTATCTAAGCCATAAATGGGCGCATCATTCCATTCTGCAAAAAGTTGAACATATTTTGAAAAATTGGTAAGAAGTACATATTCTCCAAATTCATCTAGGTTTCTTCCGGTATATCTAGGCAACCAATTGGCTACAATATCTTCTTTAGATTTCAACCCTCCTTTTTTTAGGTGTGGGGTAACCGCTGAGTTGTTTTCTTTATTCTTTTCTTCCATAAATTTCTAGTGTTTACAAAAAAGTCCCGAATTTTTCGGGACTTTAAATTAAGCTACTTTTAATTTTTTTAAATCTGATTTCTCAAATTTGTCCCTAGCGTAATCTAAATCGATGAGTAGATGTTTAGATGCTTGCTTTTGCGAGGGAATATCAAACATGGCATCTATCATGATGGCTTCGCAGATGGATCTTAATCCTCTAGCGCCAAGTTTGAATTCCATGGCTTTGTCCACAATAAATTCAAATACATCTTTCTCAAATTCTAACTCTATATCTTCATACTCAAATAACTTTTTATATTGTTTAATGAGCGAATTTTTCGGTTCGGTTAAAATGTTCAATAAAGTTTGGCGGTCTAAGGGATTCAAATGTGTAATCACTGGTACACGACCAATTAATTCTGGAATCATGCCAAAAGATTTTAAATCTAAGGGCGTAATGTATTTATACAGATTTTTCAGATCGATATCTTCATGGTCTGCCTTAAACTTATACCCTACAGTTTGAGTTCTCAAACGGTTAGCAATCTTCTTTTCGATACCATCAAATGCACCCCCACAAATAAACAAGATATTATTGGTGTTTACAGGTATCATTTTTTGGTCGGGGTGTTTTCTACCACCTTGAGGTGGAACATTCACAATAGTGCCTTCTAAAATTTTCAGCAAAGCTTGTTGAACGCCTTCTCCAGAAACATCTCTAGTAATAGACGGATTATCACTTTTGCGAGCTACTTTATCTACCTCATCAATATACACAATACCTCTTTCTGCTGCGGTAACATCATAATCTGCCGCTTGCAGCAAACGTGTTAAAATGCTTTCTACATCTTCACCCACATAACCCGCCTCGGTTAAAACTGTTGCATCAGAAATACAGAAAGGTACATTTAAAATTTTAGCAATCGTTTTTGCTAATAAAGTTTTACCTGTTCCGGTTTCCCCTACCATCATGATGTTAGATTTTTCAATCTCTACTTCATCTTTGGTGATTTTTTGATTTAATCTTTTGTAATGATTATAAACTGCAACTGCGAGCACCTTTTTCGCATCATCCTGCCCAATCACATATTGATCTAAGTGATTTTTAATTTCTTGTGGCTTTAATATCGTAAGCGCTCCATGTAAGCTTTTACCCTTTTTCAGGGTAAACTCCTCTGCTAAAATGTCATTGGCTTGCGCCACACATTTATCGCAAATATGAGCATCTAAGCCCGCAATCAACATTAAAGTATCTTGCTTATTCGCTCCACAAAAAGAACACTTTATATCTTTATGGTTTTTGTTCATTTCTTTAATTCGTTTACACCTAACACCTCATCAACCATACCAAAACTTTTCGCTTCTTCTGCTTTCATCCAATAATCACGATCAGATGACTTTTCTACCCATTCATAAGTCTGACCAGAATGTTTAGAGATGATATCGTACAATTCTTGTTTTAATTTAAGCATTTCTCTCAAATTAATCTCCATATCTGATGCCACACCTTGCGCACCACCCGATGGTTGATGAATCATGATACGAGCATGAGGCAAAGCTGCTCTCTTACCTTTTGTACCTGCACACATTAAAACTGCACCCATAGAAGCCGCTATACCTGTACAAATGGTAGCTACATCCGGAGAGATAAATTGCATGGTATCATAAATCCCTAAACCAGCATATACGGAACCGCCTGGAGAATTGATATAAATTTGAATATCTCTTTTTGCATCCGTAGATTGTAAAAACAATAACTGAGCTTGGATAATATTTGCATTTTGATCGTAAATCGCATCGCCCAAGAAAATAATTCTATCCATCATCAATCTGGAAAACACATCCATTTGCGCAACATTTAACTGACGCTCTTCGATGATGTAAGGTGTCATCCCGCTAGGTCTCAACATCCCTTCGGCATTGCTGATATATTTGTCCACATGCATTCCACCAATTCTGTGGTGTTTTACGGCGTACTTACGAAATTCGTTTTTATCAATGTTCATATCTTATATTATTTAGAATACTCTATCTTAAAGGTTTAAAAAGCATCTTTGTTTGTTTTCTCAACGATGACAAGTTATTTTAATAATTTTAAAATTCAAATCAAATCCACATCAATTAGATGTAAATTTTTTGGGTATTTAAACAGGCTTTCCGTTTTATCTTTTTTGTTTATCCTTCGACTCCGCTCTGGATGACAAAAAAGCCCGCCTCTGTAGTCAGGCCCGTCTGGCAGGCAAGCTAACCCAGCCTTTTATTAAAACAAAAGCAACCCCATAAGGCTGCTTTTGCAAGTTATTTTAAATTTAAATTCGTTTAAATCTTCAAATTCTATTTTTCTAATTCTTGGAATTTTGAATAGGTAATATCTTCCTTATCCAAAGTAATTACAGTTTTTAGGTATTCAAAAACTTTGTGTGATTTCACTTCATCAAAAATACGATTCGCTTGTTCTTTATCTTGTAAAAATTGGGCAGTGTACTGACCTAATTGTTCTTCTGATAATGGCTGCGGACTGTACATTCTGAATTGTGCATCTATTCTAGCTTTAGCACCTTCAAAAACATCTTCGTATTTGATCTCCAATTTTTGATCCTTAACAATTTTGTTTTCAACCAAAGTCCATTTCAAGTTTTTAGCAAAATCATCATAGCCTTTTTCTAATTCTTCATCAGTAATTTCTTTATTAGAAATTTTTAACCAACGTTTTAAGAATTCATCAGGCAAATCCATTTTAGCTTTTTCTGAGCCGTATTTGTATAAATCATTCGCTAATTTTCTGTCGGCATCTTGAGCCATCATCGCTTCTAGCTCCTCAGTAATTTTAGCTTTAAACGCTTCTTCAGTGGTGACAACACCTTCGCCAAAAAGTTTATCAAAGAACGCTTGGTCTAAGTCTGATTCTTCTAGTCTATTGATATTTTTAACCGTTAATTGAAATTTAGATTCTGGAATAATTGGATTCTTTTCATCTAACTTCAATATTTTCACCAATTGGGTTTCATCATCAACAGCTTTCACCAAATCAAATGCAGCAACTACTGCCTCTTTACTTAAATCAATTAAAGATTTTTTAATTTCTTCATCTTTAATTAAATCTAATCTTAAAGAAGAAGTGACATGGATTCCACCTACAAAAACAGAACCATCAGCATTCAATTGTACAAACTCACCAAAAATCACATCTCCTTCTGCTACTACTTCGGGATTAGTCATTTTACCATAACTTCTTCTGATATTTTTGATTCTCGAAGCTAAAGTCTCCTCATCTACTTTGATGATGTATTGGGTTAATTTATCAGCTGAAGAAAATTCCACATCTACCTCAGGTGCCAAACCTAACTCGTAATTAAACACAAATTCATCATTAAAATTCCAATTAAAAGCAGTGTCATCTTCTTTTGGAAGCGGCTGACCTAGAATTTCGATTTCATTTTGTTGGATGTAATTATTTACCGATTCTGAAAGTAAAGTGTTGATTTCATCTACCAAAATGCTCTTTCCATACATTTTCTTCACATGTGCTGGAGGCACCATTCCAGGGCGAAAGCCTGGTAATTTAATTTTTTTAGCCTGATCTTTAATGGCTTTATTTACTTTCTCCTGGTAATCATCAGGGCTAATTTTTACGGTAAGTACGGCGTTTAATTTGCCGGTTTTTTCCTGAGTAATATTCATCTCTTTATTTGCTCTTGCTTTATACAAAAATCCCTCCCTCGTGGTGAGGGAGGGACATTCTTGTGCGGAAGAAGGGACTCGAACCCCCACGCCGTGAAGCGCCAGATCCTAAGTCTGGTGCGGCTACCAATTACGCCACTTCCGCAATTAGGATTTTTATTTCCAAAACATCCATTTATTTTGGACTGCAAAGATAGGATTTGTAAGAATTAAAGCAAATGCTTTTTTAAAATATTATTTCTGCCAAAGATAAATCATCATTAAAACTAAAAATCATAAATCTCAAAACCTTTTAATCCGTATTTTAGCAAAAATTATAAGATATGTTTAGACATTTAGGTAAGAGCAGAACTTTTATCCATAATCTAAAATTGGCTTCTCTGCTTTCATTAGTAGCAGGAATAGTAAATGTTTCTGGTTTATTTGCTGTTCATGAATTAACCACTAACGTTACTGGGCATTTTGCTTTTTTCTCGGATAACATGAGCAAAGGAAATTATAAAAATGCTTTTTTTTATCTTTTATTTACCATTTCATTTTTAACTGGCGCTTTTGTATCTGGCCTATTGGTAGAGAGTATTTCTAGAAAAAATCAAAGATTAACCAATCTCATACCCATTATCCTAGAAATTTCTTTATTAAGTTCCATAGCTAGTTTAGATGTTGAAATTGTAAACAACTATGGTGTTTTAATTGCGCTTTGTTTGCTATTTGCTATGGGTTTACAAAACGCATTGGTAACACAAATTTCTAATGCAATTGTGAGAACTACCCATTTAACAGGCTTATTCACTGATTTAGGGATAGAAATTGCTCAAGTTTTTTTTTACACAGCACAGGATAGATTAAAGAAATTAAAATCTTCTATTAAACTTCGTTTAGTCATTATTGGCTCTTTCTTTTCCGGATGTTTAATTGGAGGTTATACCTTCCAGTTTCTACAGATTAAAACCTTGTTTATTGGCGTAATACTATTAATAAGTGGATTAACTTATGATATAGTTAAATTTAAAATAGTAACTTATAAAAGAAATCGCCCGCTTAAAGCCCTAAAATAGTTTGCCGATTTTAGCAACCTGCTTCCATACCAGCTGAATAGTTCTCCATCCACTAATTGAATTTGTGCTTCTGGCCAGATTTCTTGAAACGTTTTCACATGTTTTTCTTTAAAAGGATAGGGTTCTGACGATAAAAATACAGCATCAGGTTTAAGTGATGATAGCTGTTCAAGTGATAATTCTGGGTAACGCTGCTCTTGAATGATGTTTTCAAAACCACCTCTATGCAGCATTTCATCAATAAATGTATTTTTCCCTGCCAGCATGTAAGGTTCTTTCCAAATGAAATAGAGCACTTTCTTAACAGGATAAATAATTAGACCCTCCAAACTCTTTTGAATTTCATTAGCAATTTCTTTAGCTTTTGCTTGCCTATCCACCAGTTCTCCAATACTTTTAATCATCTCTAAGGCATCCTTTAAATTATAAATATCACTCATCCAAACCGGATATTCTTCCATTAATTCTTCTATCTGCTGCTGCTCATTTTCTTCTTTATTGCCAATAATTAAATCAGGCTTTAAACTCCTTATTTTAGCTAAATTCAGCTGCTTGGTCCCTCCTATTTTCTCTTTTATTTTAAATTTCGCCTCCGGATGAACACAAAATTTCGTAATACCGATGATCTCTTCATCCAAATCTAAATCAAAAAGTAGTTCTGTTTGCGAAGGCACCAGGGAAATGATTCGTTTAGGCGGAAATGGAATCTCTATTTCTCGATAGGTTTGATCTATAAATCTTCGTTTTTGCATACTTTTACAAAGTAAAGAATTTCTCTTGATGTCTGATCAAACCCATAAAACATCTTTAAGCGGCTATCTATTTCCAGCGGTTTTATTGCTTTATGCGATTTTTCAGATGGCTTATGGCATTCCGAGCAGAGCAGAAATTTTTGCTGTTTGGTTAAACTTTGGTTTAGCTTTTATAGCCTATTTCAGCATCCTACATCGTTTCAATACCGATGATAAAATTCGTATTAATTATGGATTGGCCATTGCTGCTCGCTTGGTGTTACTTTTCAGTTTTCCTTTATTGAGTGATGATATTTACCGATTTATTTGGGATGGAACTCTAATTCTCCATCATATCAACCCTTTTAGCTATACGCCACAACAATTAATGGAGATGAAATTGAACTGGTTAAACCCTGTACTTTTTCACAAAATGAATTCTCCTGATTATTTTTCGGTTTATCCGCCTATTAATCAATTGGCTTTTTGGTTGAGTGCCTTACCCGGAAAAGGGAATTTATTGGCTTCTGCGATTATTTTACGACTATTTATTCTTCCTTTTGAGTTAGGTAATATCCACCTGATGAAGAAATTATTGAAGTTTTATCAAAAGGATGAAAAATTGGTTTTTCTCTATGCCCTCAATCCGTTGGTGATTTTAGAATTTACAGGAAACCTCCATTTTGAAGCTGTGATGATTTTCTTTAGCCTTTGGATGATTTGGTTTTTAGCACACAAAAAATGGATCAAAGCATCATTAGCTTTGGCCTTAGGCATTGGCGCAAAACTTTTACCGGTTCTATTTTTACCTTTCTTTATCCGTCATATCGGACTAAAAAAGAGTATTTATGCAGGCATAGTAGTGGCTCTGAGTACCATTCTGATGTTTCTTCCTTTTATTTACAACCTCAGTTTAGCACAACATTTTATAGAAAGTATCCGACTTTATTATGGGAAATTCGAGTTTAATGGCAGCATTTACCAAATTTTAAAGGCCATAGGTTGGAAATATTATGGCTATAATCCTATCGCAAAAACCAGCAAAATATTAATTATTCTCACCTTAATTGGTTTCGCAATCAGTTACATCAAATCTAAAAACATATTTTCTGGTATGTTTTGGTTGATGTTTATTGATGTTCTATTTGGCGCCATTATTCACCCTTGGTATATTTTAATTTTAGTAGCCTTAAGTCCTTTTGTGAAATGGCGCTTTGCTGTAGTATGGTCGGTACTGATTTGCCTGAGCTATTATACTTATCGCGTTTTCCCCTACCAAGAAAGCATGACTTTAGTTTGGATAGAATATGGCCTTTTAGCTTTTTTTATGTTGTATGAATGGTTTAATAAATCTTTCAAAAAAGGAAATGTAAATTATTTATCATAAAGATAAAACTGTTAGCATAAGCAAATTCAAAATCTCCCTTAAAACAAAAAATGCTCCGTAGCTTGGGCTACTAAGGATTTTGATTTTATAATCGAACTTACTACCAGAAAACAGTGTATAATGTTGTTAAAATAGCCACAATGATTAAAGCACCAATGGTGAATGATTTTTTAGGTACAAACATAGAACTATCAATCTCTAAACCATTTGTAGTTTTACCTCTTATATGATCCGCCCAACTGATGATATACATTCCTCCCATACACAATAAGAATACAAAACCAATTCTATCTAAGAAAGGGATTTCATAAATACCATCTGCATTTTTGGTAGCAAAATTAAAGTTGTATAACCACGATAAGTTGGTCCATTGAGGTAAGAATTTTAAGACAACAGAGAAGACAAACCCACCGATGGTGGCAAATAAAGCGGCATTAGAAGATGCCTTTTTCCAAAAGAAACCTAAAATGAACATGGCGAAGATGCCAGGAGAAACAAATCCGGTATATTCTTGAATGTATTGGAATCCTTGCTTTCCTTCTCCCATTAATTTATCTCCAATTACTAAGGCTAAAATTAAACCGATAACCATAGCTACAACCACACTCATCTTACCTAAGTTTACCAATTTAGTTTCACTAGCCTCCGGATTAATAGCTTTTTTGTAGATATCTAAAGTGAAGATGGTAGCAATACTATTTGCTTTACCCGCCAAAGAAGCTACAATTGCAGCTGTTAATGCGGCAAAGGCAATTCCTTTCATACCCGTAGGCATTAAGTTTAATAAAGATGGATAAGCTTTGTTTACATCTAAAATTCCTTTAGAATCGAGCATTTCATGCTGGAACATTCCATGTTGATATAAGTAATAAGCAGCAATACCCGGTAAAACCACTAAAACAGGCATTAATAACTTTAAGAAAGCAGCAAATAAAATACCTCCACGGGCAGTCGGCAAATCAGCGCCTAACGCTCTTTGAGTGATATATTGGTTACAACCCCAATAGTTTAGATTCACAATCCACATACCCCCTATCAATACTGTTAAACCCGGTAAATCTAAATAGTTTGGATTATCCTTCTTGAAAATCATGTGGAAATGATCATTCGCCTCAATATAAAGAACGTGGAAACCTTTCAATATACCAGAATCACCGCTTAAATTACTAATGGTTTCTAAACCAATATAAGTGGCCACTAAACCTCCTAAAATCAGGAAGAAAACCTGAATTACATCAGTATAACCGATTACTTTCATCCCTCCCAAGGTAATTAGTATAGCGAATATAGATAGGAAGATTAAGCAGGCGAATACGCTAAAACCTGAAATACCACTTACGGCAACAGCACCTAAATAAAGAATAGATAATAAATTTACCACAATGTACAATGCCAACCAAAAAATGGCCATAATCATAGCTACAGTATCATTATAACGCTGATGCAAGAACTGCGGCATGGTGAAAATCTTGTTTTTCAAATAAACTGGAATAAAGAAAACTGCAACAATGATTAAGGTTGCTGCTGACATCCATTCATAAGTAGAAATGGCTAAACCCATCTTAAAGCCAGAACCACTCATCCCGATAAACTGCTCTGCAGAAATGTTAGATGCGATTAATGATGCACCAATGGCCCACCAAGTTAATGATCCTTCTGCCAAAAAATAATCTTTTGAGTCTTTATTAATGTTCTTCTTCCGACGATATATCCATAAGCCATAAGTAGCTACAATCACAAAGTAAATCAGGAATACGATGTAATCTACGTTTGAAAGTGTTTTCATTAGTTTGAATTAACGTTTAGGTATTAAATTTTAATTGGTTGATATAGGGATAGCCTACATCTAAATTTGTCCTGCAATATAAACTACCTATTTATATTTCCAAGATAAGTGCGACTAATTATTCATTTGTTACATGAATAATCAGTATCGAAAATAAAGTTCATTGAACAATGATAGATGAAAAATTCAGTTAAATAGATGGACTATTTTCTTATATCCTACCAAAAACAGAAAAATTACAAATTTTATCCAAGCAGTGTTTCTTGTAGAGTACCTTGATGGGGTAGAAAATAGCCATTTGATGTCTCCTAGTTATCCTTTTTTTTATCATGATGATTCTTCTTAAGTCACCATGATTATCATTTGATATATAGGTACAACAATAAGGTCAGATGGGGATCCTCATTAATGTTTTTAAATATTAGATTAATTCATCCTAGTGCTTTTTCTCAACAGCAAAGACTTAAAGTAGTACTGAGTTTGCCCTACGATTCTGATAGACCTACTAACATCTTTTATACCGCTATCGTTTATCTCTCGATAAACTTTACAGGGTATCCCCATTAAACCCAAAAGGAGAATTTAAGTCAATCAAAATTAGTATCTATTTAAAAAATGCGTTTAGACGTGAAAATCCTCAATATTTAACCCTATTTAAGCTAAATATTAAGGATTTTTTTATTTGGAAAAGCTTGTTTTTAATCTTGAGATATTTTCATTTTAAAGATTTAAAAATCAATCATTTAGATAAGCTTGCAGCTAATTTTAAAGCGTTATAAGCATTTACCACTCCTCCGGTAATACATAAATCGCTAAAAGGAACTTCTTTTATATCTTTTCCTTCCACTAATTTAACCTCATGATTTACTTTTACTACTGATTTTAGGATACAATCTTTCACCTGAACGGCAGAAAGTTTTGGATAATAAGAACGAATTAATGCCGCTAAACCAGCTACCACTGGCGAAGCCATGCTGGTTCCGCTTTCGTCTTTGTAAGCATTTCCTGAAACAGTAGAATAAATATTTTCTCCGGGGGCAAACACATCAACGGTAGTTTTTCCATAATTAGAAAAAGAAGCTTTCAAATTCTCGTCATCTGTTGCAGTTGATGCGCCTACCTCAATCCAAGCATCGGCTTCACCGCCATCAGCATATCTTCTATTCGGAAAGTTATCGGCCACTTCTGTATTCGCATTTTCATTTCCGGCAGCATGCACCAATAAAACATCTTTAGAAACGGCATATTTTACCGCATCATCTACTACTTTTTTGTCTTTCGCGTAGGCTTTACCAAAACTCATGTTAATTACTTTTGCGCCATTATTTACCGCATAACGGATGGCATTGGCTACATCTTTATCTCGCTCATCACCGTTAGGAACGGTTCTGATGGCCATAATTTCCACATGATTCGCAACCCCTTTAATTCCTAAATTGTTATCTCTTTCTGCTGCGATGATTCCAGAAACGTGGGTACCATGTAAAGCATCTGGGCCGGTTACGTCATTATTTCCGTAGAAACGTTGGGTGTCATCATTATAATTATCTCCCACAATAGAACGCGGGTCGAAATCTATGTTTAATTGGTATTTAGCCAAAGTTTCATAATGGTCTATGGCATCTTTCAGCTCGCCGTTCACTAAATCCTGATAAGTACTCCCATTTTTCAATACATTCAACATCACTTTTTTAATCTGTGTTTCTGCGCCGCCTTCTGGGGTAAAATCTTCGAAATCTTTAAGTGTAGGGTTATCCTTTCCAATTTTCTTCACTACCTCTTCCAAATAAGATTTGAAACCCATAATTCCTCTTAAGTTATTGTTCGCATCCGCTAACTGATTTTCTAAATCGGCTTTCATGTCTTGGAATTTCTGATAAGCCTCCTTTTCGCTAGCCGACATTTTAGTAGTATCAGCATTTGTATATTTTGACATATTTTCTCTCACCAAACGGGTTAATTCTAAATTATCATAATGCACATCCGCAGAATCTCCACCAATAAAATCCCAACCATGCACATCATCTATATAACCATTATGGTCGTTATCCTTATGGTCTCCGGGCTTATCTTTTTTATTCACGTAAATCACGTCTTTTAAATCCTCATGATTCACATCCACACCGCCATCTATTACTGCTACAATCACCGTTTGGGCTTTTTTGCCTTTTAATAATTCTTGATACGCTTTTTCAGTACTGATTCCGAAAACAGAATCGGTGTTAAGGTCGAGGTTTTGCCAATTGGCTTTTAAAGAGGGTTTGCTTTGAGCCTGAGAAAATAAGGGAATAAAGCCTACAAGGGCAATCAGGGCTAGGCTTTTTAATTTATTAAACATCATTTTGTTGAACTTCATATTAATTGAAATTTTGATTGGTAAAAAAAATTATAAACGCTAAAAATATAGAATATCTATACATGTTTTACTTGTGGAGCTGAAATTATTAGCCAAAAAACTTATCATTCAATAACTCCATTCACTTAGTATTTTCAAAGCCCTTTGTTAATCGCATGGAATAGTAGTTTCATATCACCCTCATAATGGTGAGAGCCTGCCACTAGTACTTTTCTGATTTGACTAGTTTCTTTCAATCCAGAATAAAAATCACTGTTTTCTTCTGAGCCAAAAATGCAAAGTACTCTCTTATTCGCCTTTACCAATTCAGGATAAACCTGATATTTTCCTCCTGTTGTAGGCACATTATTTCTCATCATATCCATCAATTTCACCTCATAATCTGTAGAATAACCTGGTGAAATGAGGATCATTGAGATGATTTTGGCAACGATTTGTGGATTCATATCATTGGGTAAAAATGCACTTACATCTGCCCCAAAAGAGTAGCCAATCAAATAGAAACGATCTTTATGCCACATTTTTAAATAATTTTGGATTACAGGTTGGATTTCTTGCGCAAACTGTTGAGGCGTTTTAGCACTCCAAAAATACTTTCTAGTGTTTAAAGCCACCGTGGCATAACCCTCTTGATTTAAAGTTTTGATTAATCGCTCAGAAAAGTTATTCATCCCGCCATCTCCAGAAGCATAGAAAATAAATGGTTTTGTGGATTGAACATATTGCGCTTGAATGGGTAATCCGTTTGATTGTGCGCTACAAAAAGTACAAAAGACAGTTAAAAAAAATGTGAGAAAGAAAAAGCCTTTGATGATCTTGCTATTACCACTATTTGCATATAAAAAGGAATTAGATTTACATTCTTGAGTCATTAAGTGCTTTAATTTTTTCTGAGAAAAACGAGTAAACAGTAAAAATGGTATTTATTGAATTGCAAATTAAACTTATTTCGTGATTTTCATCACTTTTCTATTCGCTTCAAATCATTTCCGAAATGCGCTATTAAGCCCATTTTTGAGCAATGGCCATACTCACCCAAACTACTTGTTTTCATTGCGGCGATAAATGCCCCGAAGATGCGATACAAGTGCAAGAAAAAAGTTTTTGTTGCAATGGTTGTTATCAGGTGTATCAAATTCTATCAGAAAGTAAACTCAACAATTACTATCACCTCAACACCCATCCTGGAAAAATTAAAATACAAAGCGAGCAAAAATTTGCTTATTTAGACGATGCTGAAATAGCCGATAAAATCATTTATTATCAAGATGAAAAACAATGTGCCGTTTCATTTTATATCCCAGCTATCCATTGCAGTTCTTGCATTTGGCTATTAGAGCACCTCAACACTTTAAATACAGGGATCATTGAAAATCGGGTAGATTTTCTTAAAAAAACCGTTGAAATTCGCTTTCATCCGGAGCAAATCAGCCTGAGGCAAGTGGCAGAATTGCTCCAACAAATTGGTTATCCACCTTTTATTCAACTCCACCATAGTGATGAATCCTCAAAGAAAACAAGAGACCCTTTATTGCTAAAAATTGCGGTAGCGGGTTTCTGTTTTGGTAATGCCATGTTGCTTAGCTTTCCGGCTTATTTTGGGTTAAACAAAGGTGATGAGGTTTTTGGTGATTTTTTCCAATTATTGGCCTTGTCATTCGCCATTCCATCGATGGTATATGCTGGTTCAGATTATTTTAAACAGGCGTATATCTCTCTAAGAAGCAAAGTTTTAGACATCAACTTCCCTTTAGCTTTAGGCATTGCAGTACTGTTTTTACGCAGCCTATCGGAATATATTTTTCATAATGGAGCTGGTTTTGCCGATAGCCTCACTGGCTTAATCTTCTTTTTGTTGGTAGGTAAATGGGTGCAACAAAAAACCTATCATCACCTATCATTTGAGCGAGATTATCGTTCTTTCTTTCCTGTGGCGGTGCAAATTTTAGACGAACAACATCAAGAAAAGAGCATCCCACTAGAGAAACTAAAAAAAGGTGATCGCCTGCTGGTGAAAAACCAAGAAATTATCCCTGCGGATGCGATTTTAGTAAAAGGTGAGGCTTCTATTGATTTTAGTTTTGTAACTGGAGAATCCGTTCTGGTAAATAAGGTTTTAGGAGAGCTTATTTACGCTGGTGGCAAACAATGCGGTGCCACTATAGAACTAGAAGTGATGAAGCCTGTTTCTCAAAGTTACCTCACCACCTTATGGAATCATGATGCTTTTAAAAAGCCAAATGCTGAGGGATCACAAACTTTCGTTAATAAAATAGCCAAGCACTTCACTTGGGTTTTGTTGCTCATCGCTACTTTAGCTTTTGCTTTCCACCTTCACCAAAGCTGGGCATTAGCCATCAATGCCTTCACCGCCATACTGATAGTGGCTTGCCCTTGCGCTTTAGCCCTCAGTACCCCTTTTACCATGGCGGCTGCTTTGAGCATTTTTGATAAAAATAAATTCTACCTCAAAAACACTGATGTGGTAGAGCAATTGGCTTCCATCAATCATTTGGTTTTTGATAAAACGGGTACGCTCACTTTGGTGGATGAAAAGGATATGATTTTTGAAGGCTCAATGAGCCCGGCTGATGCCGATTTAATTTATGCAGTTTGTAAACATTCTTCCCATCCACTTAGCAGGAGAATTTGCAGCCACCTTAAACCACAACATACTTTAGTGATTAACCAATTCCAAGAATATAGCGGTTCTGGCCTCTCGGCCGATTTTCATGGTGAAAAGATTATTTTAGGAAAGCGGAGTTTTGTTTTAAAAGAGTCTAGCCTTGATTTTAGCTATCCAGAAGTGCATGTTAAGATTGGAGAACGTTATCTCGGAAAATTCATCTTTATTCAGAAAGTGAGAAGCGGTTTTCAGGAAGTATTAAAAGCGCTTGAAGGAAACTACAAAAGCGATTTATTATCTGGCGACCATGCTCACGGACAGCAACAAATGAGCGCTTATTTTCAACATCCTGATCAGTTGCATTTTGCCCAAAGTCCGAAAGACAAATTGCAATTTATTGCTCATTTACAAGCCAAAGGCGCTAAAGTGATGATGATGGGTGACGGCTTAAACGATGCGGGCGCCCTCAAACAAAGTCATGTTGGGGTGGCCATTACAGATGAAATCAACAATTTTACCCCAGGCAGTGATGCCATTTTAGAGGGGAGTGCTTTCATTAAGCTCCCTCAATTTCTTGCTTTTTCAAAAGCGAGTGTAAGGGTAGTGCATCAAGCTTTGGTGATTTCCTTAATCTATAATAGTATAGGTCTCAGCTTTGCCATAACTGGCGAATTATCCCCTCTTTTAGCCGCCATTTTAATGCCTTTGAGTACCATCAGTATTGTCACATTTTGTAGTTTAGCCACCCATAAAGCGGCCATAAAACATCATTTAAAACTATGAGTGCCATCTTTTTTCTCATCGCCTGCAGCGTGACATTAGCGCTTATTTTTCTTGGAGCTTTCTTTTGGGCACATCATCATGGGCAAAATGACGACCTTTACACGCCTTCTGTTAGAATGTTACTGGATGAAGAAGATAAAGCAAAGGAATGGGAAGATGAAATTCGGGAGACGGAAGCAGATAAATGATTTAAAGTTAGGATCACAGACATGGAAGTCTGAAAACAAAGATTAACACCTAATGGATATTTCGTCATCTGGTGTTAAATTACAATGCAGTACCAGAATTGATTGGTTTAAAAATACGTTGAGTGCGAGTTGAGGTAACTTAAGGTTGGTTATAGATGCCCGTTTTTTTTTGAAAAATTAAATAAATCAAAAACCCTCTAAATTGTGATATTTAGAGGGTTTTGAACTCATTTACACTGAGTATTAGTCGGGATGGCAGGATTCGAACCTGCGGCCTCCACATCCCAAATGTGGCGCGATACCGGGCTACGCTACATCCCGAACTTGTTGATTGGGATTGCAAAAGTAGGTTTTTTAACGACCTTTGCAAATTTATTTTAAAAATAAATTACACCTATTTATTAATCCTCTATAAATCAAATTAATAAATTATTTATGGTGATTTGAATCAGTAAAAAATACATGAAGTGTTATCAGGTCGATTTATATTTTTTTCTAAAAGAATTCACCGATGGTATAAAAGTTTAGACCAATCATTAAATTTTAAGTCTGCTAATCAAAAAAAAGACTTCTCTTCACAACTAAGAGCCTTTTCTATTTTATCAAAAATCTAAATGCAATTATGGTTTGTCCCAATATAAATTGGTACTTAAAGAAACATCTGGAGGGACATTAACCCCGTTCTTAGATTTTTCTCCAGACACATATCCAACTCTCCTGATGAAAGTATTTAAAACTGCGTTTGTTGGAAGAGTGAAGTCTTTATATTTGTAATCATATCTTCTAGCATCATTCCAAGCTTCAGGGTTCAAATAAGTTGCTACATATTTCTCTTTAAAAATATCAGCTAGAGTTAGAGTAACGGCTGTTTGTGCTACACCAGAGCTGGATAGATAAGCATCTTTATCTGTTATCGAAACACCAAACTGATCCATGCTTGCTTTAATACCTTCAATATATGCAGTATATGCTCTAACAAGTTGAGTTGATCTAAAAGTAGCCTCAGCTTCTATGAATTTTAATTCAGCATAAGTTGCAATAAATATAGGAGAAGAGGAAGAACTTAGCGATCCTGTTAAGCTGATGTAGGACTTGAATTTATGCCTTATTGTCCTACTTATTAGTGTATTCCTGTTCTAAATTTCTTACATTCATATTGCCCTTCATCTTATTTTCAGTAATGGTCTATCTGGCTTCATTTTGAATAAGTAACCCATAATCTATATAATCTTTAAACCTGTTTTTGTGGCTTGTGTCATCTAGATACTGCTCTATTAATTCATCTCTTTTCAATTTTATCGACTAAAAGTTATTCTTTTTAAGAAAATATACGGATAGTCATTATTTTCAAAATTTATCATGATTTACAATGACATTTTATTAACAAGCAATCTCTTAAAACATCTTACCTTTGCTGAGGTTAGAAAATTATGGCTAAAGTTTCAATTAACCTGACAACAGGTTCTATACAGAAAGAAGATATTATTGTTGGAATAGATTTAGGCACTACCAACTCTTTGGTGGCATTTATCAACCCAGATGGTGATGCTAAAGTGATAAACGATGCAGGAAAAGGCGTATTAGTACCTTCGGTGGTACATTTCGACCAAAATGGAGCAGTTTTAGTTGGAAATGAAGCCAAAGATTTTTTGGTAAGCGACCCTCAAAACACCATTTTTTCGGTAAAAAGATTATTAGGTCGTTCTTATCAGGATGTTGCCAAACATCAAGATTACTTTTCTTATAAAATTATTGATGATGCCAACGATGAAAGTTTGGTGAAAATCAAAGTTGGTGATGCTTTTTATACTCCTATTGATTTATCTGCACTCATCTTAAAAGAGCTCAAAGCCAGAGCGGCACATGCTTTAAAAACCAATGTTTCTAGGGCAGTAATTACCGTTCCGGCTTATTTCAACGATTCTCAGCGTCAGGCTACTAGAGATGCTGGAAAATTAGCCGGTTTAGATGTTTTACGTATTGTTAATGAACCTACGGCTGCTTCTTTGGCTTATGGTATCGGGTTAAACCCTGAGGAAGAAAAAACCATTGCCGTTTATGATTTAGGTGGCGGAACTTTTGATGTTTCTATCTTAAAAATCCAAAATGGAATTTTTGAGGTTTTATCAACCAATGGAAATACTTTCTTAGGTGGAGATGATTTTGACAGAGCCATTGTTGATTATTGGATCACTCAAAACCAATTAAAGGGAGAAATTCCAATGCAAGAATTGCGCTTAATGGCAGAAAAAGCAAAGAAAGCTTTCAACCATCAAAACCTTTTTAATGAAAAAATTGAGGATACCTTTTGTAGTATCGATAAACAAACTTTCGAGAAATTAATCACCGACAAAGTAGAAGAAACCATTATTGCTTGTCAAAATGCGCTCAATGATGCGGGAATTTCTGTTTCAGAAATTGATGAAGTGATTATGGTGGGCGGCTCAACCCGTACAGATTTAGTAAAAAGAAGGGTTGCTGAGTTCTTCAAAAAAGAGGTAAATGATACCATCAATCCTGATGAAGTAGTGGCTTTGGGAGCTGCTTTGCAAGCTGATGTGTTATCAGGAAATAGAAAAGACATTTTATTATTAGATGTTACGCCGCTTTCTTTAGGAATCGAAACTATGGGTGGTTTAATGGATACCATCATCCCTAGAAATTCTAAAGTACCCACCAAAGCTGGTCGCCAGTATTCAACTTCTGTGGATGGACAAGTAAACATGAAAATTGCTGTTTATCAAGGAGAAAGAGATTTAGTAAAAGAGAATAGAAAACTAGCGGAATTTACGCTGAAAGGAATTCCGGCGATGCCTGCTGGTTTACCTAAGGTTGATATTAACTTTTTGCTTAACGCGGATGGAATTTTAACCGTTCAAGCTATTGAATTACGTTCTGGCGTAAAACAAGAAATTGATGTAAAACCTACTTATGGCTTAAAAGATGAAGAAGTGGAACAAATGTTATTGGATGCCGTCACTCATGCCAAAGATGATGTTGCCCAGCGCATGATTGTGGAAGCCAAAACAGAGGCGGAGCAAATGATTTATACCACAGAACGTTTTATTCAAAAAAATGGAAGTTTCTTGAATGAAGAAGAAACCTCTAAAACACTCGAGTTAGTTGCTGATTTAAAAACTAAAGCGGGTGGCGATGATAAAGACGCTATTTTAAATGCCATAGATGCATTAAACGATTTCACTCGTCCTTTTGCAGAAAGATTAATGGATGAGGCTGTTGCTCAGGCCATGAAGGGGAAAAATATCTAGTTAAAAAATCAAAATAGTTAGAAATTAGTCCTACATTTATGTACAGACTTCGAAAATGACTTCATGAGGTAGATATAGTTTGTTTTGATTTTTAAAATTATATCCCATCATTCTATGGAGAAGTCATCCCCTCAAAATAATAACATCATTCTCACCCCATCTGAATACGCATTCCAAAATCACGAAAAGAAAAAGAAAGCATCAGCGTTAATTATCGCTAATAAAGAGCTCATTTTTCAAAATCAAGAAAAAGAAAAAAGGGCTGCAGAATTGGCTATAGCAAACCAAGAGCTAGCTTATCAAAATCGGGAGAAAGAAAAGCGAGCTGATGAACTAGAATATGCTAATCAGGAATTAAAAAAGGCTGAAACTTATCTAAAATATCGAATCCGTGATTTAGAAAAAATGACCTTTATTACCTCTCATAAAGTACGGCAACCGGTGGCTAATATTTTAGGTCTTGTAGAAATTATAGAAAAACAACAATCAAAAGAAGAATTGCTTGAATCAATTGGTTTTATGAAAAAATCAGCAGAAGATTTAGATCTTTTTATAAAAGAACTGAGCTTGTTTGTAAGCGATTTAAAAGACAAATGGAAAGAATAAAATTTCATTATCTTTCCATTAAATCACCTATTTGGTACTATTAATTGCTTCCTGAGCTCTTAATCCTTCGATATTATTAGTTCCTTCGAATTTACTCTTCACCTCTTCAAAGTTTTCAAAAACCGCAGAAATCGCATCTAAGATATCAGATGCATTTTGATGCATATTTCCTAAACTTTCTTCCAATTTTTTGTTGTTCAACTCCATATTATCCACCTCAATTTTTCCAATCTTTTGGATTACGGCAGTTTGGCTATGTTTCAAATCTTCTAATTCACGACCAATTTTCTCCATCAATTCAAATTTTTTCAACTTATCCATAATTTATTGTATTGGTTTATACTCAATCTAATCAGAAATGATGCCAGAATAAATTTTATACTTTTGATTTATGAATAGAAAAGTTAGATGGGGAATATTAAGTACCGCTAAAATTGGAAGAGAAAAAGTAATTCCGGCATTGCAAAAAGCTAAAAATTGCGAAGTGATAGCAATTGCTTCGAGAAATTTAGACCAAGCACAAAAAACAGCCGAGTTGCTAAATATTCCTAAAGCTTACGCATCTTATGAAGCACTTTTAGCCGACTCAGATATAGAAGCTATTTACAATCCTTTGCCTAACCATTTACATGTTAAATACACCATAAAAGCGCTGGAAGCAGATAAACATGTATTGTGCGAAAAACCCATTGCTTTAAGTGCTGATGAAGCCCAAAATTTGATAAATGCTGCCGCAGAACATCCAACATTAAAAGTGATGGAGGCCTTTATGTACAAATTCCATCCGCAATGGCACCAGGTTAAAGAACTTGTAAAAGAGGGAAGCATCGGTAAAATAAAACACCTCCAAACCTTTTTCTCCTACAATAATACGGATATGAACAATATCCGCAATATTGCAGAAGTTGGTGGCGGGGCATTAATGGATATTGGTTGCTATTGTATCTCATTTTCACGCTTTATTCTAGGCAAAGAACCTATCGCTGTAAAAGGTGAACAAACTATTGATCCTATTTCTAAAACAGACATTCTTTCTTCTGGGATTTTAACTTTTGATGAGCAAATAACTGCAAGTTTCACCTGTTCTACCAAATTATTCCCTTATCAAAAAACTTTCATTTTTGGAGATAAGGGTAGGATTGAAATAGATTATCCTTGCAATGCGCCACTAGATGAAGATACCAAAGTGAGTGTTTTTACTGAAAAGGGAGAGCAAACTTTGCTATTTAAAGCCAATCAATACACCTTACAAGGTGAGGCTTTCGCCGATGCTATTTTAAACAAAAACCTAGTACCGTTCTCTTTAGAAGATGCTTTTCTCAATATGAAAGTAATTGATGAGATTGCTAATAAAACTCTATAATCTCAACCTGCTTTTGGTTCATTTTAAATGTCTCCCCACTTTGCTTGCCTATCATTAATTTGCCTATTGGTGAGGCTGGAGAAATCACAAAAATATTTTCTGTATCTATTTTAATTTCGCCCAAAGCAATGCTGATAAAAAAACGACCAATATTGGTTGCTACTAAACTGCCAAAACCAATTTGCGGCATTTCACTCTTCATAGCAATTGATTTTAATTGAAATTGTTGCTGACCAATCAGTCCTAATTGTTGCTCTAAGCGATTGATTTCTTGCTGCGACATTTCCCTACTCGTTTCGTATTTATCGCCCATAGAACTTTTAGAATCGTTAGCTATACCTTCTCTAAGCTGAACAATTTCAGCCTTTAAGGCTGATGCTTTTTGTGTTAACAGTTGCACACAATGTTGAAAAAGCAATTCTTTAAATGCTAATGTCGCCGCGGAATTCATTTTTTAAAAATGCAGAATATTTCTGATGGAGCTAGAGAAATTGTGATTTTAAGCCTAACAAGTTTTATTCTAAGCTTTAAATCTTACCTTTGCAACAATTATGATTACAGTATCAAATTTATCATTACGTTTTGGTAAACGTACACTTTTTGAGGATGTTAACCTCAAATTTACTCAAGGAAATTGCTATGGAGTGATTGGCGCCAATGGTGCCGGAAAATCTACCTTCATGAAAATATTAGCCGGAGAAATTGACCCTACTTCTGGTTCGGTAAGTTTTACACCTGGAGAACGCATGGCTGTTTTAAATCAAAATCACTATGCTTTTGATGAAATAAGCGTTTTAGAAACGGTAATGATGGGCTGGAAAGAGTTGTACAGCATTATGAAAGAGAAAGATGCCATTTACATGAAAGAAGATTTTTCTGAAGAAGATGGTTTGCGAGCGGGCGAATTAGAAAATCTTTTTGCCGAAATGAATGGCTGGAATGCTGAAAATGATGCTGCAACCTTATTGAGCAACTTAGGAATCAAGGAAGCTCAACATTATAAATTGACCAAAGAGTTAGACGGTAATGAGAAAGTACGAGTTTTATTAGCTCAGGCACTTTTTGGTAATCCTGATATCTTAATTTTGGATGAGCCTACCAACGATTTGGACATCGAGACCATTGGTTGGTTGGAAAATTTCTTGGCTGATTATCAAAATATTGTGTTGGTGGTTTCTCACGATAGACACTTTTTAGATACAGTTTGTACGCATATCGTAGATATTGATTTCAACAAAATGAATATTTATACTGGTAATTATACTTTCTGGTATGAGTCTTCTCAACTCGCTTTAAAACAACGTTCTGATCAGAATAAAAAGGCAGAAGAAAAAATCAAAGAATTACAAGAGTTCATCCGCAGATTCTCTGCTAACGCCTCAAAATCTAAACAAGCTACTTCTCGTAAAAAAGCTTTAGATAAGATTAATGTGGATGAAATCAAGGCTTCTAGTCGTAAATATCCTGCCATTATGTTTAACCAAATGTCTCGTGATTTAGGCGACCAAGTTTTACAGGTAGAAAATTTAACCAAAGTTGTAAATGGCGAAACACTGTTTAAAAACATCAGTTTTACCATCAATAAAGGCGATAAAGTAGCTTTACTTTCTCAGAACTCTTTAGCTACTTCTGCTTTGCATGATATTTTAGCGGGAAGAGATAAAGATTTTAAAGGTGAGTTTAAATGGGGTGTAACGGTTGTTCCTTCTAGCTTGCCCATAGATAATCACGAATATTTTGATGGCAAAAATGATAACCTGATAGATTGGTTAAGAGAATATTCTAAAGAGGAAAAGGATGAAACTTTTATCCGTAGCTTTTTGGGTAGGATGCTATTCTCTGGTGAGGAAGTTTTCAAAAAATGTAGTGTATTATCTGGAGGCGAAAAAATGCGTTGCATGTTCTCTAAAATGATGCTGGAAGCACCCAATGTGATTTTGATGGACGAACCCACTAACCACCTAGATTTAGAATCTATCACCGCATTAAACAACGGCATGAAAGATTTTAAAGGCGTAATTCTATTCACTTGCCGAGATCATGAATTAACCGAAACTGTAGCCAATAGAGTCATCGAAATTACGCCAAACGGTGTTTTAGATAAGTTGATGGAATATGATGAATACATCAGCAGTGAAAGTATAAAGCAACAAAAAGCTGAGTTATATGGCGAGTTGGTTTAACTGATTTTAAAGTTAAATTGAAATCCCATTTGCTTTCGCAAATGGGATTTTTTATTTTAGGATAACTTATTAGTTATGAAAAAAATTTACATCATTTTACTCATTACATTTTTATTCTGCCAAAAAAGTCCTGCTCAAGTGAAGGATAGAAAGGTCTATTATTTCCTTTCAGTACAAGCCGACAAAACTTTATATGATTATACTATTAAAAAGAATAAAGGCGGTGCTGGTTTAGGATTGCAATTAAATTTCCAAACAAAGACGTTTTTTAAACCAATCATAGAATTGAATGTTGATGGGGTTGGAGGACCAAAAGAAAGTATTTTCTTTTCAGGTGGAAACACATCTGTTCATGAAAGTAAAAGTATGATCTCAAGTACTTTTATTGGCTCCATATTTATTTTAAACAAGCACTTATCATCATCATTAACACTAGGATCTAGCTTTTTTAGTAATAAAGCTCATTTTGGGATTAGACCATCTTTAATTTATTATCCATCAAAAAATCAAAAATGGAATACTAAATTGTCTTTTACTCATGTCCCTTTCAAAGATGAATTTACTCATCAAGATTTTGGTTATTTAAGCTTCTCGGTTGGAATTAATCTATCTAAATGAAAATGAAAAAATCAATACTACTCTTATACCTAACCATAGTTAGCTTTTCGATATTCGCTCAAGAATTAAAAGAAAAAAAAGAAGACTTAGACTTCATGTTCAGAGCCGAATATCATGTTTTAAAATCTGATAAAAAGGTAAAACAAGGAATGTATACCATCTTTACAAAAAGCAAAAATAAAGTAGCTGTGAGAGGGAATTACGACCATAATTACTTGTCTGGAACTTGGATGTTTTTTGATTATCAAGGAAATTTAGAACAACGTTTTGATTTTGACAATCAAAAATTATTGTTTAATCAACCTAAATTGAATGATAACTCAGTATCCTATCAATTTCCTGTAAAACTTTCTCCAGAAGACACTGTTAAGGCTCCCATTAAAATAGGAGGCACATTTTATGGCTATTCCTTTGTCATTAAACCCAATTATGATATATCAAGTTATTTGCATAATTCAGGAATAACAAAAACTGAAATTGTTCATTATTTGAATATAGATGAATCAGGAAAAATAATATCCTGGAAATCAATAGTAAAAGCTACTAATAAGGAATTTGAAAATAACATTGAGAAACTTTCTGACTTTTTCAAAGCATTTATTCCTGCTGAACTTAATGGCAAAAACATTCAATCAACTATTATTTTCACTACTACAACTCGGATAATAACTAGCAATAGTGTAAGTATACATTAACAAAAAAGCTTCCCGAAATTCGGGAAGCTTTTTTTATTGATTTTTGAAATCGAAATTCAAAAATCTAAAATCGTCAATTATTAATGCTGAGGACCACCCGCACCATGAACGTGACCGTGTTCTAATTCTTCTTTAGTAGCAGGACGAACTTCTTGGATAGTTCCATTGAAATGTAATTCATGTCCAGCCATTGGATGATTTAAATCTACCAAAACAGCATCCTCAACAATAGAAACTACTCTTCCTTGAAATTGGTTGCCATTGTTATCCTGTAAAGGCAAAATAGAACCAATTTCTGGCAAAGGTTGATCTCCAAACATCTCTTTTGGTAGGTTAGCTACCGCAGCTTCATCATATTCTCCATATCCATCTTCCGCAGAAAGCGTAAAAGCATAATCATCACCTACAGCTAAGCCGCTCAAATGCTCCTCAAATTTAGGAAGCATCATTCCTACTCCATATAAAAACACCAATGGGTTTTCGGTGGTTGCACTTTCAACGTGTTTTTTCTCACCATTTTCGGTGACATACAAATCGTAGGTTACGCCTACTACGTGGTTATTATCAATCTTCATGTGTTGTTATTTGCGAAACGAAATGGTCGCTTCTATTCAAAAATTTGTTTAATTACTTCACTAACATCGCTCACCGGCAGCCGACAGGTTTTATCTTTACAAACAAAAATTCTGGTTTCGCCAACAAACTTATCTTGCAACAAAGGTAAATTTCCTTGCTCGCCTCCCAAAATAATCTTGTTAGGAATATAGATTTTTTCTAAATCCTGACGTTTAAGTGTCCATTCTTCGCCGGTAATTGCAATTTCGAAGCTTCCTTTTACCTCCTCCAGTAATAAAGATGCCCAATTTGAAAAGGAAGAACCGTAAGATTTCATTTGTGGCTCAACCATTTTCAACAAATGCTGATAAATTTTTTGGTAGCGTTGCTCATCAAAAAACTGAGAAAGTCGTTTAAGATTCCAAGCCATCACCGAGTTTGATGCCGGAATCACATTGTCCATGATTTCATATTTACGGGCAATCAAAGCTTCATCCTCATCAGAAGTGTAAAAGAACATTCCAGATTCATCATCTCTAAAATGATCTAAAACATAATCTGTTAAGGCTTTCGCCTGATGCAAATAAGACTCCTCAAAAGTACATTCGTAGAGGTAAATCATCGCCTCAATCAATAGTGCGTAATCATCTAAAAATCCGTTGATACTGGCTTTTCCATTTTTATAGTTGCGATAAATTCCAGCTTCCGTTTTGATGATATGATTCTGTAAAAATTTAAAATTACGAATCGCTAAATCCAGATATTTTTCATCGGCGAAAGCCTGATAAGCTTTACACAAACCTTTAATCATCAAAGCATTCCAAGAAGTTAGAATTTTATCATCTAAACCCGAATGCACCCTTTGATTTCTCACTTTCAAAAGTTTTGCTTTAGATGTCTTTAAAAGTTGATTTAAATCTGCTACTGAAATATTAAAAACCGCTGCAAACTCTTCTTTCTCTTTTCTGATACATAAGTTATTGATATGCTCTTCTTCCCAATTTCCGTCTTCGGTTACTTCATAAAAAGCGTTAAAAATCTCCGCATCGCCTCCTAAAATTTCATCAATTTCACTTTTATGCCAAGTATAAAATTTCCCCTCCACACCTTCGCTATCCGCATCTAAAGCCGAGTAAAAACCTCCTTCTGGCGAAGTCATTTCTCTTTTTAACCATTCAAAAGTTTCTTCCACCACTTCTTGATAACGTTTTTCTTCGCACCATTTATAAGCATCGGCGTAAAGCCCCAAAAGTTGTCCATTATCATAGAGCATCTTTTCAAAATGCGGAATATGCCATTTGGCATCCACCGAATAGCGAGCAAAACCTCCCCCTAAATGGTCGTAAATTCCGCCTGCAGCCATCTTATCTAAGGTTAAACGAACAATCACCTGTGCTGCTTCATCTTTTAACAAATGGGCACAACGCATCAAAAAGTCCCAATTATTAGGCATCGGAAATTTAGGTGCTCGGTTATGACCTCCTTCACTAAAATCAAAAAGCATTTTCCATGGCTCCAAAATTTCAGTGATATTTTTCTCGGTATAAATCTTTTCTTCTTTAATGAAATTCAATTTTTCTGATTGTTGAATTCCGGCTGTTAATTTTACGGCATAATCTTCTGCTTCTTCTGGTTTGGTTTCATAAAAATGTGCCAAATTAGTAAGCAAATTCAGCCAATCTTGCTTCGGAAAATAAGTCCCTCCATAAATAGGTCTTTGATCTGGCAAACAAAAACAGTTGAGCGGCCAACCACCTCTACCTGTCATTAACTGAACAGCAGTCATGTAGATTTGATCAATATCCGGACGTTCCTCACGATCAATCTTAATACACACAAAAAAGCGATTCATCAAATCAGCAACTTGCTCATCTTCAAAACTTTCATGCTCCATCACATGGCACCAATGACAAGCCGAATAGCCAATGCTCACCAAAATCAATTTGTTTTCTCGCTTTGCTTTTTCCAAAGCTTCCTGCCCCCAAGGATACCAATCCACCGGATTATTGGCATGTTGTAATAAATAAGGAGAAGAAGAAAATTGCAGTCTGTTGGCCATAGTCATGAGATTTGATAAATATAATCCCAAAGGTAATGATATGTTTTTATTTGGTCGTTTTAACACGCTGTCCGTTCATACGCCCTCAGGCCTTAATCACCTAGCCGGTATCCCTGCCAGTCCGGCAGGCTGGCGCTGCTATCGTTAACGCAATAAAATTTGAATCATAAAGCATTATTCATAAATTTAAAAATGATCATTACACATACAGAAATCTACCGCTTTAGCATCCCAATGAAACCATTCACCATCGCTACCGGAACAATGGATTTTGCCCAAAATATGTTCATCAGGATACATACTGATGCTGGCTTTTATGGCGTTGGTGAAGGCTCTGCTTTCCCAATGATTGTAGGAGAAACTCAAGAAACCATGCTAAAAATGGCTCAAGATTTTGCCAAAATATGGAAAGGGAAAGATCCGCTTGCTTTAGAAGAACGTATGGCCGAATTAAGTGCTTACACTGCTTTTAATGCCACTTGCAAATCTGCTTTTGATATGGCTTTGTACGATATAGCAGCCAAAAACGCACAACAACCGCTTTATCAGTTTTTGGGTGGAGAAAAGCGAAAAATAGAAACTGATATTACGGTAGGGATTGATACCCCTAAAAATATGGCTGCACAAGCCTCTAACTTTAAAAACCAAGGATGCAGCATCATCAAAATTAAGTTGGGTAAAAAAGTTGATGACGACATAGAAAGGGTAAAGAAAATTAGAGCCGCCGTTGGAGATGCCATGAAACTGAGATTAGATGCCAACCAAGGCTGGACTTTTGAAGAAGCGGTTTTGGCTTTGCATGAATTAAAAAAATATGACATCGAATTTTGCGAACAGCCTATGCGCACTTGGTATGATGATTTACTGCCCGAATTAAAGAAGCTTTCTCCCATCAAAATTATGGCTGATGAAAGTTGCTTTAACCATCATGATGCAAGAAAACTCATTAAAACTAATTCTTGTGATTATATCAATATCAAATTTGCTAAATCTGGTGGAATTCATGAAGCTTTAAAGATTTATCATGAAGCTAGAATGCACAATATCAGTTGTATGTTGGGCGGAATGTTAGAAAGTCGTTTAGCTTTAACAGCCAATTTGCATTTTGCTTTGGCTTGCTCTCAGCTTAAATTTTATGATATGGATACCTGCTTAATAGGGCATTTGGTAGATCCAATTAAAGGGGGATTGAGTTATCAGGGTTTTGAGTTGACATTAAAAGACGAAATAGGCATTGGAGCAGATGTGAAAGAAGAGTTTCTAGAAAACTGCGAGTGTTGGAGAATTTGATCATTCTCCCCATGCCACTAAAACTGCTGAGCTTCAGGGATGAAAACCTCTTCTGCGCTCTTTTAAAGTGAGGAGTCCTTAAAATATCATCATTTTAAAATAAAAAGCCCCGCTTTTGACGGGGCTGATTTTTACTTGCTCAATTCAGCAAAATATTTATGAAATAAAGGAATGGTTTCTATCCCTTTATAATAGTTGAAAATATCATATTTCTCGTTCGGAGAATGTAGATTATCACTATCTAAACCAAAACCCATTAATACCGTTTTAATGCCTAACTCTTGCTCAAACAAAGCAACTATTGGGATACTTCCACCACCTCTAGTAGGTACTGGTTGCTTGCCAAAAGCTTCTTCAATAGCTCTAAAGGCAGCCTGAAAAGCAATAGAATCCGTTGGAGTTACATAAGGAGTTCCTCCATGATGAGCGGTTACTTTCACTTTTACAGATTTAGGTGCAATACTTTCTATATGCTTTTTGAAAAGATCAGAAATTTTCTTCCAATCTTGACCTGGTACCAATCTCATAGAAATTTTAGCATTGGCTTTGGCTGGAAGGACTGTTTTTGCACCTGGACCAGTATATCCACCCCAAATTCCGTTGACTTCTAAAGTCGGACGAATTCCAGTTCTTTCTATAGTGGTATAACCTTTCTCTCCCCAAACCTCTTCTACAGAAAGGTCATTTTTATATTCTTCCAAATCAAATGGAGCATCATTTAAGGCTTTCCTTTCTTCGGCAGAAAGTTCAATGACTCCATCGTAAAAACTTGGTATAGTGATATGATTGTTTTCATCGTGTAAAGAAGCAATCATTTGGCAAAGAATAGTAGCCGGATTAGCCACCGCACCACCATAAACGCCAGAATGTAAATCACGGTTCGGTCCCTGAACTTCCACTTCCATGTATGCCAAACCTCGTAAACCTGTTTCTAAGGAAGGATTTTCCATGCTCAACATGGAAGTATCAGAGATTAAAACCACATCGGCTTTTAATCTCTCTGTATTTTGGGAAACGAACTTCCCCAAATTATCAGAACCTACTTCCTCCTCTCCTTCTATCATAAATTTGATATTGCAAGGAAGTGTTTCCGTACGCATCATCAGCTCAAAAGCTTTGACATGCATGTAAAATTGACCCTTATCATCACAAGCACCTCGAGCATATATTTTACCGTCTCTTACAGTAGGCTCAAAAGGTGGTGTATGCCACAAGTCCAACGGATCTGGTGGTTGCACATCGTAATGACCATATACCAACACCGTTGGTAAGGTAGGGTCTTTCATTTTTTCTCCGTAAACAATGGGATAGCCTTCTGTAGCACAAACTTCAACGTGTTCGGCTCCGGCTGCTTTCAGTTTATCGGCAACAAAATCCGCAGTTTTTAATACCTCTCCCTTATACTTAGGATCTGCACTTACCGACGGAAATCTCAATAATTCAAATAATTCGTCTAAAAATCTTTGACGATGCTCTTCCACATAATTCTTAATGACTTGCATAAAATTAGGATTTACGCAAATATAGAAATTATACTTTAGGCTTTTAAAAAGCCATTACAAAAAGCATCTTTTCATCCGATTCCAATTGATAGGCTTATAGCTATCTAAATGCTTAATCCCAAGTAGCTACTTGCGCATTTCTTGGCGCATCTACCACCTGTTGTTGAATCGTAGTTGGTTTTGCCTCTACCTTGTCTGCTTTTTTTAATGTTGTTGCTGCGGCTACCGCTGTAATAGCTACAAACACAATGATTAATAACTTTTTCATGTTCTTGATTTTAATGTTTGTTAATGAAATCCTTAGTCCCATGTGCCTAAGTCTCCTCTATCATTTACTTTTACTGCAGTTGATTTAACTGGAGCTATGCTATTTTCCTTTTTACAAGAAGCTACGCCAAGGGCGGATACCACTAATAATACGATAATAATCTTTTTCATATTCTTGATTTTTGTTTTGATGGTTTTAAACTCTTGTTAATTAATCCCAAGTACCTAAGTCTCCTCTATCGTTTACTTTTACTGCGGTTGATTTAGCTGGAGTAATGCCATTGTCTTTTTTGCAAGAAGTGACACCTAGGGCAGATACTACTAATAATGCGATGATGATTTTTTTCATGTCTTTACTTTTATTTTGATGGTTTTAAAATTTTGTGAATAAGTGTGCAATAAAATTTAAAAAAACGAAACTTTTAATAATGAAATTTCGTATCCAATACGTTAATATATAGGCTAAATTATGGGCTAATTTATTTTAAACGAAATATTTATATTAAAAAAAATAAAGTAATCTTACAATTAAATAATTTTTATCATTTAAATAAAGAATAATTCTATTTTTCTTAACGAATGAATTATTTAAGATTTTATGAATATCTTTACTCTTCAGACAAAAACACCATTCATGAGGTACTATTTAATGCTTTTACTTTGCTTAGGTTTGCATGCGGCTTCTTACGCGTTTCAGCAAGATGACTCCTTATTGGGCTTAAAAAAAGACACCAACACGGTAGATGAACTAAATGAGCAAGCTTATAAAAATAGATTAACGGATCCTGAACAGAGCATCAATACCGCCAAAAAAGCGGAGAAAATCGCTTCATTAATCCATTATAAAAGTGGAATGGCAGAATCTAATCGAGTTCAAGGTATTGGCTATTATTATCTCAATCAGAGAGATACAGCCTTAAATCGTTATCTCATTTCTTTAAATTTATATAAAAAATTGGGTGATAAATTGGGGGAAGCCAAAGTTTCTAATAATATAGGAAACTTATGGCTTGATATCGACTATGATAAAGCCTTATCATATTACAAAAATTCATTAAAAATAGCAGAAAAGTACGGCATCAAAGATTTGTTGGCCGGTTCCTATTTAAATATTGGTAACACATATTTTAGAAAAAAAAATTATTCCGTTGCCCTTGAAAATTATCAGAAGAGCAGTACAATTTTTAATAAAATTGGTAACCCCATTGGTATAACTCAAAGTCTACAAAATAGAGGGGTGATTTTTTTCAGTTTGAACAAGGTTCAAGAAGCAAAAAAATTACTTCTGCAAGCTAATCAAAAAGCAAAAGAATTCGAGTTAAATAGCAGTGTGGCTTCCATTGATTTAACCCTAACTTCCATTTATATTTCTGACAAAAATTTCAAAAAAGCAGAAGAATTTTTGAATGAAGGTATTGCTTTTGCAAAATTGGTCAATGACGAAAAAAGATTGTATGATTATACTTTTGAATCCTATGAACTCGAAGCTAAAAGAAAAAATTATGAAAAAGCACTTTATTATTTAAAAGAAGTGCATGATTTAGATAGTGTTAATTATAAGAAAAACACCGCCTCAAACATCAATTTGATACAAGAAACGCTAAAGCAACAGCAAATTCAAAAAGAAAACGAGCTGACCATTGCCAAACAGCGTAACACCAAAACTTTGTTTATTGCCAGTAGCATTGTTACTTTACTTTCTATCATTTTGGTTGTAATTCTCATTAAAAACAATAGAAAATCAAAAGAAAGCAACAGAGTGCTTTCTGCCTTAAATGAGGAAGTTTTGAGGCAAAAAGCCAATGTGGATAAAATTAACCAACGATTAGAAGATATTATTACCGAAAGAACCAAAGATTTGATTTACAAAAATCAAAAGCTTTCTGAATACTCTTCCCATCTTTCTCACCAAATACGAGGACCTGTGGCTACTTTAAAAGGTTTAGTAATGTTGGTACAACAAAATATAGTAGAAAGTAATGAAGTAATTCCGCAGATGAAAAAATGTGTAGATGATATTGATGAGCAAATTATGGATATCAACCAAGTTCTACACGACCCCACGAGATTACATCTCCATAAAAAATAAAAAGTGGAAATCTTATACGAGGCGGAATTCAAATCTCCGCCTCATTTTTTTTACTTTTACTGCTCATAAAAAATTAAGGTTTGGATTATTTACAAGGATTAAATTCATCACAAAGATTAGCAGTTGAACAAACAGAGGGTCCGGTGATGATTGTTGCAGGAGCTGGGTCTGGAAAAACCAGAGTAATCACTTACAGGGTAGCACATTTGATGGAGAAAGGGGTTGATCCTTTCCATATTTTGGTGCTCACCTTTACCAATAAGGCAGCCAAAGAAATGCGAAACCGTATCATGAGTGTGGTGGGCGCAGAGGCTAAAAATATTTGGATGGGCACTTTTCACTCTGTTTTTGCAAAGATATTAAGAGTGGAAGCACATAAAATAGGCTATCCTAATAACTTCACCATCTATGATACTGATGACAGTAAAAGTTTGATCAAAGCCATCCTTAAAGAGATGAGTTTAGATGATAAACTCTATCATCATAACTATGTTTACGGCAGAATTTCAATGGCTAAAAATAACTTGATTTCTGTGCAAGAATATCAACAAAATGAACAAATTCAGGCAGATGATTTTTCTACCGGGCGAGGTTATCTAGGCAAAATTTATGAAACTTATGCAAATCGTTGCTTTAAAGCCGGTGCCATGGATTTTGACGATTTACTTTTCAAAACCAATGTGTTGTTAAAAGAACATCCTGATGTGCTCAATAAATACCAACAAAAGTTTAAATATTTGATGGTTGATGAGTATCAAGACACCAATTTCTCTCAGTATTTAATCGTGAAAAAATTAGCCGCTGTAAGAGAAAATTTATGTGTAGTGGGTGATGATGCACAAAGTATTTATGCGTTTAGAGGAGCCAATATTCAAAACATCCTCAACTTTCAAAAAGATTATCCTGATGTAAAAGTGTTTAAGCTAGAACAAAACTATCGTTCTACACAGAATATCGTGAATGTTGCCAACAGCATCATCGCCAATAATAAAAATCAATTAGATAAAAACGTTTTTTCTGCTAATGAAACGGGCGAAAAGATAAAAGTTACTCGTTCTTATTCAGACAATGAAGAAGGAAAATTAGTAGCAGAATCTATCATTGAAGAAAGAGCCAATAACCATCTCAACTGGGTGAGTTTCGCTATTTTGTATCGCACCAATGCGCAATCCAGATCCATGGAAGAGGCACTTCGGAAACTCAACGTTCCTTACAAAATTTACGGAGGTTTATCCTTCTATCAACGTAAGGAAATCAAAGATTTAATTGCCTATTTCCGCCTCACTTTTAATCCGAACGACGAAGAAGCCATTAAAAGAGTAATTAATTATCCGGCTCGTGGAATTGGGAAAACCACCATCGATAAAATTATTTTAGCCGCTGATCAAGAAGATAAAACGCTTTTCCAAATTATTTCAGAAGCCAATCAACATTTAGATAGCCGAGCAGCTACAGCAGTTGGGAATTTTGCAACTGCTATTCAAAGTTTTGCGGTAGTAGCTAAAAATAGTAATGCTTACGAAACGGCTTTACACATCGCACAACAATCCGGCTTGCTGAAAGATTTATATGATGATAAATCTGTGGAAGGTTTAGCGAGATATGAAAACATTCAGGAATTACTGAACGGGATTAAAGAGTTTTCTGAGCGTGAAGATATCGAAGAAAAAGGCTTGGATATTTTTATGCAGGATGTGGCTTTGTTAACCAATGATGACATTGATAAAGATCAAAATAAAGATACGGTTTCATTGATGACTATCCACTCCTCCAAAGGTTTGGAGTTTCCACATGTGTACATTGTAGGTTTAGAAGAAAACCTCTTTCCATCGCAGATGGCACTCAATTCTAGAGCTGATTTAGAAGAAGAACGTCGATTGTTTTACGTTGCGGTAACCCGAGCCGAGAAGAAATTACACCTCAGCTACGCCACCTCTCGTTTCAGATTTGGCACTTTGGTCAATTGCGAGCCTTCTCGGTTTTTAGATGAAATTGAACCGAAATATTTAGAGTTAGATTTTGTTAAAAAAGCAACTAGCAACGACTCTTCATTTGGTGATGAACGCAATCAATGGCAAAGTAAAACTTCAAACAGTAACAGCAAACAGGGCGATTTCTACTCAAAACCTAAACCCGCATCGAAACCAGTCAGCACCACTTCCTTATTGGCAAAAGCTCATGTCCCTTCTCCAGGTTTTGCACCGAGTGATACTTCTAAACTACAAGTAGGACAAGAAGTAGAACATGAACGTTTTGGTTTTGGCAAAGTGATTCATTTAGAAGGCAATAAGCCTGATATCAAGGCTACTATCCTTTTTAAAGAAATTGGTCAGAAGCAATTGCTATTGAAATTTGCGAAGTTGAGGATTGTGGAATCATGATTTAAATATTATAATTTGTAATCGTATTTAAATCATTTACCTTTATAGCACTTATTGCAAAATTATTTTCGATAACATAAAAGCTCAGGGTATAAATATGTTCCCAAATCCGTTATAAAAACGGCTATCTAAGCTTCATAAGCTTTAAAATTTCCAGAAATGACTGAAATAACAGAACCAACTTTTGATTACAACACCTCACGAGAGAAACTGATTTTGGCTGAATATGGCCGAAATGTGCAGAACATGGTAGAATATATCGTGGCTTTACCCACTAAAGAAGAACGTAACCGCTACGCACAAGTAGTTATTGATATGATGGGATTTTTGAATCCGCATTTACGTGATGTACCCGATTTTAAACATAAATTATGGGATCATTTACAAATCATTTCAAAATTCAGAATTGATGTAGACTCTCCTTATCCTACCCCAACTCAAGAAGAAATTAACTTTAAGCCCGAGGTTTTAAGCTATCCTCAAACTCGTATCCGTTTCAAACATTATGGGCATACGGTTGAGCTGATGATTAAAAAAGCGAAAGAAATTACAGACCCAGAAAAGAAACAGCACATGGTTAATTCTATCGCCAATTTCATGAAAATGGCTTATGTAATTTGGAATAAAGACCATGTAGCTGATGAACAAATTATTGGTGATTTAAGAGAGCTTTCTAAAGGAGAGCTAGATTTATCTGATATCAGCTTAAATAAAGTTGATTTAAAACCAGCCAATACCAATAACAGCAACAACAGCGGAAGATCGCAAAAAACGAATAATCGTAACGGAGGCGGCCGTCAGAATAATAATAGTAATAATAATAAAGGTCGCCAAAGAAATTACACAAACAATAACACCGGCGGAGGAAGAAGATCAAATTAAGTAAAAATCTATTTTAAACCACCTTAAATCCAATTATAGATTAAATGAACGCATTTGAGATTCGCGGAGGAAAACCCTTGAAGGGTGAAATTATCCCTCAGGGTGCAAAAAACGAGGCTTTACAAATTTTAGCGGCAGTATTACTTACCAAAGAGAAAATCACCATCAGCAACATTCCTGATATCAAAGATGTGAACAAACTCATCGAGTTGTTAGGTGATTTAGGTGTGGAAGTTAATCGCTTATCCAAAGATACTTACGAATTTAAAGCGGCTAATATCAATCTTGATTTCTTTCATTCTCAAACCTTTAAAGCGAAAGGTGGAAGTTTAAGAGGTTCTATCATGATTGTTGGACCACTTTTAGCTCGTTTCGGGAAAGCTGCCATCCCAAAACCTGGTGGTGATAAAATTGGAAGAAGACGTTTAGATACCCACTTTTTAGGTTTTGAAAAACTGGGCGCAAAGTTTATTTACAATCCTGAAACTGGATTTTTCAATATAGATGCTACTCAGCTCAAAGGAACTTTCATTTTATTAGATGAAGCTTCTGTAACCGGAACGGCCAACATTGTAATGGCAGCCGTTTTAGCAAAAGGTACCACCACCATTTACAACGCAGCATGTGAACCCTATTTGCAGCAGCTTTGCAAAATGCTGAACAGAATGGGTGCTAAAATCTCTGGAATTGGATCTAATTTATTAACCATTGAAGGCGTTGATGAATTGGGCGGAACAGAGCACCGCTTACTCCCTGATATGATTGAAATTGGTTCTTTTATTGGCCTTGCGGCGATGACGGCATCTGAAATCACCATTAAAAATGTTTGCTATAATGAGTTGGGGATTATCCCTGATGTTTTTAGAAGATTAGGCATTCAATTTGAATTACGTGGAGATGATATTTACATTCCATCTCAAAAACATTATGAAATAGATACTTTTATTGATGGTTCCATTTTAACAGTGGCAGATGCTCCATGGCCGGGTTTTACTCCTGATTTACTTTCTATCGTATTGGTAGTGGCAACACAAGCCAAAGGATCTGTTTTAATTCATCAAAAAATGTTTGAAAGTCGTTTATTCTTTGTGGATAAATTGATTGATATGGGTGCTCAAATTATCCTTTGCGACCCACACCGAGCAACTGTAATTGGGTTAGATAAGAAATATCCATTAAAAGGAATCGAAATGACTTCACCAGATATTAGAGCAGGAGTTTCTTTGTTAATTGCAGCCTTATCCGCCACAGGACGAAGTACCATTTATAATATTGAACAAATAGAAAGAGGTTATCAAGATATAGATACTCGGTTAAAAGCCCTCGGGGCAGATATCAGAAGAATTTAACTTCTCCCCGCCTCACCAGAGAAGCGGGGATTTTTGTTTTTTACTTTTGTAAGGATTAACTTTTCTATCGACTACTCATCAAAATAAGAATTCATAAAACTTAAAGTACGTTTGAAACGTAGTTGAAACTAAAAGTTAAAAATCATGAAAAAGTTAGATATATTTTGGGTTGCTGCATTCTTCCTTGGCATTTCGGTGAGTTGCAGTGCTCATTCAAATCCTAAGGATAAACAAAGTTTTAATCAACAAACAGAAAATCTTGTTTCAGTAGATCATTCTACTTATAATCAATTACTTAAGAGTTATGTTTCTGACAAAGGCATGGTGAATTATGCCGCATTTATAAAATCCAAATCCAAATTAGAAGCTTATCTAACGTCTCTAACTAAAGTCAACACTGCAAAACTTACTAAGAATGAACAGTTGGCATTTTGGATTAACGCCTACAATGCCCTAACTATTGATCAAATCCTCCGCAATTATCCTGTAAAATCTATTTTGCATATTGCTGGAGGTAAAGTTTGGGACCAACCCCTTCCCTATTCTTTCAACGGAAAAACTTTGACTTTAAATGAGATGGAAAAAAAAGTATTGTTAGGTGGAGATTTGTTTGATGCTAGAATTCATTTTGCAGTGAATTGTGCTGCAATCTCTTGCCCAAGATTATCTAATACTGCATTTACTGCAGAAAACGTTCAATCCATGTTGACCAAAAATACCAAAGCCGCATTGGCCAATGAAGCTCAGAATAAGATTTCAACCAATCATGCTTCTATTTCCATGCTTTTCAATTGGTATAAGCGTGATTTTGAAAAAGCAGAAGGTACTGTGTTGAATTTTATCAATAAATACAGCGATACAAAAATCAATAGCCATACAAAAATTGATTATCTTGAGTACAATTGGAATTTAAATGGGAAATAATTGTAAGCTCATTTATTTTTATCCAACTAATTTCAAAAAAATCAAAGCTTAAATGAAGATTGTAATCATTGGAAATGGTATTTCTGGAGTAACTACCGCAAGATATATCAGAAAATTGAGTGATCATGAAATTTTGATGATCTCCTCTGAATCAGAACATTTTTTCTCTAGAACGGCCCTCATGTACATCTTCATGGGGCACATGAAGTATGAACATACCAAACCTTATGAAGATCATTTTTGGGCGAAAAACCGCATCCAACTAAAACAAGCTCACATCACTTCTATTGATTTTAACAATAAAAAGTTAATCAGCTCAACTCAAGAGGAAATCTCCTACGATAAATTGGTGATAGCCACTGGCTCTAAGTCAAATAAATTTGGATGGCCTGGTCAGGATTTAAAAGGTGTGCAAGGTTTATACAGCAAGCAAGATGTAGAATTGATGGAAGAAAATACTGCGGGCATAGCTGAGGCAGTAATTGTGGGCGGTGGCTTAATTGGAATTGAAATGGCCGAAATGCTTTGCAGCAGAGACATAAAGGTGAATTTTTTAATCAGGGAAAAATCTTATTGGAATAATATTTTACCTCCAGAAGAAGCGCAATTAGTGGGTAGGCATATCGCCGAACATCATATCCATTTGTTAACCGAGACTGAATTAAAAGAAATTCTTCCGGATGAAAACGGGAAAGTTAAAAGCATCATCACTAAAGACGGTAGAGAAATCCCATGTCAATTTGTAGGCTTAACCACTGGTGTATCTCCAAATATAGATTTTCTTAAAAACACAGATTTAAATACTGATAGAGGCGTTTTAGTCAATGAATTTTTAGAAACTAATCTTCCAGATGTTTATGCTTTAGGAGATTGTGCGCAATTTATTCAGCCTAAAAAAAATCATCCACCGGTAGAACAATTATGGTACACCGGGCAAATGCAAGGAAAAGCTTTGGCTAGAACCATTTGCGGAAAGCCTACCGTTTATAATAGAGGCATTTGGTTTAACTCGGCGAAGTTTTTAGATATTGAATATCAAACCTATGGTTTGATGTTTAATAATCCTCTAGATGATGAGGATACTTTTTATTGGGAACACTCCAACGGAAAAATCGCTTTTAGAGCTAATTTCACCAAATCTGAAGGAGTTATCAGAGGATTTAATTTCTTTGGTATCCGATTTAGACAAGTGGTAGCAGAGCAATGGATCAGAAATTCAAAACCGATAGCAACCTGCATTTCTGAGTTAGATCAAGGTTTTTTTGATCCGGAATTTTATAAAAATTATCATCATGAAATTGCAGAAAGCTTTAACAAAGCATTTCCACAACATTCATCAAAAGTGCCTAAAAAGAAAAAATTCTTGATTTGGTAAATCCTAATTAAACAGCATGAAAATCATCAGAAAACTCGGTTTAGCCATCTTTCTTTTTTGTTTAGGAGTGTTCATCTCTTTATTGGGTGTTGGTCGTTACAAACTCACCGAGCAAATATTTCAAACCACCATTACAGATGCTACTCATCAGGCCGAACTAAGACCTGCTTTGAGTGTAATGTTTAACAAAGATTATAGTAGTAAAACTGCCTTTATTCAAGATTATAAACAGGCTTTAAACAGTGTCAATAATAAGTTTAAAGCAAAACAAGAATGGGATAAGGTGATCAATACCGATTATTCATTAGCCATTGTAAAACATAGTTTAGAAGGTTTTGTGAAAGATCATGCTACCCTTTTGTTTTTCATTTGCTTTATTCTTAGTGCTTTAGGTGGATTGATGTTCATGATTCCAGCACTATTTTTAGACCCTGTTCCGGGCATTAAAAACAATGGTATTTTCAAAACTGGGATCACCAATAGAGGAATTGTAGCCATCATCTTTTCTATTTCTCTCATTGTATTCTACATTTTCATTTATGAAGCTCCTGCTTACATTGCCAATTGGGTGATTCTAATGGATCCTTTGAGTCAAACATTAAGCGGTTCCGAAGCATCGCAATGGTTTATGTATGGCTTCTTGTATTGTTTGGTCATGACGGTGATGAGCGTGAGAATGTACATCAAATATCGCCACAACAATTATCAATTGGTGAGAACTACCTCAGTTTTGTTTTTCCAAATTGCATTTGCTTTCCTCATTCCAAATATCCTATCCAAACTACAATTGCCTTCCATGGATTTTAAAAACATGTGGCCATTAGATTATAGTTTCTTTTTTGATTATCGCATCAATAACCTGATTTCAAGTGGAATGTTGGGCTATTGGATGCTGGGCTGGGGAATCTTCCTTTTTGTAGTTGGTGTTCCTGTAATGGTTTATTTTTTTGGAAAAAGGTGGTATTGCAGTTGGGTTTGCGGTTGTGGAGGTTTAGCAGAAACTTTAGGTGATCCGTTTCGTCAACTTTCAGATAAATCTATCAAAGCCTGGAAATATGAAAGAGTAATAGTGCACAGCATTTTGGTATTTGCTATTGTGATGACTGCTGGCGTTTTATATACTTTTTTTACTGGAGCTGCTCAACTTTTAGGCTTTATAGATACTTATAAATTGAGAGAAACTTATGGCTTTTTAATCGGATTTATATTTGCTGGAGCCATCGGGACTGGCTTTTACCCAGTCATGGGAAGTAGAGTTTGGTGCAGATTTGGTTGTCCTTTAGCGGCTTATTTAGGAATTGTACAAAGGTTTAAATCAAGATTTAGAATTACTACAAATGGCGGCCAGTGTATTTCTTGCGGAAATTGTTCCACCTATTGTGAAATGGGAATAGATGTGAGAGCTTATGCACAAAAAGGAGAAAATATCATTAGAGCCTCTTGCGTAGGTTGTGGCGTGTGTGCTGCCGTTTGTCCACGTGGCGTTTTAAAATTAGAAAATTTGGCAGAAGAAGGTAGATTTGATGCTTATTTAAGACCAGAAGAACAAGAATATTAAATGACAGACCATATCCCGAAAGGAAAAGTTTACGTAATTATTCCCGCATATAACGAAGAAAAATCTATTGCTAAAGTCATTAATGATATTCCAAAAAATCTTGTCAATGAAATTATCGTAGGTAATAATAACTCCAAAGATCAAACTGCTAAAAATGCAAGAGATGCCGGAGCAACAGTGGTAGATGCACCTGAGGCTGGTTATGGAAATGCTTGTTTGAAAGGTTTAGAATATGTAAGCACTAAAGCCAATGCAGAAGATATTATCGTTTTTATGGATGGTGATTATTCTGATTATCCTGAAGAAATAACAAAAATAATTGCACCGATACAGAACAATATCGCAGATTTAGTGATTGGTTCTAGAGCTTTAGGTTTGAAAGAAAAAGGAGCCATGACTTTACCTCAAGAATTTGGGAATTGGCTGGCAACACGTCTGATTAGTTTGTTTTATGGTGTTACCTTCTCTGATTTAGGTCCGTTTAGAGCCATCAGTTGGGGGGACTTGCAGAAAATCAATATGCAAGACAAAACCTACGGCTGGACCGTAGAAATGCAAATAAAAGCAGTTAAACTGAAAATGAGATGTACTGAAGTTCCGGTGAATTACAGAAAAAGAATCGGCCTAAGCAAAGTATCTGGAACTGTAAAAGGCGTGATTTTAGCCGGCTATAAAATAATAGGTATGATCTTTAAAAACTTATAATTTTGCACCCTGATATGATTTGGCAAACCATAGTTCTTGTACTCTATACCATCTCGCTAAGTGTAATCTTACTTTTTAGCTTGGGGCAAGCCTATTTGATCTTTTTTTACCTCCGCTCTAAAAGAAGAAAAGATATCATTCCGCTTTTGGGGAAAGACATTCCGAAAGTTACCGTTCAGCTGCCTTTATACAACGAACTTTATGTGGTAGAAAGGCTGATTAACAGCATTTGTGCTTTAGATTATCCTAAAGAAAAATTAGAAATTCAGGTTTTAGATGATTCAAATGATAATTCTTTAGCGCTAACAGCGGCAATTATTGCCAGAAAGAAAGTCGAGGGATTTGATATTCATCACCTCACCAGAACAAAAAATATCGGCTTTAAAGCCGGAGCTTTACAAAATGGTTTAAACATCGCCAAAGGTAAATTTATCGCCATTTTTGATGCCGATTTCCTACCGGAAAAAGACTTTCTACAACAACTTATTCCTTATTTCCAAAACAAGAATATAGGCATGGTGCAAAGCAGGTGGGGGCATATCAACAAAGATTATTCTTTGCTCACTAAAGTGCAAGGTTTTGGTTTGGATGGGCATTTTACCATTGAACAAAGCGGAAGAAATAAAGCTGGCTTATTCATGAATTTTAATGGTACGGCGGGCATTTGGCGAAAAGAATGTATTGAAGAAGCAGGCGGTTGGCAGTTTGATACCTTAACCGAAGATTTGGATTTAAGCTACCGAGCGCAACTAAAAGGCTGGCAGTTTGAATATGTAGAAGATGTAGTTACACCTGCCGAACTACCGGTTGAATCTAATGCTTTGCGCTCTCAGCAACACCGTTGGACCAAAGGAGCGGTAGAAACCTCTAAGAAACTCTTGAAACACATTTGGAAAACAGATGTAGGTTTAAAAAAGAAGATTTTCGGGACCTTACATTTGATGAATTCCTACGTGTTTCTATTTGTTTTCTTAACAGGATTATTGAGTATTCCAGTATTATGGATTAAAAATGAGCATATCATCAACCCCATTTATTTTCAGCTAATGTCTGTATTTTTGATCGGGTTTTTCATCATGAGCGTATTTTACCTCGTGGCTAATTTCAGCAAGAAAGAAAGTTTAGTAGCTTTTGCCAAACTCTTCCCGATGTTTTTATCGGTTTCTATGGCTTTGAGCTTTCATAATTCTATTGCTGTTTTAGAAGGATTATTTGGCTTTAAATCTGATTTCATCAGAACGCCCAAATTCAACATTACCCAGATAAAAGACAGTTTTAAAGAGAATATTTATGTGAAGCGAAATCTTTCAAAAGCTTTTTATATCGAACTGTTTTTGAGCTTTTATTTCCTATCCGGATTAGTGATGGCCTTCTATTACCATGATTTCGGATTATTCCCATTCCATTTGATGCTATTCATCGGTTTTAGCGTTCTTAATTTTTATGCTATAAAACATAGTTTAAGCAGTGCTTTATAGTTAATTATTTTGGCTTTAGTAAAGAGGCTTCTGTAATATTTGCGATTTGTTGATAAGCAAATTTGAAATGAGGCAACCAATTGTCTGCAATAGAAAAACCATGTCCTACCTTTTTTAACACCATCAAATCCACATTTTTTAATCCTTTTAAAAAGGTTTGGGTCGCTTCAATGGGGCAAGTTTCATCTTTAATACCGTTAATCACAATAAATAAATCGGCAAAGCCATTAAAACGATCTAAATCAAAAGAAACTCCGGGTTGCAAAACATGTTGATGAATGCCCATGCCTTCACATAAAGGCTTATCTAACTCTATATCTGGGCAAAAGCCCAAAACAATGGTTCCTAAAAAAGTATGTTTTGGAGCTTGAGCGACAATACCATAAGCCAAAGTAGCTCCATAAGAATAACCCATCATAATGGGTTTAACATGTACTACAAAATGGTATTTCTCCTGAATAAAGTTGGATAGCCCTAGAAAATCATCGGTTAAATTATAACAAGAAACCCTCCATTTAGATAGGTTTTGCTTGTAAACTTTAGCATCAATACCTAAAACCAAAGCACCTTGAAAAGCCATATACTTCCCCATATTTACCACCCCGTGATTCCATCCTCCATCTCCAGAAATAAACAAAACCACCGAATGAGGAACTTTAGCTGTATAATAGAGCATCACTTTCCCAAATCTTCCATAATAAATAGAATCTACTTTGGTCATAAAAGCTTTGCTACTTTGATGTAGGATTAGCAAGAAAAACAAACCTAAAAGGATTTTTTTCATCAGGATTAAAGATTTACAAACTACCCAAAATAGTTTTTAATATGATTGGATAGCTATCCTCATAATGATGCCCGCCAGCAAGTAAAACCACTTTAGCACCATTTTCAGTATAATGTGATGCATTCACATTCTCTTCTTCCCTTCCGAAAAAGCAAACGGGTTTGATGTTCTTAATTCTTCTCAATTCACCTAACACATTGTATTCTTCTTTTCCGCCTAAACTCAACATATCTGATAAATGAATTTCAAAATCTGCTGTTTCATCAGGAGACAGGCAATAAATATTCTTTAATTCGCCTTTTAAAGGCGGAGCTAATCGATTATAAACAAAAGGCAAAATACTAGCTCCAAAAGAATATCCTACCATTATAAAAGAAGATTTATTCCATTTCTCTGAGTAATACTTCACCACCTTGCTAATCATTGCCGTAGTTTCTTCGGGCGATTTCTTATCCCAAAAATATTGCTGCGCATCTAAACCAATTACCGGAATCCCACTTTCATTTAATTTCTTTGCAAGGCTTTGGTCGAAACTGGTCCAACCGCCATCACCTGAGATCATAAAGGCCATTGGTAAATTAGTAGCCTTATTAACAGGAAGAATATTAAGGGGTAAATCATCCGCAAAAGGATTAACAATTACAGGTGCATTCTCAGGTCTTTTAACCCTATTTTTGATTTTCTCGATATAACTTGGAGCTGCTACCAACTTATTAAATGCTTCGGTAAATTGAGGTACCCAATTTTTCTGCACTCCAAAACCATGACCTACTTTTGGCAATGAAATCACTTCGGCATTAGGCAATCTGTCTAAAAAAATTTTGGCATCATTACTTGAACAAACCTCATCTATTTCGCCTTGCAAAACAATAAAAGGAGCCGTTAGCTTTTTACTTGGTTCTAGGTAATAGGATTTATGCGCTTTCAGTACATGGCTTTGTAAACTCTCTCCATTACACAAGGGTTTATCAATATCCAAATCTGGGCAAAAACTTAAAGCAATAGCCCCTTTAAAAGTATTGGCTGGGGCTTGCGCTAATAATCCATAAGCTAAAGTTGCACCGGATGAAAAACCTGCCAGAATTGGCTTTAAATAATGAATGCTATGATATTTCTTTTGCAAAGCGATACTTAGGTTTTCAAAATCTCCGGCAGGATAATAACATTTCACCTTTTCTCTTTTAAGATTCTTGAGATAAGTCCTGATATCTAAGCCTGCCACCATCGCCCCTTGATTAAGCAATATTTTTGCCATGCCCACCACCCCGAGATTCCAACCGCCGTCTCCAGAAATAAAAATGACAAATGCTTTGGGATTAGCTATTTGAGGTTGATAGATTTTAACTTTTCCGAAAGCACCATAAGTTAAACTGTCTATATTATTAGCAAAAGCGATGCTCATCCAGCAAACTAAAATGGGAGTCAGCATCAGGATTTTGAGGTGTTTCATCTGAACAATTATGATAAGAAACGTACGGAGATTGCTTTTATTGAGTAGAAAATAGATTAGGGTTTAATGACGTTTGAGAGTACACTGGGTGCTTGTAGCAAATCAAAGTCATGTGCATAAATTAAATATTCGTTTTTCCATTCTGGCGAATATTTATCTTTAAACTCCCTCAAACCCCTGTAATGCGCAAAGGATTTAATCTTTTCATAAGCAAACTTCATAGATTTTGCGGTAAAAGTAGTTGGATCATCAATACCACTCATCGGTGCTAAGCCTAAATTACAGTATTGATAGCCTTGCTCTTTTAAATATTTAAAAAGTTCTACCAGAATAAAATCCATGATTCCGCCCGGAGCATCTTTTGTCTTGCGGATTAAATCATAAGTAGCTTCTCCCTTTTTATAATCTGGAATGATGTTTAAAAAGGCAATTACTCGCTCTTCTGCATTCTCTACCGTGATGATGGTTTGCCGTTTCAACTCATCCCATAAGAACATCCCTTGAGAGAAAATAATCTCTTTTCTATCTGTTTCTATGAGCCATTCATCACTTACGGATTTGATTTTTTGCAATAAACCATCCTTTATTGGCGGTGTATGAATACTCGCTTTTAAGCCTTTTTCGGAGACCTTTTTTAATCCATTTCTTAGTGATTTTCTTGAGCCTCCTTCTAAACTAAAAGTAGAAATATCTACCACCGCTTCTTGCCCAAGAAACAAACTCTTTTTACCTAATGATTGATAGATGGAAAGGTCATTTTCAGGAACTCGATAATAAAGACTTTTCACGCCATTTTCAAAACAATAACGATCAAACTCTTGGATACACTTTTTAAATTCATGCTCATTGGCTGCCACCGGATTAGCCAAGGCTACCGCAAAATTACCCGATAAACGATAGGCAATAAAAGCCTGCTTATTTGATGAAATAAAAAGCTGTTTATCAAAATAGGTTTTGAAATAATCTAAAGCCGAATCGCCGTAGCGATGCAATAATTCCTGTGCGGTTTCCTTTTCCTCATCGGTATTGCTGATGTCAGAAATAAAAGGTTTAACCAAAGTGAATATCAAAAAACCCAACGATAAGAAACCACTAATTTTAATAGACAGCAGAAAATGTTGAGCAAAAGTGTGCGTAGTTACCAAATCATCACTACCCATTAAAAAGTAGTTTAAAAAAGTGTATTTAATGGATTGTACTAAGCTAAAATCGATATTGAAATATTTTTTATCAAGGAAGTAAAAGCCTACAACACCGTAAATAATTACCGCCCCGATACTCAATAAGGAGGTTTGCAAACCCACTACTCTAAATCTTGGATTGCTCTTTACATAATACTCCTTGTGAGTTAAAATCAAGATGATAATGACCAACAAAGCCACAGAAGCTTCCTCAAAATCGATGGCTTTGGTTAAGTTTCCTATAAAAGAAATTACCCCAAGCAAGAGGGCAAACCACCAAGCATTTCTCATTCCTTTCAATAAAAAAGCAGCGGTAACTAAGGCAAACAAACCCGCCGACATGACCAAATAGTTAGAATCTTGTATGGCTTGTAGTGGTAGGAAGCTTTTGATAGTTGCTAAACGTTCTGCAATGGCCGGTGTGAGCACAGAAATGATGTTGATGACTCCTAAAATAAAGAGTAATAATGCTGGTAAAATCCGCATCAAGAGTTTATTGATTTCCAAAAGAAAAGACATTAGACCCGCTACCAAAGGCAACCAAAACTCGAAGAATCGGTAAAGAAAAGTGATGGAAATAGCTTCCAAATTACTGAATCCAAACTGCGTAAGTAGATAGCTCATAGATACCTCTATAGCACCTAGACCTCTCAAAAAAGGAGATATGATGAGAAAGATTACAGATATGACATAGGCAATTAATGCGGCATACAAAGAAGGATATAAATGAAGCGCCAACATGGCTATGTAAATATGCGCTACACCTGCAATTTCTACACCAATAGAATAAAAAATGGTGAGCATCAGCTGGCCTTGATGGATTTTATGGCTCCTGATGTCTTCCATAAATACCTCACTTGAAGGAAGGAATTTAATTAACCAATCATGGAATATTCCTTTTTGTTGAATAGAATGGTAAATCCAAAGCACCAATCCTAATAATAAGATGATACTGAATAAGGCAAGCCACGTTCCGATACCTAAATTACTGTCAAAAAAAGCATAGATAAATACTGGAATTGCTACAATTACCACAGAAAGTATCCCCACAAAACCATAAATCGAAGAGGCAAACTGAATTTGTGATTCCTTTATCCCTTTCTTTCTTAGTGGAGCAGTGAAAAATGCTAAAGATGAAACCCCACCTGCGGGTAAAAACACACTGATGAAATTCCTTTTGAGAAATAAAATAGTGGCGTCTTTAATAGAAATTTTAGATGAAACCGCAGAAAAAGAAGCCACGTACATTAAGCCTTGTAGCAAAATATAAATTGCAGTAACCAATAAACCAATCAAAAACCAATTGGTATCTGCATCTACAATGAGTTTTTGTACCTCTATCAGCTCTTTACGCTGATGTTTAAAAAACCAAATACCAATGCCTATAAATAAGATAGTGATGATAAATTGAATGATAATTTTACCGTTCTCTCGAATAAAAGGAAAAGTCTTTTCTTTAAAAAAAGAGAATATCGGATGGGTAAATAACCTTGCAATCATTTTACATTTACTTATTTATAATCACTAGATTTAATTAGTTAAATAAAAATTAAACCTTCACAAAGCTAAAGGTTTGATCTGTATTTTTTCTGAGTTTAAGATTTAAAGAACAATTTTATTATGACGATTAAAAGAAAATCAACAGCAGTATGGAAAGGAAATGGAACTGCAGGAAAAGGTACTATCAGTACCAATAGTGGTATTTTGTCAGCTACCCCTTACTCTTTCAAAGCTCGTTTTGAAAGTGAAGATGGTAAAGCTGGTACCAACCCCGAAGAATTGATAGCGGTGGCACATGCAGGCTGCTATTCTATGGCTCTTAGCTTTGCACTAGATGAGGCTGGCTTCATCCCAAAAGTATTGAATACGGATGCTACTGTTAATGTGGAGAAAACTGAGAATGGTTTTGAGATTAGCCAAATTGATTTGGATTTGGTAGGCGAAGTTCCAGGTATTTCTGAGGATGAGTTTAAACGTTTAGCCGAAGATGCCAAAGTAAATTGCCCTATATCCAAAGCTTTAAAGGCAGTAAAAATTAATTTAAATGTTATCCTAAAAAGTTAAAGGCAGCGATAAATAACATGATCAAAAAAGCGACTTTGAATCGCTTTTTTGATTTATCCAGAAATAGCGTTAATGATATCGTATTGAGTAATGATTTCTATCTTTCCATCGTTACACTCTACCAAAACTGCCGAATTTTCTTTGTTAATCAAACCTGAGATTTTGTCAATAGAAGTGTTTAAATCTACAAAAGGGAAAGAAGCAGATTGGATGCTTTCTACTTTTTCAGATTTAATAGCTGGGTTTTCTAATAAAGCATTCAAAATCTCACTTTCAGTCACTCTGCCCACTACCATGCCCTGTTGTGTCACTGGAATTTGAGATATATTTAAAGACTTCATGGAATTGATGGCTTCAAAAACGGTTTTCTGACTGTCTATGGTTACCATCTCCTGAGGTTCACGCTTTTGAATGATAGACCTTGCAGTCAACTTCTCATCCTCTAAAAAGCCACGTTCACGTAACCAATCATCATTAAACATTTTACCCATATAACGTGAGCCATGATCATGAAAAATTACTACAACTACATCGTCTTTACTCAAATTAGCTTTCATTTGTAATAAACCTGCAATGGCCGCTCCAGCAGAGTTTCCTGCAAAAATTCCTTCTTTTCGAGCAATTTCTCGGGTCATCAAAGCGGCATCTTTATCGGTCACTTTCTCAAAATGATCAATTAAATCAAAATCTACGTTTTTAGGTAAGAAATCCTCTCCAATCCCTTCAGTAATGTAAGGATACACCTCTTTTTCATCAAAAATCCCTGTTTCTTTATATTTTTTAAAGACTGAACCATAAGTATCAATCCCCCAAATTTGAATGTTTGGATTTTTTTCTTTCAAATATTTACCCGTTCCAGAAATGGTACCTCCGGTTCCTACACCCACCACCAAATGCGTGATTTTTCCTTCGGTTTGTTCCCAAATTTCAGGCCCTGTTTGCTCATAGTGCGCTTGGGAGTTGGAAAGATTATCATACTGATTAGGTTTCCATGAATTGGGTACTTCTCGCTCTAATCTGGACGAAACTGAATAATAAGAACGTGGATCTTCCGGCTCTACATCAGTAGGGCAAACAATCACCTCTGCACCAAAAGCCTTCAGTGCGTCCACTTTTTCTTTAGATTGTTTATCAGTAGTAGTGAAAATACATTTATACCCTTTAATCACCGCCGCAATGGCCAAGCCCATTCCTGTATTTCCTGAAGTTCCTTCTATAATAGTTCCACCTGCTTTTAGCTTTCCACTTTTCTCCGCATCCTCTATCATCTTTAAAGCCATACGATCTTTAATAGAATTACCAGGATTGGTAGTTTCTACCTTAGCCAATACCGTAGCTGGGATGTCTTTTACTGTTTTATTCAGTTTTACCAAAGGCGTGTTGCCGATGGTCTCTAAAATATTGTTATACCACATGTAACAAAGTTAATGAAATATGAGTGAAGCCACAGATTTTTAAAGCAAAACGAATATCATTTGGAAGTGTGTTGTTGTTCTTAGCTGAAAATACAGAAATCATCTCCCCCACTGGTTTAAGTCTTTGCGGGCTAGGAAAAAAGCTAGGGCTAACTAAAACCTCACAACTTTATGATAACATCAAGGTATGCTGCGAGGGTCCTTGATGTGACGGAGAATATCCCCACCCCAATCACTCATAAGAATTCATTAGTTCAGCAAGTTCTTTCATGAATTAAAATAGCACTAATCCACTATTTATTTCCCAAAATAAGCTTTCATCACTTTCTCGGTGGGTTTGTTTTGCGGCGTCCAGTCGTGGTTATTCAAAGGGTCCATTCTTCTAAAAGAACTGTACCATTTCCAGGCAAAGCCGCCGGCAAACCAATTCTCTTTCCAAAAAGTTTGGTATAAAGCTTCATAAGCATTGGCTTGCGCCGATAAATTTACTGGGCGGTCTTGATATTCCATTTCCCAACTTCTCCAAGCCGCTTGATCCATACTCCGATAGCCATATTCTGCAAATAAGATCGGTTTATTTTGCTGTTCGCTAAATTTCTTGAGTTGTGCTTTGATAGGCTTCCAATCTTTTAAAAGTTGTGCTACTCTTGGGGTTTGTGCATCCGATAAAGGGAAATAGGCGCTAATGCCTACGTAATCCAGTTGATTCCAGAATTTCACATCCATGTAATCATCCCAATTGGCGCAATAGGTTAGTTTTCCATGATACACTTTTCGGATATCTTCAATCAGTTTTAGCCAAAAAAAAGGTCTTTTCTTTACGGCAATTCTTAATTCGGTTCCAATACAAATCATCTCTACCTTTTCTTTGGCTCCCAATGCTGCAAATTGCATGAGGTATTTCTCATAGTCGGCCTCCCATATTTTCCAGTCGGCTTCACTTTCTAAATCAAAATCCCCTATCCATCCCCTCGTCCAAACTTGCGGTTTCAACATCACTTTTAAACCCGATTGATGCGCTTGCTCGATATTGGATTTCACGCCTTCCAAAGATTCGCCCCAATATTGTCTTTCGGCCTCATAATTTACTTGTGGCGTATTCGGACGAGAAAAAGCATAAGGTACTAAAGCCACCCAACTGGCATTAATTGCTTGTAAACTGCTGGTCCAAGTGTTATCAATGGGGCGAGGAGGTGCTGTAAAATTTACACCATTAATTTTTTTTGAGGGAGCAGTATAAGCTAAATCAGGTGCTTTTTGGGCGATTTCTGGTGTACTATTTTCTTCATTTTTTTGAGATTCTGCTTGATGACAAGCGCCAAAGAATAATCCAAATGTTAAAAGATATTTTATAGCACTGCACCTCATGTTTATAACAATTTAAATTCTATCCATTATCTTACTTGACCATTGCCTTGTATAATCCATTTTTCTGTCACTAATTTTTCTAAAGCAAAAGGCCCACGAGCATGCAATTTCTGAGTAGAAATTCCGATTTCTGCACCCAGCTCAAAAACGCCGCCATCGGTAAAACGGGTAGAAGCGTTGGCATATACTGCGGCTGCATCCACTTCGTTTAGAAAGCGTTCAATCTTTTGTGCGTCCTCACTCAAAATCGCTTCCGAATGCTTAGAAGAGTAGGTTTTAATGTGTGCTAAAGCTTCATCCAAATCATCCACTACCTTTACTGAGCATTTCAGTGCTAAAAACTCTCTACCAAAATCTTCTTCACTCGCCCTTTTTAAAAATGGATAATCTACAGCTTTCAGTAGCTGATAAGAAGTTTCATCCGCAAAAATTTCTACTTCTGCCTTTTTCATCAAAACACTCATTTTGGATATTAAATTTACCGAAACAGAACGATCCATCAACACCGTATCTAAAGCGTTACAGACTGATGGTCGGGAAACTTTGGCGTTGTAAATAATTTCTGATGCCTGATCTACATTTGCAGAAGCTTCTACATAAGTATGGCAAACGCCAGCTCCGGTTTCTATCACTGGAACCTTCGCATTCTGACGCACAAAATCTATCAAAGCCTGTGAGCCTCTCGGAATCAAAATATCAACATACTTATTCGCTTTCAGTAACTCTTCTACATGCTTACGCTCTACAGGCAGCAATTGCACAATGTTGGGATTGAGCTGAAATTCACTCAAAGTTTCTCTAATCATCTTTACTAAAATGAGATTAGAATATTGGGCATCAGAACCTCCACGCAACAAGCATACATTTCCAGAACGGATACATAAAGCTGCCACATCAATGGTTACATTAGGACGAGATTCATAAATCATCCCCACAACCCCTAAAGCCACCGTTTGCTTTTGCAATTTTAAACCATTGGTTAAAGTTTTCTCTAAAAGGAGTTGATGAGTAGGATCAGGAAGAATAGCAACATCTTTTACACTTTGAGCCAAAGCTTTGATTCTCTCCTCATTCAGTAACAAACGATCTTTTTTAGGATTCTCATCCTCCATCCTATCTAAATCCTTTTGATTTTCTTGGATGATGACAGCGCTGTGTTGTTCAATTTTCTCCGCTAACTTTTCCAGCACTTTTTGCTTTAGCTCAGCAGAAAGATTGCTGATTTGCGTAGTAGTTAAACTGGCATTTTTCAGAATTTCTTGAATATTTTCCATGCGCTATTAAATCAAAACAATATCATCTGCATGAGCAATTTCCACATTTTGCTTTTGTTCCATTTTTTCCAAAACTTGAGCGTCTATTTTAGATTTTGCTACCGCGATGGTTTGTAAATTGAGGTCCAAAACCTCAAAAACTTCCCCTGCCTCAAAGGATTTAATCACCTTCACCATACCTACGGCCAATAAACTATGTCTTTGCTGCAAAGCTTTAACCGCACCAGCATCTACCTGTAACTGACCACGCACCAAACTTCCACTGGCTAGCCATTTATTGCGAGCAGAAATATTAATCTTTTGCGGCAAACAGATGGTTCCTGTTTCTCCTTTTACGGCTTTGAGGATGCCATCTGGCGTTCTTCCGCTGAAAATAACGGCTTTAATGCCCATTTGCGTAGCCAAACGAGCAAAAGTGAGTTTGGAGGTCATCCCGCCTAAACCTAAGGCAGATTTCTCTTTCTTCGCTACGGCTAATGCCGAAGCATCCATATTTTTAAATTCTTTGATGATGTTTCCTTCTGCATCTAAAACCCCCGGAACAGAAGTGCTAAACAACAATAATTCAGCACCAAAACCTACCGCTATTAAGGTGGCTAATTCATCGTTATCAGAAAATTTAAGCTCTAAATTACTCACTACATCGTTCTCATTGGCTATCGGGATGATGTTACTCTTCCAAAGCTCTTCGTAAGTTTTCTGCAATTGCAAAAACTGATGGCGATTAGAGAAATGATGCCTTTCGCATAAACTTTGGGCAATATGTAAGCCATAAGGCGCAAAATATTTTGAATAAGTTTGCAACAAAAGAGGATTACCGATGGCAGCAGCAGCTTTTTTCTCGCTCAAACTGCCGCTGTAATTTTGCATCAGCTTTTTACCTGCGGCAACCGCTCCTGAAGAAACTAAAACCACATTGTAGCTTTGATGCAAATCTGCAACCTGACGAGCAACGGAAGCGATCACTACCTCATCAATTTCCTGTTGTGTTGTCGTGATGGAGGCTGAGCCAAATTTGATAACTAAAATAGCTTTGTTCAAAACTTTGAATTAAGGCTCTAAATTAGGAATACAAGGCTTAATTTATAAATTTTTGAGCTTTTAATTCTTTATTCCTTTTCCGCTGTAATTATTTGCTCTGGCGCTTGCATGGTTTGAAAAATTAAGTAATGTCCATCTAATTCTTTAATCAAGAAAGGAATTTTCCTTTTTACGCCTCCGTCCAACACTTCTTCATATCGGATGATGTTATTTTCTATTGTATAAGTGCCGTGAGAAAGCACTTTTCCGCTAGAGTAAATTTCGGCTTTACCATCCTGATGAAAAGAAAAATAAGGCTTTTGCTCAGTAATATCTGGAGCTAAATCTTTCATTGATGGACTCACATAGGCTATTTTGGTATAACGCCAATTCCCTATCAAATCTGCTTTTTTAATCCCTGAGGTGCAGGAAAAGAGCATGAATAATGAAAGAAAGAAACAGAAATTTTTAATCATTATTTTCACTTGTTTTCTATTGTGAATCAGCGTCTTAAAAGGTATAAAATAATTTTATATTTCCAATTTACATAAGCTTTATTTCCAATTTGCATAAACATTTAAGCGCCTAATTCCAGAATTCTATCAAACTCTTCTTTCTTCAAAGTCATTACAGATAAACGACCTTGGCGAACCAAAGAGATATCTTTTAAGCGTTCATCCGCTTTTATCGTTTCTAAACTCACGGGATTTTTTAAAGACTCAACAGGAGCTAAATCTACCACTACCCAACGGTTATCATCAGTAGTAGGGTCTTGATAAAACTCTTTCACTACTTTGGCTACGCCCACTACATTTTTCCCCTCGTTGCTATGGTAGAATAACACTAAATCACCCTCTTTCATCGCTTGCAGATTGTTGCGAGCCTGATAATTGCGTACTCCATCCCAAAAGGTACGGCCATCTTCATTAAATTTTTCCCAACTGTATTTAAAAGGTTCTGATTTGACTAAAAAGTATTGCATATTTTAAGTTGAAAGTAAAAAGTTAAAAGTTATAAGTTACCAGTTATAATTAATAAAGGATGAAAGAGTAAGGATTAAAGATTAAATAAATTCTTTTTCCTGTAAAATATGAACTCCTTCAACCCATGAACTCATTTTTAATGCATCATTTTAAAGACCAATTCTTTCATTAAATCGCCGGTTTCTGTATTTCCTGTGGCATCCACGCCTTTAGATTTTAAATCGTATTCTCTTAATAAAGAAATAATCTCAAATGTTTTGCCCACATTATAATTTCTGGCCGCTAGTTCATAGTCTTTCAAAAAGTAAGGATTCACTCCCAATTCTTTAGCTGCCTGAGATTTATCTTTCACATAATGATATTTCAATATCTTGGTAAAGTAACCCGCTAAGTTCCCCATAATCAACACCATAGGATTAGCTTTTGGATTGGCTTCAAAATAATTGATGATTTGGTTCGCTTTTAAAACATCTCTCCTGCCTAGGGCATTTTGCAGCTCGAAAACGTTATATTCCTTACTGATGCCAATATTATCTTGAATAGCTTTGGTGCCTATCTCTTGCTCTCTTGGCACATTGAGCATCAATTTTTCGAGCTCATTGGCTACTTTGCTTAAATCGTTACCTAAATATTCAGCCAATAAAGCAGAGGCTTTTGGATTGATGTGGTGACCTCTAGATTTGATAAATTCTTCTATCCAAGCAGGAACTTTATTTTCGTAAATACTCGCAGACTCAAAAACCAATCCATTTTTTTCAATGACTTTGTACACCTTTTTACGCTTATCAAACTTGCCATATTTATGACAAAGCACTAAAATGGTGCTGTTTAAAGGTTGCTCGCAATAAGCTTGGAATTGCTCCGCTGCTTTATCAATTTTTAAATCCTGAGCTTCTTTTACCAAAATGAGCTGATAATCGCTCATCATCGGGTAACGCCTTGCCGCATTTAAAACCGTCATCACCTCAGTATCTTTACCATACAAAACGGTTTGATTAAAGCCTTTTTCCATATCGTTCAGCACATTTTCTTCTAAAAAATCACTGATTAAATCGATATAATAGCTTTCTTCGCCATGCAGCAAATAGATGGGTTTTAATTTTCTGGCTTTAATGTCTTTGATAATGTCTGCAGCAGTCATGAAGAGCTAAATTATAAAATAAGTACACTTAAATTTAGCATGTTGAAAATTCGCATCGTATTTTAGTCCCGATGTTTCAGCCCGAGCCTTTAAATCTTCCTCCCTACCCTTTTAAACTCACTCAAAAAGAAAATCAATTATTTATTTTTGATGAGTTGCGTAAAAAGAATTTGGTTTTAACTCCAGAAGAATGGGTTCGCCAGCATTTTATTCAATTTCTCATCAAAGAGAAAAATTACCCCAAGAGCCTGATTAAATTAGAAGGTGGGCTTAAACTCAACAAGCTGCAAAAAAGAACTGATATTTTAATTTATAGTAAAACTGGAGTTCCTGAAATATTGGTAGAATGTAAAGCCAGTTCGGTAAAAATAGACCAAAAAGTTTTTGATCAGATTGCGAGATACAACCTTATTCATCGAGTTAATTATCTGGTGGTTAGTAATGGATTAGCGCATTACTATTGCCAAATGAATTATGAAAATCAATCCTACCATTTTATTTCTGATCTACCCAACTACCACAGCATTTAACTCGTTAACGCTCAAATATTAAACTATAAATCTTCCTTAAAAGATTCAGAAACACTGTTTTTACAAAAACATTTCATTATTAAAAAAATTTGAACCTTTTAAGAAAGTATTCCGTATAAAAAGCCAACCTCAAAACTAAAACATAATGAAGCAAAGTATTTACATCCCGTTTGAGCAATTTCTTTTTTCTAAAAAAGTTATGCTAGCTTTATTAATTAGCGCTTTCATTCTTTCTCTATTCATTTATTTTCTTTTTTTACAATCTGTGATTACAGAATTAATGGCTTATTACTTTTATGCTGGTAGTTCACTACTTTCTATGTTTGCCCTTTATCATCTTTATCAATCTAAAGAGCCTGATTACATTTATTTAACAGAGGAAGAAATTTGGTTTAAAGAGAAAGTGCAAAATGAGACTATCTGTTTAAAATACGATCATTTAGCCTATTTTGAAACTCGTTTTTCGGAGATTATTTTCTGTACCAAAGAGGAAGAAAAAGTGATCTTACCTTTAAATAGTATTAAAGATGAAAAAAAACGTTGGGAGATTAAAGAATTTTTAAGAAATCATATTCGCCAAATTAGAGATCAGAAAATGACCCTATTGGCCTCTGCATAAAAATATTAGGTGTTTAGGTTGGTTATAATTAAGTAATGAGTCCCCTGCTTGGTAAACAGGGGACTTTTTGTTTGCTATGCCAGTGCTTTTAGGCTCTCTTGCAAAATGGCAATTTTAGCTTCTGCATCAGCTTTTTTGTTTTGCTCATTAGCTATAATTTCGGGTTTGGCATTTTGTACAAAACGCTCATTTGCTAATTTGGCATTTACTGATTTTAAGAAACCGTTTAAATATTCAATTTCCTTTTTGATGCGCTCTTTTTCTACTTCGGTATCAATATTTCCTGCTAAAGGAATAAAAAATTCATCTCTGCCAGCCATAAATGAAGCTGCTCCAACTAATTTTTCATCAACAAAGTTTAACTCGTTGATGTTTGCCAGTTTGAAAATGATGTTTTGGTAAGCTTTAAAATCAATTTCAGAATTTACTTTCACCGCTAAACTCAATGCTTCTTTAGGGGAAATTTGCTTGCTATTTCTAACATTTCTGATCTCTGAAACTATCTGTTTAACAGTCTCAATTTCTTTTAACAATATTTGATTTGAAGTAACTGAATTAGGCAATTGCGCAACAATACAGCAGTCCCTTTCATTTCTTTCTCCAAAGATTTCATCATGCCATAATTCTTCGGTAATAAAAGGAATAAATGGATGTAAAACTTTTAACAATTGCTCAAAATACTGAACTGTAGCTTTATAAGTAGTTGCATCAATAGGTTGTTGATAAGCTGGTTTTACCATCTCGAGATACCAAGCGCAGAAATCATCCCAAACCAATTTATAAGTTGCCATTAAAGCTTCTGATAAGCGGTATTGAGAAAAATTATTTTCTATTTCGGCTAAAGCCGAGTTAAAACGAGCCTCAAACCAAGCAATAGTAGTTTCATTCGGATTACTCAAATTTTCATCAACTTCCCATCCTTTTACTAAACGGAAGGCGTTCCAAATTTTATTAGCGAAGTTTCTTCCTTGCTCACATGACGATTCATCAAACATGATATCATTCCCCGCCGGCGAACATAATAACATACCCACTCTTACGCCATCGGCACCATATTTCTCAATTAAATCAAGTGGATCAGGAGAATTACCTAAAGATTTAGACATTTTTCTACCTAATTTATCTCTTACAATTCCGGTTAGGTAAACGTTTTCAAATGGCGCTTTTCCTCTAAACTCGTGGCCCGCCATAATCATTCTGGCTACCCAAAAGAATAAAATTTCTGGTGCGGTTACTAAATCATTTGTTGGATAATAATAGTTTAAATCGGCATTGCCATCACTTTCTGGATTTCCACAAACTGTAGGATCAAAAACAGAAATCGGCCACAGCCAAGATGAAAACCAAGTATCAACAACGTCTTCGTCTTGTTTTAAATCTTGAGGAGTAAGGTTTTGGGTTGAAGGTTTAAGGTTAAACTGCGTTAAAGCTTCTTCAGCGGTTTTGGCTACTACCACTTCTCCACTAGGCGCATACCAAGCCGGAATTTGCTGTCCCCACCATAACTGACGAGAGATACACCAATCTTTTACATTCTCCATCCAATGACGGTAGGTATTGATGAATTTATCAGGAATCAGTTTGATATCGCCATTATTCACATAATCTAATGCTGGACCAGCCATTTCACTCATCTTGCAAAACCATTGCATCGATAATTTGGGTTCGATAGCGGCATCAGTACGTTCAGAAAAACCAATTTGAGATTTATAATCTTCTACCTTTTCTAAATGACCAGCTTCATCTAATAATTTCGCAATTTTCTTACGGGCAATGAAACGCTCCTCACCAACTAAAATTTGTGCTTTTTGGTTTAAAGTTCCATCATCATTTAAAATATCAATTATAGGTAAATGATGTTTTAATCCTAACTCGTAATCGTTTAAATCATGAGCTGGCGTTACTTTTAAACATCCTGTACCAAAATCCATGGTTACATATTCATCTAAAATCACTGGAATTTCGCGATTGATTAAAGGCACAAAAACCTTCTTTCCATGTAAATGAGTATATCTTTCATCATTCGGGTTGATACAAATAGCGGCATCAGCCATGATGGTTTCTGGACGGGTGGTGGCGATTGTAAGAGAGTTATCAGTTAAAAGTTGCCAGTTATCAGTTTCTTGATTCTCGATACTCGATACTCGATACCTTATATAGTATAGCTTCTGATTAACCTCTTTACGGATGACTTCTTCATCAGAAACTGCGGTTAAACCTTTTGGGTCCCAATTTACCATTCTTACGCCACGGTAAATCAATCCTTTTTTGTGGAGATGAATAAAAGTATCAATCACCGCTTCAGACAAAGCGGGGTCCATAGTAAAGGACGTTCTATCCCAATCGCAGCTTGCACCCAGTTTTTTCAACTGATCCAAGATGATTCCACCGTATTTGTTTTTCCACTCGTAGGCGTAATTCAAAAATTCTTGTCTAGAAAGGTCCTTTTTCTCAATTCCTTTTTCTTTGAGCATGGCTACCACCTTTGCTTCGGTAGCGATAGAAGCATGATCGGTTCCAGGAACCCAACAAGCGTTCTTGCCTTTCATCCTTGCCCTGCGCACCAACACATCCTGAATGGTATTGTTTAACATGTGGCCCATGTGCAAAACTCCGGTTACATTGGGCGGAGGAATGACAATGGTGTAAGGCTCTCTTTCATCTGGCACCGACTTAAAAAAGTCGTTTTCCATCCAAAACTGATACCATTTATCTTCTACTTCTTTTGGATTATAGGTCTTCGCGATACTCATAAAATGATCAAAATCTTTTTCGAATCGCAAAAATAGCTTTTCTCATGCTAAAAGCAGAAAGCTAAAAGCAAAAGGCTGGATAATTGTTGAATGATTCCATAGAAAAAACAGCGTAGCTTTAGGCTTAAAGCCTTTAGCTTTTTGCTTGATTATTCTGGTTTCTGAAATTTAAAAGAGTCGAGATTTTTAAAATGCCCGTTGGCGATAATTCTTTCTTGTGTTTCCCTGATGCTTTGCATAGAAGGAATGATAGTTTGAAGGTGCTGAATTAAGAAATCCTGACGTTCTTCTTCTGATTCCGTAGAAAGCAGTTCGATTTTTTGCTGCTCGTTTAAACCAATATAATGTGCGATTTGAAAGGAGAAAGCCGATGGTTTCACCGTTTTAATGGCTTTCTTCTCTGGCATGAGGCTCTGAAAATCGTCATATAAATTCTCCAATCGCTGGAATTGCAATAAATCATACTCGGGATTGTTATCTAACAATTCTATCTCCGCGAAAGCGCACTCATTTACAGTTTTTGGTTCTTTAATCTCATGGATAGTAAATGCATCAATACCCTCGGTAATGACATCCATTTCTCCTGTTTCATACACTTTCACCACTTTTACCAATTTCAATCGCGTACCTAGTAAATAAATCTCATTATTGATGACTGGTGGAATACCAAAAGTAAGCTGAGGCTGATTTATCAAATCGTTAAAAAGAAGACGATAGCGCTGCTCAAAAATATGAAGATTCACCTGCTCACCGGGGAAAACAATCAACTGAAGTGGGAAAATTGCCAAATTCATGCTTATGTAACAATAATTTTATGACTTTGTTGTTAATATATTATCTTTCAAAAAAATCATGAAAATACACGCTAAAAACTTTATTTTCAATCTCTTAAATATTAAGTCTGCTTTTAGATCATTATACTATTGGTTTAATAGATAATAATCTTCTCTCTAGGATTGGGTTTTATATACAGGTATCTATAAATTCACTTTCTATTTTCTTTAACAATTTTTAAAAACAAGATGAATATGAAACTAAAATTAGCTTCTCTGATGCTTTTGGGTGCGGGTGTATTAGCTGCTCCTGCTTATGCCCAATTGAATCAGAAAAAATTTATTGACCCTGCTAATATGGATTTATCTGTAAAGCCAGGCGATGATTTTAACGAATACGCTAATGGAACTTGGATTAAAAACAATCCGGTACCTGCAAAAGAAACCCGTTGGGGTAGCTTTAATGAGTTAAGAGAGTTTAACATCAATGCGGTGAAAACTCTTTTAAATAGCGCCATGAACAATAAATCTGCTGCTCCGGGCACTATTGAAAAGCGAGTAGGTGATTTCTACGCAGCCGGAATGGACAGCGTAACCATTGAAAAGTTAGGTTATACCCCCATTAAAGCTGATTTAGCGAAAATCACTTCCATCAAAGATTTGAATGGCGTGATTAACGAAGTAGCTTATTTGAGAACCAGCGGTGGTGGCGCTCCTATTTTTGGCTTCTATGTTGGTCAAGACCGTAAGCACCCCGAGGTGATGATGGCACAATTGAGCCAAGGCGGAACTACGCTACCCGATAGAGATTACTATTTAAAAGATGGTGCTCGTTTCGAGAAAATTAGAGATGCTTACAAAACTTACATCGAAAAATTATTCACTCTAACAGGTTCTACTCCAGAAGAAGCAGCTAAAAATGCAGTGACTATTATTGGCTTAGAAACCAAATTTGCAGAAGCACAAATGAGCCGTGTGGAGATGCGTGACCCTTACAAAACTTACAACAAGTTTAGTTTAACAGATTTCAATAAAACTACTCCTGCCATCAATTGGGTAAGCTTATTGCCTAAAATGAAGGTCAATGGGCAAGATTCTATTTTAGTGAACAATCCAAAATTCTTTAGTACTGCTAGTGATTTATTGACATCTACGCCAGTTGCAGATTGGAAAGTTTACTTGAAATGGAACGTTTTAAAAAGTTCTGCAAATTATTTAAGTACTCCTTTTGTAGATGCAAGCTTTAAGTTTTCACAAGTATTAACCGGACAGAAAGTACAAACGCCAAGATGGCAAAGAATGTCGTCAATGACAGACAGAACCATAGGCGAGCTTTTAGGCCAATTATATGTGAAAGAGTATTTCAAACCTGAAGCAAAAGCCAGAATGGCACAATTGGTAGAAAACCTTTCTAAGGCTTACGAAATTAGAATCAAAAATTTGACTTGGATGAGCGATGTGACCAAGCAAAAAGCTTTGGATAAATTACATGCCATCACTCGTAAAATCGGTTATCCTGATAAATGGGAAACTTATACTGGCTTAACCATCAATAAAGGAACTTTCTTCCAAAATTTAAGAAATGCAAGTGTTTGGGGTTATAACAAAATGGTGAACCAATTAGGTAAACCAGTGGATAAAACCAAATGGGGGATGACCCCTCCAACTGTAAACGCTTATTACAGCCCTGTGATGAATGAGATTGTTTTCCCTGCCGGAATTTTACAATTCCCATTTTTTGATCCTAAAGCAGATGATGCCGTAAATTATGGCGGTATCGGTGCTGTTATTGGCCATGAAATGTCTCATGGTTTTGATGATAATGGAAGCCAATATGACAAAGACGGTAGCTTACACAACTGGTGGACTAAAGAAGACTTAGCCAACTTTAAAGAGAAAACAGGGGCTCTAGCTGCTCAATACAGTGCTTACGTGGTTCAAGATTCACTTCATGTAAATGGCAAATTAACTTTAGGTGAGAACATTGGCGATTTAGGTGGTTTAAATGCTGCTTATACTGCTTTCAAAATGACTAAAGAAGGTCAGTCTGACGAGAAAATTGATGGCTTTACCCCAGATCAACGCTTCTTCTTAGCATGGGCACAAGTTTGGAGAACCAATATTTTGCCAGAGGCAGAAGCGCAACAATTGTTAACAGACCCACACTCTCCAGGACAAATCCGTGTGATTGGCCCAATTGTTAACATGGATGCTTGGTACAACGCTTTTAATGTTCAGCCGGGTGATAAATTATACAAAGCACCAGAAGACAGAATTAGAATTTGGTAAGCCAGATAGCTAAAGAAAAGCCGGATGAAATTTCATCCGGCTTTTTTGTTTTTTAACGAATCTATTTCTTCAAAAACCGCTTCATATCGCTATATTTACGATAATTTATAATGCTTATCCATTTTATTTATGTTTAAAAAAATCTTGATTTTCTCCTTTTTATACATCCCTTTCCCCCTCTTTGCGCAAATCAAAAATCAGGATTACAAAAAAATGATCGACAGTTTGTACAATCATGATGTCCCGCTCATCTCGGTAGATTCTCTGAAACACTTAAAGGGCGCTTATCTACTCGATACTCGCGAGGAAGAAGAGTATAAAGTAAGTCATCTTAAAAATGCAAGAAATGTAGGTTTCATTTGGTTTGATATGCGCAAAGTCTATGACATTTCTAAAGATGCTACTATCGTAGTTTATGGATCGGTAGGTGTTCGTAGTGAGAAGATTGGAGAAAAGCTCTTAAAGGATGGTTATCAGCATGTCTATAATCTTTATGGTGGCATTTTTGAATGGAATAATGAAGGAAATCCCATTTATCAATCTCATGGAATACAAACTACTGAAATCCATATCCACAGCAGCCAATGGGCTAAATGGGTCACTCGTGGGACAAAAATCAATTAATCAAAATATTCAGCCTGAGCTCAAATGTCTAAACCAGAAGAATTAAAAATTGTGACTACGGCTGATGGATCTAAAACCGTCTATCATACTATCATTCAAGAGAATTACCATAGCAGAAACGGCGCTTTACAAGAGAGTAACCATGTTTTCCTGAATTCGGGTTTACGCTATTATTTAGCTGATAAAATCACCTCTCAAGTAGCGGTTTTAGAAGTTGGGTTTGGCACTGGTTTAAACTTCTTACTCACCCAAGATTTTTGTACTGGAAAAGAAATTACACTTCATTATGTGGGTTTAGAGGCTTATCCGCTAAGTTTAGACTTGATTAAAGCTGCAGATTATCAACAATGGGTTTCGGCCAATACCTGGGCTTTATTTCAAGCAAATTATGAAAAAGCACTTACAGAAAACGTGATGCTTAATGATTTTTGCAGCTTACACATTGCTGCCATTGATGCCCATATTTATCAAACAGATTTACGGTTTGATGTCATTTATTTCGATGCTTTTGCTTCTGCAAATCAACCCGAAATGTGGACTAAAGATTTCATTACCCATATCCTTAGCTTTCTAAAATCAGGAGGAGTTTTTGTCACCTACGCCATTACCGGAGATTTAAAAAGAATCATGAAATCTCAAGGTATGAAGATTGAAAAAGCCCCAGGAGCCGCCGGAAAAAGAGAAATGTTAAGAGCGGTGAAGCCTTGAATTACTATTCTCCAATCTCCATTACAAAAAAACTATCTGGTATAGCTATTGGCCTTCTGCTTTGATCTCCTGCTTGGAATGATGCTGAGGAAACAAAAACATGATGACTTTTAGGATCCAATGTAATGGTTCTTGCACCTCTGGCAGTAGCTAAAGTTTGCACTACTTTAAAATTGTTAGCGCTTATTTCTTTAACGATGGTAAGCGTTCCTTCGCCGTTAGAGGCAAAAAACAACTTCTTTTGAGCGTCAAAAGCAGCTCCATCACAACCTCTGCCAATAGGCAACTGAAATAAAGATTTTCCGGTCTTGGTGTCCAACACTTCCATAAAAGGATTACCTCCGCAAGCTACCATTAAACGATTAGTACTTCTATCAATCACTAAACCTGTAGGCTCTTCTCCTTTGGCTAATTTCCAATGCGCTTCTACCTCGTGAGTTTTGCTGTTGATTTTCACCACCTCACTTTTATCTTCAATATTCACAAAAACATGACCTTTACCATCAGAAACTGCAGTTTCAGGCTTTCCTCCTACTGCTACTGTAGCCACTACTGCATCTGTTTTAGGATCAATAAAAGATAAATCTGAACTACCTCCGTTACAGGTGATAATCATCCCATTAAAATCATCATAAAAGATGGCATCCGGATTTTGCCCTGTTGGGATGTCTTTTAAAATTTGATTGGTTTTTAAATCGAATACACTCACGGTATTAGCTCTACCATTACTGGTATAGCCTCTATTTAAGGCGGCTATAGTTGCCACTCCGTGTACGCCTAAAGCGGGCTCAACCACACCCACAGAATCTAAGGTTTTTAAATTCAAAACCGTGATTCTATTACCATGGGATACATATAAACGTTGATTTGCAGAATTGGCAAAAATATAATCCCAACCTCCTGTGCCACCAATGACTTTCTTCTTTAAGATATGATAAGTTTCTTGAGCGAAGAGTGTTCCAGACAGGAACAAACCAATAAACAAAGTATAAATAAATTTACGCATGATATTAAAATTTCTTTGAAGCTAAGGATACATCCTGAAGATATTCTGATTTTAGAAGTTGGAAGTCTAAAGTCAGAGGAATATGGTCTATGGTTCTTAGTTCATGGGCAGTATGGTTGGCTGCAGAGTGCAGTGAATGAGTGAGGTGTCTCCCTAGAGGGAGACGAAATAATTGACTTAATAAAATGATTTCTAATTTATTGTTCGTACATTTACGAACGATAAAATAAAAAAATGTCAAGCATTACCAAAAACGAATATTTTACAAAAGAGCAAGAACAGACCGCAAGATTTGCCAAAGCTTTAGGTCATCCTGTTCGAATCGCTATATTAGAGTTACTCAATTCTCATGCATGTTGCTATCATGGTGATATGGCAGAAGAACTGCCTATCGCAAAATCAACACTCTCTCAACACTTGAAAGAGTTAAAAGAGGCAGGACTTATTCTAGGTGATATTACACCACCAACTGTAAGATATTGTGTTAATATAGAAAGCTGGAGTAAAGCAAAAAAGCTACTCGACATCATTTTTGATGAAGTTGCAGTAAAAAAGGTTTGTAAGGAGTAAATATTTTTTTGAAAATAATGTTCGCAAAAATACGAATAATTAATTATTGTTCGTATTTTTGCGAACTAAATCAGTATAACATCAAAATATGACCCAAATAAAAGTATTAGGGACCGGTTGCCCAAAATGCAAAACTACCTACGGTAATGTGCTTGAAGCTCTGAAACAAATCAACATGGAAGCCCATGTAGAAAAGGTAGAAGACATTGAAGAAATGATGAAATACAATGTACTTACCA
>JACXVB010000050.1 GCA_014763615.1 Sphingobacteriales bacterium | reverse complement strand
GATAATTTAGACATATTAGCTTCCATAACTATTGTTAAAGCTTCTAATGCTTCTTTTGGTGTAAGACCTAATTTAAATATACTTCCAAATGAAAATACAATTATATCCAAATGCTTATCTAATCTATCAACATCAGATAATTCTTTTGAATTAGATATAAGATCTATTATTTTTCTAGAAATGTTTTTAGCATTTCCTCCATCCATATCTAATTGCTGTTTAAGTTTTGTACAGTCAAAACCCTCAAGAGCTTCTTCTATAGGAAATGCAGATTCTCTCTCATCCACATATCCATTAGCTAACAGTCCTGCTTTGTTGTTAAATTCATATATCATATCTATTGGTTTTATACTCATATATTCTTACCCTCAAGTTCATTAACTATTAATTGTGCATAACCGCATATATCAATCCAACTATCTTTATAGTATGGATTTCCATTACCTATACGCCCTATTTTATGAAATATCATATCAAGAGCTTCTCTCATAGATGGAGTTAATATATCTTCTGATTCAGCATATGAATAAAATGTATTTTTTAGTGCTTGAGTTAATTCTGCATGACTATAGAAGGGTCCGTAATTCGAACCCCTTTCATCTAATATAATATTTACATCAGTTTCCACTATAATATCCTTTTTATTTCATACATAATAGGTTTGGTCTTTTCCAAATCTAATTTATTAAAAAAATCAATAGCAGCTCTATAAGCTTTAAACTTATATTTCATGATTTTACCTGTAACTTGATGGTAAAAAATAATACGATATTCTGATCTACCTATTGCAGGAATACGTTTATTTCCATTTTTCATAGCTAATATCCCCCCAATCTCCCTCAATAGCTTTACTATATTGAGTAACTCTACCTGAAAAGAAATCTGTTAATATAGTACCTACAACATCATCCATATAACCTAATGGATTAACAGTAGTATTCCAATTAGGTTTCATACCTAATTCTTTAAGAGCTATGTCTCCTCTATATTCTATATACCTTTTTAAGTCTGAGTTAGATATATGTGCATAATCAAAATAATCTACAAGTGCTTCTTCATATGCTACAATTTCTCTAATACCTTGATATATATCATATTTCAATTCATCATCCCATATATCTTGATTCTCTGCTATAAATACACGGAATAAATGTGAATTATATACAAAATGCAGTGTTTCTTCTCTAATGCTATATTCTACTATCTGACATAATCCAGGGTATTTACCATCAAATTGATATTTAAGCAACGCTGCGAATTGTGCCATTAAGGATATAGCTTCTGTACCACCTGCATATACTGCAAGCATACGAGCTATATCTCTACGAAATACTTTATCTAACTGTGAATCTGAAAGATTTAAAGCTTTATATTCCTCGTATTTACGTACTTTAGCCTTTTCTAAATATTCTGCTTTAGTTGACATTACAGGTATATCAAGAAATTCTTGATAAATACTATTAGGTAATCCTATAGTCTCAGTAAATAAGGAATAGTTCTCTATATGTGTGAATTCTCTAGCCATAAAGTTAGATAACATGGCTTGTACTTCTATAGGTTTAAAGATACGCAACATAGTTGCATATCCATAACCTACTTGAACTTCATTTTGAGTAAACAACCTCATAGTTCTAGTAATGTCTTCTTTTTCTTTATCAGACGCTTTTTCAAAATCCTGTATATCTTTAGCTAATGAAATTTGTTCAGCAGTCCAATGTAGTCTATCATGTTGTTTATAGTGTTCCCAAAATTCTGGATATCTAAATCCATTTTTATTTTTAAATGTTGGAATACCATTTATATGTATTAAATTACTCATGTACACCCCAAACAGGTATCTGACATCATATCAGTCTCCTTAATAATTTGTTTTCGTTCATTAGATGCAGTAGATGCTGATACACCTGCTGATGATCTAACATAATATAATGATTTAATTTTCTTTTTCCAAGCTAACATATGAAGATCTGAAATATATTGAACAGATGCTCCAGCTGGTATAAATAAATTTAGTGATTGACCTTGATCAATTAATAAAGACCTATCTCCTGCAAATTCTAAAATATATCTTTGATCTATTTCAAATGCTGTTTTAAATACATCTTTAATGTTTTGATCCATCCAATCTAAATGTTGTACTGATCCATTATTTTTCTTAATAGAATCCCATTGATTATCATACCATTCAGTATTTGGACTATGTTCTTTAAGATACTTATCTAAATACTTATTCTTAAGAGCAAAACTACCTTGTTTAACTTTTTTAGTAAAAGCATTAGTTATCCATGGCTCAATACCACTAGAAGTAACACCACATAGAGAACTAATAGACATAGTGGGAGCTATAGCTGTAACATGTATATTACGTTTAAATGTATTAGATCTGATAGCCATAGGACATCTTTTATTTATTGATGTGGTATAGTTATGTTTATCAGCTGATTGTTTAATCTGTTTAAATATCTTTAGATTTAAACCTTTAGCCATAGGCGATTCCCAAGGTATTAATTTAGATTGAAGTAAACTATGGAAACCCATTACACCTAATCCTAAAGATCTTTCATCAATAGCACCTGCTCTAGCTCTTTCAAATCCTTCTAGATTTTCTGTTTTATCAATAAAATCTTGTAAAATATTATCTAAATAATCAGAACAATCAGCTATAAATTGATCAAAACAATGTTGATATTCATCCCAATATTCTAAATTAATGCTACCTAAGCAACATACTCCAGAATATTTATTATTAGTTCTAAGAGTAATCTCTGTACAGTTTCCTGTTAAAACTCCATTAAACATTAGTTTATGTTTTTTATGTTCAGTACCACAGTATGTAGGTAAAACTTCATCATTATCAATTACTTCTACAATCTGTACAAATTGTCTAGATTGGTGTTTATAGTTTCTACGTGTAGGAATAACTCTAGATGGTGAAAAACCTAAATCTAATAGTTTATTTAATTCAGATCCTGCAATAAGAAGTCTATACTGTTCTTTACACCAAAAATCTCCAAATTCATTTGTACCATCATTAAGAGGTAATTTAGCATATCCTGCATCTCTACATTTACTAATAGTACTATGGATACCTAGTTCTTGAAGAAGTAGCATTACATTTTGTAGAAACTTAAGTTCAATGCTACAAACCTGTATACTCTCTGCACCATTATTATTAGTAAGAGTACCATCTGCATCTATATAGCCTGCTAGCCATTCTAACCTATCTGATACGTTAATAGAAGAATCGGGTACCCAAAATTTATCTTTGAGTACATTTGTCTTATAGTTAAGATTTAAAACTCTACCCCCACTAGAATAACTAGATGAACTATAACCAGAAAATCTAGGAAGTAGAGTTTGTTTACCATCGTAAAGACTAATACGTGGTTTATTAGTGTTTTTACAAACAGTACCATCTCCAGAATGAAATCCATTTACATAAGCTAACGGTAAACTTTTATTTCCGTGAGGAATAGGTTCTAAATCAAATTTTACTAATTTATCACCAGGCATTAGTTCATATGTACGTTTCTCAATTTCTTTTCTATATCCATCCATTACATACCACTTATGGTATGGAGTAGCTTTAATTGTAATACTATTAGATAGTTTTACTTCTAGTACTTTTTGACCTTCAGAAGTTTGAAATAAATCTGTAGAAGACCATTCAGAACCGTTCCAACATTCTAATGTTTGTCCTGCTACTTCTTCTATATTTATATAACCAAATTTTTTAGTAAGAATTTTAGTATCTCCTGTAACACATAAGTTAGATGTACTAATATGAACACCTTCATTTTTATATTCTATAGGTGCTGCTTCATTAACAGTATCTTCAAACATAATATAAGGCTCACCACTAACCATACGAGCTTCTAATAATTGAGTCCATAGTTTACGAGCAGATACTGTCTTAATTGTTTTACCAGTTTTAGGTGATACTAAATTCCAACTATAATCAAATATAACTGCATCCATAAACGCATTTGGAATAACAACTCCGTGATGTAAATTAGGACATCTACGATTATGATCTCCCGTTTCTTTACGCAGATCTATAAACTCTTCTATTTCTGGATGAGATATATGTAAATATGCTGCTTCAGATGCTCTTCTTAATCCACCTTGACTAATTCCTAAAGTAGATCTATCAGAAATACCTAAAAAAGGTATAACTCCTCCTGATTTACCACCATGCTTTCCTACAGGTTCATTTACTGATCTTACTGATGACCAATCTGAGCCAATTCCACCACCATAAGCACCTAAGTTAAATGCTTCATTATAGTTTTTAAAAATAGAAGCTTTATTATCTAACACGGTTTTAGTAAAACAACTAATTGGTAATCCTCTATCAGTACCTGCATTACTACTTGGTGGTGTTGAAGGATGAAACCATAGATTTCTTATATACGATATCATGCGTTTTCCATGTTCATCATCATTTTGGTACGCAGTAGCTACACGATATAACCATTCATCGTAATTTTCTTCTGGTAGAAAATAAGTTTCTTTATATAATACTTTAGAAAATTCTGGTAGTGTATCCCAATCTCTATTCAAATGATTCATTTTTCTTACCCCATATTGGTGTAGTTGTTTTATCTTCTTCCTCATCTAATGTAATAACTACAGTAGTAACAGGAGACTCTCCTCTACTAACTATTGTTTTTGTACTGATAGAGTATTTAGCAGTATTAAATCCTAAAGTTTTAATGTAGTTTTCTATAGCTGAGTCGAATTCCTTTCCTGTTAATGTTATTTGCATTAACGTACTCCTATTACTCTAATAATTTTTCTTTCAACTATGTATCCTATCATAGATACAATAGCTGATACAAACATCCTTGTAAAGAGTGAGATAAATGTACCCATTTATTCTCCTTTATCTAAAGCTATAAGATCTCTCTTAGCTCCTATTGCTAATTTTTGCATTTGTAGAATATAGTTTCTTAATCTTTGAGAAGAAGCTTTAGTTGGTTTATTTTTATATTTTTCAAGTTCTTTGTTATATAGATCTATCACATTATTAAATTCATTAAACATTATTTACCTCCAAATTTTGGTTTGCCGAATGATACTTTAGGTGCTACAGTTGTTTTACCCATAGTACCTTCCTTACGTCCGTCTGCTATCCATTTTTGTACAGTTTCTGCAGTAAGTCCATCTTTATATGTTGTGTTAGAATGATATTTCTCATCCTTAGCAAATCTTACTCCATATTCTGTATCATTAATAATTTCATCAGCTGATGCTCCATTAGCTGCGTAGAAACCTTTAATTAATTTTCTTTCTTTTATAGAGCCATTATATACTGAATACTCAAACTGAATCCATATTTTTACATCTAGATCTACAAAATCTGGTAATATAGCTACATCTTTATCAGCACCATTCTTACCTATAGGTAATGTTGCTTCTTCTGGTTCTGCTACTGTATCAAGTCCTGCAATAACGCATAATTTATTAAATTGTGCTGCTTGAAAACTTGATGTACCATCATTATTATCTAACCTTAATGCACCATAAAGTACTTGTTCCTGTCCATTATGTTCTATATAAAAACTAAGAGTTCTAGCTCCTTTATCGTTATAATCTACAATAATTGCTTTAATAGTAACATCATAGACACCTGATTGATTAATATAATTTCCTTCTGTAGTAGTTTTAGCTGCATCTTCTACAGATACTTTAAAAAATGACATATTACTCCTTTATAAATTAAAATATTTAAAATTAACAATGTTATGACATTGCACCTCAATTTAACCGTAGTTTAGACCCATTGCGGGGTAGTTAAATAATATTCTTTTCTCTAAAATATAATAACTCTTCTAATAATGCTGTAGCTACTACGGGTTGTTCCATAGATAGTAAATAAGCTATTTCATGTGTGTTTTCAAATGTAATTTTATTAACTATATCTTCAGGTAAGAAGAAAGGTATTTCTTCTTTTTCTTCTATTATTATAGTATCCATTCTTCTGACTCCTTATTATTATTTTCTAAATCAGTTATATGTTTATTTATATCATAATCAGTTATATCCTGAGATTCTGGTATATCATCTAAGTTAGATCTACAAGGGAATTTAGGATTTGTATGATGTACAGTTCTTTTACCTCCTTTAACTTCTATAAATATTGCATTATCTGTAACTGATAACCAACTACCATTTTTACCAAAATTTCCTGGAGCAGCTATTTGATACTTAGCTGTATCTTTGTCAAATTGACAATGAGAAGTAAACACTACATTAATTCCAGAAGGAATTACAGTATCTTCAAGAAATGCATTAAATGCTAATATATCTTTACCTAATCCTGCCCATATACTAAATCCAGTAGCTTTATCATTCCAGTATTTTTCCATATTATTAGCTAAATGAGTTACTGAATCTATAACTAATGTTCTAGGTAATTTACCATATTTGTCCTGATATAATTCTATTTTATTTCCAATAGTTTGTAAAAGATCTTCTAACCCAAAATATTCTGAATACCTAAAGTGAGGTATTTTACCTGTAAATGCTTTATTATCTGTTGATACTACAAGAGCATCTTTTATATTTGATATAAGTGTTGTTTTACCTGAATTTTCTAATGCTATTACACCTAATTTAATTCCATTTGCCATATTATTCTCCTTTTAATTTCATTGATTTAAATAATAAGGGAACTAATGTTGGATCTTCTTTTGCTTTTTTAACTGTTAAAGCTATTAGCATTAAAGTATTTTCTATTAGTTCCCAATCCTCTGGTGTGATTGTCTCAGTTATTATAGTTAATTGTGGAGGTATTAATTTACCTATTGGTTTACCTGTTTTTTCTGAAATTGCTCTTGTATCTATAACTTTACTTATATATACAATACGTATTCTTTCTATATTAATACCTTTTTGTTTAAGTATCCATGCATAAGATAAAGCTTGTATACGGTAATCAAATGATATCTTAGTTGGTTTGGTTTTACCATTATATGTTTTATAATCAACTATTATATCATTAGTTCTATTATCATATGTACCACCTACATAAATATCATCTAATACTTTAGCATATACAGGTTCTTCCCATTGTGTTGGTTTATTATATCTAACATATTCATTTACAAGAGTCATAGCCATATCTGGGTAATTCTTATAAACTTCATCTATCATTATAGGATTATCTGTAATTGGTATTGATTTAGCTGTTTTTATTACATATTCTTCTATATCCTTTCTTGTTATAGGATTGCCATCACAATATGACTCTGCTGATGCATGTACAATAGTTCCTAAAACAGTTGATGTTGTAGCTATAAAAGATTTTTCACCTAACATATTTTCTTTGTACCATATACTAGGATATGAAAAAAATTTACCTATACTGCTAGGACTTATTCTAAATGAACAGTTTGGTATTTCTATATCATTATACTCAAAATAATTCATTAAGTATCCTTTTTAACCTGATTTAATTCGGATAAATTTTTATTTTGTTTTATTAATTTATCCAATTGAGCTTCTAACTCTTCTATTTTATTTTTCAATGTTATGATTTCATCATACATTTCAAAATAACGAAATACTTCTTCATCAACTAATTCTAACTTCATATTAGCTCCTAAATCAAAATTCTGCATCAAAATTGCATTCACCAGTATTCTTTATACATTGCCATATTTTTAAACCTATCTCTGTATCAGCTAAATCAGATAATAAATCATCTGATATTGATTCAACAGCTACACTATCACATACAGAATCTGGATCTGTATCCAGATCTAAAGATAGGTTTAATTTTTCATTTATTTCCTTAAGAAGATTTTTTAGTTCTTCAATATCAAAATTTTCTTTATCAAAATAGTAGGTAATGTATTGAGGTTCAAAATACATTCCACCAAATCTTGATGGCGAATCTGAAGATTGTACTCCAAAATAAAATTTTCCTTCAATATCTCCGCTATAATATCTACCCATTTTTATTCCTTTAGATTAAATTTCCTTTAAAAAATTTTCCTAGACAATTTTCATTTAAGAATTTGTCATCCTCTAATGCACCTAAACATAATATAGCTTTAGTTTCCAAATATGTAAGGTATCTTTTAGTTGGAGCATATGCTAATATAGTTTTAGCTACAATAATTTTATTTTTTGTTAACTTAGACGATCCTGTATAGTTTTTCCAATTAGATGGTGTAAGAACTATTTCCATAGTTACTCTTTTATTTTTATAGTTACGAACTATTGTACCTATTGCATTTTGTCTTTTTTTTCTGGATTTTAGTGGAAGTAATTCTTTTTTTATCCATAAATTTTTTTTGCCTATATATGATGTACCATCACTATAATCTATTTGATATATAAATCCATAGTCTTCTTTTGTAGGTTCTCTAGAATAAGACCATTTCATGTTAATCCTCCCATCTTTTAATTTGTGATATAATAGTTTTTTCCATACGATTTTCATCTAATGGTTCATCCCAATAATTAGATATATCATACATTAAATCTATAATATCATCTATTTGCATACCTAGATCTCGAGCATGATATGCAGCTCTAATAAGTGATCTAGAACCTTCACCTTTATTTGCTTCAAATGCATAACTAAATGTAGAAAATGGGTTATCTAACATTATTTTAGCTTGTTGTGGTGTAGGTTTTGTTTGTGGTTTATCTTCTGTAGATGTAGCTAACATTAAATGTTCTCTTACTGCTATAGGATGTTGATCTATTACTGATAGTACTTTACGCCCTGAATACGAAAAATATATTTGAGATTTAGGTAGTAAATCAGCTTTTATAGATAATGATTCACTAATAGATCTTATAAATTGTCTCCATTGTATATCTGGTATATCTACTATTGCATCTAATTCAAGTAGTATTCTAAATTTAAATGGATTATCAACATCAGATGTTCTAGCTATATGATGGTTTATATCTTGTAATATAAAATGACATTCTTCATCTGTTATATTAGAATCATCTACATCTAAGCATATCCATTTACATCCTCCTATAATGTTATCTTTACCTCTTTTACCGTTTTTAAATCTAAATGGTGAATAAGCTAAATCTTCTTGTAACATTAATGCTAATTCATCAAATTTAGTTTCATAGAATTCAAATCCATCTGCACATTGTAATGTACGTTGTTCTTTAGTACCTGTTACTGGTTTATATGATGTACCTATAATATCTGTGGGTATAATAGCTTCATAACATATACTATCTTCAGTCATAGTATATAATCCAGATTTATCATATGATGAAGCTAAGTGTACCAGTTCTTTCATTTTAGTTGACGGAGTACCTGTAGTAGGTATATAACCTAATTTTCTTAGTTTATGTAATCCAATACAGGCTTTACCATCTATTGTTATACTTCTTATAAAATCTACAAATATTTCATAAGGTTCTTTTACTAATTCTGCTTCAAATGTTTCCATATCTCCAGATAAAGATTCACAATAAGATATAGCAGAAATATAATCATTAATTTCTATAGTATTAGATCCTCTTAATATAGCAAATGCACCAGCTACTTTAAATGCTTTCCATTGCATATGAATTCTTACTATTTTAGATATAGGATACTGAGGATTCATAGTATTAGAAAATTCTTCATTATATCGTTTATATTTAATAAATAAAGATCTTACTTCTTCTGATACTATTAATGGTTGTCCTGCACCTTTAACAGCTTCTGTAGCAATATTTTTAATAATAGATTGCACTTCTAATCTAGCTTTAGTTGCTCTATCTTCATCTCTTTCTTCTGCTTCAATCATTTCTGCTACTGATTTATATTCTTTTGGTGGTTCCATTTTAGGAGTAAATGTAAAAAATGCTCTTCTAGCTAATTTAGTTGAGAATTCTCTTTTAAATATTTTCTTAACAGATTCATCGTAAAGTATATTATCTTGTGAACCCATATATAAAGCAGATACAGGTAATCCTTTAATCTCTTTAGATTGATTTTCTCTTGCTTTAAGTACTTTTACTTCTTTAATTCCTTCATCATACATTTCAGCTAATAATTTAATATTATCTATTATAAGACCTCCAGATACAAGTTCTGCACCAAACTCACCAGATTGTGTATAACCTGCTCCTATACCTGCTGAATCTAAATCATTTAAATGTTGTATAAATCCCTCTGATGTAGATGGTGCAACAAATAATGGATTAGGTGCTATATAGAATTCTTTATATGAATTGTAATCTTCTGGATCAGACTTACCTGCTAATAATGCATCTTTAATAGCATTTTGTATAGCTATAGTTTTACGTTTAGCATCAATTATTTTATATCCTTCACTAAAACATCGTCTAGCTGCTGATACTGAAGAATCTTTTCCAGAGCCAGATCCAGCTATAACAAAAGATATTGCATTAATAGGGATACTAGAACCATTCCAGTGTAATATATTTCTTCGTAAATGTGATACAAATAATATTAACTCAGATACAGCTATAGTTAATTTAAATCTATATGGTATTTGGGGTGCATTAATACTATCTACTACTTTACGTACTATAGGTGGTAATTCACCACTAAATACATTATTTTCTTCTAAATCTTTTTTTAACAGTTCTAACATTTTATTCTTCTCCATCTAAATCAAAATTATCTATAAGTTTATCTATACTCTTCAAAGCATCTTCATCTTCTCCTATATCAAATGCATCATTATTTATCACCTTTAATAAAAATACCCTTACCTCATAGAGGTTATCTAAAATTTCATTTTTTGTCATTTTTATTTCCTTGGTATAAAAGTTAAAGCCTCAAGCAGATCAGTTTTTTCAACTAATTCATGATTTTCTATAGTAGCAATGACTTGTGCTATTTTTATACTTGTTTTTACAAGTCCACTACCAAAATGTTTTTCTGCTGCTTTTTTAAGGTTTAGAGCTTCTTCTGATAGCTCTTTATCAAAAGATACTTTAATATCTTTATCAAATTTATATAGAGGATTATCTATATTTTGTATGTATTCATCTTCCTTAAAAGGAGATGAAATATATAAATCATACTTCTCTTCAAAAAACCACCTTTTATTTCTATAGAAATAGTTTTTTTCACAAGTACAATCAATACTATTTCCACATCTACAAGGAAGAACTTGTAGAAACTGAAAATCTTCCTTGTTTCTCCATTTCTTCCACATTTTATAATGCTTGGGTAAGGTATTATAGTCTGCAACTGCCATTACTTTTAAATTACCAGTACGAGCTATAAGTTCAGCTCGTAAATGTAAAATACTCATTTTTATCCTTTATATTTTTTAACCATTTCAACAAATCCATTATAATCACCTTTAAGCCA
>JACXVB010000070.1 GCA_014763615.1 Sphingobacteriales bacterium | reverse complement strand
GCTAGTAAGATTAGAAAAAGTGAAAATATAGGAAAAGTGGATAAAAATCGATAAAAATAGTAAAAATTGGGGGGATTTTCACAGAGATTTTAAAAAAAAACTCAGCTAAAATAGAGCTAAGATTTTTAAAAAATCAAGAAAATAAGAAGCTGGAAGTTCTAAAAGGTGTTTTTAGAGGTTCCCTATTAATACACCAAAAAAATAATAATCTAAAAAAAGGGTGGATTGAACTCCCAATTTATTTTTTAATGATTTATGGTTACTACCTATTTTGAAAATAATCTATCAAAGTGCTATTTTTTGTACTGTTTTCACTAAAATTTTCTGAAGAGTCATAAAGTCCAAATTCGTTGCCTTTATAGCTGAAATATTGAAAACCTACACTATTTGCATCAAATATATCAATACTATCACTAACCCAATTGATTGCATTTTTAGTGATAAATGTATCTCTCTTTTGTCCAAATTCACTTACATTTAATGGTCTAGTTGCATGGTAAGTTAAAATCTCAGATAAATTACTCAAAAGTGTAGCTTGGTTGATTGTAGTACCATACACACTTGTTGCATTATCAGTATATGAATCCCAAGGGTCATAAAAGTGATAATCATAAACTATTTTATCATGGCTTAAAGTAAATGGCTCACTATCACTTGAAAAACTTGTCTCTGCTATAATCAGATGGTTTGAATCTATCGCTCTAATACCACTTATAGTATCATTTAAGAGTGTTAAATACTCGGCTTGTGTTGATGGGCAAGGCTCGTTTATAATATCATAAGCACCGATTGTATTCTCATCTTTATATCTTTTTGCTATCTCTTTCCAAAGTTCTTTAAACCTATCTTTACAAGTAGAATCATCCCAAAAATTAGTAATATTATTTGGTCCTTGAAATCCACCACATTGCGGGGCATGCATATCTAAAATTAGATACAAATCGTTTTCTTTTGCCCAAGCTATCAAATAATCTAACCAATCAAATCCAGCTTCTTTATAAACATAAGGAGCCAAATCATCTTCAAAAATTTTATACCAAAGTGCCACTCGAATTGAATTGAAACCTAAACTTTTAATATTTGCAAAATCACTTTTATCATAATTAAAATATGAGTATGAAAAAAACTTATCGATATCTTCATTATTATCGCTATAAGCTATGATATTGATACCTTCAAATTTAAAATTTTGTGTATCTTTAACTATGTGTTTACCAACTGTATTTAGTGATGAGATGGATTTTGTTTTTGTTGAAACTTTTGCAATCTCAACACTATCAAGACTAAAATTACCATTTGTTGTATTGCTATTGATATAAATCTTAACACCATTATTTAATTCACTTTGAGTAACTCTTAAAAATCCTCTAAATTTAGTCCAATTGTTTGGTGATGATTTAATAGTGTTTAATGTTTTATATGTACTAGAGCCAATTTTAGCCATAAGTGCAAAATTTTCACTAGATGAGCTTTTGATATAGCCACGAACTACATAAGTTGTATCTGCTTTGATACTATTTGCAATATTGTAACTAGGTCCATCGTAGCTATTTAATCGATTTTCTACCAAAAGTGACTTGCTACCAGTTTTTCCACCAGAACTAACTGATAAACTACAAGCATTTTGATACATTACATCCCAATCTTTTGTTGTTTCAAAATCAAAATAAAGAATTCTATCTTCAGCTACATAGCTATCAACATTACTTGAGCTATTATTAGAGGAATCAGAACAACCAGCTAACAAAAAAAAGAAAATTAAAAAAACCAACTTAATCATAAATCGACCTTAAATGTGATTGAGTATGTTACAGCACCGTTACTTAGTCACCCCTGAAAAATCCACTTCGAGTCTCTTTGCAAATTATCGAAATCTATCAGTTAATCTTCAAAGCAATTTTCACTATCAATAGTTTGATAAAAAATTGTTGGAGTTTTTGTATGGCTTGTATGTAAGCTATAATAAATATAAAATCTTGAGAAAAAAGTGTAAAAAGTAGAGTCTCATCTACTTTTTTAGGTTAAATGCAGTTGCTGTAAGTGATAGATTTATTTGATCACCTATAAACCCTTTAAGATAAGTCCACCTCTAAAAACTCCAGCATAACCACTTTAAAACCACAATTTAGCTAAAATATCTCTTGTTTAGTCCCCTCAACTTGAAGTATGGATTTTCTTTAAAAAGTTCAGGGTTTGAATCAAACTTTTCAAGCAGTATACCATAAGGAGTTTTAAACTTCAAAGCTTTGAGCTTTTTCTGGTGATTATAA
>JACXVB010000069.1 GCA_014763615.1 Sphingobacteriales bacterium | reverse complement strand
TGATTGTGAATGGCTAAAGGTAAGGGTCAGTAGCATAACTGAGCCTCGATGGAGGTTTTTCCACGTTTCTAAGCCCTTTTTCAGTTCTTCTCTACGTTTTTCTGTAATTTGCTTGGCGCAAACTGGACACGACCATATAGAGCCACAACGCTGAACGTTCGCATAGTGAGCTTTTTTTCGATTTTCGTTGTATTTAACTTCACGCTGTTTTTGTTTATCTATGCGTTTTTTTAGGCAGTTACAGACCCGTTCTTTGGGTAATAATTTTGCAGATTGGTCTTGAAGTAGAAAATCGTTAGAACGCTGAAAGCCTTGCGCCCCGTGGATTACCTGAGATTTCGTAAATATACCAAGGGCTAGCCCATTTTTATCGACAGCAGAATAATTGCCGTCTGAATTTCGGACAAGCGTACAAAGAACCTGCGAAACAGGTGAAGATTTTATGAAAGGACTTGATACGGACGAATTACGCCCATAAAATAAAGACATTGGACATACCTAAGACTATGTTCATCACGGGTTGAAGTGTTAGCGCACTGTCAGCCCATTTTTATTTAAGAATAAAAATTAACTTCCTTTTACTCATCTTTTTTACCGCGACAGCTATAAATATAAAATGGTCAGCTTTTGTCTTTAACGGCGGAGCAGGATTACATAGGTTCATAGATCATTGATATATGAACTGACAACGAAATAAATATACACCTGAATGAAGAAAAATCAAATAGCTATTAAATTACACCTTTGCACTCGTCCGCCTCCTCCTCCTCCTCCACGTCCCCTGGTCGTCGTCGTCGTCGTTGTCCTCGTGCAGATGTGTCGCTTTCGCTAAGTTCTAGAGTTTTAGGTTTTTATGGGAGCTTGTAATCAGGGAGGAAAGTTTTAGATTTTTATTGCGTCAGTTCGTGGGTAGACACCCACTCTAAAATTTAGTCATGACTAAAAATTTAAGTAAGGCAGGATAGGCAAATGTATTGCATTTAGTAGTTTTGTCATACAAAAATGCACCCCGAAGGGCGCACTTAGCCATTGTTCCAATGAGTGCTATTTCATCTCAATTTCATTGAGAGAATAAAAAACATCACCGACTAGAATTTCATGGTTACCAGATACATGAATTAAAACAGCTTCAACTGTTCCAGATTCAAGAATCCCATTAGGAAAAAATTGCATAATCTCATCTGATCGAACTACAGAAAAAGAAATATTCTTGCCTAACAAGTCTAAAAGTTTAGTATGTGACTCAGTCATGATGATCTCCTATTTAGATCGTTATGATTAGTCAGGTGTTTGAGGTCGCAACTCACTCACCTGACGACTTTGTGCGTTATTGCACGTTAAATGCCGACTTAATTCTATTAAGAACTTTATCGACTTTATTTAGAGGGATTCCCCGATCAGTGAAGCGAAAACCAACTTTGATACCTTCAAGTTTTTCATCATTGGTATACATAATCGGGTAATCATATTCAGCCTTAAAAGCTACTCTAAAATCTTCTAAATATTTATCCTGGTCTACGCCTGGAGGTAATGCATTTTTTCCTACAGTAATGACTATCATTTTTTAACTCGCTATACCTAATCTAATATGTTCTTTTTCCAAAATGTCTATAAGTAATTGCTCAGTTTCTCCAGTACCAAAACAACCATTGTCATAATCCCTTTCTAGGCATCTAAGGAAATCCCACCTCTTTTGATAATGACAAATCAAACTAAAAATAAAGTCATCAATAGTTCGTAAAGTAATAGCGTCTTTTTCAGTTTCTTCCGCTAATTCTTCATCTGTTTTTTCATCAAGTTCTAGGAGTGCTTTAAGACCACGAGACCACACCAATTGACGTGAACCTTTCATAGCAATGGCGAATTCTTGGAATAATTTTCCGCAATCTTTATCAAAAACTGATTCGTTATACATAGAGAACTGGAGCAGGTCGAACGGGGTAAACCCTCCGTTACGACCTTTCTTTACATGTCCTTTAGTCAATTCAGATTCAATACCCCATTTAGAAACATACTGATCAGCATAAGTACCATCACGTAAATCTAAACCATGAGTCATACTTGGAGCATTTAGACCAGCTCTGACACAAGACTTAATCCATAATTCCGCAAGAAGATCTCGATACATCAAATCATCTAAGGAAAAATAGCCTAAGAGCAATACATGAAAATGAGGATGCCAACCGTTTTGACCATAAGTAGCTTCCAAACTGCGAATTTTGTATTTGACCCCAAAATGTTTGAATATTTCTTTTACCTTGGTTGTTTCAAGAAAAATTTTATATGCCTTTCTTTGGCGTTCTAAGAGCGATTTAAGCGATTCTGATTGTGAATGGCTAAAGGTAAGGGTCAGTAGCATAACTGAGCCTCGATGGAGGTTTTTCCACGTTTCTAAGCCCTTTTTCAGTTCTTCTCTACGTTT
>JACXVB010000049.1 GCA_014763615.1 Sphingobacteriales bacterium | reverse complement strand
TCAAGGGGTTCTTTTCTGAAATATTCAAATTATACGCCTATATCAATTAACAACACGTATTTTTATTCTATTCCTATACGTTTAGGACACTATTGGTTTTGAATTCTTTTTTTGTTTGGAACAGTTATTGAATTAATTATATTTGAATAAACAATAATAAAGACATGAAAAAGATTTTGTTAATATGTTCGGTGTTGGTTGGCTTTATCGCTTTCTCTGCCATGCAAGATAATAAAGCCGAATTTAAATTTGAAGAAGAAACCCATGACTTTGGTAAAGTACCACAAGGTAAACCTGTTTCTTACACTTTTAAATTTACAAATGTAGGTGAAGAACCTTTAATTATTACCGCCATAGAATCAACCTGTGGTTGTACTGTGCCTAGTGTAGAACCCAAACAAGGTACCCCTATCAAAAAAGGAGAAGCAGGTTCTATTACTTTAACTTATAACGCTGCGGTTGCTGCACCTTTTAATAAGTTTGTGAAAATCACATCCAACTCAAAAACACCTTTAAAAATGCTTTATATTAAAGGTGAGGTAGTTGCTGCACAAGGTAAATAAACATAGTCTATTAATTTAATTTATTAAAAGGCCGTCTCAAAAAGAAATTTTAGTCACTTCTGATTACATTTTCTTAAAAAGTAAACCTATAATAACACAAATCCTCAATATTTAACCATGATAAAGATTAAATATTGAGGATTTTTTAATTGAAAAGAGTCGTTTTTAACTTTTGAGAATTCCTCTCATATAATTATTTCTCCAAAAACTTAATTCTTCAAGTTAGCGATAATTAAATTAGCTAATTCTACACCAATTCTTTCTTGTGCTTCATTGGTAGAAGCGCCAATATGTGGAGTTAAAGAAACTTTTGGGTGTTGCAAAATAGCGATTCTTGGAGTAGGCTCGTTATCAAAAACATCTAATCCTGCAAAAGAAACCTTACCACTATCTAAAGCTTCAATTAAAGCCTCCTCATCTATAGTTCCTCCTCTTGAACAATTCACAATGCCCACTCCAGTTTTTACTCTCTCAAACTCTTCTTTTCCAAGAATGGGTTTTTCTGTGAAAGGAATATGTAAACTGATGAAATCAGATTGAGCTAACAATTCATCCATCGTTACTTTTTTAACAGGCACATCTACTTTAATTCCTCCTGAAAGTTCTAAAGGTAAAGTTTTTGGTATTTCAAATAAATCAAAAGCAATCACATCCATCCCTAAGCCTAGTGCTAATTTTGCGGTTTCTTTACCAATTCTTCCAAAACCGATGATTCCAATAGTTTTACCTCTTAACTCAACGCCATTTGCATACGCTTTTTTCAAAGCGTTAAACTTGGTATTGCCTTCTAAAGGCATTTTGCGGTTGGCATCATACACAAAACGAACGCCGTTAAAAAGATGGGTAAAAACCAATTCTGCAACAGAAAGTGAAGAGGAAGCTGGTGTATTTTCTACGGCAATACCTTTACTTTTTGCATATTCTACATCAATATTATCCATGCCTACTCCACCTCTTCCAATAATTTTTAAGTTAGGGCAAGCATCTATCAAATCTTTTCGCACTTTGGTTGCACTTCTCACGGTGATTCCGTCATAAGCATTTAACTTTTCAGCTAATTCTTCTTGCGGAATATTATTGGTATCTACTTCTATCCCTGCATCTTCCAATAACTTCTTTCCTACCGGGTCTATTCCGTCGTTTGCTAAAATTTTCATTATTAATTATCTGATTATTAGTTGATTTAAAAATTAGGCATGTTTCTCGGCAAACTCCTGCATGGCATCCACTAAAACATGAACGCTGGTAATTGGTAAAGCATTGTATAATGATGCTCTAAAGCCACCCACACTTCTGTGTCCTTTAATTCCAATACATCCTTTTTCTTCGGCGTATTTTAAGAAAGGCTTTTCTAATTCTGGATTCTCCATCACAAAACATACACTCATGTTAGAACGATCTTCTTTGGCTGTTGTCCCTTTAAATAATGGATTTCTATCAATCTCATCATAAAGTGCTTTAGCCTTTGCTACATTCTCTTTAGCGATTTCGGCCACGCCACCTTTAGATTTTAACCATCTTAAGTTTAACATCGATACAAAAACAGAGAAAACAGGAGGCGTATTGTACATAGACTCGGCCTCGATATGTTTTTGATAATCCATCATTGATGGTATAGCTCTGCCTGTTTTACCCAATAGCTCATCCTTAACTATCACAACAGTTGCACCCGCCGGACCAATATTTTTCTGTGCTCCTGCATAAATCAAATCGAAATCAGCAACGTTAATTTCTCTACTAAAAATATCAGAAGACATATCGCAAACTAAAGGAACATTAGTTTTTGGATAGTTGGTAAATTCTGTACCAAAAATGGTGTTATTAGAAGTAAAATGAAGATAAACGCTATCGTTATCTACTGTAAATTCTTTAGGAATATAGGTGTAATTTTGATCTTTGGATGAAGCTACTACGGCTACCTCTCCAAATAATTTAGCCTCGGCAATTGCCTTTTTAGACCACACGCCTGTATCTAAATAACTCGCTTTTTTACCTTCAGGCAATAAATTATAAGGTACCATCGCAAATTGCATACTTGCACCACCTTGTAAAAATAGCACAGAATAACCTGCTGGCACATGAAGTAATTCTTTCACTAAACTAATGGCTTCATCCATCACTGCAACAAACTCTGGTGCTCTGTGCGAAATTTCTAAAATGGATAAACCTGTATCATTAAAATCTAAAACAGCCTGAGCAGCTTGTTTAAACACTTCTTGTGGTAATACGCAGGGACCTGCACCGAAATTATGTTTCATTTTACGCTTTATATTAAAAATTTTTGTGGTTCTTGTTGCTATTCAATAATCAAAAAATGAGTTTGATTTTTTGTTTTTGAATGATGGTTCAAATTTAAGATAATCATCGTGGATACCTATTATTATTTTAAAATTTGGTAATCAATCTCAAATTTAATTGTCGAGACGTTAAATAATTAGGAATGGCGAATTGATAATTATTCACATCTGTGATCCACAAATAAGAAACCGTGTTATTGATATTTAACAAATTGAACACTTCTGCATAGATGATAAACGATTTACAGAATTTCTTCAATAATTGAGGAGGATGCGTACTTTCGGGATCTAGCAAATCTTTAGAAAAACCAATATCTAAACGTTTATAAGCCGGAATATGAAAAGTTTGTTGGTAAGGTTGTGAGGCTGGAGGACCTGTGGGCAATCTACTTCCATACAATAAATTCAAATGCACTTTATAAGTTGGGCTATTGAATAGCTTATCTTGAAAAAAGGCTGAAAAATTCACTCTTTGATCCGTGGGTCTTTTGATATAGCCGGGATAAACAATGCTTCCGTCTTTTTTGGTATAAGAATCATTTTGGATATCCTGAGCAGTTTTCATGATGGATAATCGAAAAGACGATTCTAAATCTTTCACAAACTCTCCATTAATTCTGAAATCTAAACCAGCGGCGTAGCCTTTCGCTAATTGATTTGCATAATATCTGATCCTCAAATTTTCTATATCATAAGGAATCAAATCATACAAATACTTGTAATAAGCTTCCGCAGTGAATCTTAAATTGCTACCTAATCCTTTAAACTGATTGTCCATAGACAATACAAAATGAAGCGATTTTTGAGATTTAACATCTTTATTCAAAGTACCATCAAAATTTCTTTCCTCTCTGTAAAAAGGGGGTTGGGCATATAAACCCGTAGCAAAACGATAGATAATATCCTTCTTATAATTCGGTCGGTAGGTAAAAATGACTCGCGGACTTGGAATAAACTCTTTGGTGAAAGTATTATAATTAAATCTTAACCCTCCGGTAAAAGACCATTTCTCATTAAATTCTGTAGTTTTTTGCGCATAAGCAGAATACCTAAAGGTATTTACCAGATTTGCAGCTTGTACAGACCTAGAAAGCACAAAATTTTGATAGGTATTGGGGATGGTATAACCCGCAGAATCTATTGATTCAAATTCTTTGAGTTGATCTTTAACTTGATCGTATTGAAACCTTAAACCCGTTTCCCAAAAAGATTTTTTTTTGGAGAAATTCAGTTTTAACTCGCTAGCGTAAATATCAGCTTGTAGCTCATTTCTACCATAATTTTGAAATGCACCAATTCCTCGGTTGGCTTTTACTTGTCCGAAATTGCTATTGCCGAAATCGTTCTCTATCTCATCGAAAATATACTGACCTAATAGGTCAAATTTTTCTTTTTCAGTGATGTAAAATACAGAATTCACCCATTTCAAATTGGTCTTTTTGCTTAAAGCTGAGTTTAAACTGATGGAAGAAACCAGATTGCTATATTCATCTTTTTCTTGTCCTTCATAATTTACTCTTAGTCTGTAGAGCTGATTAAAAGTACCAAATTCTGTTTCTTGAGATTGTGGAACTAAACCAAACTTGTTGGAATTATAAATTCCCAAAAAGCTTAAACTAGTTTTCTTATTGAGTTGATAATTTAGCAGCGTTTGAAAATCATGAAATTGAGGGTTATAACTTCCTATAATAGGCTGCGAATTTAAAGTGGACGTATTCTTCTTTGTTCTATAAGCCAAAGCCATAGATAATTTATGATATTTGAGAAAAGTAGTGAGAGAATAACCATTGGTTCCGATACCTACAATTCCTTTCAAGGTATCGGTGTTTTTATATTGAACATCTAAAACCGACGACATTTTATCTCCATATCTGGGCGCAAAACCTCCGGCAGAAAACTTTACTTGCCCTACTAAATCAGGATTAATTAAACTTAGACCCTCTTGCTGCCCATTTCTTACCAAATAAGGCTTAAAAATCTCCACATCATTAATGTAAATCAAGTTTTCATCAAAATTCCCTCCTCTTACAGAATATTGAGAACTCAATTCATTATTAGTAGATACACCGGGTAGTTGTTTTAATATAGCTTCAAAGTTTTGAGAAACATTAGGATTGCTGCTTAATATCTTCGGGCTTAAATTGATCATCCCTTGATTCCTTCCTAACTGATCTTGCACAATCACTTGTTCTAAATGCTGCAAATCCCTATTTAAAGTAATAGATAATGGGAAGTTTTTACCGGCTACAATTTTCACCTCAACATTACTGGTTAAATAACCAACAGAACTAAATGAAATCACATATTCCCCTGGTTTTAACTTTAAACTATAAAATCCATTAGCATCACTAACCACCTGAATTTTTGTGTTTTGAACTTTTATTTTTACACCCACTAAAATTTCTTTTTGCTCATTCAAAATTTTTCCGCTAAGCTCAGAAACATTTTGAGCTTTCAACAAAAAAGGAAAAATAAGGAACAAGAGCAAAAACCTTTTAAACATCAAGAAATCTGCTTAGGCATGGATAATATCGGGAGAAATTTTTTTCAACTCGGCAATGGTATGGATAGGGTCTTGAGCGCTAAAAACTGCATTACCCGCCACTAAAACATTGGCTCCAGCTTTTAATAAAGCTAAAGAATTATGAATACTTACGCCCCCATCAATTTCGATCAATAAATCAGGATTACGCTCTAAAGCCATCTTTTTCAATTGATGTATCTTATGATAAGTTTGTTCGATAAATTTTTGGCCACCGAAACCTGGATTTACCGACATGATTAAAACCAAATCCAAATCTTCTATAATATCCTCTAACAAAGCTACAGGTGTATGCGGATTTAAAGCTACACCCGCTTTGCAGCCCACTTCTTTTATACTTTGTACCGTACGATGAAGATGTGTGCAAGCTTCATAATGAACCGTAATACCATTTGCGCCCACTTCCTTAAATTCTTTGATATAACGTTCTGGCTTCTCAATCATTAAATGCACATCTAAAGGTTTTTTTGTGAAGTTTTTAACCGCTGCAATTACTGGGAAACCAAAAGAAATATTAGGAACAAATAAACCATCCATCACATCTACATGAATCCAATCTGCAGTGCTTTTATTCAACATGTGGATGTCATCTTCAAGATTGGCAAAATTGGCCGATAAAATAGAGGGGGCGACTAAATGGTTCATGTTTCAAATATACTAAATCTGCTTTCTTTTAAAACTTTATTAGAAACTCGAGGTATTTGAATATATTTAGGTTTGAACTGTGAAAATGAAGCAATTTATTATTGTCCTTTTTTTAATTTTTAGATTTCAGGAGCTTAGTGCACAAGATTATCGGGCTAAAGAAATTTACATTCATTTTTTCTCTCCGGCACCTATAGCCGATATTGAAGCCATCAGCAACAGAGCCGTAGCGGATTTACACCTAGCTAAGAAAGAAGTTGAAATGACCATAAATATAGCCTCATTTAAATTTAAAAAAGCTTTAATGCAGACCCACTTTAATGAAAAATATATGGAGAGCGACAAATTCCCAACAGCCAGTTTCAAAGGAAAATTTATAGATAATTTCAATCTAAACAAGGATGGTGTTTACCAGTTTAATGTGGAGGGAAAATTTAAGATTCATGGTGTAGAAAAAAATAAGACCGTTCCTTGCAAAATTATTGTAAAAGACCAAAAGATTGTGTTAGAAACGAAATTCAAATTATTGAGTGCAGATTTTAAAATTAAAGCCCCAGACATCATTTATAGAAAAGTTGGACAAGAAGTGACTATTGATGTTACAGGTATTTTGGTTAAAGAATAATATGGTGTTTTATCAGATATAATGCCTACATTTCCTTAAAATGAGAATCTTTTAATCATTACTTCGATATACCCACACAGCTTACGAAGTAAATACTTGTAGTACCCAGTAAAAGCAGTATGATTTATGATTATTAAAAACCACTTAAATGAGTAAAGACAAAGGAAGTAAAAACGAAAAGAAGGCCAAAAGTACAGAAGGCAAGAAAAGTAAATCTGATTATCAATCAGGAAAAACAAAATCCTATGCAGAGGCAGTAAATCCTTTTGCAAAGAAGAAGTAATAAAGTCTGAGTACCGAAGTAGGAAGTCAGGAGTTTAAACGAATAAAAAAGCCTTGATTTATTAAGAATCAAGGCTTTTATTTATATCCAGACTTCTGACCTCGGTCTTCTGTCTTCAGACTCATTAAAATTATGCGTCAGCTTTTTGGACTTCTTCCTTAGGCGGGCGAGGCAATAAAGCTTTACGAGAAAGTTTCAATTTACCTTGTTTATCCACATCCAACAACTTCACCCTCACCTCATCTCCTACTTGAAAAATTCCGTCCATCGTCTCATAACGTTTCCAATCAATTTCCGAGATGTGTAGTAAACCATCTTTACCCGGCATAATCTCTACAAAAGCACCAAAAGGCATGATAGATTTTACTTTTCCTTCGTAAATTTCACCAACTTCCGGTTTAGCTGCAATTGCTTTAATTCTACGCACAGCATCATCAATAGAAGCTTTATTATCCGCAAAAATCTGTACCATTCCTTTATTATCCTTTTCTTCGATAGAAATAGTTGCTCCGGTTTCGCGTTGCATTTCTTGAATAATTTTTCCACCAGGGCCAATCACGGCACCAATATATTCTTTATCAATGGTTAAAGAAACAATACGTGGCGCATGTGGCTTGTAATCTTCTCTTGGTGCTGCTAAAGTTTTAGAAATTTCGTTTAAGATGTGTAAACGACCTTCTTTTGCTTGATCTAAAGCTTTAGATAAAACCTCATAAGATAAACCATTCACTTTCAAGTCCATCTGGCAAGCCGTGATACCGTTTTTGGTTCCAGTAACTTTAAAGTCCATATCTCCTAAATGATCTTCATCACCTAAGATATCAGAAAGAATAGCGTATTTACCTGTCTTCTCATCAGTAATTAAACCCATAGCAATACCCGTTACAGGCGCTTTAATTTTGATACCTGCGTCCATTAAAGCCAAAGTTCCGGCACAAACGGTAGCCATAGAGGATGAACCATTAGATTCTAAAATATCAGAAACCACACGGATGGTGTAAGGATTTTCAGAATCGGCAGGTAAAACTTTTTTAATTGCTCTCATGGCTAAATTTCCATGACCAATTTCACGACGACCTACTCCCCTGTTCGGACGAGCTTCACCGGTTGAAAAGGCTGGGAAATTATAGTGTAACATGAATTTATTATAACCATTGATGAAAGCGCCATCAATCATTTGCTCATCATCTTTAGCTCCTAAAGTAACCGTAGTTAAAGATTGAGTTTCTCCACGAGTAAAAATTGCAGAACCGTGAGCCGCAGGTAAGTAACCTACTTCGCTCCAAATTGGGCGGATTTGCGTAGTAGAACGTCCATCCAAACGAATACCTTCATTCAATAATAATGCTCTTACCGCATCATATTGTACATCATGGAAATATTTCTTCGCTAAAAATATAATACTCTCAGAAGCATCCTCACCTAAAGCAGCTATCACTTCATCTTGAATGGCTTTAAACGCAGCAGAACGCTCATCTTTGCCCACACCAGATTTAGCAACAGCATAAACTTGAGCGTAAGTATCTGCGGTAATTTTAGCTTTCAATTCTAAATCAGAATTTTCATGGCTATAAGTACGCTTTTCAGTTTTACCCACCAATTTGGTCAACTCTTCTTGGGCTGCACAATGTTTTTTAATAGCCGTATGCGCAAACTGAATCGCTTCTACCAATTCAGCTTCTGCAATCTCATTAGATTCACCTTCCACCATATTGATGTCTTTTGCAGAACCAGCAACGATGAATTCTAAAGTAGCTCTTTCCAAATCAGTACGACTTGGGTTTATCACCAATTGACCATCAATTTTAGCCACACGAACCTCAGAAATCGGTCCGTTAAACGGAATGTCTGAAACAGCTAAAGCAGCCGACGCCGCTAAACCTGCTAAAGCATCCGGCATAATGTCTTTGTCTGATGAAATTAAGGAAATCATGACCTGCGTATCCGCATGGTAATCATCAGGGAATAATGGGCGTAAAGCCCTGTCAACCAATCTAGAAATTAAAACTTCATAATCGGATAATCTGGCTTCTCTTCTTAAGAAACCTCCAGGAATACGACCTGAAGCCGCATATTTCTCCTGGTAATCAACGGATAATGGAAGGAAGTCGACACCTTCTTTTGCATCTTTGTTACTAACAACAGTGGCCAATAGCATGGTATCACCTTGACGAACGACTACTGCTCCATCAGCTTGTTTAGCCAACTTTCCAGTTTCGATCTCAATGATACGGCCATCGCCTAAATCAATCGACTGTTTAATTACATTTAAACTCATATTTATTTTTTTGTCGCTGGCAAAAATACGCTTTTATATCCATTTATTGCAATAGCGCAATTTTGGGGTTTTCAAAGAGACTGTCAGATGGAGCCAAGTCGAAATCAGTTTGTTCCCAACATCATTCAGAGTGATAGCGAAGAATCTGTTTGTTTAGAAAAGGTGCTGAACTACCTGTTAACTCCCGGTAGTCTGGCTTTACATTACAAGTCCGCTCGCTCCTGTCCTGCGGGCTTTTCATTGCAATCCAGTTTAGTTTGCAGGGTTAGTGCTATTTAAATTAGCAAAAACAAAGATTAAATGGATGAATATTCGTTTTCGTATGATTTATTTAATCATGTTAATGCATACCTCTCGCTAATTATCCCAACACCTCTATTAAAATACATTTTGATAAAGCGTTTAAAAACCTATACTTATGATGAAGAGCTAGAAAAATTTAGATTTTTGGTTAATGCGTTTTTAAAACTCCTTTAAATTATTATTATCGCTAAACTAAACACAGTTGGAATTTATTAAACATCATTATTAATTTACCAAATAAAAATTTCTCAGAACATAGAATTTATTGATAATAGCATCAAATTTTAAGATAAGCAAACCTGTTTATATTACCATAACTTTGAGTAATCATTAAACTAAATTAATTGAAATGGAAAGTAATAATCACTCAAATGGTAGTACCACTTACAGCATGAATGGAGATATTTCAAAATGTCCATTCCATCAAGGGGCTAATACAGAATCAAAAAATTCTGTGATGAATTGGTGGCCAAATGCTTTAAACCTCGACATTCTTCATCAACATGATAAAAAAACCAATCCAATGGATGAAGGTTTTAACTATGCCGAAGAGTTTAAAAAATTAGATTTAGAAGCGGTAAAGGCAGATTTAAAAAATTTGATGACCGATTCTCAAGATTGGTGGCCCGCAGATTGGGGACATTACGGTGGATTGATGATCCGAATGGCATGGCATGCAGCGGGAACATATAGAATTAGTGATGGAAGAGGAGGTGCCGGAACAGGTAATCAGCGTTTTGCACCGATAAACAGTTGGCCAGATAATGCAAATTTAGACAAAGCCAGAAGATTACTTTGGCCCATTAAGAAAAAATATGGAAACAAATTATCATGGGCAGATTTGATAATTTTAGCTGGCAATATGGCCTATGAATCTATGGGATTTAAAACCTTTGGATTTGCAGGCGGAAGAGAAGATATTTGGCATCCAGAAAAAGACACTTACTGGGGATCAGAAAAGGAATGGTTGGCCGCTACCCACAATAGATATGCAAGCGATGAAGATCGAGAAACCCTAGAAAACCCTTTAGCTGCGGTACAAATGGGTTTAATCTATGTAAATCCAGAAGGAGTTGATGGTAAACCGGATCCCCTCAAAACAGCAAAAGATGTTCGCTTAACTTTTAAGCGAATGGCAATGAATGATGAGGAAACTGTTGCTTTAACCGCTGGAGGTCACACCGTAGGTAAATGTCATGGAAATGGAGATGCTTCAGTATTGGGTCATGGCCCTGAGGGTGCACCAATACAGGAACAAGGATTAGGATGGATGAATCCTAAAAATAACGGTAACGGACCCGATACGGTCACTAGTGGACTTGAAGGGGCTTGGACCACCACACCCGATAGATGGAATCATTCCTATTTTCATCTTCTTCTTGACTATGAATGGGAGTCTAAAAAAAGTCCTGCCGGAGCGTGGCAATGGGAACCTATTCATATCTTAGAAGAAGATAAACCATTAAATGCCCATGATCCTAAGGTTAGGCAAAATCCTATTATGACGGACGCAGACATGGCCATGAAAATGGATCCTGTTTATCGAAAAATATCCGAGCGTTTTTACAAAGACCCAGAATATTTTGCAGAAACCTTTGCGAGAGCTTGGTTCAAATTAACACATAGAGATTTAGGTCCTAAAAGCCGCTACTTGGGAGCTGATGTGCCTAAAGAAGATTTAATTTGGCAAGACCCAATTCCTGAGGTTAATTATACTTTAACTGATTCTGATATTGAGGAATTAAAAACAAGGCTTCTTAACAGCGGATTAACCAGAACAGAACTGATTACAACCGCCTGGGATAGTGCTAGAACTTTTAGAGCTTCTGATTATAGAGGCGGAGCAAACGGAGCTAGAATTCGCTTAAATCCTCAAAAAAATTGGGAAGGGAATGAGCCAAAACGCCTTGAAAAAGTAGTCCAAACGCTCACAAAAATAAAAGCAGAATTTGGCAAAGAAATTAGTATCGCAGATTTAATTGTTTTAGGAGGAAATGCAGCGATTGAGCAAGCAGCTCAAGAAGGTGGAGTAAATGTAAAAGTGCCTTTTAGCTACGGCAGAGGAGATGCTACACAAGAAATGACAGACGTTGATTCATTTGAAGTACTTGAACCAATCCATGATGGTTTTAGAAACTGGCTGAAAAAAGATTATCCAATAAACCCAGAGGACTTATTATTAGATAAAGCACAATTAATGGGTTTAACCGCTCCCGAAATGACAGTTTTAATTGGAGGAATGCGTTCTTTAGGTACTAATTATGGAGGTACAAAACATGGGGTGTTTACCAACAGAGAGGGCATCCTTAGCAATGATTTCTTTGTGAACATTACCGATATGAAATATCGATGGATTCCTGTTTCTGATAATTTGTATCACCTAATAGACAGAAAAGATGGCGCAGTGAAATGGACTGCCACCAGAGTTGACTTAGTTTTTGGATCAAACTCCATTCTGCGTTCTTATGCTGAAGTTTATGCTCAGGATGACAACAAAGAAAAATTTGTAAATGACTTTGTAAAAACTTGGAATAAGGTGATGAATTTAGATCGCTTCGATCTAGATTAATCAAAAACTTTCAAAAACGAATCGGCAGAGCTGAAACAAAATCAGAACTCTCCTATTTTAAAATCCTCCATACTTAACACAAAAATCTGTTAAATATGGAGGATTTTTTTTGGTGGATTATTTAGAAATTACCTATTAAAATTTGGTAAAACTTTATAAAATACATATACTCAACGCTAAAGATTTATTAATTACAAAATATTTTTCTCTAAAAATATGATCCTTTGTAGCTGGGCTGTCCAAATAAAACACACTTTAATTTTAACCTTGTTATGGTAATCAAAAAATATAATTTATACTTCTAGGTATTTGAAAACGCCTATCCCATTTTTATTGAATTATTTAAATCTCAAAAAATATTAGAGTAGCTTGGAAATCAAAAAATCATATCGAATTCATTCTACTTTTTGAGAGGCGCATTCAAGTAATAAACGCAACTTTCAGATTATAAAATTAGCCATAAAAACTTGATAAGGAGTTTTAAAGTTTAATGTTTTTCTTGGTCTGTTAT
>JACXVB010000016.1 GCA_014763615.1 Sphingobacteriales bacterium | reverse complement strand
AAGTTGTTTCATTGCAGTCTCAATTTGCATAAAACTTAGGGGAGTTTATTTCTCCTCTTCGTTTTTTATTGAGTTGCATTTATTACTTGAACTTACGAGATAATAAAAATTACAAAAGTTACCTATTTTAGCTAAATTACAATCGCTTTATTATATTATTCGTTTAACCATTTAAAAAAATGATTACTAAATTGAAGTTATTTAATCGTATCAAATTACGCCTAAGGGCAAATAAATACAAAAACAAGAACGATAGAGGAGGCATTTCTTACGTTTTAACCCAAATAAAAAGTGGGGATATGGTATTTGATATAGGATGTCATAAAGCTGGATACTTATATCACATGTTAAAAAAAACAGGAAAATCTGGAGAGATTCATGCTTTTGAACCTCAATTCAATCTCTTCAAAGATTTAATTGAACTGAAAAATTCTTTAAAATGGACGAATGTTTATATTTCTAACTTAGCGCTTTCTAATATTTCAGAAAAGGTTATGCTCCATATTCCTATTAAAGGTTCAAAAACCGACTCTCCAGGAGCTAGCTTACTCAATGTATTTGATGAAAATCAGCTTATTCTTAATCAAGAAATAGAGACCGATACTTTAGATAAATATTGTGATAGACTTAATTTAAAACCTACTTTTTTAAAAATAGACGTAGAGGGTAATGAACTCGAAGTTTTAAAGGGTGGGATAAATACCTTAAAAAAGAACAAACCAAAAATCCTAATCGAATCTGAAGAACGCCACGTAGGTCAAGAAAAAGTAAGAGAAGTGTTTAGTTACCTAGAAAATTTGGGATATCAAGGTAAGTTTATTAAAGACAAGGAATATCTTCCATTAAAAGAATTCAACTTTAACCAGCATCAAACATTAGGTCTTAAACCTTATTGTAATAACTTTATTTTTGAATAGAATTCTGAATTTTGGATTGACTTATCTTCATCGTTTTGATATTGAAGTGTTCACGGTTCAGATATTTCTAATGAAAAACAAATAAAAATTTTAAGTATTCGGTTTTGCGTAAACATTAATGGTATGCTTGTAATTAAGCATATCTTTAGCAGTATTAAGTTTCACCACTTCTGCATTTACATTAAAATCTTCGAAGTAATAGATTTCATAACCATTTTTAGCAATCACCTCATAAAGCTCAATTTTGGCTTCATCACTCGCTTTTCCAAAGCTTTCTGCAACAATAACAGGCTTATACTTTAAAATTAAATCACTAATAGATTTGATAATTTCTTTATCATAACCTTCGGTATCTATCTTGATAAAAGAAAGTTTTGATGCCCAATGAGCATATTTACTTTCTAAAAAAGCTTTTAGATTTACGCCTTTCACCTTATTGGGCTGAACAAATTTACCGTGTTCACTATCCTTGGAAGGGGAAATAGCGCCATTAGCAAAAGATGCTTCAGATGAAATAAAATAAAACTCCTCTTCTATGGTAGAAATCGCACAGTTTTCGGCATCTAAAATATATTTATCTTTATTTAAAGATGCGTTTGTTTGTAAAATTTTAAAAACCAATGGATTAGGATCAAAACCTATGGTCATTCCTGTTTTACCTGTACAAAGTGCCATCGGAACAGTTGTATCCCCAACGTTAGCACCAATATCAATTGCCAAATCTCCTTCTTTGATAAATTGATTAAAGAAAGAAACTGTTTCTTCTACAATACTAATTTTTGGAGCTAAGGGATTAGTCCAATGTGCATAGTCAATCACACCGTATTTTCCTAAATTAAAACTTTCTACCCTTGGTGGATATTCTTGAGTAATTCTTCTCGCTTTTTTTCTAGCAAACGATGATTTTAAATAGTTGAACATTTTTTAGGTATTATTTGACCGCAAAATAAGATTTATTTAAAAAATTTCCTGCTTTTTTATAGCAATTTATAGCTTTTTTCATCAAAGAGCTCTGGTCTCCTGAAGGCGTATTGCTCTATCATTTAAAATCAAGCTGTTTTATTTATAAATGTTAAGGTAAAAGTTATTTCCTTTGCTTCTTTATTTACCTCCTCAATTTTACTACCCCTCTCTGCCATCTGTGATTTCACTAAAAATAATCCTAAACCTGTACTAACCGGTCGTTGATGAAATGTTTGGTTTAATCCGACTATCTTATTCTTATGTTTTTTAAATCAATCACAAAACCGTTGTCAGATACTAATAATTGCTTCTTGCCCTCTATATTAATTTTAGTACTAATTTTAATTTGTGGTTTCCTCAACTCATCAGCATATTTTATGGCATTGATTAAAAGGTTTAGAAAAATACTTTCTAAATATTCTCTGTTAAATCTCACTACTTCAAAAGCCTAAAAATCAATTTCAATTTGCGCTTCGGATCTTTTAATTAATAAATGAATGGAAGATGTTACGGTTGCTAAAACCTCTTTTAAATTCTGGTCTGTTGCTAAAAACTTTATCTTGTTTAATTAAAATTAAAGTGCAAAAATTCAATATTTAGTTCAGCTTTAATGTTTTCTCCTATAAACCACAAATCAAAAAACTGATTTATTATATTGTTATTCAATAAGTTGTGTTTCAAAATCTAAATAAAATCTGAATTGGCATTATTTTTTATACGGTGTAGGAAACTAAAAACAAATTACAGTCATGAAAAAATTAATGTTATTTCCGCTTCTAGTGCTCGGATTGAGCTTTGCAGCATGTAATAAGAATAATGCACCTGAAGGTTCCACCAAAATGAACATCAAAATGACGGATTCGCCAGGTAATTATGACGCTATTATTTTGAATGTGAAAGAAGTTAATGTTATCACATCTGGTGGTCAGGCTACATTACCCGTAAATGCGGGTGCTTTTGATATTCTTCAATATAGAGATGGAAAAGATACCCTTGTTGCGTCTGATATTGTTCCATCAGGAACTTTACAAGAAATTCGTTTAGTATTAGAACCTACTGGAAACAAAGTGATAGTTGATGGTGTTTCACACGATTTAATCACACCAAGCGGACAAGAATCTGGTGTCAAGGTAAAAATTCAATCAGAGGTTGTTCAAGGTGTAGCCTATACTTTATTATTAGATTTTGATGCGGCTAAATCTATTGTAAAAACAGGAAACGGAGGTTATATTTTAAAACCAGTAATCAGAGGTATTCCATCAGCGGTATCAGGTGCAATTACCGGAATGGTTACCCCCATTGCTTCTTATCCTAAAATTTATGCGATAAACGGAACTGATACCATAGGAACAATCATAGATTCTTTAGGTCATTTTTACTTTAATGGTGCGCCAGCAAGTACTTATCATGTAGATTTTCAGGTTGATTCGCCTTATGTATCCAAATCAATTCCAAACGTTATGGTCACCAATGGTTCTGTAACTGATTTAGGTACGGTTAATATCACAAAAAGCAATTAATAAGTTTTTATTGTAACAAAAAAGCAGGTGATAGACTCACCTGCTTTTTTGTTTTTCATATCTTAAAAGGACAACCCACTATTAATCTTTAAAGGAGATAATAAAAGTTGTTCCCTTCCCTACTTCACTTTCTACCTCAATTTCACCACCCATCGCATTTATATGTGTTTTCACTAAATATAAGCCCAAGCCTTTACTATCGACATGACGATGAAATGTTTGGTTAAGTCCGAAGATTTTACCCTTTACTTTTTCTAAATCAATTCCTAAACCATTATCGGCAATGATTAATTGTCGGCTGTTATCTTTTATTGAAGTTTTAATATGTATTAAAGGGTGTCTATCAGGACTGGCATATTTAATTGCATTGGTTATTAAGTTTAGCAGAATACTGTCTAAAAAAACTTTATTAAAGCGAATAATTTTAAAAGCTGAGAAATCCACAACAATTTCTGTATGAGATTTCATAACCAAAGAACTAATAGTTTCAACTACACTTTTGAGTTCTATTTCTAAATTTAGCTCATTCTTGGGTTGTTTAAATTCATTATCCTTTCTAATCAGCTCATTTATATAGGTTTCTAAAGTTTGATGTAATTGATGGGTTGTCGACTTTAATAAATTTATAAGCTCTAAAGTATCTGGATCGGTAATTTTTGAAATATCTAATAAATCAAAAATAGATAAGATATTATTTACAGGTGATCTTAAATCATGGGAAGAAATTCTGGTAAAGTGCTTGAGTTCTTGATTAACTACAGAAATACTATCTAAAAGTGCGTTGCGCTCTTGTTCTATTTTTTTCTTATCAGTGATTACTTTCGCAATAGCAAAAACACATTTATTGCTCTCTATGGGAATGGAAGTCCACGACAGCCAAACTATTTCTCCGCTTTTTGTGATGTACCTATTTTCATGATTGTACAAAGAATATCCTGTAATCATTCCAACTCTAAACAGAACAGTGTTTTCTACATCCTCAGGATGTACAAACTTCATAATTCTATTAGCATATAATTCTTCCTCTGAATAACCTAACACTTTTGATACAGCAGGATTTATTTTTTTGAAAAAACCATCAAAAGTTGCAATACATAATAGGTCTTGAGAATATTCGAAGAATTTTTCTAGCTGAAGCAATTCTTCAAAATGTGAAATAGATATTGATATGAATTCTTCTTGCATTTTAGAATTGGAAAGCCTCTAAATTAAGCTTAAAGAATGACTTTAGCTGCTTATAATTTTAAATATAAAAAGTTGATTAGCTTTATTAGCAAATCCTGATAAAATTTTAATAATTAAGGCTTATAAAATAAAGGAGTGAATGCGATTAACATTCAACTTATTTAAAGAATCCAAATGATTAAATAGACAGGGCTTTAATATATTGATGAAAAAGTTGCAAAGCTTCTTTTTTACTTTCTGTTAATTTATAATCTATTTTATGCATTAAATAATCTACCAAATCAAAATCTTTACGCATTTCCATATTCTCAAAGATTTTTAGACGACTATCTAAACCAAACTTCAAAGCTTTGTTTAAATTTTGGATAAATCCGTCTTCTAGTTTTTTGTTACTCACCCATGCAGCAAACACAAACTCTAATCCTGTAAACTTCTTCCATTCAGCAGCTAAATCATATACAAAAGCATGTTTATCTACTTGGCCAAATGTGCGATCGCCAATTTGCACATAAGCTGTTTTTGGATGGGTAGAGCGGCTATACTCTTTAGCTTTATAAACGAGTTCTGGCTGTATTTTCCAATAATTTTGGAGCAGTACTAAAGCTAAATTATTAGAGGATCTAGATTGGGGATCTAACTGTAAATATTCTACTTTTTCTATCGGACAATTGCTAAATATAAAAACCGAATTTACGGCTCCATTGGCTCCGATACAATAATCAGAGATGATGTGAGCTTCCGGTAAATCTAAAATTGCAGCAACAGGTATTAAACCGATATCTACTTTATCCTCAATGAGTTTTTGTGCGCATAAAGAAGGCACATCTAAACTTAAATCTATTTCACTTTGGATAGCATCATGTTCTAAACCATAAATAAAAGGAATGGTGTTGGTATAACTTACCGCAGAAATTCTGATCATAAATTTTGTAAGTGCACTAAACTGTTAAATGTTTGCATTTCAAATTTTCCATCCTCATAATCTAAAATATACAATGAAGTATTTTGATGAGGATATTCATCCATTTTATCCAAAGATTGATTCATCAACTGGCACATGAGTAAACGCATGGCTCTTCCATGCATGCAAATCAGTATCAAATGTTCATCTTTTTGAGCCAAAACATGTTTTAAAGCTGCTGTTTGGCGTATATAAACTTCATTAGGACTTTCTCCTCCTTCTATTTTAACATCATAATGCCCTAAAGACCAACTTTCAACTAACTTCTTGAAACCACTTCTTAACTCAGGAGTGCTAGCCAGACCTTCATATTTACCCCATGCCAACTCGTCTAAACCAGATAATTGTTCCCAGGGAATTCCTTTTTTAATAAATGAAGCTACTGTTTGATGTGTTCTTTTAAGTGTAGAAGTATAGATTTTATCAAAAGGGAGATGTTGATACATCTTAAAAAAGGCCTCACCTTGCGCTCTTCCTGTTGCGTTTAAATCAGAATCTACACCTCTTCCTTGTACAATTCCGTTTTTATTTAGGTCTGTTTCTCCGTGGCGGATGATGTAAAATCTTTTTTGGATAGCGCTCATGAATTAATTTAAAACGGGTAAAGCATAGTATTTTGGTTTTTCATCTTCCGGAAATTCTACATTTTCAAAATCAGTAATGACATTATAAAGGGTATCTCTTTCTACTGGTTTTCTACCAACATCTTTAATCAACTTCACCAATTCTTTGGTACTCATGGCTGGATGTTGTTCTTCTGCACCTGCCATAGAGTATATTTTAGTAGTATCATCTAATGTTCCGTCAATATCATCAACACCGAAATTTAGAGATAATTGGGCCGTACTTCTGCTAATCATTGCCCAATAAGATTTGATATGATCAAAATTGTCTAAATAAATCCTCGCAATGGCATAATTTCTTAAATCTTCTACCACAGTAGATTCAGGCACATCAGACATCTGATTATCTTGATTTCTGAATTTTAGTGGAATAAAAGTTTGGAAACCACCCGTTTTATCCTGTAAAGTTCTCAACCTTTCCATGTGATCTACACGATGCCAAAATTCCTCGATATGACCGTAAAGCATGGTCGCATTAGAACGCATTCCTAATTTGTGCCATTCTTCATGAATTTGAAGCCACTGCTCTGCATTACACTTATCCTTAGCTATTTTTTCTCTCACCTCTGGGTGAAAAATTTCAGCTCCGCCACCAGGCATAGAATCTAAGCCTGCTTCTTTCATTAATTTCATTCCGGTAGCGTAATCCACTTTAGCTTTTTTAAAGATATAGTGATACTCAACTGGAGTCAAAGCTTTTACATGCAATTCCGGTCGATGTTTTTTAATCTCAGAAAACAGCTTTTGATAAAAAGGCATATCATATTGCGGTAAAACACCACCAACAATATGTGCTTCCGTAACAGGCTCTCCATCATACTTTTTTACGATGTTGAGCATATCTTCCATAGTATATTCCCACCCATCTTCTCGCTGCTTAATCAAAACAGAATAAGAGCAAAATTTACAATCGTAAACACAAAGATTAGTAGGTTCTATATGGAAATTACGATTAAAATAAGTGGTGTTGCCATGTCGCTTTTCGCGGATAAAATTGGCTAAAACTCCTACAAATGAAAGTTCACCATTTTCATATAAATATACGCCCTCATCAAAGCTGATTCGCTTGCCATTTTTTACTTTTTCGGCAATTAATCGATGTTGTTGAGGTAGATCTTGATCTTTTAAAAGAATTTCTAGCTGATGTTCTGAATTCATAAACTTGAATTTTGCGCAAATTAAGAAAAATGCGCTTTTGTTACGTGATTAGAATGTAAAACAAGATTGCTTTTATTAAGTTTGGGTCGATTGTCATCAGAAAATACAAATATGAAAATTGAAACTTTAGCCATCCACTCTGGGAACCAAATAGACGCTAACACAGGAGCTGCTATTCAGCCCATTACACTTTCTACCACTTTTGAGCGTGGAAAAGACGGAGATTATCCGGGTGGGTATATTTATTCAAGAGCCACTAACCCGAACAGGAAAGCATTAGAAAATGTAATCGCTGCACTAGAAAATGGTGCTGAGGCTTGCGCTTTTTCAACTGGAAATTCGGCTGGAATGTCTGTTTTTCAAGCTTTAGAACCAGGTAGCCATATTATTTGTCCGGATGATATGTATCATGGTTTAAGGAATCAATTAAAATTGCTATTTGCTGGAATCTTAACTTTTGATTTTGTGGATTATACCCAGCCAGAGCAAATTTTTGATGCAATAAAAAGAGAAACTAAACTCATTTGGGCCGAAACGCCTTCCAATCCACTTTTGAAATTGTGTGATATAGAACTGATCGCACACATCGCAAAAGAACATCAATTGATTTTTGTGGTGGATAATACTTTCGCTTCTCCTATTTGCCAACAACCTTTAAGTTTAGGTGCCGATATCGTGATGCACTCTACTACAAAATATATGAATGGCCATTCTGATGTTACTGGAGGTGTTTTGGTAACTAAAGAAGTCAATGAGTTCTGGGATAAAATTAAAATTGTTCAAAGTTACGGAGGTGCTGTTCCAGCCCCATTTGATTGCTATTTGGTGACTCGAGGAATTAAAACTTTACCTTATCGTATGCGTGGCCATGTGGCTAATGCTCAGGCTTTAGCTGAATTCTTAGAAGCCCATCCTGCGGTAGAGTTGGTTTATTATCCTGGATTAAAATCTCATCCTCAGCATGAATTAGCTAAAAAACAAATGTTGGCTTTTGGAGGGATGCTATCTTTTTTATTAAAAGACGGAGAAGAAAAAGCGAAACAAGTCATTAATGGTCTAAAAATCTTTACTCAAGCTACCAGTTTGGGTGGTGTAGAAAGTTTGATAGAACACCGCTACGCTGTTGAAGGTCCGGATACCAAAACGCCAAAGAATCTTTTACGAGTTTCAGTTGGTTTAGAACATATTGATGATTTAATCGCTGATTTAGAAGCTGTTTTATGATTATTTTTATAGCCGATAATTAAAAAACAAAATTTTATTTGGAAGATAAGCAAATTCTATCTTATCTTCGCAACATCATTTGGTTGAGATACCAAAATCAATTCCTCTTCAAAACAGGTCTTGATTTATAAAGAAGTGGCGAGAGATTAGGCTCAGAGACCCACTGGCAACCCTTAGCAAAAAAGAGAAGGTGCCAAATCCTAACCCGAAAAGGGAGATATAAATTTTTTAAGACATGGAAAAATTATTTAAAATTCTCAAAAACAGCTTATATTCTTTTGTAGCAAAAGAAGCTTTATCAATTTCTCAAAATCAGCAATTATCTTATTGCTACATGTGTTGCATGTGTTAATTTCTAATCGTTTACCACGATTAAAATCATCAAAAAAATCACACTATTTTCAACACATTAATTTCATCATGAGCATCAAAAAATTTCAATATAAAAAACAGTTTAAGCTAGAAAGCGGCAAAAAGTTAAGAAACTTAGAAATAGCTTATCACACCTTTGGCAAACTAAATAAGGATAAATCTAATGTAGTTTGGGTCTGTCATGCTTTAACAGCAAACTCAGACGTGACCAATTGGTGGGCAGGTTTATTTGGAAAAAATGATTATTTCAATCCAAATGAGCATTTTATAGTTTGCGCTAACGTTTTAGGCTCGCATTATGGTACTACTAACCCACTTTCCATTAATCCTGTTACTGGTTTAGCCTATTATTTAGATTTTCCGGAATTTACCATTAGAGATTTAGTTGCAGCACATCAAATTTTAGCAGAAGAGTTGGGTGTAAAACAAATCCAAACCTTAATTGGAGGTTCTTTAGGCGGTCAACAAGCTTTAGAATGGGCCATTATTGAGCCTCAAAAAATTAAAAACTTAATTGTTTTGGCAACCAATGCACAACACTCGCCATGGGGAATTGCATTTAATGAATCTCAAAGATTAGCCATCACTGCCGATAGAACATTTTACAGCAAGCAAAAAGATGGTGGTGCAAAAGGCTTAAAAGCGGCCAGAAGCTTGGCACTCCTATCCTATCGCTCTTATGAGAGTTATGATAAAACGCAGCATGAAATTGATTTGGATAAAAAGACCGATTTCAACGCTTCGTCCTATCAACGTTATCAAGGAGAAAAATTGGTGAAGCGTTTTAATGCTTACAGTTACTATTATTTAACTAAAGCTATGGATAGCCATCATGTGGGGCGTGATAGAAATTCTATTAAAGAGGCTTTAAAATTGATTGAAGCACATACGTTGGTGATTGGAATTAAAAACGATTTTTTGTTCCCCATTGAAGAACAAAAATTCTTAGCCAGAAATATACAAAATGCCACTTTCGCTGAAATTGATTCGTTTTACGGGCATGATGGTTTTTTATTAGAACTCACCAGCATCCAAGAAATCATCTCCACCTTCATGAAATTGAATCCAGAAAAAAAACAAAACACTTTAAAAATAGCATAGTCCATGAGTAAAAAATTAAATATAGGTTTATTTGGTTTTGGAGTGGTAGGACAAGGTTTATACGATATTTCCGTGAGTAGAAACCTCAACTTCGAATTCAAAAAAATAGCCATTAAAGATCCTAATAAAAAAAGAACTTTACCTCAAGATTTATTTACCACCAACCGTTGGGAGATCTTAAATGATCCAGAAATCAATACCATTATTGAGCTCATTAATGATGCTGAAGCTGCTTATGAAATTGTGAGTTATGCTTTAAAAAATGGCAAAAATTTAGTGTCTGCAAATAAAAAAATGATTGCAGAACATTTAGAAGAATTGGTTGCTTTACAGCACAAACACGGAACTTCTCTTTTGTATGAAGGTGCAGTTTGTGGAAGTATTCCTATCATCAGAAACTTGGAGGAATACTATGATAATGAGCTTTTGTATGCTGTAAGTGGTATTTTTAATGGCTCTTCTAACTTTATTCTATCTAAAGTTTTTAATGAAAATCAGGCTTACGCCGATGCTTTAAAAGAAGCTCAAGATTTAGGTTTTGCTGAAACTGACCCCACCATGGATGTGGGAGGTTACGATGCGAAATTTAAATTAGTCATCGCTACCGCTCATGCTTATGGTTTATTTGTTAATCCTGATGATATTTTAAATATCGGGATTCAAAATCTACAACTTTCTGATTTGCAATACGCCCGTGAGAAAGGTCAAAAAATCAAATTAGTTCCTGTTGCTAAAAAACAAAACGACCATGAAGTAAGCATTTATGTGATGCCTAAATTGGTAAAAAAAGAAGATTTCTTGTTTAATGTAGAAAATGAATACAATGGCGTAAGTGTACAGGCTGCTTTCGCCGATCAGCAATTTTTCTTTGGTAAAGGTGCAGGTGGCCACCCTACCGGTGCTGCCGTTTTCTCGGATGTTTCGGCTTTGAGATACGAATACAGATACGAATACAAAAAAACATTGATTGAGAAAAAAGTAAGTTTTAATCAGGATGAAATCCTACAAGTTTATCTTCGATTTAATCAAGAAAATTTGATAGAAAGATTGCCTTTTATTGATATTGAGGAACGATATTCATCCAGAGAATACCATTACGTAATTGGAAGCATCCGTTTAGAGGATATTGCTACTGCCAAGGATTTAATTTTAAATGACGGTGCTTTTATTGCCGATACAGGTAATTTTAGTTTACCAGAAATTCATCAAATCACAGATTTGATTGATCAAACACATCAATAATTTTTTCTTTTAGTTTATATGAATTAGCACCCCTGTAATGGCGGGTGCTTTTTTTTTCTTAAAACAGAATTAAAGAATGGTCAGATACTATTTTAAAAAATTAACCATTATGAATCCAAAATAGGTTCCAATAGCATTCCCTAATGCGCCAACCAATAAACCAGGAAGCTGCAAATCTTTTCTTCCTAAACTAGCAGCACAAACCGGAGCAGAAGTAGAACCTCCTATATTAGCGTTAGAGGCTACCCCAATAATATCCCAATCTATCTTCAATAAACCACCTATTCCAAAAAGAATTATTCCGTGAAGAAAAATCAATAAGAAATCCCATTTTAACAAAATACCAGCCACAGCTCCACTTTTTCTTAAAGCTTCTAAATCACAAAACGCCCCGATTACTGCTAAGAACAACATTATCAAAATTAAACCCATCACTTTTCCGCCTTGTAATTTCTGAATAAACGGGATTTGAGCTAATACTAATGCTAAAGTGGTTAAGGTAATAATAGCAGGTAATTGAGGGATAAAAGAGCTGATTGCATTTGCCAAATAAAGTCCGCCAAAGCCTATAACTATTAAAATAGATATATCCATAATCTTAATTTCAGCTTTAGATTCATTCATTAAAGCTCTTAATTCTTCGTCACTTTTATTTCCAAACTCTTTTGGAATTTTGCGCTTTCTCGGAAAATACTTTTGTAAAATGATAGGCAGAAAAATGGTCATCAATATCCATACAGTTGTAATGATATTATCAACCGCGTTCACTGCGGCGTATAAAGTAGGCTGATGATTCACTTGATAAGCCAATGCAACTGCATTCAAATTAGCACTGCCTCCAATATAAGTGGCCGTAAACATCCCTGCAATTGCTGGGGCAAGGGTAATTCCTTGTTGTGGTTTCATGAAATAATAACTGAGTAGAGTGGCAATTACCGTTGCGACTGCTCCTAATAAAAACATCATAAGCATGGGCAAGCCAGCCAATTTAAGATTGCTAAGTTTTACCTCGAGTAATAAATAAAAAATTCCTAGCGGAGCTCCGTATATAAAAATTTGATCATATAGATGTAGTGAATTGCTAGAAGATGGGATAAAGTGCAAATTGGCAAAAAATGCACCTAAAATGATAATGATTAATGAGGCACCAATGTGTTTCAAGTATTTGAATGTGGCTAGCCATTCTGAAACTACAATCAAAAGAAACAAAAAAGCAATGAGATAAGCGGGATCTTGAATAAACGACATAAACTGATCATTAATAATTTACAATTTATGGATTTATTTCTTTTTAAGAAATTCGATATCTTAAATATTTACAGATATTTAGCTGATGAAAAATTTAAACGAAGATCAAGAATTTATAGCTGTTGATTTCAGAACACAAACCATTGATCGCATCCGATTTGAAAATTGTACTTTCAAAGACTGTAACTTCCAAAAACTCTTCCTTTTTGAAACTAATTTTACGGATTGTGAGTTTATTAATTGTGATTTCAGTTTAGTAAAGTTTAATCAAACTGCTTTAAAGGAAGTTAAGTTTATTCAATGCCACCTTTTGGGTGCAAATTTTAGCGACTGTAAAAGCTTTCTTCTATCCTTAAATTTTAAAGAATGTCAACTCTCCATGGCTTCATTCTATCAACTGAAACTAAAAGGTACTCACTTTAAACAATGTAAACTAAAAGAAGTTGATTTTACTGAAACAGACCTTAGTCAAGCTAATTTTGATGAAAGTGATTTAGAGGGCGCTATTTTTGAAAATTCCAATCTAGAAAAAACAGATTTCAGAAATGCCTTCAATTTTCAGATAAAACCAGAACTCAACCATCTGAAAAAAACCAAATTTTCTTCAGATGGCGTCATCGGCTTGATTCAACATTTAGATATTATTGTGGAGTAATTATTTAGAACGTATGGCTTCCACAGGATCTAATCTTGAAGCTGAAAAAGCTGGCCAAAACCCTGAAATCACACCAATAATTACAGAAATACTGATTCCTCTGATGATGTTTCCAGTGTCCAATACAATTTTCAAATCAAAGCCATAAGTTGCTATCAACGTCATGAGGTAAACCATAAATAACCCAATCAAACCACCAATTAAACAAAGTGCGATGGCTTCAAATAAGAATTGCATCAGAATGAAATAATTTTTAGCCCCAAGTGATTTTTGTATCCCAATGATATTGGTTCTTTCTTTCACAGAAACAAACATGATATTGGCAATTCCAAAACCACCCACCAGAATTGAAAATCCTCCGATAATCCATCCTGCAACATCAACTACTCCAAACAAAGTATCTAATTGTGCGGTAAGTATGGTGGTTTTATTTAGCGCAAAATTATCATCATCTACAGGTCTAATCCTTCTGATAGAGCGCATCAAGCCTCTTAATTCGCTTTCAACATCCCCCAAAGTATATTGAGATTTTCCTCTCACCGTAATTTGTGGTCCATACCTATCTCCTTCTATATTTACTAAATTTCTAGCAAAATTTAGAGGAATTAATAAGGTATTATCAGAAGAAACCCCCAATAAATCTTCTCCTTCACGTTGAAAAACACCAATTACTTGAACATTTCTCCCTAAAACCTTCACATCCTTACCAATCGGTGTTTGATTTGGGAATAAACCTTCTGCAATATCGGATCCAATTAAACAAACCGGACTACCGCTGTTAGATTCATTTTCCGTAAAATATCTTCCTTCTGATAAATCAAAATTTGAAGTCTTGTTATATTCATAAGAAGCAGCATGAATTTGCGCACCCTCCACGCTATTACTTCTATATTTCAGGGTTCTGTTAGAGAGATTGATTTCATAACAAATCCCTTCTGCAGTGGTAACTCTTTGTTTCAATTCTTCAAAATCTCTGATACTTGGCTGCGGGCGTTGCATGTATTTCCACCAAGGGTATCCACCACCAAAAATCCATGGCCATTTTTGTATATAAATGGTTTTGCTACCCAATTTATCTACACTAGATTGTAAATTTCCTCTAAACGTATCTACAGCAGCAAACACGGTAATAATGGTAAAAATACCAATGGTAATTCCTAACAAGGATAGGAAAGTCCGCATTTTATTTTGTCTCAACGCATCAAAGGCAAAGATGAAACTTTCACGAAAGAGTTTTAAGAATAGCATATTACTATTAAGACAATGATTTGGGGTTTAAGTTACAGCTAAATGCGATAAAAAATCAGTTTTTGTAGTGATCTTGGCAATTTTCATTATTTGAATATATTTTTCCTAAATTTGCGCTCCAAATTATTTGTTCAGAAACGTATGAAGTTATCACAATTTAAATTCCATTTACCAGATTCTTTAATTGCTCACCATCCTTCAGAAAACCGTGATGAATCACGTCTGATGGTTTTAAATAAGAAAACTGGACAAATTGAGCATAAAATATTTAAAGATATTTTAGGTTATTTTGATGAGAAAGACGTGATGATTTTAAACAACACCAAAGTTTTTCCCGCTCGTTTATATGGCAATAAAGAAAAAACTGGTGCAACTATAGAAGTTTTCTTGTTAAGAGAATTAAACAAGGAGTTAAGACTATGGGATGTTTTGGTAGATCCGGCTCGTAAAATTAGAGTAGGTAATAAACTTTATTTTGGTGATGATGATTTATTAGTAGCCGAAGTGGTAGATAACACTACCTCAAGAGGAAGAACCATACGTTTCCTTTTTGATGGTACTGATGAAGAATTTAGGCAAAATATTGAAATTTTAGGAGAAACTCCACTTCCAAAATACATCAAACGTAAGCCAACTGCTGAAGATAAAGATCGTTATCAAACTATTTTTGCTAAAAATGAAGGTGCTGTTGCCGCTCCAACTGCTGGTTTACACTTCAGTAGAGAATTGATGAAGCGTTTAGAACTAAAAGGTGTCGATTTTGCAGAAGTAACTTTACATGTTGGTTTAGGAACTTTTCGCCAAGTTGAAGTGGAAGACTTAACCAAACATAAAATGGATTCAGAGCAGTTCATCATCCACCAAAAAGATGCTGATTTGGTAAACAAAGCTATAGAAGAGAAAAGAAAGGTTTGTGCGGTAGGTACTACGGTAATGAGAGCAATAGAATCGGCAGTTTCTGCAAATCATCAATTAAAACCCGTAAATGATTGGACTTCAAAATTCATCTTCCCTCCTTACGATTTTAGTATCGCAAATTGTATGGTCACTAATTTCCATACACCAGAATCAACCTTATTAATGATGACTGCTGCTTTTGGAGGTTATGAAAATGTGATGAATGCTTATGAAGTAGCTGTAAAAGAAAAATATAGGTTCTTTAGTTATGGTGATGCCATGCTCATCATCTAAAAAAATATAAAGACCGAAAATTTCGGTCTTTTTTGTTTAATTCGCTCTTAATGCAGAATAAGGACTATTCATATTATGCCATTATAGTTGCTGGAGGGAAAGGTAAAAGAATGAATCAAGATTTGCCGAAGCAATTTTTGAGGATAAATCATTTACCTATTCTCATGCATACCATTAAAGCTTTTCATCATCATACTTATCAACCTCAAATAATTTTAGTTTTAGCTGAAACTGATGTAGCTTATTGGAAATCGCTTTTGCAACAATATCAATTTGATGTCCCTCACCAAATTGCATTTGGTGGTGACGAGCGATTTGATTCTGTAAAAAATGGCTTGGACCTAATTCACGAAGAGAATGCGGTTGTAGCCGTACATGATGCGGTTAGACCATTAGTTTCATCAGAGACCATTTCTAGATGTTTTGATACGGCTGTGCTGAAGGGAAATGCGATTGCTGCTGTTGCGTCAAAAGATTCTGTCCGTAGAATTACTCAAAAAGGCAACGAGGCGTTAAATAGAGCGGAAATCTATTTGATACAAACTCCTCAGACCTTTCAAATCAATCAACTAAGAAAGGCATATAAACAAAGCTTTCAATCTCATTTTACGGATGATGCTGCTGTGGTAGAAAAGGCTGGCTTTGATATTTCAATAGAAAAAGGGGATCAATTTAATTTCAAAATCACTTTCCCAGAAGATTTAATTTTAGCCGAAGCCATTTTAAAATCTAGAACATAAAAAAAGAGATTATTTGATAATCTCTTTTTCGATTTAACTAATAAATTACTTAAGCTGCTCCTTTTATAATTCTTAAAAGTATCGCAATAATAGCGATTACCAATAAAATATGAATTAAATTTCCGCCAAAAGGGGAAATTACAAACCCAAATATCCATAGGATAATTAAAATAACTGCAATAAAATAAAGTAAATTTCCCATGATTAATTTTTTAAGGTTTAACAAATACTATTTGTTAATAGATTAACCAAAACCAGACCAGAAGTGTAAAATAGCTTTAAAGGGTATTTGAAAAAGATATTTAGGGATTTCTTAGGATGAAGAAGTGTAGTAGATAGCATACAAAAAAGGACTCAATAGCTATTGAGTCCTTTTTCTTTAATATTCATCTTCGTTGAAGAAGAAGTCGTCCTTGGTTGGATAATCAGGCCAAATTTCCTCAATATTTTCATATGGCTCACCATCGTCTTCTAATGCTTGTAGGTTTTCAATTACTTCTACCGGAGCACCAGAACGAATTCCATAATCAATTAATTCGTCTTTGGTAGCTGGCCATGGGGCGTCTTCCAGATGTGATGCTAATTCTAATGTCCAATACATATTCTTAGAATTTATTTTTTAATTTTTGCAAATCTATATTAAAAATCAAGCTTTACTAAAAAAGTTTTCAACAATTATTAAACTCTTGGTAACCAGATATTTTCCTCATTTTGTTGATCATAGGTAATCTTTCTACTTAAGGTAAAAAGATAATCTGACAACCTATTAAGGTAGATTATCACCTTTTCATCCACAAATTCGAGATCACTTAAATGCACTACAATTCTTTCTGCTCTTCTACAAACGCACCTTGCAATATGCCCATAAGAAGCGGCAGTATTACCTCCAGGAAGTATAAAATGTTTCAATTCTGGAAGCAACAGATTCATCCTATCCATTTCTTGCTCTAAAAATACCACATCACTTTCTTTTAAGTCTGGGATTTTCATTTTTGATTTTTCAGGATCAGAAGCTAAAGTAGAACCGATAGTAAATAATCTATCTTGAATTTCTTTTAAAGTATTTTTATCCTCCTCCGCAATAGCTTGATCTTTTATCAAACCGATGTATGAATTAAGTTCATCAACTGTACCGTAAGCTTCAATTCTAATATGGTGTTTAGGCACTCTTGTACCTCCAATAAGTGATGTATATCCTTTATCTCCGGTTTTAGTATAAATTTTCATGGATGGGCTTTGAATCTAAATTGTAAATGCAAAAATAATTGAATTTACTCTACTACAGCTATAATGCGAAATTGTTTAATAAAAAAGGTGAGCATCTTCAATGAGCTCACCTCCAAACTTAAACTAAAAACAAATTTAAAGTGCACTCAATTTTGAGGAAACTGTTTTAATATCTTGATTTAAATAATCTTCCTCGATTAATCCATCTCGCATTCTCACAATCCGATGTGCATGTTGTGCAATATCTTCCTCGTGGGTAACAATGATAATGGTATTCCCTTTAGAATGAATTTCTTCTATCAAACCCATAATTTCTATAGACGTTTTGGTATCTAAATTTCCGGTAGGCTCATCGGCCAAAATAATTGAAGGGTTGTTAATTAAAGCTCTGGCAACAGCTACCCTTTGGCGCTGACCACCAGAAAGTTCATTCGGTTTATGATGAATACGATTGCCTAAACCTACATTCTCCAATGCAGTTTTAGAACGTTCATCTCTATCCTTCTTTTTCACACCCGCATAAATCAATGGTAAAGCCACATTGTCTTGTGCGGTTGATCTTGGTAAAAGGTTAAAAGTTTGAAACACGAAGCCAATTTCTTTATTTCTCACCTCAGCCAATTCACTATCGGTCATTTGGCTAACATTGATTCCATTAAGAATATATTCGCCTTTGGTAGGCGTATCTAAACAACCCAGCAAGTTCATTAAAGTAGATTTACCAGAACCAGATGGTCCCATTAAAGCCACAAACTCGCCTTTATAAATATTTAAGGAAACCGATTTTAACGCATGAATGGTCTCGGCACCGATAACATATTTTCTTCCTAAATCTTTAATAGTGATGAGTGGCTGCATAAAAACTATTTTGGTGTTAAGACAGCCAAAGCATAGCTTTTGTTACATAGAAAAGAAATCTTTTTTTGAAATTATTTTTGAATGACTTTAGCCACTTTAAAATACTCGTCGTTTTTTAAAGGCGCATTACTTAAAGCTTCTGCTCTGGTCATCTCTTGTATTACTTCGTCTTTACGTAATACATTTACCGCATCATTCATATAAATCAAAGGTTTAACTCCATCAGTATCTAACTCATTGAGTTTTGCCATAAAGCTTAGAATTTCACTTAATTCTTCAATAGAACGCTCCTTTTCTGCCTCGGTTAATTCTAAACGAGCGAGATGAGCAATTTTATCTACTGTAGCTTTATCAATCTTCATATTAAATGCAATTATTTGTTGATGGTGCTAATTTATAACTTGTATTCTAATTTAGCGCTTATTTTTTGATAAACTAGCTCTTTTAAGTGTTCGTCGTCTTCTATTTTTAATCCTTTGGTTTCTATAGGTTGATGAATATAAACTCTGGAAATACCAGACTTTATGCCAAAGGCTTTTCCATCATCCCAACAAATTTTCCAGTTATCAAGAATGGTGATGGGGATAATTGGGATTTGATGTTCTATGGCTAAACGAAAAGGTCCGTTTTTAAATGGATGTAAAATAGGGGGAAACTCATCTCCTATTTTCCCTTCTGGGAATATTATAGGCGTCATCCCATCCAAAATTCTTTCTGATGTTTTCTTAAATGCTTTAAAAGAAGCGATTTTACTATCCCGATTAATCGGAATATCAATGGTTTTAAAATATCTTGCAGTAAATGGGTTTTTCAATAATTCTTCTTTACCTAGAAAAAAAAAGTTGTTTTTAGGCACCAAACTCATGGCAAAAATATCCATGTTAGAAGAATGATTAGGGCAAATAATATAAGTTTTGCTCCAATCTATCTGTTCTTCATAGCTTATTTTGTAAAATATCCCGCTTAAAGCGGAAGGAAAAAAAGCGCAAATTTTTCTGATGATATTAAGCTGTGGATAAAGACTTTGCCTTCTAGAAAAAAGGTATAAAAACGGGTAAGTAAGGATGAAAAACAACCCAATCATGAGGTAATGCCACCGATACATACATTGCCTTAAAATTCTTTTCATCGGCTCAAAAATAGAAATTTTCTGTACTTTCGCGACATGATGGAAACTGTTGTTAGCGGAATCAGATCGACCGGAAAATTGCACCTTGGGAACTATTATGGTGCTGTAAATAATTTTGTGAAAATGCAATATGATTATAACTGCTTTTTTTTTATAGCAGATTATCATTCATTAACTACCCACCCCACTCCAGATAATTTACATGGAAACGTAAAACAGGTTTTAGTAGAGTATTTGGCTGCTGGCTTAGATCCGGAGAAAACAACACTTTATATCCAATCTGATGTGCCAGAAATTGCCGAACTGTATTTATTCATGAATATGAATGCTTATCTGGGTGAACTGGAAAGAGCCACATCATTTAAAGATAAAGTAAGAGCCAATCCAGATAATGTGAACGCTGGTTTATTAACCTATCCGGTATTGATGGCTGCAGATATTTTGATTCATCATGCGACTAAAGTTCCGGTTGGGAAAGATCAAGAGCAACATTTAGAAATGGCCAGAACTTTTGGAAACCGTTTTAACCATCTTTATAAAACAGAATATTTTAAAGAACCTTACGCTTTTAATTATAGCAGTGATTTGATTAAAATCCCAGGTTTAGATGGGAAAGGAAAAATGGGGAAATCTGAAGGAGAAATGAATGCTATTTATTTATCTGATTCGCCTGAAATCATCAGAAAAAAAGTAATGAGAGCAGTAACAGACGCTGGTCCGACACAAGAAAACCAAGAAAAACCTCAAGAAATTCAAAATCTTTTTGATTTGATGAAGGTAGTTTCATCAGCAGATACGCTGCAACATTTTGATGATTTATACAACAAATGCCAAATCAGATATGGTGATTTTAAAAAGCAATTAGCAGAAGATATGATCATCTCTACTCAACCTATCAGAGAAAAAATTGAAGATATTTCTAAAGATGATAGATTTTTAAGACAAGTGGCTAAGCATGGCGCTATTAAAGCCAGAGAAAGTGCGGCAAAAACAATTAAAGAAGTGAAAGAAATTATTGGCTTTAAAGCATTTTAATATTAGATTTAAAACTTGTTGAATTTTAGATAGATCATTTAAAGAATTATGCATATTGCAATTGTTGGAAATATTGGCGCCGGAAAAACAACTTTAACTGAATTATTAGCCAAAAATTATAACTGGGAGGCCATGTATGAGGCTGTTGATCAAAATCCTTACCTAGAGGATTTTTATAGCGATATGAAAAGATGGAGTTTTAATCTGCAAATCTATTTTTTAAATAGTCGTTTTCAGCAAATCAAAGAAATTCAAAAAGGAGATAAAGACATCATACAAGACAGAACCATTTATGAAGATGCACACATTTTTGCAGAAAATTTGCATGAAATGGGCTTGATGACCACAAGAGATTACGAAAACTATCGTTCTATATTTGACAATATTACTTCCTTTATCAATCCCCCAGATCTATTGATTTATCTGAAAGCTTCTGTTCCTACCTTGGTAGAAAACATCCAGAGAAGAGGCAGAGAGTATGAAGCCAGCATCAGAATTGATTATCTTCAGAAATTAAATGAGAAGTACGATCGTTGGATTAAAGGCTATAAACAAGGAAAGCTATTAATCTTAGATAAAGATAAATTAGATTTTGCAAACAACCCTGAGGATTTAGGTTTTATTATCGAAAATATTGAAAGAGAAATTAACGGTTTATTTTAAACTCCATTGCTAATGAATATCTTAGGAATCATACCCGCAAGATATGCTTCTACACGTTTTCCGGGCAAACCGTTAATTGATTTGGCTGGGAAAACCATGATTAGAAGGGTTTATGAACAAGCCCAAAAAGCTTCTTCTTTAGCTGATGTGGTAGTTGCCACTGATGATGAACGTATTTTTAAAGCGGTGAAAGCTTTTAAAGGAAATGTTATCATGACTTCAGATAAACACCAAAGTGGTACCGACCGTTGTGCTGAAGTTTCAAAAAAGATGATTGGTTTTGATGCCATCATCAACATACAAGGAGATGAACCGCTAATAGATCCTAAACAAATAAATTTATTGGCCAGTTGTTTTAATGATATTTCTACAGAGTTGGCTACACTTGTGAAAAAAATCGAAACAGCAGAAGAACTTTTTAATCCAAATACACCCAAAGTTATCATCAATAAGAGATCTGAAGCCATTTATTTCAGCCGGCAAGTCATTCCTTATCTTAAAAATGTTGCTCCGGAAGATTTATTGAGCAAACACACTTTCTATAAACACATCGGTATTTATGGTTATAGAACCACCACTTTAGGAATCATTTCAAAAATTCCAATTGGGAATTTAGAAAAAGCCGAAATGTTAGAACAATTAAGATGGATAGAGAGTGGATATAAGATTAAAGTTGCACAAACAAAAAGCGAAAGCTTGGCCATTGATTCTCCTGATGATGTGGAGAGAGTTTTAGCTACACTGAATTCAAAAAAGAAAAAGTAACTAAGCGTTTAATGGTCGCTGTTTTACCATTCCTCCATAAGTATCATCCACAGTATTCATCACAATAAAAGCTTGTTTATCTAGGCTTTTCACCAAGTTTCTAAGTTTGGTAACTTCCAATCTGGTAACTACTGTAAAAACAATATTCAGTTCTCTTTCTTTTAAACTTAAATTTTTGATATAACCCCTTTCACCTTTATAAATGGTGACTGCTCTTCCTAAAATTTTGATAATGGCTTGTCTTATCTCTTCATTTTTGGATGAAATGATGGTTACCCCAATATATTCTTCAATACCATGAATAATGTAATCTACAGTTTTAGAAGCCGCTAAATAAGTTAATACGGCATAGAGGGCAGTTTCAATATTAATTACCCAAGCAGCCACGCTAAAAATCATGATGTTAAACAGCAGAATAATATCTCCTACGCTTAAACTAATTTTTTTAGAAATAAATAAAGCCAGAACTTCTGTTCCATCAATTACAGCACCTCCTCTAATGGCTAAACCAATACCTGCTCCGAGAAAAAAGCCTCCAAAAACAGCAATCAATAATTTATCTGAAGTGATGATAGGATAAAAATCAAATGATAACATCAAAGCAAGGCCAGAAATGGCTAAAATGGTTTTAAAAGCAAACATTTTAGAGATTTGCTGCGAGCCCAACAAAACAAACGGAATATTCACCATCACCACTAATGCGCCTAAAGCATACCCAGTTTTGATATTAAGTAATAGAGAAATCCCCATCACTCCACCATCTAAAAAATGATTGGGTAGCAGAAAACTCTTTAAACCAAAACTTGCGGAAGTAATTCCTGCCAGTATATAAAATAACTCTTTAATAATCACCGGATAATCGGCTTTCTTTAATGCAAATTGTATTTTTCTTTTTAATCTCATATCTTGTTAAGATAATCATTTTAAATGATTTCAAATTTCCAAGAGCAAAATATCCTCCATATTGTTAGTAACAAAAAGACCATCATGAATTTAAAAAGTATCAATCCATATACAGGCGAAATTATCAATACCTATAAAGAGTTCAGTAAAAAAGAAATTAATCAAAAAATTGAGCAAACGCATGAAGCTTGGTTGGGTTGGAAATTGACAGATTTTACAGAAAGAGCACTTTTGATGAGGAAATTAGCAGCACTATTGAAAGAAAAAAAGGAAAGTTTAGCAAAGCTGATGACCGCAGAAATGGGAAAACCTTATCTGGCTGGAATTGCAGAGGTAGAGAAATGTGCTTGGGTTTGTGAATATTATGCGGAAAATGCAGAGAAATTTTTAAAAGATCAAGAAATCAAAACAGATGCCTCAAAAAGTTTTGTAGCTTTTGAGCCCATTGGCGTAGTGCTCGCTATTATGCCATGGAACTTCCCTTTTTGGCAAGTGTTTAGGTTCTTAGCTCCTGCCCTAATGGCTGGTAACGCAGGTGTTCTAAAACACGCTTCAAACGTCTGTGGTTGTGCTTTGGCGATTGAAGAATTAGTTAAAGAAGCTGGATTTCCTGAGCATTTATTCCAAAGTTTATTGGTGAATGGCAAAAATGTAAATCCAATTATTGAGCATCCGCTAATTAAAGCGGTAACCCTTACCGGAAGCACTGCTGCAGGGAAAATGGTGGCACAAAAAGCAGGACAAGAATTGAAAAAATGTGTTTTAGAATTGGGTGGCAGTGACCCTTATATCATCTTGGAAGATGCTGATCTAGAAGCTGCCGCAGAAACTTGTGTAAACTCTAGATTAATTAACAATGGCCAAAGTTGCATTGCAGCCAAGAGATTTATTGTAGTAAAATCCATAGCTAAAGAATTTACGCAACTCTTTAAACAGAAAATGGCAGCAAAACTCATAGGGAATCCAATGGATAAGAAAACCCAAATTGGTCCGCAAGCTAGAGAAGATTTAAGAGATGAACTCCATCAACAAGTAAGAAAATCGATAAAAAAAGGAGCCAAATGTATTTTAGGAGGAGAAATCCCGAAAGGAACAGGATTCTTCTACCCTGCAACCATCTTAATAAAAGTTAAAAAAGGAATGCCTGCTTATGATGATGAATTATTTGGTCCGGTAGCGGCAATTATTACGGTAAAAGATGAAGTCGAAGCCATAAAAGTGGCAAATGATTCTGTTTTCGGATTAGGTTCTGCGGTATTTACTAAAGACCTTAATAAAGGAGAAAACATCGCTAAAAAGCAATTACAAGCCGGTAGTGCTTTTGTGAATGAGTTGGTTAAATCAGATCCTCGCTTACCTTTTGGCGGCATTAACCAATCTGGTTTTGGAAGAGAGTTGAGTGCTTTCGGTATTCACGAGTTTGTGAACATCAAAACAGTTTACATCAAATAATTCTAATAATATTCATTTTTATTCTTGTTTTGCATTTTCTTTTTATCGTATATTTGCGATATATAATTTTATTGCAATCATGGCATTGAATAAAAAAGAAATGTTTGAGAAAATAGATCAGGAATTAGCTGAGTTTGCGAAAGCTATTGCTCATCCCGCTAGAATAGCCATCTTAAAAGTATTAGCAGAGAAAAATTCATGTATTTGTGGCGAAATTGTAGAGGTTTTACCTTTAGCGCAAGCTACTGTTTCTCAGCACCTAAAAGAGTTAAAAAATGTAGGTTTAATTCAAGGGAGTATTAACGGACCTAAATCTTGTTATTGCATTAATTACTCCAAATTCATCAAATTTCAGGAGGCATTTAATGGTCTATTTATTCATTTAAAAAATCAAAATAATAATTGTTGTTAAAAATATCATCATGGAAAATTCAGAAAACATCAAAGAAATGGTAAGGCAAAAATACAGTGAGATTGCCTTGCAAGACAAAGAAACCAATAGCAGTTCTTGCTGTGGTGCAACCGGAAGTTGTTCAACAGAGGTGTACAACATCATGAGTGAAGAATATGACGAACTTCAAGGATATGCAAAAGATGCAGATTTAGGTTTAGGCTGCGGTTTACCTACTCAATTTGCGAAAATTAAAGCTGGTGATGTGGTTTTAGATTTAGGATCTGGTGCTGGAAATGATTGTTTTGTAGCTCGTCATGAAACTGGCGCTACGGGCAAAGTGATTGGCGTAGATTTCACGCCTGCCATGATTAATAAAGCTCGTGAAAACGCAGAAAAATTAGGCTTTCATAATGTTGAATTCCGTTCTGGTGATATAGAAAATCTTCCGGTTACTGCCAATTCTGTAGATGTGGTAGTAAGTAATTGTGTTCTTAATTTAGTTCCGGATAAACATCAAGCCATCTCAGAAATATTTAGAGTATTGAAACCAGGTGGTCATTTCAGTATTTCTGATGTAGTCTTAGTCGGAAATCTTCCTGAAAAGTTGAGAAATGCTGCTGAAATGTATGTAGGTTGCGTTTCTGGAGCGCTTCAAAAAGAAGTTTACTTGGAAATCATCAAACTCTATCAATTTAAAAACATCACCATTCAGAAAGAGAAATCCATCATTATACCTGATGAAATTTTATTGGATTACCTTAGCTCAGAGGAGATTAAAGCATTTAAAAATGGTCAGACTGGTATCTTTAGCATTACCGTTTATGCTGAAAAACCTTTATGCATTCCTGATAGTGGTTGTTGTTAATTTTTAAAATATGACGATTAAAAAATTACTTCCTGAACATTGGAAGGCAGTTAAGAATATTTACGAGCTAGGCATAGCTACCGGAGTGGCTACTTTTGAGACCAAAGCACCCGATTGGGAAACTTGGGATGAAAATCATTTACCTCACTCTAGGCTGATTCTTGAATATGATCAAAGAGTTGCGGGCTGGATTGCGCTTTCTCGTGTGTCTGGAAGATGCGTTTACGGAGGCGTAGCAGAAATTAGCATTTACATTCATCCCGCCTGCAAAGGCTTAGGTCTTGGATATATCTTAATGCATGAATTGATAAAAGAAAGTGAAGTCAATGGCATTTGGACTTTGCAAGCAGGCATTTTCGAAGAAAATAAAGCTAGTATTCGTCTGCATGAGAAATCTGGTTTCAGGAAAATAGGTTACAGAGAACATTTAGGAAAACTAAATGAGCAGTGGCACAACATTATTTTATTTGAGCGTAGGAGTAAAATTGTAGGTATTTGATAATGATGAAAAATATCCTTTTCGTCTGTATCGAAAATTCTAATAGAAGTCAGATGGCACAAGCTTTTGCCAATATATACCAAACAGATAAAGTAAAAGCTTACAGTTCTGGTTCAAAACCATCTGGAAAAATCAATCCTAAAGCAATTACTGCCATGCAAGAATTAGGTTACGATTTAACCACACATGATTTTAAATCTTTATACGAAATTCCTCAGATTGAATATGAATATGCTATTACGATGGGTTGCTCAGACGAATGTCCTTTTGTAAAAGCTAGGCATCGTGAAGATTGGCAATTACCCGATCCAAGACACATAGAAGGTGAGGAATTCAATAAAATTAGAGATAAGATTAAGAAAAAGGTTTTGGATCTTTTACAAAAGCTTTAAGAGAATTTGCTTCTCAAATCAGGATGAATAGCTTAAGAGAAAGGTTTCCTTAATTGGAAATTCTCCTATAAAATCAAGCAAAAGAGTATAAAAATCTTATTTTCTCCATTTTATAATTCGTTTAAGATCAAAAGAAATTGAGCCTAAAAACTAAATTTTACAAAATACACTCTATTCTGATTTAGACGAATTCATTAACTTTACACCATGACAGAAGTATCCAGTATTACTGAGTTTGGCAAAGTGCTCATTTTCCTGATTACGGGTTTATTAGCTGTAGGTTTTGCTTTTGCAGTGAATAAATGGATTGCTCCACATCATCCTAATCCCGAAAAAAACAGCTCTTATGAGTGTGGTGAGGAAACCACAGGCAACTCTTGGATTCAGTTTAACAGCCGTTTTTATGTGATAGCCCTTATCTTTTTATTGTTTGATGTAGAGATGATTTTTGTATTCCCTTGGGCAACGGTATTTAGCGACAAAGCATTGATTGCAGCAGATGCTCGTTGGGGATGGTTGACTTTTACAGAAATGCTCATTTTCATTGGAATCTTATTATTGGGCTTGGTGTATGTTTGGCGGAAGAAAGATTTAGAATGGATAAAACCCGAAATTTTACAACCTAAAGTGGATACTGCCATTCCGATTGACGCTTATCAACAAATCAATCAAGCGCAATATATCCCCTATCAACATCAAAAAGCGAATAGCATTGCTCAACCTACGGAAGAAATTGCAAAAGTGGCAGCTCCTAAATTCACTCCTCGATTTAAGAAAGCATGAGTTTAGAACAACAATTGGAAAATACAGGAGTGGTAGTCACCAAATTAGACGATTTGATGAACTGGGCGAGGCTGTCTTCTTTGTGGCCATTGAGTTTTGGTTTGGCCTGTTGCGCTATTGAGATGATGGGTTCTATGGCTTCTAACTATGATTTAGACCGATTTGGAGTATTTCCTCGTCCTTCGCCACGCCAGGCAGATGTCATCATTATTGCAGGTACCGTAACTTTTAAAATGGCAGAGCGCATCAAAAGACTATACGAGCAAATGCCAGAGCCTAAATACGTGATTTCGATGGGTTCTTGCTCTAATTGCGGCGGGCCGTACTGGGAACATGGCTACCATGTGGTGAAAGGGGTAGATCGAATTATTCCTGTAGATATTTATGTGCAGGGTTGCCCACCAAGACCAGAAGCTTTGATAGGTGGTATTTTAGAATTGCAAAAATTGATAGAAAAGGAAAGTTTGAGTAAGATTTAATCCCAAATCACTTCAATTGGATAGTTTTTAAACTGTTCATCCTTACTTATTAAAGTCATTTGATTTTGTGATGATTACGCAATAATCATCCTATCAAAAGGATCTATCTCTATGATGGAAATCTAAAGTAGTCAGTTTTAAAACATCATTTGTACCAATAGGTAAAATGAAAAACCCACTTTCTTCGATAATTTTGAATATCTGTTCTAAAGAGTTGTTTAACTCTAGTCTATTTAAAGAAACTTTAATAGCGATTTCCCAAAATGATGCTATCCTAACAAAGCAATTATTTTCTCTAGAATAAATTCTTGATTTTAAGAGGTAATTTATCATTATCTGTGATAAACCAGATGAGCGCATGAGTATCGATAAGCAAATCCATTATTGGTAATCTTCAAAATCATTCATCGGGTCGTCAAAAATCATCTTTTAGATTAATCATCCCTTTGGCCTTTCCAGAAATTCTTTAAGAAGAAAAAACTGCTTTAGATTTCTTTGATTTCATGTTTAAAAAATCTACAAAATCAGAAACCTCTTTCTTTAATTCAGAAGGTAAAGCAATTAATTTTTCAAACAATTGAATATCAGTCATAAAAAATCCTTTACACAAATATAAGAATTCAAATTTCATTAATCATTAAATGAATGTTTCCTAAATTTGGCTTTTAGAACTTTAAATTCATTAAACTTGTAAGATTCAATGAAATCTTCAGTCTCGCAAACCCGTTTAGGTATTTTAGGTGGTGGCCAGTTAGGCCGAATGTTTATTCAAACCGCCATTAATTACAATATTTCTGTTTACATTTTAGATCCAGATGCTGATGCGCCTTGTAAAAATATCTGTGAAAGCTTTGTGGTAGGTTCTCTTGGAGATTATCAAACTGTTTATGACTTTGGTAAAAACCTCGACCTGATTACTATAGAAATTGAAAAAGTAAACATTGAAGCATTAGAAGATTTAGAAAAGGAAGGTGTTATCGTTTATCCCCAACCTCGTATCATCCGTTTAATCCAAGATAAAGGTTTGCAAAAGCAATTTTTTAAAGAGAACGATATTCCAACAGCACCCTTTCAATTATACAATACCAAATCACAATTGGCTTCCGCCGATTTAAACTTTCCTTTTATCCAAAAATTAAGAAAAGATGGTTACGATGGCAAAGGAGTGATGAAAATCAATCATCTAAAAGATTTAGAACAAGCTTTTGATGCACCTTGCCTAGCAGAACAACTCATTGATTTTGAGAAAGAAATTGCAGTTATTGTAGCTAGAAATGCAGATGGAGAAATGAAAACTTTCCCGATGGTGGAGATGGATTTTAATCCACAAGCTAATTTGGTGGAATTTCTTATCTCCCCTTCTACTTATTCTTTTGAGATTCAACAAAAAGCCGAAGAGATTGCCAAAAATATCGCCTCAGGATTGAGTATCGTAGGGATTTTAGCCGTAGAAATGTTCTTAACTAAAGATCATCAAATATTGGTAAACGAATTGGCTCCTCGTCCGCATAATAGCGGACACCAAACCATAGAAGGCAATTACACTTCTCAGTTTGAGCAACATTTAAGAGCCATTTTTAATTTGCCTTTAGGCGATACCCGCAGCATTACCAACGCCATTATGGTGAATTTACTAGGAGAAAATGGCTACGAAGGCATCGCAGAATATGAAGGATTAGAAGAGATTTTAGAAAAAGATGGCGTTTATGTGCATCTTTATGGTAAGAAATATACGAAGCCTTTCCGTAAAATGGGCCACGTAACGATTATCGATGAAGATCGTTCTAAAGCCATAGAAAAGGCCAGATTTGTTAAAGAAAAACTCAAAGTAAAAGCATAAATGGGAAAAGCTAAAGTAGGTATCATCATGGGTAGCCGTTCTGATTTAGGAATCATGGAAGATGCGGCAGATGTGTTAAAAGAACTCGGGATAGATTATGAATTAACAGTAGTTTCTGCCCACCGTACGCCAGACCGTATGTTTGAATATGCTAAAACCGCAGATGCTAGAGGTTTAAAAGTAATTATTGCGGGTGCCGGTGGAGCAGCTCATCTACCCGGCATGGTAGCTTCCATCACTTCTATTCCGGTGATTGGTGTGCCTATTAAATCCAGCAATTCTATTGATGGATGGGATTCTATACTATCCATTTTACAAATGCCTAATGGCATTCCAGTAGCAACAGTAGCTTTGAATGCCGCAAAGAATGCAGGTATTTTAGCTGCACAAATGTTGGGTATTGGTGATACAAAAATCGCCGAAAGAGTAGTGAAATTTAAAAGTGATTTAAAAAGTAAAATAGAAGAATCTGCTGAGAATTTAAAAGATGAAGGTTATCCTTCTGGATTTTAATTCAATGCCGGATCTTCTGGAAAGTTCACAATATGGGCGTATTTAACACCCAGATTCACAATTGCTTCTCTCCATAAGTTATTTTCTGATTCCTCAAATACCATCTCCGGATGGTATTTGTTAGAAACAATCCAGCTATTATTAGCTAATTCATCATCTAATTGGTCTTCACTCCAGCCAGAGTAACCTATAAAAAACTTAATTTCTTCTTCTTTAATGTTATAATGGTTGATTTGAACTTTGAGGGTTTCAAAATCTCCACCCCAAAATAAACCATTACCTAAATCATGTCCTCCAGGGATTTTATCTGGCACTTGATGAATGAAATGTAATGTATCAGTAGCTACTGGCCCACCCAGATAAATCTGAAAATTCGCATCCCAACAATCGCTAATCACATCTTTTAAAATATAATCGCTTTTTTGATTGAGGATGTAACCTACCGTTCCTTCTGCATTATGTTCGGTTAATAAAACCACCGAACGTTTAAAGTTAGGGTCCATCATAAATGGCTCTGAAATCAATAGGCTTCCTTTAGAAGGTATAACTTTATTTAACATATTTTGAATAACGTTAAATTAGCTAAAGATTTTATATCCTCAAAGATTTGAAAGGATTATTTCTGTGATTTCTTTAAAACCAAAAGCGCAATGATTAAGTTTGTTGAATAATGAGCATAGACAAAAGTACCATTCAAAATTTAAGGCAAGACTACCGTTCTGCTTCTCTTTCTGAAAATGAGGTGAGCAAAAACCCTTATCAGCAATTTGAAAAATGGTTTAAAGAAGCCTTGCAAGCGGAAGTTTTAGAACCCAACGCCATGACTTTGGCTACTGCCAATAAAAATGGAATTCCATCTGCAAGAATTGTCCTTTTAAAGGAATTTACAGAAGAGGGATTTGTATTTTATACCAATTATGAAAGCCAAAAAGGAAAAGAAATTGAGGGTAATCCTTATGCTGCTTTAATCTTCTTTTGGGCTGATTTAGAACGACAAATTCGTATTGAAGGAGTGGTGGAAAAAGTGAGTGAGGAAGAATCTAATCAGTATTTCCACTCACGTCCAAAAGGAAGTCAGTTGGGTGCTTTAACCTCTCCGCAAAGTAAAACTATCCCAAATCGGGAATTTTTAGAAGAAAAACTAGCACACTTAGCAAAAGAATATCAAGATAAAGAGGTGAAAAAACCGAATTATTGGGGTGGTTATCGGGTGATTCCTAACCGGATTGAATTTTGGCAAGGTCGCTCTAACCGTTTACATGATCGCATTGTTTATATTCAGGAAAAAGATCAGACTTGGAAATTTGAACGCTTAGCACCATGATATTTGATCTTGTAAAAGAAATATTGATTGAAAAATTTGGCGAGCAAGTAATTGTAGCCGAAGAACGTGAAGGTAAGCAGCCCGCCATTTTTATTCTGGCAGATTTAATTGACCGCGTTTGCCTTACGCTCAGAGATCATCCCGATACTTGGTTTGATTTTCTTTCCTGCTTAAGTGGCGTAGATTATGGTGTGGAGGCGCAAAAATTTGGGGTAATCTATCACCTGAGCTCCATCATTAAAAACCATCAAATTGTTTTAAAAGTAATTCAAGAAAACAATAGAGACTTATCCCAACTACCTATTTTTAAAAGTGTAAGTAAGGTTTGGAAAGCTGCCGAATGGCATGAGCGAGAAGCTTTTGATTTGCTAGGGATTTACTTTGAAAATCATCCTGATTTAAGAAGAATCCTTCTGCCAGACGATTGGGAAGGTTATCCTCTGAGAAAAGATTATCAAAATGCCGAGCAATATCACAACATTAAAATTGAATTTTAAGCTTTGGAATCCCCTACTGTAAATTTACATCAAGCAGCTTTAGAACGTTATCAAGCTAAAATCAACACGGTTTCTGCAGAGGAAATGGTATTGAATTTGGGTCCGCAGCACCCGAGTACTCATGGCGTTCTTAGGTTAGAATTGATTACCGATGGGGAAATTGTAAAAGAAGTGATTCCACATATTGGTTATTTACATCGCTGTTTTGAAAAACACGGAGAAGCCTTAAACTACGCTCAAATTATTCCCTATACCGATCGGATGGATTATTTAGCATCTATGAATAATAATCATGCCTTTGTGATGGGCATTGAAAAGATGCTGGGTATAGAAAACGATATCCCTAAACGAATAGAATATATCCGAGTGCTGGTTTGTGAATTGAATAGGATTGCTTCTCACCTCATTGCTATCGGCACTTACGGCATTGACATTGGTGCCTTCACTCCTTTCTTATGGTGTTTTAGAGACCGAGAACATATCATGAATATGTTAGAATGGGCATCTGGTGCTAGAATGTTGTACAATTATATTTGGGTGGGCGGATTATTTTATGATATCCCGGTAGGTTTTGAAGAACGCTGCCTAGAGTTTGTTCAATACTTCAAACCGAAGATGAAAGAATTGAATGAATTGTTAACTGATAATCAAATTTTCATCTCTAGAACCGCAAATATTGGCGTTTTACCTTTGGATGTAGCCATTAATTATGGTTGTTCTGGTCCAATGTTGCGTGGCTCGGGTTTAAAATATGATTTACGTAGAGTAGATGAATATTCTGTTTATCCAGAACTAGATTTTGAAATTCCTTATGCCAAAGGCGAGATTGGAACTGTTGGCGATTGCTGGAACCGTTATAAAGTGCGTGTGGATGAAATTGCAGAATCTTTAAAAATTATTGAACAAAGTTTAGAAAAGCTTACCAAAGCACATCCTCGTACTAAAGAATTTGATCCAAGAGCTTTAGTGCCGAAGAAAATTGTTCCGAAAGCGCAAGACTTTTACATCAGAGCCGAGAATCCGAAAGGAGAAATTGGTTTTTATTTCATCGCGGATGGACGATCTGATAAACCATTTAGAGTAAAATCTCGCGGACCTAGTTTTTGCAATCTTTCTGTATTGCCAGAAATCTCCAAAGGTGTAATGATTGCCGATTTAGTAGCGATTATTGGTTCTTTAGATATTGTTTTAGGAGAAGTAGATCGGTAAATAAAATCAACAAAAAAACCCCATTAACGGGGCTTTTTTAATATGTATATAGGGTTTAATTGTACACTTTAACGAGAAACACAAAGTCTTGCATTTTCTTGATTTGCTGAGTTCTACTTAATCTGCCCAAGTTATTCTTCTGATTAATGGTGATTTTCTTACCTAAAGAATCTTGAGGAATATTGTTAACTGCTTTTAACAGAAAGTCTGATTTTACTGCGAAGGCGGCTCCATCTGCTTGCGTTTGTTTACCACTCACAATACCAATTACGTTTCCCTTGCTATCCATTAAAGGTCCTCCAGAATTACCAGGGTTTACTGGAATAGAAATCTGATAAGCGGTAGAATCGCCACCAAATCCGGTTGCAGAACTTAAATAGCCTTTACCGTAAACTATATCATCTTTAGGAAAACCAATGGTATATACATCTTCGCCTAAATCAGAATCTGTTTTCTTAAAGGTATAAGGCAAACTAGGTAAAGTTTTAAAAGTAGAATCTTGAACCTGCAAAATCGCAATATCAAAGGTTGGATCTACATAAATGGTTTGCACCTTGTAAGCATCGCCTTTGTTATTTTGTACATATACAGAATCCGCATCTTTCACGACATGATAATTGGTGATGATATATCCGTTAGAAGAAAGCGCAAAACCAGTTCCTCCATATTGGCTTTCAGTATTGTTATTATTGTTGTAATTTCTGATGAGTGCATTTTGGGAACGCTTGATGTTCTCCATATCTCGCTTTAATTCACTGTATTTAGAGCTATGACTTTCGGTATCAAATTGCCCGGTAGAATAAAGCGTGATTAAAGTAAATGCAATAGCTACTGAGGCGGCAACGGCAAGATTTCTCTTATACTTGTTCCAAAGCACCACTAATTTAGAAGGTTTTTCAACCCATTCTTCTTTTAGTGCTTCTATATCCATTTCTTCGTGAATCTCATTCATCGCTAAACGAAGGTCTCTTCGTTCTCCATAACCTTTAATTGTTTTTAAAAAATCAAGGTGAGCCACCACTTTATGGTCTAATTCTGCATTTGACTTTCTTTCATTTTCAAAAGCGACCAACTCCTCTTCACTCATTTCTTGGAAAAGATAAGCCTCAATCCTTTTGATTAAATCAATTTCACTTTTCATGTCTTCTCATTTTTGACTAAAGAATAATTTCTTAAGCCTTTGCAAACACTTATATTTTTGTGTTTTGGCATTATCTGCATTGGTGTAACCAAACTTTTCGCAGATATCCTGCATAGATTTACTATGCATGTAAAAATCTTCGATAATGGTTTTACAAGGTTCCCCTAATTCTACCAATGCCTTATGCATTATCGCTAGTTGTTGATCTTTTTCTTCGTGTTGAACTAATTCTGTTTCAACCGGAAAATGATCTTCATAATCTTTAATATTCTCACTAAATCTACTTTTATGACTTAGCCTCTTTAACCACAATCTTCTGCAAACCGAGTATAAAAAAGTTTTTAGTTTGCTGGTTAATTCAAAATCTCCACTTTTTATTTTATCGTGAAGAATAATGATTCCTTCTTGATAAATGTCCTTGGCTTCGTCTTCATTTCCGTTGTTATTCATCACTAATTGAAGAATCATCGGGAAATAAGCTTTATACAAGTACTTTAAAGTAGTTGATGAATTATTCAGGATACCTAAAATAATTTCATTATCTGTTGGCTTTGAATGATTTATCTTGTTACTCACTTGTTAATACTATTTCTGCTAAATTGTAACCCAAAATCCATAAAAAAAAATATTCCTCAGATTTTCTTTTTTTCTTTAATGAGCAATAAGGTTTTATAGCTAAAGAATTTGATCTCAAAAAAAATTAAAAAAATTTTAAGATGATGGGTTACCTTTTTAAAATTTGAGTATAAAGGATGAAATTAATCACAAAATAAAAGAAGAAATTAACATGAAGAACTTATTAAAATTCGGATTTTTTGCTTTAGCAATCTCTTTGTCAGTTGTAGCTTGTAACTCAAATAAAGCTACTGATGCTACTGATTCTACAGCTACTGTTGCAGATTCAACAATGACTACTGATTCAGTTGCTATGGATTCAACTGCTGTTGATACAACTGCTGCTCCAGCTGCTGATACAACTGCTAAAATGTAATTTAAATCCTTTAAGATTTAAAGCCACCATCCAATTGGATAGTGGCTTTTTTTATTTCTTTTGTTTCTATCTAAAATATCAAATTAGTTTTTTGATATTATTTCTGCTTTGAGTAAAAATCCCTATTTTAAGGCTTCCATACTAAATTTATAGATGCAGTTAGATAAACTTGAAATAAAAGGTTTTAAGAGTTTTGGCGATAAAATCACTATCCATTTTAACGAGGGGGTAACCGCTATTGTGGGACCAAATGGCTGCGGAAAATCTAATGTTGTGGATGCCATTAGATGGGTTTTAGGCGAGCAAAGTACCCGAATGTTGCGCTCTGAAAAGATGGAAAATATCATCTTTAACGGTACAAAAAGCCGAAAACCAGCCAATCTTGCCGAAGTTTCTCTAACTTTTGATAATACCAAAAACATTTTACCAACCGAGTTTTCTACTGTTACAGTGACCCGGAAACTGTATAGAACTGGGGAGTCTGAATATCGTTTAAATGATGTTCAATGCCGTTTAAAGGATATCACTGATTTATTTTTAGATACCGGAATTGGTGCAGATTCTTATTCGATTATTGAATTAAAGATGATTGATGAAATCATTGCGAATAAGGAAGGCTCGAGAAGGAATTTATTCGAAGAAGCGTCTGGAATTTCTAAATATAAACTCCGAAAAAAGCAAACTTTTAATAAACTAAAAGATACAGAAGCAGATTTATCACGTGTTGAAGATTTATTATTTGAAATTGAGAAGAATCTAAAAACCTTAGAAAATCAAGCTAAAAAGGCAGAAAGGTATTATCGCTTGAAAGAGCAATACAAGAATTTGAGTACCATTTTAGCCTCCTTTAAAATTGTAAACTTCAGTAAATCATTAGAAAATCTAGAACATCAAGAACTGCAACAGCAAACGGATAAAACCCAACTCATTACACAAATTGATGAGTTAGATGCCAATATTCAAAAACATAAGTTTAGCAGTTTAACCAAAGAAAAAAATCTTTCTACCCAACAAAAAGCTACTCATGAATTTGTGGCCAAAATCAGGGCTTATGAAAGTGAGAAAAAAATCAAAAATGAGCAGCTTAAGTTTTTACAGGATAAAGAATCTCGTTTAACGGAGGAACTAGAAAGGGATAAAAATCAACTACAACATGTTCAATACAACAAGAAAAGGTTGTTAGAAGATCAGCTGCAAGAGCAACAAATCTTAAATCGGTTTGAACAAGAATTACAGCTACTTAAAGATGAAGTAGATGAATTAAGACAGCAGCAGCAATCTGCGAAAGCAGTTTTAGACAGTCAACAAAAATCAGCAAATGAATTGCAGAATAAAGTTTATCAAGCTGAGAAAGAATTAGATATTCTACATATTCAGCAAGAGGCACTCACGCAAGAAGGAAGAAGGAATGTGGAAGATACTGCTAGTCGAGAGACAGAACTCAACGAGTTTAACAAAGTAGTTGCCGAGCTTGAAACAAAATTAGAAAGTGAGCAACATGCGTTTCAACATCTTCAAAAGCAAGAAGATGAATTGCAAGAAATTTTAAAAACTACAGAAGAAAACATGCGCTCTAATAAGGAAGAATTAAATAGCGCTTCCAGAAAAATTGATGCCAAGCAAAACGAATATAACCTTACCAAAAGTTTGGTTGATAATTTAGAAGGCTTCCCGGAATCTATCCGTTTCTTAAAAAAGAATGCCCAGTGGAACAAAAATGCGCCACTCCTTTCTGATATTTTATTTTGTAAAGAGGATTATCGCGTAGCCATTGAGAATTTTCTAGAGCCTTACATGAACCATTATGTGGTGGAAAATTATCAAGATGCCATTGAAGCCATCAGATTATTGAGCAACGCAGCAAGAGGAAAGGCCAACTTCTTCATCTTAAATAACATTAAATCAAAAAAAGAACAGCTCACTTTTGATTTGGGTGTTGAAGCTTTGAAAGTGATTGAAGTGGATAAGAAGTATCAAAATCTATGCGAGCATTTATTGCAGAATGTGTTTTTAATTGATGATGAGCAAGAGAAGAACTTAAATAGTGATAGTCTTCCAGAAGGATTAGTTCTGATTGGTAAATCTGGAAAATTTCATAAAACAGCTTACACTTTATCCGGAGGTTCAGTAGGTTTATTTGAAGGAAAACGTATTGGTAGAGCCAAAAATCTAGACAATTTGGCTAAAGAGATTAAAATTTTAGAACAAGAAATCAGACAATTAAAATCGCGGATTGAAGAACAAGAAATTAAGGTTACTTCACTAAAAAGTGCTTCAAAAAAAGAGGAATTGCAAACTCAGCAAAAGCAAATTTACTTATTGCAAAACGAATTGGTTTCGGTAAAAACCAAGCAAGAACAGTATCAATCTTTTATTCAGAACAGCCAAAACCGCAAGCAAGATATTGAGCAAAAATTACAAAATATCGCCCAATCCATTCAAGAAACAAGTCCTTTAATTGCCACTTTAAAATCACAAAAGCAAAGTTTAGATCAGCAAATGGCAGATCAGCAAATGGCTTATACCGAATTAAGCGAATTCTTAACAGTTCATTCCTCTGCGTTTAACAGTGACAATCTGAAATATCATCAACAAAAAAATAAACTTGCAGGTATAGAGAAAGATTTAGAATATAGAGAAAGTCAGCTCGAAAATTTAGAAAGTAGAGTCAACAAAAATCAGGGAGATTTAGAGCAAACCAAAGCCGATATTTTACAAGTTTTCCAACATGTGGATCATAATGATGAAGATCTCATCTCAATGTATCAACAAAAAGAGGAAATGGAAAAAGCGGTTCAAGAAGCAGAAAAAGATTATTATGAGAGTAAAGGGCAAATTAATGAATTAGAGCATCAGCTTAGTGAATTGAGGAAGAAAAGAGAAATTGTAGAAGTGCTTTCTAACGAAATAAAAGATCAAAAAAACCAGCTCAAGCTAGAGCTCAACACTTTAAAAGAGCGTTTATCAGTAGAGTTTAATATTGATATTGAAGATTTATTGGATGAAGAACCACCAGAGGGCGAAAATGAGCAAGAACTCAAGGAAAAAGTAGAAAAAATTAAGCGTCAATTAGATGAATTTGGTGCTATCAATCCGATGGCGATGGAAGCTTATCAGGAAATGGATGAACGCTATACTTTTATTCAGAATCAGAAGAAAGATTTATTGGAAGCCAAATCTTCTTTAATGCAAACCATCAAAGAAATTGATGATACAGCAAAAGAGAAATTCATGCAAGCATTTGTGATGGTAAGAGAGAATTTCATGAAGGTTTTCCGCTCCTTATTTAACGAAGAAGATAGCTGCGATTTGATTCTTACCCAACCTGATGAACCTTTAGAGTCTGACATTGACATTGTAGCTCGCCCGAAAGGGAAACGCCCGCTTTCTATCAATCAATTATCCGGAGGAGAGAAAACCTTAACAGCTACAGCCTTATTGTTCTCGCTTTACTTATTAAAACCAGCCCCATTCTGTATTTTTGATGAGGTAGATGCGCCTCTTGATGATACCAACATCGATAAATTCAACAATATTATCCGTACTTTTTCTAAAGAATCGCAGTTTATAGTAGTCTCGCACAATAAGAAAACCATTGCCAGTACGGATATCATTTACGGCGTAACGATGGTAGAACAGGGTGTATCAAGGGTGGTAGCTGTTGATTTAAGAGAAGTAGTTTAAATGCAAATTTTAAAACTTAAAAAGATGATCAAAAGAATCTTAATTATTGGCCTTTTTGTTTTACCAGCCATTACGAGTTGTTCGCAAAAAGTAAATCAAGTAAAAGTATTGAACGATTTGAAAGAACTATCCTCTGATGCCTATGAAGGCAGAAAAGTAGATACAAAAGGCGGGGAGAAAGCTGCTGAATTTATTATTAAAAGATACCACGACTTAGGTCTGCTTGCTTATGATAAAGATTACAGGCAAAATTTCACTTTTACTGGTAGAGATGGTCAAGTAGTACATGGCAAAAACATCATTGGCTTTCTTAAAGGAAAGACAGACCAAGTGATTGTTATTTCTGCTCATTATGACCATTTAGGAATAATTAAAGGCGAAATTTACAATGGTACGGATGACAATGCTTCTGGAACTTGTGGTCTTTTGGCTTTCGCCGAATATTTCTCCAAACATCAGCCGCAGCATACTTTAATTTTTGCTGCCTTCGATGCGGAAGAGGAAGGATTACAAGGTTCTAAATACTTTGTTAATCATCCAACTGTACCACTTTCTCAAATTGGATTAAACATTAATATGGACATGATTGCCCATAATGATAAAAATGAATTGTATGCTTGTGGCACTTTTGAGTTTCCAGAGTTGAAAAAATTCATATTCAATAACTCGGATAAACCTAAAATTTTATTTGGGCATGACGACCCTAAACAAGGTCATGATGATTGGACCAACCAAAGCGATCAGGGCTCATTTTATGCTAAGAAAATACCATTTATATATTTTGGAGTAGAAGATCATAAAGATTATCACCAACCTACTGACGAGTTTAAGAATATCAATCAGGAATTTTATGTGAACAGCGTAAAAGCCATTTTGCAAGTCATCAAAAACTTTGATAAAAACTATTCTGTACAAACGGTTTTCAAGAACAACCAAATCATGAAATAAAAAAAGGAGCCTCGTAAGAAGCTCCTTTATATTTTCTACCCAACTATTTCAGTTTTTTTAGCTTTTTAGGTGTATTGTCGATCATTCCGTTAAATAAGGATGGCGTAAACACATTTCTAATAGAAACACCAGATTGACTTAAAACTCCCTCCACTTTAATATTTGAAGTACTGCTAGGAAATACGCCAGTTCCAATGTACGCTAATGCTGCCGCAGTACATAACTCATTGGAATTTCCAAAATCTTTGGTTACATCATCCGGTTTTTGTGAATCGGGAGTAAAACCAGCATAATAATCTCCATTACCAGAAGCATTAGTACTTGAGAAATTAGACATGTAAACATCGAATTTATCGATTCTTACTGGGAAAAAACCAACCGGTTTTCCATAAGATGTTTCTCCAACGGTTTTTACATCCACATAAGGGCGTAAGCTATTAATCACTAATTCACTTGCAGATGCAGTACTTCCACTAATGATAAAAACCACCTTACCCACATTACTAATACCATTTGTTTTGTTGATATTGAAGGTATTATCGGCAATAGTATATGAAATGTCGGCATAAGTCAACATTCTTCCGTTAGAATACTGTATTTTCCCGCTTTGATCTCTTAGAGGTTGATTTTGCAAAATGGTAGCTTGACCGCTTTGCATAGTAGAATTGTAAGCCTCAGAAAACATCACTTTTCCATTGGCACTACTTGGAGCAATTAAATTAATTAAATGTTCGGCAGTGCTCACAAAACCACCACCATTGTATCTTAAATCAATAATTAAATCAGTAACCCCAGCTTTTACAAAATGTGCAAATACGGTATCCAAGGCTGATGATGAGTTATTATCATCAGAGAAACGAGCAAAAGCCAAATAACCGATCTGCTTACCGGAGCTTATTAGTACAGTATCTTTATAGATTGGACTGCTATTATAAGATTTCTTAGTTAAAGTAACATTATATGCTGTATTATCTTTTCTTTTACCTGCTATTTGAACTGTGGTATTTTTTGTATCATCAAAGGCATTATTGATAAAATCTACTTCATTATTAAAATCTGTTCCAATGCTTTTTCCATTAATTGATTCAATAATATCAGCTCTACCTAAACCAGCTAAAGCCGCCGGCGACCCTGGAGAAGTAAACTTAAAATATATTTTATAGTTGGTGCTGGTACCCACAGCGGCTAACGCTACACCAAAATCATTTCCTTTACCATCTAAGCCTACAGATGATTTTGCATTTGGCGCAAAAGTTAATTTTCCACTTGCCACTAAATCATCAATAAATGAATACTTGGTTTCTGAAGGATAATCCTTATTGTATTCATAAGACAAATTTGTGGAAGGATTAATAGAATAACGGGTGATTGCAAAAAGCTCAGAAGTTAAATTGCTATAATTATCTGAGGATGAATTATAACTTCTCGGACTAAAAGTAGTTAGTGATGGCAAATCAGTATTCCATAGATAAATCTCCTTGGCGTATAGAAAAATGGAATCTTTGGTGAGATCGTTTCTAGAAGGTGCGGTAGAAGATGTTGGTGGTGGTACCGGTTTGTCTTTTTTACATGCTGTAAAGGAAATCAAAACCCACAACATGAATATTCCAGCATTCAGAAATTTATTTTTCATAAAATTTTAAAGTATAAACGTAATTAATTGAATTTAAGATTTATCAATAATTTAATACTAAACTAAAGAATTAAAATCTATTCCGCAACGAAGAGCCATCCCCCTATCTTCTTCAGATTTACCAATAAAAAGCACTTCCTCATCATTCAATTCATTCTCTTTGATGATAGTTCCCAAGGCGTTTTCTCCTAATTCCTCTTTAAAGTAAACTTTTAAATATTGATCCAAACCGTGCCACTTTGTTTGGGTAATTTTATTCAATTGTTGTTGCGGATTACCTCCTGTGAGAATAAATACTTTAACGCGATTTACCGTAAGTTCTTGTAATAGTTCTAATGCTTCCTTAAACAACAACAATTTGAGTGGAAGTTTAGCATTTTTGAATAACAGTTTCAGGTTCTCCTCATATTTTGTATCCATCCCGAATGTAGCTGCAACTTCCTTAAACATTCCATCATTTTGATGGATCTCATATCTTTTTTGAATAAAAGAGATCACTTCTTGAGCCGGAGGAAAAGTTTCTAAATACGCTATAAAGTTGGCAAAAAGGTAATAAACCTGTAAATCATAATCCTTTTGAGGATATAAAACATCATCTAACTCAAAAATAACGACCTTCTTTTGCTCAGGAATGGCTGGAAAATTCATTTTAAAATGCGATATTTTTAAATCTTAAAATATGATTTGAAGTATAATTGAGTTCATAAAAGCCATTGAGTTCTTTCCATTCAGTAAGCTTTTTTAGTTGATGGATTAAATCCTGAGGTAAAGGTTTAAAGAATAGAAATTCTTGATTTTGAACTAAAACATAATTTTGTTGAATATGATCTTCAATCTTAAAAATAGATAATGCCTCAAATTCTTGTTGATTAAACAACTTGCCTAATTGAATAAAAGAAACGCTATTCAGCCGAGTCCAAACCTGGTGAAAGTTCTTTATTTCATCTTCTATCGCTAAAATATTGCCCGAAAAATCAGCTTTACCAATGGCTAATTTCTGATTTGGGTAACCCAACGCTAAAAGTTCACTAGAAAGAGAATTAAAAGAATCTGCTTGAGCATCTGAAAGCTGAAAATTCTCTTCTTTATGATGTTTACTTATCATCAATTCTACGCCAAACTCTTCAAATAAAACTCGAGCTTCAGCTAAAGCATCTAATTCATTTAAGGTACTAGGAAAAACCTGTTCAATATTTTCATCTAAACAGAATTTTAAAATTTCATGCGCTAAAGAGCTGCTATTTTTTGTCGGAAATTGTTCAAAAAAATCACCGAATACCACTTCTTGGTTTCGCAAAAGAAAAGCTAAAGCCATCCCTGGCGTAGAAGATCGAGTAATTAATGTTTTCAAAATATGAAACCGTCTTTCATCATAATTTTTCGATCAGCCATATCTGCTAATTCTTCATTATGAGTAACAATGATAAAAGTGTGATTAAATCGATTTCTTAAATCAAAAAACAACTGGTGTAGTTCTTTGGCATGTTGCGAATCGAGATTCCCAGAAGGTTCATCCGCTAAAATTAAATCAGGTTGATTAATTAAAGCTCTGGCAACAGCCACCCTTTGTTGCTCTCCACCGGATAAAGCATTAGGTTTATGATTTGCTCTGTCTCTCAAACCTAAAATATCCAACAATTCTAAAGCTTTTTGTTCTGTTTCTGATTTAGATTTTTTTGCGATATAAGCGGGAATACAAATGTTTTCTAAGGCCGTAAACTCGGGCAATAAATGATGGAACTGAAAAATAAATCCAATATTTTTATTGCGAAAAGCACTTAAACTTTTTGATTTTAAACTCTTTATCTCTGTATTGTTAATCATTACCTCACCTTCATCCGCCTGATCAAGTGTGCCAATAATATGTAGTAATGTACTTTTGCCTGCACCAGAAGCGCCCACAATACTTACAATTTCGCCCTTTGCTACTTCTAGGCTTACACCTTTCAGAATTTTTAAATCGCCGTAACGCTTATGAATATTTGTTGCTTTTAGCATTTGTCAAAAATAAGAAAAGAATTATCAAACAAATTTGATAATATCATTGAAAGGCGTAAAATCATTTTTTCAAATTTCATTTATTCCGCATAATACATATCTTAGGCAAACTTTCCTTAATTAATTTTTTGATGATATGAATATTAAGACTCGCTTAATTGTGATGAATTTCCTAGAATTTTTTATTTGGGGATCTTGGCTAATTTCATTAGGAGGCTATATGTTTAGCTCACTGCATGCAACGGGCGCAGAAATAGGGTTAACCTATGGAACAATGGGCCTAGCTTCCCTTTTTATGCCAGCACTAATGGGAATCATCGCAGATCGATGGATTAATGCAGAGAAAGTTTTAGGCGTTTGTCACCTCTTAGGCGCTGGCCTATTATTTTGGGCATCAAAAGTAGATAACCCTACTACCATGTATTGGGTAATTCTATTAAATTCTATGTTTTTTATGCCTACCATCGCTTTAAATAATACTGTTTCATACATCACTTTAGAGAAAAAAGGAATTGATATTGTATCGGCATTTCCACCTATCCGAGTATGGGGTACAGTAGGGTTTATTGTTGCAGTTTGGGTAGTAGATTTATTAGGCTGGACTTTAAATTCTATGCAATTTATTGTGGCTGCAACTGCGGCAGTTTTATTAGCCATTTACAGCTTTTCTATGCCATCTTGTATTCCTGCTAAAAGAAACAAAAAGCTTTCTTTAACAGAGTCATTTGGCTTAGATGCTTTAGTACTATTTAAAAGAAAGAAAATGGCGATTTTCTTTCTATTTGCGATGCTTTTAGGTGCTGCATTACAAATTACTAACGCTTTTGGGAAACCTTTTTTAGACGATTTTGGAACAATTGCTGCCTATAAAGATACTTTCGGTGTGAAACACTCTAACATTCTGATATCTATCTCGCAAATCTCTGAAACCCTATTTATTCTAGCCATTCCATTCTTTTTGAAAAGATTTGGAATTAAAATCGTGATGCTCATTAGCATCATAGCTTGGGTTTTTCGTTTTGGTTTATTTGCGGTAGGTAATCCTGGAGCAGGTTTATGGCTTTTAATATTGTCTATGATTATTTACGGAATGGCCTTTGATTTTTTCAATATCTCAGGTTCTTTATTTGTAGAGCGAGAGGCCGAACCTAAAATTAGAGCAAGTGCACAAGGTTTATTTATGGTGATGACCAATGGAGTAGGTGCTTATTTGGGCGGGTGGTTAAGCGGATTAGTAGTTGATTATTTTACGGTAGATGGCGTAAGAAACTGGAATAATATCTGGTTTTCTTTCGCCGGATATGCTTTAGTATTAGCTGTTTTCTTTCCGTTAATTTTTAATTATAAACATGATAGAAAAGCGACAATAGATGCTATTGCTCATTAGCTATTTTTCTTCCCTAACATTACTTTTTGTGTATTACCATTTCACGGAGGCACACCCCACTAAAAAAGGGCAGTTTTCATAAAAAAAACTGCCCTTTTTTACACAATTAATTAATCTCTATCTTTTATGCATTGGGATATAATCTCTGGTATTCTCACCTATATATATCTGACGCGGACGACCAATTGGCTCCTCTTGTTCACGCATTTCTTTCCATTGCGCAATCCATCCTGGCAATCTACCTAAGGCAAATAGAACAGTAAACATCTCTGTTGGAAACCCTAAAGCTCTATAAATGATTCCTGAGTAAAAGTCAACATTTGGATATAATTTTTTCTCAATAAAATAAGCGTCACTCAAGGCCACCTCTTCTAACTTCTTAGCAATTTCAAGAACAGGATCTTTGATTCCTAATTTAGATAAAATATCGTCACAAGCTTTCTTTATAATTTTTGCTCTCGGATCAAAATTTTTATATACTCGATGTCCAAATCCCATTAAACGGAATGGATCATTTTTATCTTTAGCCTTTAAAACCCACTTATCTACATCGCCACCATCATTTCTAATTTTCTCTAACATTTCTATTACAGATTGATTTGCACCACCGTGTAAAGGGCCCCACAAAGCAGAAATTCCGGCAGAAATAGAAGCGTATAAGTTACAATCAGAAGATCCTACAATTCTTACCGTTGAGGTAGAGCAATTCTGTTCATGATCTGCATGGAGAATCAATAATTTATTCATGGCACTAACCAAAACTGGGTCTATATGTACTTCTTCTGTACGTTGACCAAAAGTCATGTACAAGAAATTAGTTACATAATCATATTTGTTTTGAGGATAAATTACTGGATGGCCTAAAGATTTTTTATAAATCCAAGAAACAATGGTAGCCATTTTACCTAAAAGTTTAATGATAGTTAAATCAAGTTCTTCTGGTGTTTGGTGTGGATTTAATGACTCTGGATAAAAAGAAGAAAGCGAACAAACTAATGAAGACAATTGACCCATTGGGTGAGATTTTGACGGAAATCCATCAAAAAACTTCTTCATATCTTCATGCACTAGGGTGTGTCGGCTAATTTGATGATGAAACTCATCAATTTGTGCTTTGGTAGGTAAATTACCGTAAATCAATAAATAAGCTACCTCTAAAAAAGTAGATTGATCTGCTAATTGTTCAATCGGATAACCTCTATATTTTAAAATTCCTTTTTCTCCATCTAAAAAGGTGATAGCACTTTTGGTTGCTCCAGTATTTTTAAATCCACTATCTAATGTTATAAACCCCGTCTGCTCTCTTAATTTCTCTATATCTATGGCTTTTTCATTTTCTGTACCTTTTAAAATAGGTAGATGATAAATACTTTTACCTAACTTGAGTTCTGCTGTTTCTGACATATGAAATTGGTTTTTGGCAAATTTAATCAAATCTTCTTCACAAATGTAAAGAACCATATTAAATAACGATTACTTTACGATATGTTACAATAATATAAATTTAACGCTCTTTTTTAAAATTAGTTTTCTGATTAAAACTTTCATTCGGTGTACTGAATGGAATGGAAAAAGACACCTACATGATTTTAAAACATCCATTAAGATATTTTCATAATTAAAAAATCTAAGTTGTTTTATACCTCGTAGTTTTAGTCATTTAACATTCAATTAATATTTTATGAAGCATTTAAAGTTAAAAATTATTATCTCGGTTTATCTGTGCTTAATTACACTGGCTTTACACAATGCTTTTCACGCTTATTATTCCAATATCAATCAGGCTAAACAAGCTACTTTAACTAAACTATCAACCATCTCAAACATATTAGCACAAGAGATTAATGGAGATAGACATGAGCGCATCACCCATAAGTATCTCAAAAAAAATGCAATAATTAATGCGAATAGCGATCAAGACTATCAAAAAATTCATGAACTTTTAGCGAAAACTAAAGTTTCAGCAGAGGTGAATTCGCCTATTTATACCCTGTTTCCTTCAACTGATAAGAAGACTTTTTACTTCGGTGTAACTTCTAGTGAGACCCCATATTTCAGACATTCCTATCATTCTCCACCACAAGAATTAATAAATAATTATCAACAAGGTGGTTCTATTGATGAATATCAAGATGAAAATGGTATTTGGCTCTCTTACTTCGCTCCTATCAAAAATAGCAAAGGCGAAACCGTAGCGGTGGTTCAGACCGATGAGAATTTTAATGATTTCATGGCTAGTGTGAAATTTCAGTTGATAGAAAATATTGTTATCGTGATTTTAATATACTCTGCTATTGGAATATTATTATACTTTTTCTTAAAAGAAGTACTTAAACAAGAAGACGCTTTTATCAAAACGCAACAAAACTACAATACTAAACTTAGTGAAGAAGTGGAAGTTAGAACCAGTGAGTTAAACGTTTTAAATACAAAATTAAAAGCGGTCAATAACGAATTATCATCCTTCTTTTACAGCACTTCACATGATATCAGAGGACCTTTGTGCCGTATTTTAGGACTTTCTTCTTTAGCAAAAGATGAAGAAGATAAGCAAGGATTGGTAGAGTTGATTGAGATTGAATCTCAAAAGATGGATAATATGTTAAAGAAAATGATTTTGGTAAATAACCTCAGAACAAAAAATTTAGATATTGAACCGCTATCTGTTGCAGATACGGTGAATAATATTTTATCTCAAATGAATAAGAAGTATTACAAAACTAAAGCTGAAATCAACATCAGAACAGAAACACAAAGTCTAAATCAATTTAATTCTGATAAGGAGATTTTACAATCCATTATTTCTCATCTTTTAGATAATGCTTTTAAATTTAGCGACGGTGTTCATCCGAAAATTAATATCAATAGTTTTATCGATAAAAATGGCATTTTAAGTTTAACTGTTGCTAATAATGGATTGAGATTTAGTGAGAAAGAAAAAACACATGCCTTTGAATTATTTAAAAATGCCAATAATAATGGTGATGCCGAAGGGATAAGATTGGGATTATACACTATTAAAACATCGGTTGATAAGCTGAACGGTTTGGTAGATATTGAGGAAGAAAATGAAATGACCGTTCTAAAAGTTTTAATTCCAGATTTTTACATCATAAAAAATGCAGATTTAAACTCATGCTTTGTAGGAGATAAAACTATCGTCTGATAACAGCCTACTTTTTCTCTTTTTTGCGGTATTCTTTTGGTGATAAACCAATAGTTTTTGAAAATAATCTGGAAAAATAATGCGTATCTAAAATGCCTAATTTGAATGCAATTTCTTTTACTAAAATATCAGTAAATTTAAGATAATCACAGGCTTTCTGCATTTTAATGGTATGGTAATAATTTATTGGTGAAATCCCCGTCTTCCTCTTAAATATCAAAGAGAAATGAGAAACAGACATATTTACGTTATCAGCCATTTGTTTTAAACTCAGATTGTGCTCAAACTGCTCTTTCATCAATTGTATGCTAGTATTGACCACACTTTGTGTTTTATCTTCTATTTTTTCTTGATTTTTGGTAATTAACACCAAGGAAGAAACCAAATTTAATAAGCACATATTTAAAAAAGTTAGATTTTCATCGCCATAACCTCGTTCTAAATTTTGATAAATGTTATTGAATAGTTTTACTCTTTCTTCATGATAGGCTAAAAAACCTTTATGAGATTTACTAGTTTGTACAAAAGAATCCACCATTTCTTCAATTCCAATTCCAGAAAAATAAAACCAAAAAATACTCCAAGGTTTAAGCTCATCTGCTTGATAAGAGAATGGTGTATTTTTGGGGATAATAAAAAAATCTCCGGGAGAAATATGATAGATATTTTGATTGATTTGGGATACGCCATAACCTTTGATACAATAAATCAAGATATAGTTTTGATTACCATTAGTATCTTCTAAAAACTGGTATTTCGCATCAGGGAAAAACCCCACTTTATAGAAATAACCATATTTTGATGAAGGATGATTTCTTAAAAATCGATTAATAATTTCATCGGATAATTCTATGGTTCTTTGTCCGGCAAAGCCTTGTTTCTTCCTCATTTCTTGATAAAAATTAAGCTAAAGTATAATAAAATTATCTAACACAATAAGAAAATTATACATATACAAGCCATTTGCATGACCTACTTTTGTTGAAGTGTTAGTGAATAACATTACCAATTTTTCATATCTGAATTATTTAAAATGAAAGAATCGCAGCATCTCGTACAAAAGGTTTTTCTCAAAACTTTTAATGAAGAACCTTTGCTTGTTCGTTCTCCGGGAAGAGTAAATTTAATTGGAGAGCATACCGACTATAATATGGGTTATGTTCTACCTGCAGCTATCAACAAAGCAGCTTATATGGCTATGAGTAAAAGAAATGATGATACCATTTTTATAGTTGCAGCAGATTTGGACGAATCTTATACCACTACGGTTTCTAATTGCAATTATTCTGATAAAGGATGGCCAAATTATATTATCGGAATTGTTGATCAATTGCACAAAGCTGGATTTCAAATTAATGGTTTTAATGCCGTAGTTTCTGGCGATGTACCCTTGGGTGCCGGCATGTCTTCATCTGCAGCTTTAGAATGTGCCACCATATTTTCTATCAATGAAATCTTTCATTTAGGATTAGAGCGTATGCAAATGGTGAAAATGGCGCAAAAAGCGGAGAACGAGTTTGTGGGTGTAAATTGTGGTATTATGGATCAATTTGCGAGTATGTTTGGGAAAAAGGGACATGTAATACGTTTAGATTGCCGTTCATTAGCATATGAGTATGTTCCTTTTGATTTAAAAGGAACTAAAATTGTATTATTTGATTCGATGGTGAAGCACTCTTTATCCTCCTCAGAATACAATGTGCGTACTAGTCAGTGTGGTGAAGGCGTATCTATCATCCAACAAAAATATCCGCAAGTAAAAACCTTGAGAGATGCCACTATTGAAATGGTGGAAGAATGTTTAGCCGAAGAAAGCAATGATATTTATCACAGATGTAAATATGTCGTAGAAGAAAATAACCGCTTATTAGCCGCTTGCGAAGACCTCAATGCTGGAAAAATTGAAGATTTTGGTCAGAAGATGTATGAAACACATCAAGGTTTGAGTGAGCTTTATGAAGTGAGCTGCACTGAATTAGATTTCATTGCGAGTTGTTGCCGTAAAGAATCAGGTATTTTAGGTGCCCGTATGATGGGTGGAGGTTTTGGGGGTTGCGTGATCTCCTTAGTAAAAGAAGATGAGTTAGAAAACATCGTAAAACGTATTAAAGAAGCCTATTGGAATAAAATGAACATCGGTATGAATGTTTACATCACACAAATTGAAGATGGCACCCATATCTTAAAATAATCATGAGTTTTAGTTTCGAAGATCATCCACATAAAAGACTAAATATTTTAACTGGCGATTGGATTTTAGTTCTATCAATCATACCAAAGCCATCATTTAAGTAAAAAAAATCCCGATTCATGAGATCGGGATTTTTTGTTTAATATCCTTTGAGTAAATCCAATAAGATTTTTTTCTTTTCTTCTGGACTGAGTTTGAAGTTATATTGATAGAGTGCATTTTCCCATTCTCCGTAAACCGGATTAGGTAAAACGATAAATTTCTTCCCCCATTCTTGTTTCATCTCATCCGTGTGTTGAAAACGCTCGGCGATACTTTTCTTTTCAAAAACATCTCTAAAATCATTTAAATTATCGCCTAAGAACAACACCACTTCATGGTTTTTCATCACTATTTGACGACGAACTTCTTTAGGTGAATTAGTATCATCAAGCATAATATGAGCCGAATCGGCATCGGGAAGATTTAACTTTTTAAGGTTGATTAAAGTAGATTGAAATTCATCTACTTTGCGGTTGCTGATGTAAAAAATTTCAATGCCTTTTTGATGTACAAACTTTAAAAAATCTACTGCACCTGGCATTGCTGTTGCTGCCGATTGATTAGACCATTTTTTCCAAGATGCTGAAGAGTAGCTTTTGCCTTCTCTAATCAAATTCGCCTCAGAATAACTGTTATCTAAAATGGTTTCATCCAAATCAGTAATAATAGCTAAATGCTTTTTACGGAAGTCTTTTTTAGGGATTTGATTGATTCTTAATTCGGCCAAATTATAAGCCTGATAACATAAAGCCCGATATTCCGCTGCTTCTTGTTGAAATAAAACTGGTAGCAACTTAATCTCATCAGGCGTTGGTGGATTCGTAGTGTTTTGGGCGAAAGTGGCACCTACGAATAATAGAGATATCAGAACTAAAGTGAGTTTTTTCATGCGATTTAATTGTCCCTCGGTTTGTGTCTTCACAAACCGAAATGTATTTATAGATTCCGAAATAAATTCGGAATGACAAAACCTTTAAATAAATGTTTTAGCCTTTTCCAAAGCAGCACCTAAACCAATAATATTCTTTCCTCCAGCGGTAGCAAAGAACGGCTGCCCCCCTCCTCCACCTTGAATTTCTTTAGCTAATTCGCGAACAATATTTCCGGCATTTAAACCTTTTTCTTTCACTAAATTGTCTGAAATCATCACCGTTAACAAAGGTTTTCCATCTATATCTGCGGCTAAAACCAAGTAAAGATTTTCTACTACATCTTTTAATTGATAGGCTAAATTCTTGATGGCTTCGGCATTGGGTAGAACCACAGTTTCTGCTATAAAATTGATTCCATTAATGGATTGAGCTTTAGCTTTTAAATCATCTTTTAAACCGGAGGCTTTTTCCATGATGGATTTCTCTACTTCTTTTTTTAAGCGATTATTTTCTTCTAACAGCATTTCTACAGATTTAGCTAAGTCTTTCGGGTTTTTCAACAATTCTTTCAAAGCTTTCATCAATTCATCTTGCTCATGAATATATTCTTCAGCCCTTAAAGCAGTAATGGCTTCAATTCTGCGAACGCCAGCTGCTACCGCACTTTCTGAAACAATTTTGAAATAACCGATTTGCCCTGTAGCAGGAACATGCGTTCCGCCACATAATTCTTTTGAATAGTGATCATCAAATGTAATTACACGCACAAAATCGCCATATTTCTCGCCAAACAAAGCCGTTACGCCGCTATTTAAAGCTTGTTGATAAGGCACATTTCTTTCTTCTTTCAGCGCAATATTCTGTCTGATTTTCTCATTCACGATGCCTTCAATTTCTTTCAACTCTTCATCAGTAACTTTAGAGAAATGAGAAAAATCAAAACGCAAAACGTTCTCATTTACCAAACTTCCTTTTTGATTCACATGCTCGCCCAAAACCATTTTTAAAGCCGCATGTAGCAAGTGGGTAGCCGAGTGGTTATTCTCAGTCAAAATTCTCTTTTGCGTATCAACTTTAGCTAAGAAAGAAGCTTCCAAATGTTGAGGCAAAACATCTGTAAAATGGATGATTAAGCCATTTTCCTTTTTAGTATCGGTGATGATCACTTCCTCGCCCTCTCCTATCAATAAGCCGGTATCGCCTACCTGACCGCCGCTTTCGGCATAAAAAGGTGTTCTATCCAACACCAATTGAAATTGCTCTTTTCCTTTGGCTTTTACTTTACGATATTTTAAAATCTGAGTATGCGCTTCTAAATCATCATAACCTACAAACTCTACTTCTTCACCTTCATTTACGGTTACCCAATCTCCAGCATCAATAGCTGTTGCTGCTCTGGAACGGTTTTTTTGTTTTTGAAGCTCAGCTTCAAAGCCTTTCATATCTACAGAAAGTCCTTTTTCACGAGCCATTAACTGCGTTAAATCTATCGGGAAGCCGAAAGTATCATACAACTCAAAAGCTTTCTCTCCGCTAATCTCATCCATCTTCTCAAAACGGTTGATGCCGTTTTCTAAAGTTCTTAAGAAACTACTTTCTTCCTCCAAAACCACCTTTTGCACAAAATCTTTTTGGCTATATAGTTCATCAAAAACACCTTTAAACTGCTCCGCTAAAAGTGGAACCAATTGATTAAAAAATGGCTCTTTAAATCCTAAATACTGATAAGCATAACGAACCGCTCTCCTTAAAATACGACGAATCACATAACCTGCTTTATTGTTTGATGGTAGTTGACCATCTGCAATGGCAAAAGCAATCGCTCGGATATGATCTGCCATTACCCGCATGGCAATGTCTGTTTTTTCTTCTTTGCCATAGGCGATGCCGCATTTTTCAGCAACAAACTGAATCATCGGTTGGAAAACATCCGTATCGTAATTAGAAGTTTTTCCTTGAATTACCCTTACCAAACGCTCAAAGCCCATCCCAGTATCTACATGTTTGGCAGGTAAAGCTTTTAATGTTCCATCCTTTTGGCGATTGAATTGCATGAAAACGTTATTCCAAATCTCAATCACCAAAGGGTCGTCTGCATTTACCAAAGTTGCACCATTCACTTTGGCTCGCTCCTCATCAGAACGACTATCAAAATGAATTTCAGAACAAGGTCCACAAGGACCCGTTTCGCCCATTTCCCAAAAATTATCCTTCTTATTTCCGAGTAAAATACGCTCCTCTGGAACAAACTTTTTCCACTCCTCAAAAGCTTCCTGATCTTTAGGTAAACCCTCATGCTCATCACCTTCAAAAATGGTGACATATAACCTATCTTTTGGCAGTTTGTAAACTTCTGTCAATAGTTCCCAGCTCCAAGCTATGGCTTCCTTTTTAAAGTACCCGCCAGCCGTACGGGCAGGGTCCCCAAAACTCCAGTTGCCCAACATCTCAAACATGGTGTGGTGATAGGTATCAATCCCAACCTCTTCTAAATCATTATGCTTACCCGAAACCCGTAAACAACGTTGTGTGTCTGCTACACGTGAGTATTTGATGACCGCTTCGCCCAAAAACAAATCTTTAAATTGATTCATCCCGGCATTAGTGAACATCAATGTAGGGTCGTTTTTTACCACAATGGGTGCTGATGGAACGATTTGATGTCCCTTTGATTCAAAAAAGTCTAAAAATTGTTGGCGAATTTCTTTAGCGGTCATAGCCAGCAAATATAAGGAGATTGAGCAGAGTTTAAAGTTGAAAAATTAAATCCAAATTGATGATACCAAGTCAGTCGTCAGAAAACAGGGTGATTTATGAAAGATTATAAAACTGTTAACTTTTAATTCATTAATTAACAATTTTCACTTTCTTGGTGATACCCAAATTTTCCTAGTTTTATTTGTGGGGGCTATGCTTAATTCTTTATATTTCCTATAAAAATTAATAGCTTAACGACATGGATTTAGAATTATTAGCATCAAAAATAAATACTTATCATATACCAGCAGAATTCAGTGTACCAGCAGTTGATAAGTTTAAAATCAGACATATTAAAGCAATTCAAACAGCACAAACAGTCCACAATAAATAAGTAGTAATGGCAAAAATACAGGGTTCTAATTATCAACTTAAAAACCAATAAATACCTATTCTTAACTAATAAATTGTTATTTGAAGGAAGTACAATATCAATATGGACAATAAAGCCATCATTATATTTTTAAAATATCCCGAATTAGGAAGATCAAAAACTCGTTTAGCGGCGACGGTTGGAGCAGAAAATGCACTTAAAGTATATCAAGAACTTTTAGAGCATACACATCTGATTACAAAAGATTTAAATTTTGATAAATACCTCTTTTATGACAAAGTGACACCTTATAAAATGCCTTGGAGCGATGATATTTACCAAACAGCATATCAAGTTGAAACAGATTTAGGAGGCAGAATGAGTAATGCTTTTGAACAGCTTTTCCAGAAAGGATATGAGCGTATCTTAATCATCGGTTCTGATTGTTATGATTTAACTCAAGAAATTCTAGAAGAAGCCATGCAAAAACTTAAAAATAAGGAGGTTGTCATCGGTCCAGCGAAAGACGGTGGTTATTACCTTTTGGGTTTAACCCGATGGATTCCTGAACTATTTACAGATGTAAAATGGAGCACAGACGAGGTGTTTAAATCAACTACTGAAACCCTAGAGAAACTGCAAATCAGCTATGATACTACTACTATTTTATCAGATATTGACGTGTATGAAGACCTACCAGATAGTTTAAAGTTATTAATTAGTTAAAACATCTTAAATATCAGATTTACAATATTAATTAACTTTAAAGAAATACCCCATTTATCCGATTTTTTGCGTTAAGGATAGCAGCGGATACCAGCCTTGTGGCTAATGCCTGAAGCAGTATGAGCGGATAGCCTGCCCGAACGCCCAAACGAAATATTTCATTCTTCACAAAATACTTTCCACCTAAAACTTAAAACCTACAACCTCATACTCTCCTACCTAATTCTTACACCTCGCTGACGACCTCTCCTTCCCTATCCGAAATTTAAGATTTATCTTTGTAGCGTTTTTAAAGAGCAAGAAATGAGTAAACACGGAAGAATTTTAGTAGCGATGAGTGGTGGTGTGGATAGTTCTGTTGCTGCCGTAATGTTGCATGAGCAAGGTTACGAGGTAATTGGACTAACCATGAAAACTTGGGATTATGCTTCTTCTGGTGCAAACGTTAAAGAAACCGGCTGTTGTAGCTTAGATTCGATTAACGATGCCCGCTCATTGGCTGTTGGTTACGGAATGCCACATTACATTTTGGATATCCGTGATGAATTTGGCGATTTTGTGATTGATAATTTTGTGGACGAATATTTAGCCGGACGTACGCCAAACCCTTGTGTATTATGTAATACACACATCAAATGGGAAGCGCTGCTTAAAAGAGCTGACAAACTGGATTGCGAGTTTATTGCAACTGGCCATTATGCAAACATCCGTTTACAAGACAATGGAAGATACGTGATTTCTAAAGGTAAAGACGAAAATAAAGATCAATCTTATGTGCTTTGGGGCGTTTCTCAACGCAATTTAGCAAGAACTCGTTTCCCCTTAGGTTCTTTTACTAAATCAGAAATCAGACAAATGGCTTTGGATATGGGACAACAAGAATTAGCGAATAAGAGCGAAAGCTATGAAATTTGTTTTGTTCCCGATAACGATTATAGAGCCTTTTTAAAACATCGTGTTCCAGAATTAGAGACCAAGGTGGATGGTGGAGATTTTGTGTTAACTGATGGCACTAAAGTAGGAAAACACAAGGGTTATCCTTTTTATACCATTGGGCAAAGACGTGGTTTAGGCGTGGCTTTTGGCCATCCGATGTTTGTGACTCAAATTTTACCAGAGAGTAATACCGTGGTTTTAGGTACAGAGGATGAATTACAAAGAACGGAAGCGATGGTAAGAAATGTGAATCTGATAAAGTACGAATCTATCCATGAGCCTTTAGAAGCTATTACCAAAATTAGGTATAAAGATGCTGGAGCCATGAGTCATATTCAACAAATTGGCGAAAACATGAAAGTGGATTTCCACCATGCAGTTTCTGGAATTGCTCCCGGGCAATCTGCGGTGTTTTATGAAGGTAATGATTTATTAGGCGGTGGATTTTTGATGTAATATTTCTTTAAACATCAAGCTTAAATATTAAATTCGCTCCATGTGGCAGCGAATTTTTCTTTTTACACTCTTCGGTAGCTTGTTTTTTACGGCATGTAACAAAGAAACCTACGCTCCAGCAATAGATTTAGAAAGTAATTATTATCCGCTCACGATAGGTGCTGTTTTTATTTATGATGTTGACTCTACCGCATACAGTAATTTTAGCAATACCAGGGTAAATTATCAATTTGAAATTAAGGATAGCATTACAAACACTTTCGTGGATTTAGCGGGTAATACCAATTATAGAATAGAGCGTTACAAAAGAACAGATAGTACCTCGCTCTGGGTAATCCAAAAGGTATTTAGCAGAAATAAAAATTTAAGAGACGGAGAAGAATTTATAGATAATCAGCGATTTATACGCATCATTTTCCCTCCTATTGCGGGTGCTGTTTGGAATGGAAATTCTAAAAATACTTTAGGCGAGCAAGATTATATTATTAATGATGATGTTGCTTCTTTAACCATCAATAATCTCCATTTTGATTCTACCATCGTGGTAAAGGAAATCGACGAATCTAACTTAATCAGGGAAGATATAGTAAACGCTACTTATGCCAGAAACGTAGGCTTGGTACAAAAGGAAGTTAGCGCTATAGATAAAGATATCAATTCCGGAAAAATCACCAATGGTTATGTTTATTCCTTGAAGATTAAAAGTTTTAAATAACAAAATCACTCCCATTACTGTTAGAGAAATTTGTTTTAAATCCTTTTAAATTTGGGATTACTAAATTTATTATCCTTTATTTGCGTTAAAAATCTAATCTGAATGGCTAAAAACTTACTTATTGTAGAATCACCAGCGAAAGCCAAAACCATTGAAGGATACCTTGGAAAAGACTTTTTAGTAAAATCCAGTTACGGACATATTCGTGATCTCAAGAAGGATGACAGCGCTATTGAGGTAAATAATGACTTCAAACAGCATTATGAAATCTCACCGGATAAGAAACAACTAGTAAGTGAGCTAAAGAAATTGGCTAAAAGTGCGGAGACTATATGGCTTGCATCCGATGAGGACCGTGAAGGAGAAGCCATTTCTTGGCATTTGTATGAGTCGTTAGGTTTAAAAGAAGAAAATACCAAAAGAATCGTTTTTCATGAGATTACTAAACCCGCAATTTTAAAGGCGATAGAAAATCCAAGAAAAATCAATTACGATTTGGTAAATGCGCAACAAGCCAGAAGAGTTTTAGATAGATTAGTGGGTTTCGAACTTTCACCAGTTTTATGGAAAAAAGTAAAACCTTCCCTATCCGCAGGAAGAGTGCAGTCTGTAGCTGTTCGTTTAATTGTAGATAGAGAAAGAGAAATCAACGCTTTTGAAAGTGTTGCTGCTTTTAGAGTAGTGGCTATTTTCTCAACAGATAAAAAAGAATTATTTAAAGCTGAACTTTCTTCTAAATTTGATAAAGAAGCTGATGCTCAAAGCTTTTTAGAAGCTTGCCGTTCGGCTATATTTAAAGTCAATTCACTTGATGTAAAACCTTTAAAAAGAAATCCGGCAGCACCATTTACCACTTCTACCCTTCAGCAAGAGGCCAGTAGAAAATTGGGGTTCTCAGTTTCTAGAACCATGACAGTAGCGCAGAAACTCTATGAAACCGGTAAAATCACCTACATGAGAACGGATTCGGTAAACTTATCAGATACTGCCTTAGAAGCCGCAGCAAAAGAGATTAAATCAGCCTATGGCGATAAATATTTAGAGCCAAGAAAATTCAAAACCAAATCAGCTAGTGCACAAGAAGCTCACGAAGCTATTCGTCCTACGCATTTTGAATGGCATACTTTACATGATGGTGATGCATCAGAGAAGCGTTTATATGAGTTGATTTGGAAAAGATCTATCGCTTCGCAAATGAGTGAAGCGCAAATCGAAAAAACCACCGCTAAAATCGGTATCAGTACCAGAAATGAAGAATTAACGGCTAGTGGAGAAGTGATTAAATTTGATGGCTTTTTAAAAGTTTATTTAGAAGATACGGATGAGGAAGCTGATAATTTGGATGAAAAATCAGACAATACCATTTTACCTCCTTTAGCCAAAGGACAAACTGTAAATTTAGAAGAAATGAACGCTACAGAGCGTTTTTCTCGCCCACCCGCTAGATATTCTGAAGCAGCTTTGGTGAAAAAGCTAGAAGAATTAGGAATTGGTCGCCCTTCTACTTATGCCCCAACCATTTCTACAGTACAAAATCGTGGTTATGTGGTGAAAGAAGATCGCGAAGGAAAACCAAGAAATTATCAGGTTTTAACCTTAAAAAAAGGTGAAATCAAGAAACAACAAAAAACAGAAATTACAGGAGCAGAAAAAGGAAAACTTTTCCCCATGGATATCGGCGCTGTAGTGAATGATTTTTTGGTGGAACATTTTAAAGGCATCGTTGATTTCCATTTTACCGCCAACGTAGAGAAAGAATTTGACGAGATAGCCCATGGTTTAAAAGAGTGGACAACCATGTTAAAAAACTTCTATAAGCCATTTCATTTGGAAGTAGAAGATACCTTAGCAAATGCAGATAGAGCTAGTGGCGAGCGTCTGCTAGGTGTTGATCCAAAATCTGGAAAAAATGTTTATGCCAGAGTTGGGAAATTTGGTCCGATGATTCAAATTGGAGAGGCAGATGATGAAGCCAAACCTATTTATGCCAGTTTATTAAAATCTCAATCTATAGAATCAGTAAAATTGGAGGAGGCATTAGATTTATTTAAACTTCCTTTCTCTTTAAATGATTTTAAAGGCAAAGAAGTTTCCGTAGGTGTAGGGAGGTTTGGGCCTTATGTTAAATGGGGAGATACTTTTATTTCTATCCCTAAAAATGAAGATCCTTTAACAGTTGACGATGCCAGAGCCGCCGAAATTATTATTGAAAAAATTGAAGCCGATGCACCAGTTGCCAGTTTTAAAGGCGAGCCAGTTACAAAAGGCAAAGGTAGGTTTGGACCTTTCTTAAAATGGAAAGATTTATTTATCAATGTGCCTGCGAGGTATGATTTTGAGAATCTATCTCAAAAAGAAATAGACGAATTAATATCAGCTAAAATAGAGAAGGAAGCCAATCGGTATATCCAGCAATGGGAAAAAGAAAAAATTGCCATAGAAAATGGACGATGGGGCCCATTTATTCGTTTTGGTAAGCAAATGTTAAAACTAGGGAAAAACCCAGCAACTCAGCAAAAATTCACAGCAGAAGAATTAAAAGCAATAGATTTGGAAGAAGTAAAAAAACTGATTACCGAGCAAGTTCCAGATGCCTTTGAAAGTAAAAGTAAATCCATAAAAAAGACAGCTAAAAAGAAATAAATTAGTTCATGAAAAAGGATCTTCCGGAAAATATTGTTGAAGAAATAGCTATCGCAGTAGTATTAGAAACAGAAACTCCGAACAGCAAATCATGGAACGTTTATTTAATCAATCTTAAAGATACGGCAATAGAAACAGTATTAATTACTTCTAATGGTTATGGTATTAGAAATGGAGAAGATGTAAAAACATCTACCTTAAGACACATGATACCCACTGTAGGTGCTAAAGATTACGCCAAAATTGAAGCTATTGATGAAGCCGTTTTTGGATTGAATAATGAATATTGGGTTAGCTATTATATTGAAAAAGAGATTTATGATAAAAAATTTATTTTCTTACCCGAAAGCATTGTTGATTCTAATTTCATAAAAATACCTTTTTTAAACAAACCAGGAGTAATGATAGGGGAGTAAAATTACTTACAAAACAATGACCATATTATCATTCACATTAATTCTTCTTCTTGGCTCTTTCATAGCCGGATTATTAGGCTCTTTAACAGGTTTAGGTGGCGGTGTTATCATTATCCCCATGCTTACTTTAATCTTTCAAATTGATATACGCTATGCTATTGGTGCTTCGCTGATATCCGTCATCGCCACCTCATCTGGTGCAGCGGCGGCTTATGTGCGTGAGGGAATTTCTAACATCAGAATTGGAATGTTTTTAGAAATAGCAACCACTGTAGGTGCTGTTTTAGGAGCTATTTTAGCGGCCTATACTACAACCAGCTACATAGCTATTGTTTTTGGATTCATTTTGCTTCTTTCTGCAGTAGTATCTTTTAAACACAAAGAAGAAATCATATTAAATCCTGCAAATTCAGGTAAATTAGGCAAATGGCTAAAATTGAACGGTACTTATCCTAATGAAAAGGGAAAAGAGATTCCTTACGGAGTGGCGAAGGTAATAAGTGGTTTTTTAATGATGATGGTGGCTGGTTTAGTTTCGGGTTTACTCGGAATTGGTTCAGGAGCTTTAAAAGTTATAGCGATGGATAATTTTATGCGTTTACCCTTTAAAGTTTCTACCACCACTAGCAATTTCATGATTGGTGTAACTGCCGCAGCAAGTGCAGGAGTTTATCTTGAAAGAGGATACATTGATCCGGGATTATCAATGCCGGTTGTAATTGGTGTTTTAGTGGGAGCTTTTGTAGGGTCTAAATTGTTGGTGAGCTCCGGAACTAAATTTTTACGAATTCTTTTCGCTGCGGTGATTATATTTTTGGCTTTTCAAATGATTTATAACGGATTTACTGGGAAAATATGAAGCAGGATAAACTTACCGATAAAAACTTAGAAGTAATGATGGGCACATTATTACGCTATGGTGTATTGCTATCTGCTTTTATAGTGATGATTGGCGGAATTTTGTACCTCATCAAATTCGGAAACCAACAACCTCATTATACACATTTTAGTGGAGAGCCAGCTAATCTCATCAATTTAAAAAGTATTTTAAATGATGCGAAAGGTTTCCATAGCAGAGCAATCATACAATTAGGTTTATTAGTTTTAATTGCCACTCCAATAGCAAGAATTATTCTTTCTGTGGTTGGATTTATTTTAGAAAAGGATTATCTCTATGTTTTGATAACTTTAATTGTTTTAACCGTTATTTTATTTAGCCTATTTAGCGGTTCTGTGGCTTAAAACACGTTTTATTACTTTCGTAATATTATCTATCTCCTTAAAACATCTTCAAACAAAATCATTTGTTTTGCGACTATTCGTAAACAAAATAATCAAAATAAAAAGTTCGAAAAACCTAATTTAGAATCATTATTAATAAATTATTTGCTTTTCAAATTAAAATTAACAATTTTTTAATTCTTTATTTTTGAAAAAAAATTATTATTTATGAACGATTTTATTGCCGCCCGATCACAAATGGGTTTGTCATTGGGCTTTCACATCATCTTTTCTTGTATAGGTATGGTAATGCCATTTTTTATGGCAGTGTCTCATTATTTGTACCTAAAGACCGGTAATGAAGATTATAAGAATGTGACTAAAGCCTGGAGCAAAGGTGTAGCTATATTTTTTGCAACCGGAGCAGTTTCAGGAACAGTATTATCTTTTGAATTAGGTTTGTTATGGCCAACCTTCATGGAACATGCAGGTCCTATTTTCGGAATGCCTTTTTCATTAGAAGGAACTGCCTTTTTTATAGAGGCTATTGCACTAGGTTTTTATTTGTATGGATGGGATAAGTTTAACAAGTGGTTTCATTGGTTTACAGGTATAGTAGTGGGTATCAGTGGTTTGGTATCAGGTATTTTAGTGGTAGCAGCAAATGCTTGGATGAACGCCCCTGCCGGATTTGATTATGTAAACGGAAAGTACACAAATATTGACCCCATAAAAGCGATGTTCAATGAAGCCTGGTTTTCACAAGCTTTACACATGAGTATCGCTGCGTTTGCAGCAACAGGTTTTGCCGTTGCAGGAGTTCATGCTTTTATGATTTTGAAGAAAAAAAATGTTGAATTTCATACCAAATCATTTAAAATTGCCGTCATATTCGGAACTATTGCTGCTGTTATTCAACCTTTAAGTGGTGATCACTCAGCTAAATTCGTAGCCAAAACTCAACCAGCTAAATTAGCTGCTATGGAGGCTCTCTTTCACACAGAAAAAGCTGCTCCACTAGTTATAGGAGGTATTCCTGATGCCAAAAATCAAAAAGTAGATTACGCATTAGAACTTCCCGGTGTACTCAGTTTCATGGCTCATGGTGATTTTAATGCTGAAGTTACAGGTTTAGACCGTATTCCTAAAGAAGATCAACCACCCGTTGCTATCACACACTTCGCTTTTCAAATTATGGTGGGTTTAGGTACTGCAATGATGGGAATCTCTTTTCTCTATTTTATCGCTTTATGGAAAAAGAAAAACTGGTTAAAACAAAATTGGTTACTTTGGTTATTTGCTGCTGCTACACCTATGGGTTTTATTGCCGTTGAAGCTGGCTGGGTAGTTACCGAAGTAGGAAGACAACCTTGGATTATTAAAGGAATTATGAGAACTGCAGATGCAGTTACTCCAATGCCGGGTATCCAATATTCTTTCTATTTGTTCTCAGCAGTATATGTTTCTCTGGCAGTTGTAGTTACTTTCATGCTCTACAGACAAATTAAGATGGTTCCTAATTTATATGACATTCCTCGTCAGCAGACTACTGTAATTAAACAAAATAAAATAATGACAAAAATCAAGAAAGAAGAAGTATCCCCTGTTAAAATTTAAATTATGTTATACATTATAATTGCCTTTTTGTGGCTTTCTGTCTTATTTTATCTTTTACTAGGTGGTGCAGATTTTGGAGCTGGAATCTTAGAGCTTTTCACCTCCAAAGTACATAAAAACGAAACCAGGAAAATTATGTATAGAGCTATTGGCCCTATTTGGGAGGCTAATCATATGTGGTTAGTCATCACTGTAGTGATTTTATTTACTGGTTTCCCGAAAGTATTTACCACGATGTCTATCTATATGCATATTCCCTTATTATTGATGTTAATGGGAATTATTGCTAGAGGAACTGCTTTCAGTTTTAGACATTATGATGCTGTGAGAGATGAAATGCAAGGAGTTTACAATAAAATTTTTAGATTCTCCAGTTTTATCACTCCCTTCTTCCTAGGCGTGATTGCTGGAAGTACAGTATCAAGAAGGATAGACCCCAACGCCGTTAATTTTTTAGATGCTTATGTTTACAGTTGGCTCAATCCTTTCTCTTTTTCTGTAGGCTTATTTACCGTAGCCGTTTGTGGCTTTTTAGCCGCAGTTTTCATAATCGGGCAAACATCTGATGAAAACGAAAGGAAAAGATTTATCAGAAAAGCTAAAATCTTCAATATTGCTTCTTTTGCAGTTGGTGGATTAGTTTTTATTACCGCTTTATTAGAGAAAATACCGCTGGTAGATTGGGTATTTGGAAACCCTGTGGGTATCACAGCATTTGTTTTAGCCACTATTTCTGTTTTTATTCTGTGGGGTATTTGGAATACTAATAAAACAAATTTAATGAGGATTTTGGCTGGTTTCCAAATAACGATGATTTTATTAATTATCACCTGGAAACATTACCCAAATATTGTTTTATTAAAAGGTGGAGGATACATCTCTTTAATAGAAAATCAGGTAAGTGATAAAACTTTAAACGCTTTGGGTTTGGCTTTAATTATAGCTAGTATATTTGTTTTGCCTGCACTGTTTTATTTAATTTACAGTTTTCAAAAAATAAAAGAAGATGCCTTAAAGAGCCATTAAATATTTGATTTGTTAAAGTCATCTCATCTAGCTTTTCCTCTAGGTGAGATGATTTTTATTTTTAAGAGGTATTATTTTAAAGTCTAATGTTTACTTTTACTCATGCTTCAACAACTTGATTTGCAAACTGTATTGGTCTTAGACATTGAAACTGTTCCGCAGTTTTCTTCATTTGATCAATTGCCAGTGCATCTCCAAAAACTTTGGGATTTAAAAACTCGCTTTCAACGCAAAGAAGATGAAACACCTTCGGATTTTTATCAAAAAGCAGGCATCTGGGCTGAGTTTGGTAAAATTATTTGCATTTCTGTTGGCATTTTTAAGAACAACCATAGCTTTAGGGTAAAATCTTTTTTTAGTCATGATGAGGAAGAATTACTTCTAGATTTTATACAACTACTAAATAGCCAACCTCCACAATTAATTCTTTGTGCACATAATGGAAAAGAATTTGATTTTCCTTATTTATGTCGCAGAATGTTAATTAAAGGCCTAGAAATTCCAACCCAACTACAAATTGCAGGTAAAAAACCTTGGGAAATCAACCATTTAGATACCATGGAACTATGGAAATTTGGCGATTATAAAAACTTTACTTCCTTAAATTTATTAGCGGCAATTTTTGAAATTCCAACACCAAAAGATGATATTGACGGTAGCATGGTAGGCTCAGTTTATTGGATGGAAAACGACTTAGAACGTATTAAAAATTATTGCCAAAAAGATGTAATTACTACTGCCAGATTATTGCAAAGATTCAAAGGATTGCCTTTCTTAACCGATGAACAAATTACTTACGTAGATTAATGTTACAGCTTCAGGTTCAGGATTTACATATTCATTTTAAAACCGAAAATGAAAATTTTCATGCCGTAAAAGGGATTAATCTAAGTTTAGAAAAAGGCGAAATCATCGGTTTAGTGGGCGAATCAGGCTCGGGAAAATCAGTAAGTTCATTAGCCTTCATGCGATTATTAGATAAAAATGCACTAATTAGTGGTAAAGTATTTTTTGGTGAAACTGATTTACTCAGCTTATCCGAAAGTGAAATGCAGCGGTACAGGGGTAATCAAATTGCAATGATTTTCCAAGAACCCATGACTTCCCTCAACCCAGTGATGACTTGCGGAAAACAAGTAGCAGAAACCATTTTAATACATCAAAAAACAGATCAAAAATCGGCAAAAGCCAAAACCATACAACTTTTTGAAGAAGTTAAACTTCCAGAGCCTGCATATACTTATCAAAAATATCCTCATGAACTTTCGGGTGGTCAAAAACAAAGAGTGATGATTGCTATGGCTTTAGCTTGCGATCCTAAGGTTTTGATTGCCGACGAGCCAACTACTGCCTTAGATGTTACTGTACAGAAGAATATTTTAGAACTCCTACTCAAACTCAAAAATGAACGAGACATGAGTTTGATCTTTATCTCGCATGATTTGGCGGTGATTGGTGAAATTGCAGATAAGGTTTTGGTAATGTATAAAGGTGAAATTGTGGAACAAGGACCTATAAAAGAAGTATTTTTGAATCCGAAACATCCTTACACCAAAGGATTATTAGCTTGTAGGCCATCGCCAGAATTACAATTGGCACAGCTTCCTACTATTCATGATTTTGTCAGTTTTCATAATGATAAAATTGAAAGTTCTGATTTAGCTATTGATGATTTAAAAAGGCAATACAAGGTAAGTGTAGAGGAAATCTCTGCCAAAAGAATGATTCTTTATCAGCGGGAGCCTTTATTACAAATCAAAGAGTTGAATACTTGGTTTCCTAAAAAAGGAAATTGGTTTGAAAAAGAAAAAAGCTATACTAAAGCCGTTGCTGGAGTAAGTTTTGATGTTTTCCCTGGAGAAACTTTTGGATTAGTGGGCGAATCGGGTTGTGGAAAAACAACCCTGAGCAGAACCATTTTGAAATTGATTGAGCCCAGCTCAGGAGAAATCATCTTTAATAAACAAAACATTACGGTATTATCCGCTAAAGAAATGCGCCCTTTGAGAAAAGATATTCAAATCATTTTTCAAGACCCCTACTCTTCTTTAAATCCGGTTAAGACTGTTGGCGATGCCATTATGGAGCCTTTACAGGTTCACCAAATTTTTAATTCTAATCAAGAAAGAAAAGATTTTGTTTTAGATTTGATGCAAAAAGTTGGGCTTACGCCCGAGCAATTTCATCGCTATCCGCATGAATTTTCTGGTGGACAAAGACAAAGGGTAGTGATTGCCAGAGCTTTGGCTTTGCAACCTAAATTAATTATCTGTGACGAATCTGTTTCTGCTTTGGATGTTTCTGTGCAAGCTCAGGTTTTAAACTTGTTGAAAGATTTGCAAAAACAATTTCAACTTACCTACATTTTCATATCGCATGACATGACCGTTGTAAAGCACATGGCGGATAGGATGATGGTAATGAACGCAGGTAAAATTGAAGAAATTGGATTTCCTGAATCTATTTACAACAATCCACAAAAAACCTATACCCAAAAGCTGATTAGTGCTATTCCAAAAGGACTCTTAACGGTTTAATCATTTTTTAATAGCAAGCTCATTATTCTAAATTACAATGATAAGATAATCTGTTTTAATGAATCCTATCGAAGATGTAAACCAGCCTTTTTATGTTTCCAATCCTAAAAATTTCACTCATTACATCCTGAAAAGTTTAGCAGAATTAGACGCAAGTTTAGAAAGTCTAATCTTCAAACACTTATCCTTTTTGTAACAAGCTCGTAGAGGTTTAATTTTTGTCTTTCATTTCGCTTAATTTTAGAGTGATATAAAATTAGGTTATGAAACAGTTTTATCAATATTTTTTTTTCGTTCCATTCTCACTTTGTGTTTTTACCACTAACGTAAAGGCCCAAAATCCTTATTATCCAGATACTAATTGGGAACATAAAACTCCTCAGGAAGTAAAAATGAACGCATTGATAATTGATAGTGCCAAGAATTTTGCTTTGCATCATGAGATTAATTTAGATAAAGATTTAAGAGTTGCCTTGTATAAATCATGGAATTGGGAGCCTTATTACCACATTCAAGGTCCGGTAAGAGAACGTGGAAATGCCGCAGGCTTAATCATTAAAAACGGATATATCATTGCCCAATGGGGCGATGTCAATCGGGTGGATATGACTTTTAGTGTAACCAAAAGTTACCTTTCTACTTTAGCTGGATTAGCTTTGGATAAACATTTGATCAATAATTTAGATGATAAAGTGAAAGATTATGTTTGGGATGAAAAATTTGATGGAGAACATAACGGAAAAATCACTTGGCGACATCTATTAACGCAATCTTCTGATTGGAGCGGGCAGTTATTCGATAATTATGATTGGGCTGATCGGCCACCAAAAAGCGGAGGATTAGATGACTGGAAGAACCGAAAACTGAATGAACCAGGAACTTTCTTTAAATACAATGATGTAAGAGTAAATTTAACTGCTTTTGCTTTATTACAAGTTTGGAGAAAACCTTTGCCTCAAGTTCTACAGGATAAAATTATGGACCCGATTGGTGCTTCTACCACTTGGCGCTGGTATGGTTACGACCAATCTTTTGTAAACATCAATGGCGTGATGACACAGTCTGTTAGTGGTGGTGGACATCATGGTGGCGGTTTGTTTATCAACACTTTAGACCACGCCCGTTTTGGTTTACTATTCGATAGAATGGGGAAATGGAAGAACCAACAATTAGTTTCTGCTGATTGGGTAAAAAGTGTAAACCAGCCTTCTTTTGCCAATAAAAATTATGGTTTAATGTGGTGGACTAACCAAGATTATGCTTTAGGGAAAAACTTATCAAAAGACATTTACTACGCTGCTGGTTATGGCGGAAATTACATCGTGATAGATCATGAACATGATTTGGTGATGGTGTTGCGATGGATAGATACCACCAAATTGAATGATTTTATTGCAATAGTGGAGAGTGCTTTCGAATAATTATTATCATTTATAAGGATTTTGTACTTTTAATAAAAAATAAGTCATGGGAGTTTTAGAAATTAAACAAGAGATTCTAAATCAGTTAGATTATATTGAGGATATTTCGTTTTTAAAAGCCATTAAATCTATAGTAGAGTCTAAAGCAAAAGATGGCATTTACATGCTTTCTGATGAACAAAAAGAAAGAATCTACCAAGCGAGACTTCAATTTTTAAATAACAAAACAATTGATAATCAAATTGTTGAAGAAGAAATTGAGTTGTGGCTAAAATCAAAATAGCTTGGTCTATTGAAGCTAAACAAGACTTATACGATATTTTAGAATTCTATCTGTTAAGAAATGGTAATGCTAATCATAGCAAAAAATTAAGCCAAAATATTTTTAGTTCAATTCAAAATTTAATTAAAAATCCATTTCTTGGAAGACCAACTGAACTACAAAATGTAAGAGTTTTAATAAAAAGTGATTATGAAATCATTTACGAAAAATTAGATCAAGTAATTCTAATCATCATGATATGGGATTCTAGGCAGAATCCTACTAAAAAAGATTTAGTTCAACGGAAAAAATAATCTTATTCTAGCCTATGACACAGTAAACGATCAATTATAAATTGATTAGTTCCCGAGATAAACAATAGTATTAAATATTTTAAAAAGAAAATCCCGACCGTATCCGGAAGGCTATCAGAAATAATCTAAGGAAGATAAAAACCCAAAAAATCATATTAAAGAATTGTTAATTGAGAAATTTTAAAAACATATTCTCTATTTTGAGCTTTAATTTTAAAACGATATAAAGCATGTCTGATCATCAGGGGAACCCCGTTAAAAAAGTTTTATTAGAGCTCATATCCAACGTTTTTGAGTCATCAGGTAATAAACCTTTGAATTATCGCCAAGTAGCAGCAAAATTGAACATCGTAGATCCAGCCTCAAAAGCTACCATTTTAGAAATCTTGGAAGACGAAACCATCAATGGTATTTTTTTAGAAACCAGTAAAGGTAAATATCAATTACATGAGGTAAAGGCATTTTTAACAGGTAAAATAGCTATGGCGAACGATGGTTCAGCATTTTTAATCCCTGATGATGAGTTTGAAAACGACATCTATATTGCTCCGAGAAAACTCCGTACGGCTTTACATGGTGATTTAGTGAAGCTACATGTTTATGAAAGCAGCAAAGGAAAGCGTAAAGAAGGGGAAGTAGTAGAGATTTTAGAAAGAGCTAAAATGGAATTTACCGGGATTGTAAAAATTTCTCAGCATTTCGCCTTTTTTATACCCGATGATCGTAAAATGTTGCATGATATTTTCATCCCTTTAGAGGATTTAAATGGTGCTAGAAATGGCATGAAAGCTTTAGCTAGAATTGTGGATTGGCCTTCAGGAGCTAAAAACCCAGTTGGAATCATTAAAAGTATTCTAGGTAAACAAGGCGAAAATAACACCGAAATGAACGCCATCTTGGCGGAATATGGTTTCCCACTCTCCTTCCCTCCTGAGGTTGAAAATGAGGCACAAGCTATTCCAGTCGAGATTACTCAAGAAGAACTCGCGAAAAGAAGAGATTTTAGGAAAATTCTCACTTTCACGATAGATCCATTTGATGCTAAGGATTTTGATGATGCCATTTCATTCCAAAAATTAGCGAATGGCAATTATGAAGTAGGTGTTCATATTGCTGATGTTTCTCATTATTTAATTCCTGATACGGCTTTAGATAAAGAAGCTTACGATAGAGGAACTTCGGTTTATTTAGTGGACAGAGTGATCCCAATGTTACCTGAGAATTTATCAAATGGTTTATGTTCACTCCGCCCAAAAGAAGAAAAACTCTGTTTCTCTGCAGTTTTTGAAATGGATGAGCAAGCAAATGTAATAGAGCAATGGTTTGGAAAAACCGTGATTTTCTCTGATAGAAGGTTTGCCTATGAAGAAGTTCAAGAAATTTTAGAAAATAAAAAAGGTGAATTTGCAGAAGAATTATTGAAGCTGAATGAACTGGCTTATCAGCTTAGAGACCGAAAATTTAAACATGGTGCTATCAGTTTCGAATCTACAGAAGTAAAATTCAAACTAGATGAGAGCGGAAAACCTATTGGCGTTTATGTAAAAGAACGTAAGGATGCTCATAAATTAATTGAAGATTTTATGCTTTTAGCAAATAGAAAAGTTGCTGAATTTATTGCTAAAAAAGGAAAAGGAAAACATAAATACACTTTTGTTTATCGAGCACATGATTCGCCAAAACCAGAGAGCTTAAAAAACTTTGCTGAATTTGCTTCTAAATTCGGACATAAAATCTCCACCAAATCAGATAGGGATACGGCAAGATCTTTAAATAAATTAATGGCTGATGTAGAAGGAACCAAAGAACAAAACGTATTGACTTCTTTAGCTATCCGCTCGATGGCAAAAGCCATTTATACCACCAAAAGCAGCAGTCATTATGGTTTAGCTTTTGATTTTTATACACATTTCACCTCTCCAATACGTCGTTATCCTGATGTGATGGTGCACAGGTTATTAGAATATTACCTTAATGGAGGCGAGAGCGTAAATGCAGACCATTATGAAAAAATGTGTCAACATGCTTCGCAAATGGAGAAAAAAGCAGCTGATGCAGAAAGAGCTTCCATTAAATATAAACAAGCAGAATTTTTGCAAGACAATATCGGGCAGATTTATGCGGGTATCATCTCTGGTGTGACCGAATGGGGAATGTATGTAGAAATTGAAGAAAATAAATGTGAGGGAATGATTCGCTTAAGAGATATCTCGGATGATTTCTACACTTTAGATGAGAAGAATTATTGCATCATTGGTCAAAGAAAAAAACGTAAGTATCAATTAGGAGACGAAGTAAAAATCAAGGTGAAACGAGTAGATTTAGCCAAAAGACAGATAGATTTTAATCTGGTAATAGATTGATTTGAAGATTTGAAAATTAAATGATTTGATGATGGTTTATCTAATCGAATAATAGTTCCTAAAACAATAGTGTCCTAAACGTATAGGAATAGAATAAAAATACGTGTTGTTAATTGATATAGGCGTATAATTTGAATATTTCAGAAAAGAACCCCTTGAAT
>JACXVB010000048.1 GCA_014763615.1 Sphingobacteriales bacterium | reverse complement strand
TCTAAATAATAGACCAGTAAGAAAATTTGGTTATCTAACTCCTAATGAAGTATTTTTACAACTAAAGGTAAGTGTTGCACTTATCTCTTGAACACAGCTGTCATTATCTTCCTCAAAAAGAAACTCTTTGTACAAACTTGCATCTGCGCTTTTGGTCTCAGTACCTCTTTTTAAAAGAAAATCAAATTTATTGGCTGCACTAATTGAAAATTTATTATCGGTGTTTAATTTCTGGAAACCGATGGCACTTCCTAAATTTCTTGCACCGCTAAATTTTACAGTATCTCCACCCATTAAATTTCTAAACCTGTTTGAGGTATTTACATTTATCCATAAGGTATCTCCAATATTTATAGTGTCTTTCGCGGGGGTAATATTAACCCCTAATTTAAAACTATAGACATTATTTACCACTTCTCCTATGCAAGAACTTCGGCAATGGGTTAATGATAGTATAGCTAAAAAAGCAATAACAATGATGCGAAATTTATATCTAGTATCCATAAAACGTGAATATGGTGTTTACCCCTGTTTGTTGATTGTATCCATTTTCGGATAGTAAACGTGTTTTATAATCTTGCAGACTATAAATATCATTATCTAATGCATTAAACATTTGCTGATTTGTGTTGCCATAAACTGTATCGTCAAGTAGGACTCTTCTCGGTGATGCATCATTATCATTCCTATGATCCATCAAATCATAAAACAAACCCTGCGGTATCCAATGAAAAGGATCATAAGTACGTGAAGGATCAAAATCTTTTAACAAATTTAAATGACTACTCATTTAACAAATAATCTTTAATATTAAATTGAATTATTTTATTAATAAACTTTAAAATAATAACTTCCAGTTGGCTTTATAGTATCAGTATTCGATGAATTGATATTTGGATTTAAATAATAATGTTGACGAGTATCTTGAAGAATTATATTAAAAAAAGCTTTTGAGCATTCGTCAGAAGCTCTGTAAACATTTTGTGCATTGCTAAGCCCAATTCCAAATATTCCCTTTTTATTTGCAATAATTCCTAATTTTAAAATATATCTATCATTTTGTTCTTCAAATAGATATTCTCTAACTTGTAATTTATTAGGGTTGTTAATTTCCTTGCCTTTAATCAGTATGGTTGTGAAATTATTTGCAGATGGAACAGGGTTATTTAAAATAGAATAATCACCAAACCCTATTAATGTACCTAAGTTTTTAGCACCGCTATAATTAATTATTTTATTTGATACTACATCGGTAAGATTTGTTGACGTGTTTAATTCAATCCAAATAGTGTCTCCAATATGAATACTATCTAAATTAGGGCGAATTTTTGCTGCTATCTGGAAATTATAAACTGTATTTGCACAACCTAATCCTCCCTTCCTACAGGTGCTAAAAGTCATAGTCAATACAATAATCAGCAAAATTGTTATAGTATAAATTTTAGTAGCCATATTGAGAAAATAAAGAGGTTACTTGAGTTGATTGATTATTTCCATTTTGCAGGAGCAAATTTGTTTTATATAAACCAAGAGTGGTTATACTTGATGAAAACGCATTAAACATCTGTTGATTTGAATAATCTGAAACCTGATCATTAACCATTGTAGGATCAAAGAGAAAATCATTTCGGGTATCTTTCAAATCATAAAATAGTCCCTGAGGTATCCATTTAAAAGGGTCGCTGGCTAAATTGGGATTAAAATTTTCTTCTACATCTAAGTGGGGATGGTTTGTACCGTTAGGGTTAGTAAGCAATTCCATATCCATTAGCGTCTGTTTGTTCGCTTGTGTAACTGGCACTTGTTCCATACTGCTTATCTGCTAAATAATGCCCCAAATAGTAAGCCCAGCCTTCCGCTAGGGCAATAATGGGTGCGGCATTCTGATTGGAGCCATCAACGTAAGCTGCGTAAGCTCCTCCTAAATTATCGATAATTTCATTTATTTCATCATCAAAGAACACTCTAAACCAACCAGAATTTAGAAACCAATTAGTAGACCTTGAAGCAATAACTATTGGTTTTTTCTAAACCTTCAATTATATATCCAGGTCTATTTTGTTGATAATAATAAAGGTGTTGATTTGTATCATGAAAATTTATTGAATATGAAGCTTTAGTACATTTATCTGATTTCCTGTATACACCGCTTGCATTACCAACACCAATTATAAACACACCTCTTTTATTTGGGATAATACCTAATTTAAAAACATATTGACTATTGTACATGTCTTTATCAAATAAATATTCTGTCATTCTTTCAGGAAATACCTTATTCTCAATTTTTTTACCCTGAAAAACCAAATAATTAAATGAGTTAGCTGCGGGAGCTGTACCAGGAATATTGATACTTCCTCCGGTCAAGCTATCAATGGAAACTGTTGTCCCTAAGTTTAATGATTCACTATAATCAATTAAGGCATTTGTATTCATATCCTTTAAAACGAATGGTATTTTGATTTCTAAAAACAAGGTATCTTTAGTTTCAATACTATCCATATTCGGATATGCAGTAACATAACTTTTAAAAGAATAACTATTTTCAATGCAATGAAAAGGGTCGCAACTAATTAATCCAATAACGATAAATAATATCTGGAACCAAATAAAAATTTTCATTCTAATATCCATATTGAAAAAATAATTGTGTTACCTGAGATGACTGATTATTACCATTTTCTAATAATAGCCTATTTTTATAATTAGATAAATTATAAATATCATTATCTAACGCATTAAACATCTGTTGGATTGTGTATCCCGAAACCTGATCTACAACTGGAGAATTTTCATTCCTATCATCCTTTAAATCATAAAACAAACCCTGCGGTATCCAATGAAAAGGGTCATAGGTACGTGATGGGCTAAAATCTTCTAACAAATTCAAATGGCTGCTTAAACCTGAAACTGGGTAGCTGTTATAATAATATATTCCCTGTTCGTATTGAGTACTGCTGTAGTTAGTGTATTGCTTGTCAGCCAGATAATGACCATAGTAATAAGCCCAACCTTCTGCCAAAGCAATAATAGGTGCTGTATTTCCATTGGTGCCATTACCGTATGGAGAAAATGCACCATTATAATTAAAAATTGTTTCTGTTGTTTCGGCACTCACCAAATACTCATACCAACTATTCCCATTCTTTTGGTATTGCGAAGCATGAGACAATTCATGATATACTGTTTCTTTTAATTTGTCGGAAACCAATCCGCTTGATGGCCCATAGCTAATTGCTATGTCTATCTGGTGTTTTAAAACAGAAACTATACCATTGATAGCTGTGCCAATCCACCCGGTTCCAGCTGCAAATAAAGAGAATAAAACTTCTTTAGGTAAATCATTCCATCTTCTGGTATACCACATGGGAGTAAAAGCACTTCCATTTCCGCCGGGATGTATTAATATTTTAAGATGTGAGGGAGGTAAGGTTACGCCTTCCTGTATGGCATATTGTCGGTATTCGTAGTCGGCATTTACAGTGCTAGCCCCTGCCCAATAACGGTTTCCTTTAGACCTTAAATCATTGTAAATATTAAAGTTATAAACTATGCTGCTCTTATCCCCACTAAATACGCCCAAGCTTTTTTTAATAGGAAAAAGCATTTGCCATAACCTTACACCGCGTAAACCTCTAACAGTAACATTAGCATTTTTAAACTTGACCAGTATTCTTACTTTGTGTTTAAACCTTTTGGTTAATTGAAAGTGCCCATTAGCATCTGTAAAAGTACGTTCTGTTTTAAACCATCGTCTGGCTACAATTCGGGTATTTTTAACTGGAAGATTAGCTGCATATTGCGTATCGTAAACATAAATATTGCCTGCAGGTTTAGCAGCATCTGGTGCTGGTGGTGGTGGAGTGTATGTGGGTTGAGGATCATCTTTTACACAGTCTCTAGCGATAGGATCCCAATGGAAACCAGTAGGGCAATCTGAAGCCAGATTTGGGCTAATCCCAGTTTTTTTACTTGTTGTTATAGAGATAGATGGACTATAAGATGTAAAGCCATCTTGCAAAGCGGCTAATCGTTCTGCTTCTGTCTCAACAGCGGTATAATCATCACCGGGGATATGAATTTGTGCCAAAGTTTCATGCTGTATATTAGAAGGAAATTGAAAGTTTGGTGTTACCACGGCATATTGCCAAGTAATTTCTTCCATTGGGATATTCGGGTCTTGGTAATAATCTCCTTCAGAAATGACTTCATAATCAACAGGTGTCTCAAATAAATCAATTCCTTGTGCGTCGCAAATAGAATCCAAATACATCAACTGATCTACATCTGTGGGTTTAAATCTTACATATAAATTGGTAACGTTTACCGTTATATTTGTAATCCCCAGATTAGCATAAGCCTGCTGCATATTGGGAATCAAATAAGGGTTTGTCAATTGCCTCCCTAATAGAGTTGGCACTTCGGTAGAATCAGCATCGTTAGAAATGTTGCTGGTTAAAGTTGTGGAAGATTGATTAGCTTGAAGTGATGTATCTGATGGTTTTAATGTTGTTGAATCATTCTTTTTGCAAGCATAAAAAAATGAAAATAAACAAAGCGTTGTTAGGATGATAAAGTAATATTTTTTCATAAATCAATTATAGATAAATGAAGTTATGAAAAAATGATCATAAAAACGATAAACTTGCTTAGTTTAACGAAAACTTAATATTATATTAATGAGATTTAAAAAATCTTTCCTGGATTTAAAATCTCTTTAGGGTCAAAAACTTGTTTAATGCCTCTCATGAGATTTAGATTAATTTCAGCATATTTAATGGGCATATAATCTTTCTGCACTAAACCAATACCATGTTCACCAGAAATGGTGCCTCCTAATTTGACGGTGAGTTCAAATATTTCTTTAATACCTTCTTTTAATTGGGTGTTCCAATCTTTATCACTCATATTTCCTTTGAGGATATTGACATGCAGATTTCCATCGCCTGCATGGCCATAGCAAACGGAATCAAAACCATATTTTTCGCCAATCATTTTAATGCCTTTAATCAATTTAGGTAATTCAGCTCTAGGAACAACGGTATCTTCCTCTTTGTAAACCGAATTTGATTTTACAGAAACCGCCATGGTTCGGCGCATGCGCCACAATTCTTCTTTCTGTGTAGCCGAATCAGCGAAAAGCACTTCTAAGCATTGATGATGTTCTAAAACTTCATTAATCACTTCACAATCTGCGAAAAGTAAATCCAAATTACTTCCATCCACTTCTATCAATAAAAAAGCAGCCGCAGAAGGATTTAAACTCAGATTAATATCATCATATTCTCTTACCCAATCTACTCCTTTTCGCTCCATAAATTCTAAGGCAGAAGGTGTAATTCCGACCCTAAAAATTGCGGATACCGCTGCACAAGCATCTTCATTAGAAGGAAAAGAGGCTAACAACAACAAATTATGTTTAGGCTGAGGGATTAACTTTAATACAATTTTGGTAATGATGCCTAAAGTACCTTCAGAACCAATCATGAGTTGAGTAAGGTTATAACCCGATGCATATTTTAAGGTGTTAGCACCCGTCCAGATAATTTCTCCGGAAGGTAAAACCACCTCCAAATTCAGCACATATTCCCGGATGGTTCCGTATTTCACTACTCTGGGGCCTCCGCTTCCATGCGCCATATTTCCACCAATAAAACAAGAACCTTTGCTAGAAGGATCTACCGGATAAAGAAAGCCTTTTTCAGCAACGGCGTTCATTAAGTTTTCGGTAATTACGCCTGGCTCAACCACCACTTGAAGATTGCGCTCATCAATTTCTATAATCCGATCTAATCGCTCTAAAGATAAAACTACACCACCTTTTATAGGCAAAGCACCACCACTTAGTCCGGTTCCGCCGCCTCTTGGGGTTACGGGAATATGATGTTCATTACAGTATTTCAGTATCGCAGCAATTTCTTTAACATGTTTAGGTTTGATGACTACATCCGGGAAAAATCGTAGATCTTCTGTCTCATCTTGACTGTATTTCACCATGTTCTCTTGATCGGTGAAAACATTCCCCTCTCCTGCTATTTTAACGAAATGATGGATGATTTTTTGATTTACAACGGTATAATTCATTTATCTTTGATAAGTTAACTCAATGATAGAATTCTGAATTTCAGCTTTCATGGGCGGATTCAGTTTTTTGATTCTGATAAAAATCTCCTCCAAAAATGGAAATCGATGTTTTACTTCTTCTAAAATTTGCTGAGCTACAGTTTCTATTAATAATGTTTCTTTTTGAAAAAAGCGAAGGGAAATATCATAGAGCAAACTGTAATCTATGGTTTGGTTGATATCCTCAGATTTCGCATAAGGTGCTAACTCAAAAACAACATAGATATCTAACAAAAAATCATTTTTAAATATTCGCTCTTCCTCAAAATAGCCCACCGGACCGTTAAATTTCACACCCTCTAAACCAATTTTCCGGATATTTTTGCTCATTGTCCAAAGATGGAAGTTAATCCATTTAATTCAAAATAATTGCACAACAATTCCATTTTATTAAATTTGAATTTTAACCAAAATTATGAATCAAGAGACCATCCACAAATCATCAAAGAAAGATCAATATGAACATCCAGACTATTACTTATTGGATGAATTGCTTTCTGAGGAACATAAATTGATTAGAAGCTCAGTAAGAGAGTGGGTTAAAAAAGAAATTTCTCCAATCATTGAGGATTACGCTCAAAAAGCCATGTTCCCAAAACATTTGCTTAAAGGTTTAGGAGAAATTGGAGCTTTCGGCCCTACTATTCCTGTGGAGTATGGAGGTGCCGGTTTAGACTATGTCTCTTATGGAATCATCATGCAAGAGATAGAGCGTGGCGATTCGGGCATACGTTCTACTGCTTCTGTTCAGGGTTCTTTAGTCATGTTCCCCATTTATGCTTATGGTTCTGAGGAACAGAAAAGGAAATATCTACCCAAATTGGCTACCGGTGAAATGATGGGCTGTTTTGGCTTAACAGAGCCTAATCATGGTTCTGATCCGGGCGGAATGACCACCAATATTAAATTGAATGGAGATCATTATATTTTAAATGGTGCTAAAATGTGGATTTCTAATTCGCCATTTGCCGATATTGCAGTAGTATGGGCCAAAGATGAAGAAGGAATTGTGAGAGGTGTAATTGTAGAGCGTGGAATGGAAGGTTTCACTACGCCAGAAACGCATCATAAATGGTCCTTAAGAGCTTCTGCCACAGGTGAACTGGTTTTTGATCAGGTAAAAATTCCGAAAGAAAATATATTACCCAATATCAAAGGATTAAAAGGTCCGCTAAGTTGTTTAAACCAAGCCCGTTTCGGAATTGCTTGGGGCGCATTAGGTGCTGCTATGGATTGTTATGATACCGCTTTACGTTACACGAAGCAAAGAGAACAATTTGGAAAACCAATTGCTGCTTTCCAATTACAACAGAAAAAATTGGCAGAGATGATTACCGAAATCACCAAAGGACAATTATTAATGTGGCGTTTAGGAATGTTAAAGAATGAAAACAGAGCTACGCCAGCTCAAATTTCTATGGGAAAAAGAAACTCTGTAGAAACTGCGCTAAAAATAGCTAGAGAAGCCAGACAAATGTTGGGTGGAATGGGCATCACTGGAGAATATCCAATTATGCGCCACATGATGAATTTAGAATCAGTAGTAACTTATGAAGGCACACATGATATCCACTTATTGATTACAGGTTTAGATATTACTGGCGAAAATGCTTTTGCTTAATTAACGGTATGGTGTTTGTTTCTTTTAAGGAAATCAAACTAAAATCATTATGAACAAATCATTAGGAATTATTTTCGTTGTTATAGGTGTAGCAATGCTCATCTGGACAGGATTTAACTATACCAAAAAAGAAAAAGTAATTGATGCGGGTCCACTTCAGGTTTCTGTAGATAAGCAAGAAAGTGTAAACTGGCCTCCTTATGTTGGTGGTGTCATCTTAATCGCTGGTGTAGTTTTATTAGTCACTACAAAGAAATCATAATTTACAAATATGTATTTTTGAAGCATTCTGAAAGCTCAGGATGCTTTTTTTGTTTAAAATGAAAGATTTCAAAAAATATTATCTTCTACCAGCACCTCCTGAAGATGTTTATTTAGCCTTAACCATTCCGCTTAGTATCAAACTTTGGAGCGGAGCAGAAGCCGAAATGAGTACCGAACCCGATACTGAATTTTCTTTATTTGATGGTGATATTGTTGGAAAAAATCTGGAGTTTGAAGAAAATAAAAAAATAGTCCAGCAATGGTATTTTGAGGGTCAAGAAGCAGAATCTATCGTTACCATAAAATTACATGAACATAAAAAAGGCTGCTCTGTAGAATTGATTCATACCAATATTCCAGATGAAGTTTATGAGGAGTTTGTAGAGGGATGGAATGAAAGCTATTTCGGTGAACTTTTTGAGTTCTTTCAAGAATAATAAGGAAGAAAACGAGGCTGATCTGCTTCTTTTAGTTGTGGATTAGTGTTATTGAGTTTTTCTCCATTCATCACTTTCTCGTACAATTTAAGATATTCATCTGCCATAACCTGAGCCGAAAACTTATTTTTCGCATACTCATGACACTTTTCAGCATCATACTGACTTGCATTTTTTATAGCTGCAACCAGTTCATCTTCTTTATCAGACAAGAAACCAAAATCTTTAGTGATGATTTCTGCTAAAGAACCATAGGGAGTCCCAAAAACAGGGCAACCATAGTATAAACTCTCTATCAATGCCAAACCGAAAGGCTCATGCCATAAAACAGGAAAAATCAACCCTTTAGATTTTTGTAAGTATTTGGCTTTTTGATGATTATCTACCATCCCTTTAAAACTCACATGCGTATCAAAAGTAAAACGCCATCCCATTTTTAAATTAAATCGATAACCGCCTAAAACCTCTAATTTTTCATTTGCTTTTTTGGTGATGTTGATAGCTGACTTTAAATTTTTAACTTTCCAAGCTGCTCTTCCTAAGAAATGAAAACCCGATTTTGTAGCTTTTAAATCTGGAGCAGGATAATTTCTCCAATCTAAACCATTATGTACAAAAGACGAAGAACCATATCGCTCTGCATGATTTTGACTCACAAAAACACTTTGGACATCTAAAAGGGTATCGATTGTAGAATTCCCATGAATGGTAATGAGATAAGGTTTAGAAACGTCATGCTGATGGCGAGCGTTCAAATGCACCACATCCGCGTCATCAGGAATTTGAGCTTGCAAGCTCATTTCATTGTTTAATATTCTTACTTCAGCAAAATCACAAAAAGAACCTTCCGCCACTAAAAAAGTAACTCGATGCCCTTTCTCCGTTAAAGCTTTTCCTAAATCCCATACAACCCGTTCTGTTCCGCCGTATTTAACTGCAGGAATTTTCGCATTTAGCTCTATAACAATATGTAATTTTTTATTCTGAATAAGCATGACGAATGGCAGGACGTAAATTATAAGCTGATGACATGACCTCGCCATAAGCGCCTGCGGTTCTTAAAGCTATTAAATCTCCTCTTTTGGTTTCAGGCAATAAAACTTCTTTTCCAAAACAATCTGATGATTCACAAATGGGGCCAACCACGTCATAGCGAGTTGTCAGTTGCGAGTTGTCAGTTATCAGTTGTAACCTACTTATATTTTCAATTTGATGATAAGCTTGATACAAAGCCGGACGCATCAATTCTGTCATTCCAGCGTCTATAATAACGAAGTTTTTCTTGATGCCATGCTTTACATATAAAACTTTAGAAATTAAGCTACTACATTGCGCAACTAAAGCTCTACCTAACTCAAAATGAACCTCTTGATAAGGTTTGATATTTAAGAAATCTTTAAATATTTTAAAATAGCTTTCGAAATCGGCGATGGCATTTTCATCTGGATGATAATAATCTACCCCTAAACCACCCCCAACATTCAATACTTTTACAGGCATGCCTCGTTCTTCAAACCAATCTTGCATTTCGTTCACTTTTACGCATAAACTTTTAAAAACGTTCATATCTGTAATCTGAGAGCCTATATGGAAGTGAATACCCAAAAACTTCAAATTCTTGCAATTTTTCAGTGTTTCAGACACTTGTGGTAAATCCCAAGAGTTAATACCAAACTTATTTTCGTCTAATCCAGTGGTAATGTATTGATGGGTATGCGCATCTACATTTGGATTGATTCTGATGGCAACTGCTGCGGTTTTTCCTTTAATAGTAGCTAATTCGTTAATCACCTCTAACTCTTGGATAGATTCTACATTAAAAGCAAAAATATCTTGATCTAAAGCATAGTTTATCTCTACATCAGACTTTCCAACTCCAGCAAAAACGATTTGTTTTTTATCAAACCCAGTTTCTACAGCTTTTTGCACTTCGCCACCAGAAACACAATCAGCACCAAAACCGTAAGCTTGAATCAAAGCTAAAACTCGAGAATTGAAATTAGCTTTTAGCGCAAAATGCACATGGAATTGTGCAGGGTCGGCAGCGTTTTTACAGGCTTGCAAAGTCTCTCTGAGTAAAGACAAATCATAATAATAAAACGGCGTTTCCAATCCTTCGAAACTTGCAACACGCTCCGCATCAAACATTTTTCTCATGCTTTTAATCAAATAATCTATTGTGTAAACTTCTTAAAGCTTCCACTTTATCCTCTGTTTTCACTAAAAGTGAGATATTATAATTACTTCCTCCATAAGAAATCATTCTTAATGGAATATGTTTCAAAGATTCGAAAACACGAGAGGCAAAACCATGTGTATTTGCGCCAAAATCGCCTACTACGCAAACAATCGTTTGGTTTACATCTACTTCTACGGTTCCAAAATCACTCAATTCTTTAGTAATTTCTCCCAAATATTTGGTTTCATCAATGGTAACAGAAACCGCAACCTCAGAAGTGGTAATCATGTCAATTGGTGTTTTATAACGCTCAAAAATCTCGAAAACGCGTCTTAAAAAGCCATAAGCCAACAACATTCGGCTACTTTGGATTTTAATAGCGGTGATCCCGTCTTTTGCTGCAATGGATTTAATTTTTCCTTTTTCGCTTTCGCTAGAGATTAAAGTGCCATGAGCTTGAGGTTCCATCGTATTTAATAAACGTACTGGAATCTTATATTTTTGAGCGGGAAAAACTGATTGTGGATGCAAAATCTTCGCTCCGAAATAAGCCAACTCGGCAGCTTCATCAAAAGAAAGGTTGGCTATCGGTTTGGTACCTTTCACAATTCTAGGATCGTTATTGTGCATTCCGTCGATATCTGTCCATATTTGAACTTCCTCAGAACGGATTCCGGCACCAATTAAAGATGCCGTATAATCGCTTCCTCCGCGACGAAGATTATCAATTTCGCCGAAAGAATTTCGGCAAATGTAACCTTGCGTGATAAATATTTTATTATCAGGCGCAGCGTCTAATAAAGGTTGGATATGTTCTGTGATATAATCTACAATAGGCTCATTATTTACATCAATTTTCATAAAATCTAATGCAGGCAACAATACAGATGGCACACCGATTTCTTTTAAATAAACATGATATAAAGTGGTAGAGAGTAACTCGCCTTGCGCTAGAACTACTTTTTCTTCTATTGTAGTGAATAAATCATTAGACAGAGAGAAAAGCAAATCAAAATGAGCATCAATTACTTCTTTACCTTGTTCAAAAAACTCAGGCTTGGCAAATAATTCTTGGATAAAGATTTCATATTTATCTTTAAGAGCTGTTACAAGCGTTTTGGCTTTAGTTTTATCAGACGCTAAGTAAGCTTGTGCGATTTCTACTAAACTATTGGTGGTACCCGATACGGCGGATAAAACTACAATCTGACGCTCCTGAGGTTGGATAATATCCAAGAGTTTTTTCATACGATCTGGGCTTCCTACTGATGTTCCACCGAATTTTAAAACCTTCATTTTAATCTATTTTGACCAATTTTATCGCTTTTTTCTTAAAGCGGCTAAAAATAGATAAATCTGGGAGATTATCAGAAATGAATGCTGAATTTATTTAACCTAGTGAGAGACATTATCAAATCCCACCCCTCATCTTCATGATTGAAAAATAAGCTTGCCGTTTTCATGGTCATAAGCATTTATGTAACCCATATCATAAAGATATTTTAAAACTTTATTATGATTCTAATTATACTTAGTTTCGGGCTTTTACATCGACAATACTATTTTTAAATGTCTTCAAAAATTAAAGTAGATTTCCGCTCATACATTAAATCTGTTGCAGAATTGTTTTACTGGAAATTTAAAAAACTTACAGAAAAAGACTTAACAAACTGGCACTATAAATATTTTTACACTACAAACTTTGATTTGAGTGATTCATTTTATGAGGATAAAGTTATCTTAGACATTGGTTGCGGCCCAAGAGGAAGCCTTGAATGGGCTGATATGACGAAAGAACGATATGGAATAGACCCCTTGATTCATAAATATCAAAACTTAGGTTTAGATAAGCACAAGATGAAATACGTTCAAGGTTATTCTGAAAATCTTCCTTTTGATGATCATTATTTCGATGTAATTTGCTCTTTCAATTCTATTGATCATGTGGATGATATTAGATTAACGAGTGAAGAAATTAAAAGAACACTTAAAAAAGGAGGGCTATTTTTATTAATGGTTGATATTCATCAAAGCCCAACGATCACAGAACCTCAAACATTAAAATGGGATTTTTTGAAAGAGTATTTTCCTGAGTTTACAGTTTTAGAAGAAAGACATCTACATCAAGTAAAAAAAAGAGCATTATACAGCAATGTTAGAAAAAATGATGTTGTGAGTAATGAATCTGCTAAATATGGTGTTTTAGTGGCTAAATTGAAGAAATAATTTTTTCTATAATTCAAACCATCTTATTTACAAATTATCAGTTATTACTTAACTAGATTTTAAGATATTCAATTATTCTGATTAAAGACTATAAAATTGAGAAACAAAGCCTCTTTAACATACCGTAAGTTCAAGTAATAAATGCAACTCAATAAAAAACGAAGAGGAGAAATAAACTCCCCTAAGTTTTATGCAAATTGAGACTGCAATGAAACAACTTA
>JACXVB010000068.1 GCA_014763615.1 Sphingobacteriales bacterium | reverse complement strand
GAATGGCGATTTAACAACAGTGACCCAAAAGAACAATTAAGACAATTGAATCAATGGGTTAAAAAGGAATTGGCCTAGTTATCTAGGACAGCCCCTTTAATTTTACTCTGACACCTTTATTAGTGTTGTGGTTATGCTTACCCCTGCTGGCCTTTGCCAGCGGGGTTCTGGTTGGCAGATTAAGCGTGCGCCGCTACCGGAATGATCGTATCGCCTGGGCGCAGCGACGACTGCAACTGAAGGTGCTGTCGCTCGAACTCAAGAGCCTGCGCAGCAAAGTGGTCTCCGCCCAAGGGCGGCGCACACCACCGGCCAAGCGGCGCTTGGCGCGCAAGTTGCCGATGCTGAAATGGTGGCAGCGGCGGTTGATTGCCTGGCTGCGCCTGTACTTTCCCTGGCTGACGCGCTTCATGCGATTCTCGCCCGGTACCTACATTCGCTGGCTGCAGGCCAAGTCGCGCAAGGGCCACGCAATGAAGATCGCCGAGGGCAAGTCGCGTGGCAGACCACCAACGCCGCAGTTCGTCGTTGATGCCATTGTGGCCATCAAACGCGACCACCCGCGCTACAGCGCCGGGCACATTGCACGAATGATTTCTGGCGGCGAACTGAAATTCCGTATCAGCAAAAAGACGGTCGCCACCATCCTGAAAGCCCATGGCTTCAAGCCGAGGCCAAAGGGCAAACGCCCGCCTCGGGAAGAAGAGCCTGGCTGGCTGACCACTCTCTACAACCAGCACGTCATGGCCATTGACTTCAAGAACACGCTCGACCTGGCAGGCGACACCATGGCCGTGTTCAACCTGATCGACCACGGACGACGCGTGCTGCACTGGTCGCGCGCGACTTACAACCCCTCTGCAGAATGGGTGGCCCAGCAACTGCGCAACGCCTTCATGGATCTGGATGACCTACCCGAAGCCATCGTCATGGACAGGGACAGCATTTTCTTGCCGATCGTCAGACAGACGCTTCCGGCCATGGGAATAAAGACTATCCGGATTGGCTACAAGTGTCCGTGGCAGAACGCGGTCGTGGAGCGCTTCCACCGCACCTTGGCCGACGAGCTGCTGCGTGATGTCCAGCCCGTCAATGACCGCCATCTGAATCGGTTGCTCGCCGAATTCCGCAAGTACTACAACACAGCCAGGCCGCACATGGCCTGTGGCACGGAGCCGCCGGTCTTGCCGGATGTGACGAACAACCCTGCGACCAACGATCCCGACTTCTTCAAGACGGTTTGACTGTGCTCACCCTGCACGCCGAACTGGCTGGAGTCCCTTCCCGACAAGTCTCAAAAAGAAACAAAATGCGGCTTGTCCGATTTTTTCACCAGCACAGTTGAGACCGAGCTTCTCGGCAGCCTTGACGATCAACTCGTCCTTGGGTGCCTTCTCCAGCTCGCGCTCAATGCGCGACCAGTAGGCCGGCGAGATACCCAGGCTGCGAGCGAACTCGTTCATCGGCACATTGGCCTGCTCGCGTTTTTCTCGGATGAAGGTGCCGAAGCCCATGATCGTTAACCGTTGCGTGATTGATTAACGATGATTGTAGAGAAGGTGAAGGTTTGACGTCAACTGTTTTGTTAACGGTCAATCCAAACGAGGGCGGAGCGTACTTACCTACGTCCCGGTCGCCAGCAAGACAAAAATCACACGCCATTCTTCGCCGACTTGATGTCGAGAAGGCTGATCTGGTCGATTTTTTCCTTGTGAATGACGATAGTGAGCTTCGCTGGATACTTGAATCGCATTTCACTGATCCTAAATGTCCACAGCATAATCTTTAGCAGATCTTCATCGCTAATGGTTTTGTGCCCCTTGATACGCGTGATCCCTGATCCAAAGATTGTGGTGGTCACGCTTTTCTGGGCGTACACATTGTTTACCTTGTCCCAAAAGTTAATAAGGAATTCAAGGTACTCGGGCATCGTCAATACCGCCCTGTTACTCTCGTCAAACTTCGCAAAGGCGGTCAGAAGATAGTCGTCGTAAACGAAAATCGTCCCCAGTCGATATTTTTGCTTTTTCCCCTGTGGTCGATGTTCGTTTCTTTCGAGCAGGTCGCCTTCCTCGAAAGGATGATCTTCAATGAGACTATCCAGTTTGGAAGCGGTGATTCCCAGGTGGTTGTTGACAAAAACCCCGTTCAGAGATCGGTCGCTGATAATCTTGTTATCTACCTGTGTGTCGAAATACTCATTGAACGCGATCACTTTGAGCCCAGGCTGCTGAAAAATGTCGCCGACCTTGACTGTGACGTCACTACCTTCGATGTTGATGTCAATGTGGTTCAGCGTGTTCGACCATACCCAGACCAATAAATAAGCCAGGGCAAGCACGGCCACGAAGATCCCGAGTCCGCACAACTTCCACTCGGCTGGAATCTCGACAAACAACAAGACCACCGACAGCGTTCCGCTGAGGATGGAGGTGATCTCAAGGAATTTCTTGAAGACGCGTTTGTCGAGAAAACTGACTTTTGACATAAACCGGACTGCTTATTTGCTTTCGTTGTGGTTACTGGTTGTACCGATAAATGCCAGGCTCTTTTTTGCTCCCCACCATGAAACCATCATTCTGCAGCGCAGATTTAATCAACTCCTTTTTCATCGGTACATGAAGCGTGGGCACCGCTTCCATTGAGTCCCGAAAAATGGGCAGCTTGTCCCAGAGGTTTTTCACCGACTGCTTCAAGGCCCCGTTCGTAAGGAGGCTTTCCTTTGAATCGTATTCGGGGTAGATGACAATAACCGGGAGCCCCTGATCATTGATGCCGTAATCGATCTCTTCTCGGAGTGCCCGAGAATTCGCAGTGATGGAGCTCAGGAAAAGCACGATATTCTTCGAGTTTCGAAGACGTTCCCGCAGTCTGGGCCTCAAGGTCGATTCCCAGTCACTACCATCGCGAACGTTGTATGTCTTGTCATGGGAGTCATTAAATTGAAATGACGAATCAGCCCCCTTCCATGCCCGCAGCAGGTTGTAATATTGAAAATCCTTTGTCGCATTCGCCCCTAGCGCGCTGGGGTCGAACGGCTCAGCCACATAGAAGGCTGCGTAGTTTCCGTTTCGATATGCCATCAGTCATTCCTCCCGAATTTCTGGCTTAACCTATTTGATGACATTTTCAAGGTTACACCCTGATCCGTGAAAAGTTCTTGACTCTCACCTCCGCCGAAACCGATCCGCCACCCACGCCAACACCCCGCGCTTAGCCGGTTGCGAGGCCTGCGCCTCCTCACGCTCGATCAACGCCAACGCTTCCTTCACGCCCATGGGCACGATGCCGTCGGCAGTGACCAGGCCTCGGCGTTTGAGCTCTTCGTGCCTGTACGGATCACGGCGGTTGGGGATCAAGGCGTACTGGGCCTTGAGCAGTTGCGACTGCGCCTCGACCGACAGATTGCCGTCGGCCTCGTATCGGCGTTTGAAGGCCTCGCGGTGCTTGGGCAGGACACTGCCGAAGTTGTCCAGGCAGTCGGTGACACCGGGGACGAAGTGCTTGACCAGTGACCAGTGGCCCATGCGGTAGACGCCAGCCTGGAAGACCACCTCGTCGTGGAGCTTCTCCTGGTCGGGTGACTGCTGCCGGTAGGCGGCGATGAACACCTCCAGCGCTCTGGCTTGGCGATGGCGATAACTCCTTGTCATTTCTTCCGTAAAGACCCTGCACATCCGCAAGGCGCTTATGGAAAAAACCCTGCCCCTCGTGAGAAGGACAGGGTTTCAATCACCTCAAGCACCTACCCGAGGGTGGGTGCTTGTCTCCGGGGGAGATTAGGAGAATGCGAAGTTGCTGGTGATCAGCGTATCGAGATCGAAGTCTTGAGTGGTCGTACCAACCAACACGACGTCAGGAGTGTTCACCGTACCAGAAATGCCATCCAACGTGTCATCAACGTAGTAGATGTACAGCAGCTCAGATGTAGCACTCCCTGCATCAGATGCAGTGTCGCCCGCAACGATGATTGCCTTGCCACCAGCAGTCAGGCTGAACACGTCACCGCTACCTTGAATCAAGGCAGCAATTTCCGAAGCTTGATCAACAGCCGTGGTCGCCGTACCGGTTTGGTCTGCAAGCAGAACAACTTTATTAGTAATGTTCACATCGTTCGTGGCATTTGCTGCGTAAGCAGTAATTGCAGTGCCTGCACCACCATTCTGGTCAACAGAACCGCCAGACAGGAAGTTCTTAAAGTTGAGAACATCACCACCAGCACCTGCGACCAGCTTATTCACGCCACTAACAGAGAAGACGTCCGCACCGTTGTCGGCACCGGTTGCTTCGAACACGAAGATGTCAGCACCAGCGGCACCGTCGAGAACGTCATCACCTTTGCCGCCTTGGATCGTGTC
>JACXVB010000015.1 GCA_014763615.1 Sphingobacteriales bacterium | reverse complement strand
TGGCTACTTGCGTCGGGGAAAATTTACTCCTTTTCATACTTACTGTTTAAAGTTAATTATTCTACTTTTAAACCGTACTGTTTTTGGGGGAGCTTACACAACACAACACAACACAACAAAGTTGACATTCTGGTAAGCTGGAATTTTAAGCATATTGTAAACGTTTATAGGATTAGAGGGTATAATTCGATAAATTTACGTTTAGGATATATGAATTTGAATATACATTCACCAAAAGAAATTGTAGGAAATGAAATCTAAAATTAAGACAGAAAAGGAATTTGACACAGTCAAAACTTTCAGGGAAATAAAGGATAAAATATCCAAGGAATCAAAGGAATGAACTTTGAGCAATTCAGTGCCTATTTGGAAGCAAAATCCTCTAAAAATAAAACCTACCGCCAACAGCAGGTTTAATCTATGCCCGGGCGAAAGGCTTTCACTTCCTTTACTACAAATTAATTAAGTTTATGCAAGCTGAAATTGGTATTGCTTTAAAGCCATTTCAGTACAAACCCGCAAACCGTTATAGCGTATAAAAACAAAGTAAGATTGTGGGTCAAACCTTTGCCCATATCTTCAGTTCTCCCAGCGAGTTAATTCGGTTTCCTTTTTCGGCAATTTCATCTGTTTACTTTTGGTTGAATTGCTCTAATTTCCGACAGCACCCAGCGACAGTTTCTGCAATTTTCAGAGGTACTTCTTCTAAAGCTTCTATTGTGTTGTTGTTACACAACACCTTGCAATTAATTTATAACTACAGGCTATTGTCAGATAATTAAATACTATTTGCCAGCAATACGAATTGGTCTTATATTTGACTAAAAATTAAAAAACAATAATATGGCATTAGAAATTACAGATGCTAACTTTGAGGAGTTAGTTTTAAAATCAGATAAACCTGTATTAATAGATTTTTGGGCCGAGTGGTGTGGCCCATGTCGTATGGTAGGTCCAGTAGTAGAAGAATTGGCTAAAGAGTATGAAGGAAAAGCTGTGGTTGGTAAAGTAAACGTTGACCATAACCCACAAATATCTATGAATTATGGAATTCGCAATATCCCATCTCTGTTATTCTTTAAAAATGGAGAGATTGTAGATAAACAAATTGGTGCTGTTCCTAAATCTATTTTAGCAGATAAATTAAAGAAGCAATTGGCTTAATGTAGTTGAGATATGAAATAAGGCGATTCATTAGAATCGCCTTGTTTATTTTAAGCAATGGCGTCTAATAGTTGCTGTGAAGAATTTTTAGTATCTACTTTATCAATAATAGCAGCAATTTTTCCTTCCTCATCTATTAAAAAGGTTTTACGAGCAGTTCCCATGTATTTTTTTCCGTACATGCTTTTTTCTACCCAAACTCCGTATTTTTCTACTATTTCTTTGTCTGTGTCGGCAATTAGGGTAAAAGGAAGCTCAAACTTGGTCTCAAATTTTTTATGAGATTTCTCATCATCTGTACTTACGCCAATCACTTCAAAACCCTTATTGGTTAAGGATTGGTAGTTATCTCTAAAATCACAAGCTTCTGCGGTGCAGCCTGGGGTATTATCTTTTGGGTAAAAATAAAGAATTACCTTTTTTCCTTTAAAATCAGACAAAGAAACGGTTTCTCCATTTTGATTTTTTGCACTAAATGGGGGTGCTATTTCACCTATTTTTAATTCTTCCATTGTTTTTCTGTTTTAGTTCTCCGTCATTAACAAAATGAAAATGCTTGTGTTTTATTTAATTTCGAAGTTTAAGAGTTCTTTATCTGCTAAAAATCCTATTAATCGGTCGCCAATATTTATTTTACTCACACCTGCAGGCGTACCTGTGAAAATTAGGTCGCCTTTTTTTAGAGTAAAAAAAGTAGAGGCATAGGCAATAATCGCATCAAAATTAAAAAGCATATCTTGAGTATTTCCTTCTTGTCTTAAATCTTCATTTACAAAAAGTTTAAAATGAAGTTGATGGTAATCACCTAATTCAGCTTTAGGAATAAAATTACTGATTGGAGCGGAATGGTCAAAAGCTTTCGCTATTTCCCAAGGTAAACCCTTAGCTTTTTGTTCGGCTTGTAAATCCCGAGCGGTAAAATCAACACCTAAACCTATTTCTTCATAATATTTGTGTGCAAACTTTTCCTGAATAAATTTTCCTTCTTTACAAATTTTTAATACCACTTCAATCTCATGATGAATGTCTTGCGAAAAGTTAGGATGATAAAAGGGTTTATTGTCTTTTAAAACCGCAGTATCTGGTTTTAAGAATAGCACAGGTTTTTCTGGAACGTCATTATTCAGTTCTTTGGCATGCGCCGTATAGTTTCTTCCGATAGCAATGATCTTCATGTCGATTAATTTTTTGGTGAAAATAAAAAAGCCCTGACGATTTTACCATCAGGGCTTCATAAATTTTAATATATTTTATAAAACTGAAATTCTTTTTATCATTGATTCTGAATCAACAGTTACTCTTACAAAGTAGAAACCGCTACTTAATTTAGAATCTAAATAGAAGGTATTGGTTTGCTCTCCGGCAGGAACTTTTTTAGATAGCAAAATCATAATTTCATTTCCTAAAACATCTAGTAATTTAATATTTACATTACTTTCTTTTTTTAAATTGTAGGTTAGATTTAATTGGTCTGTAACCGGGTTTGGGTAAATCTTTAACTGATCTAATGCGCTCTGAACTTCTATATTTGAGGTTTTTACTGTTGCTTTACTATTTGTTGGGTTAGAATGAAAAGAGGATTTTAAAACCGACATTTTAAACATAAATGATTCGAAATCAGAAGGAATGATATTATGAAATACGGGACGATTAGGACGGTTATCTTTTAATTTAGCAACTGATTTGTTCCCTGTAGAATCAATTAAAATCAAATTCTTACCCAAAACAGGAAGCATAATTGTGAAACTAAACACAATAAGCAGCAGGGTAAGCGATATTTTAATTGTTTTACTTTTCATTTTCTATAATTCAAAAGTATAAATAAAATTCTTAAAAGTTTAAAGTGAACTAGCTATTATTTTTATTTTAACAAATTTTAACAACTAATTCATATTGGTTTTATATTCTACTAATTCTACGTAAACAAACGCCTAGAGTTGTGTTTATAATAAAGTTGATTTACTTTTGCGTTTCTTAAATGTAAAAAAAAGTGTCTAAACACAATAATTTAAACAAATTAACAGCCGCCGGGGTGCTCATCAGTTTAGGAATCATTTATGGCGATATTGGCACCTCTCCACTTTATGTTTTCAAAGCTATTATTGGTAATGAGGTTATTACAAAAGATTTAATTCTAGGTGGCTTAAGTTGTATTTTCTGGACATTGACGCTTCAAACTACGATTAAATACGTAGTGATTACACTCAGAGCAGATAATAAAGGTGAAGGAGGGATTTTCTCCTTATATTCTTTAGTGAAGAGAAAAGCTAAATGGTTGATTATTCCTGCAACAATTGGAGGGTGCGCATTACTTGCTGATGGAATCATCACCCCACCCATTACCATTTCGGCGGCAATAGAAGGATTAGAGATTTTTAATCCAGATTTACAAACCATTCCTATTGTGTTGATGATTATATCGTTTTTGTTCATCATACAACAATTTGGTACTTCTTTGGTAGGTAAGGCATTCGGGCCGATTATGTTTATCTGGTTTACCATGATGGGGGTTTTAGGCATTAGTTATATTGTGCAAAATCCAGCCATTTTAAAAGCTATCAATCCTTATTATGCGGTTCATCTGCTGCTGAATAATCCCTCCTCATTAGGGATATTAGGGGCAGTATTTTTATGTACTACTGGTGCGGAAGCTTTATATTCTGATTTAGGCCATTGTGGAAGAAATAATATCAGGATAAGTTGGATTTATGTGAAAACTTGTTTATTGCTTAACTATTTCGGTCAGGGCGTTTATTTATGGCATATTCAAAACGATTTATTAGACGATAGAAATCCATTCTTCAGAATGATGCCAGATTGGTTCTTAGTTTTTGGGATTTCAATTGCTACGGTAGCAGCGATTATAGCAAGTCAGGCTCTAATTTCCGGGTCATTTACTTTGATTTCGGAAGCGGTAAGATTAAATATTTGGCCAAAAGTAAAAATCAATTATCCTTCTGAAGAAAAAGGGCAATTATATGTTCCGAGCATGAATTGGCTTTTATGGGTAGGATGTATGATAGTGGTAATCTACTTTCAGCGTTCAGAAAATATGGAAGCAGCTTATGGATTGTCTATTACCATTGCCATGTTGATGACTACTATTTTGGTATCCATATATCTTAGAAAGAAGAAGTATCCAAAATATTTAATTGCCATATTTTTGCTGGTGTATATTTCCATTGAGATGATTTTCTTTGTGGGTAATATTACTAAGTTTTTACATGGCGGTTGGTTTACGGTGCTTATTGGAGCTGTATTGTTCAGCGTAATGTGGGCTTGGTTTTCGGCTCGTAAGATTAAAAATCGTTATTTGAAATTTGTAGAGATTGACCAATATTTTGATATCATCAAAGAGTTAAGCGAAGATGAATCAGTACCTAAGTACGCTTCGCAATTGGTATATCTAACAAGTGCTAATTTCTCATCTGAAATTGAATCAAAAATCATTTATTCTATCCTGCAAAAGAAACCCAAACGTGCAGATGTTTATTGGTTGGTGCATGTAGATGTGGTAGATGAACCTTACAGATGTGATTATAAAATAGATCATCTTATTGATAAAAAGCTTATTCGGATTGATTTTAAACTAGGTTTTAGAATAGATCAGAAAATATCTGTATTATTTAGAAAAGTGGTGGAAGATTTGGTGAAGAATGATGAAGTGGATATTACCAGTCATTATAAATCTTTAAATAAGTATAAAATTGTGGGCGATTTTAGATTTGTAGTTTTAGAAAAGACACTTTCTAGGTCTAATAATTTATCTTTTTGGAATCAGATTATACTTGATTATTATGTTATACTAAAGCATTTAAGCTTATCAGAAGAGAAGGGTTTTGGGTTAGATTTAAGCTTTGTAACCCTAGAAAAAGTACCTTTATTGGTGAGTGAAAATGATAATTTTGAACTTCATAGAATAGATACGAAATAAAAAAAATCCCAAATGAATTTTCATTTGGGATTTTTTTTAGGTGATTATTTTTATTCAGTTTTCAGATTAAGTTTAGAATTTTTATAGCTGTAAGTAAAGTAAATCACCAAACCGATAGCTAACCAAATTAAGAATCTTAACCAATTGGTGTAACCTAACTCGGTCATCAAATACGAACAGCTCATTAAACCTAAAACCGGAATAAGGGATAAGTTTTTTAAGAAAGCGATTATGGCAATTCCAACTGCTAAAATCAAGAAAAGGTAGTAGGGTAATTTCTCTCTCACGAGATCCCATCCTACACTAAAATTGAATAAATTCAAAATCGGTTGGTAAAAAACCACAAATCCAATAATGACCAAAACGGGTACAATGAATTTCCCATTGATGTAAGGCATTTTAAAACGTTTTCTCCCATCATTGGCTTGCTCATCAGGTGGTAATAACAAAACACCGCTACAAACTAGTACAAAGGCAAATAAGGTTCCGATACTCGTCAAATCAGTTACCTCAGTCAAATTCATGAACAAGGCAGGGATGGCTACAACTAAACCAGTTACAATAGTAGCAAAAGAAGGAGTTTTAAATTTAGGGTGGATTTTTGAAAAGGCTTTAGGTAATAAACCATCACGGCTCATGCTCATCCAAATCCTAGGTTGTCCCATCTGAAAGATGAGCAAAACACTCGCTGTTGCAACCACCGCACTGATAGAAATCACGTAACTTATTTTATTTAATCCAACTCTTTCGAAAACAAATGCTAGAGGATCTGCAACGGCTAGTTCACTATAATTTACCATTCCTGTTAAAACTAAGGCCACCAAAATGTATAAAACTGTACAAATGATTAAGGAATAAATCATTCCTTTGGGTAAATCTTTTTGCGGATCTTCACATTCTTCTGCGGTGGTAGAAATAGCATCAAAACCAATATAAGCGAAGAAAACACCAGAAACTCCTTTCATCATTCCGCCAAAACCATTTGGCAGAAATGGATGCCAATTAGCAGGAGTCACATAAAAGAAACCGATGATGATTACAGCAATCACAACAGCTATTTTTAAAATCACCATGGCATTGGTCGCTTTTTTAGTTTCACGGATACCTATATATACCAACCAAGTAATGATAAAAACAATAAATAAAGCAGGTAAATCTGCAATTAGCTTAAGGTTTCCTATTTCTGGGGCAGTTTCCCAAGCTTTAGCAGCATTAATGGTGTTGTTACTTAAACCAGTTAAAGAACCCTCTGCAGCAGCAAGTGCTTGATTAGCTTTATAAGCAGAAAGATAATCCATAGTAAGATAGGCAGGCATTTCAATATGAAAACCCCTCAAAAGGTTGACAAAGTATCCGCTCCATGAAATAGCTACCGCGATATTACCAATCGCGTATTCCATTAGTAAATCCCATCCAATTATCCAAGCAATCAGCTCGCCAAATGAAGCATAAGCATAAGTGTATGCAGAGCCTGAAACAGGGATGCGGGATGCAAATTCAGCATAGCATAATGCCGAAAACCCACAGGTTATGGCAGTTAATACAAATAAAATACTAACACCCGGGCCTCCATTAAAAGAAGCTTCACCGATGGTTGAGAAAATACCTGCTCCAATTACGGCAGCTATCCCCATAAAAGTTAAATCTTTTACTTTTAAAACTTTATTAAGGCTGCTATGCTCACCATCGCCATAGCCATCTCTACTGTCTTGTAATATTCTGGAAATCGTCTTTTTTCTAAATAAACCTTTCTGCATATTTTCTTGAATAATAGTTGACCACCAAAATAAAAATTATTTAGTGAAATACGGTTTTCTTTTCCCTGGTTGCTTAGATGTTATAGGCTTTTGTTACTTATTGTATAACTTATTCTTGTATAAGTAAGAGGCTGTTTGATAGAAAGCTATAGCTTCTTCTTTTAATTTTTCATCTACTTTTTCAGGAATCTGATCATGATTAGGGAGTATTTTATACTGCTCTATTTTCTTTTGTGGAGATAAAACCAATAAATGCCCATCCCTAATAAATCCTAATTTTTCATAAGTGCTAATAAATGCCCATTCCTCATCTTTCTGTACCTTAAAGATATCCCGACCATAGAATTTAGAATCGTAATTCAGGTGCATCAAGCCTAAAATAGTAGGTGCAATATCTATCTGCGAGATAACCTGATCATTTATGCTAGGTTTGATAATTTTTGGAGCGTAAAATATCAACGGAATATGATAACGATAGGCAGGTAGTTCTGTTTTTCCGGCACTAGAAGCACAGTGATCAGCCACGATTACAAAAATGGTATTATCAAACCAGGGCTTTGTTTTAGCTTCTTTTAAGAACTTTCCGATAGCATAATCAGTATATTTTACTGCTCCTTCTTGATTGGTGTGCGAAGGAATATCTATTCTTCCTTCAGGGTAGGTAAATGGACGATGATTTGAAACTGTCATGATATGACTGAAAAAAGGTTTTCCGATTTTGTAATCTTGATCTAGTTTATTGATGGCTAGCGTAAATAAATCTTCATCAGCAACACCCCAAATATTTTCATAATGGATGTCTTTGCTGGCGATGGCCTTTCTATCAACCACTTCATAGCCATTGTGCTCAAAGAAGTAGTTCATATTATCAAAATAGCCGTAACCACCATAGATATATTGGCTGTGATAACCTTTTTTATCCAGTAAATTCCCTATGGAGAATAAATTCTCATTATTAGGTCTTTTTACAATAGATTGGCCAGGGGTTGGCGGAATGGACAGCGAAAGTGCTTCTAAACCTCTTACAGTTCTTGTTCCAGAGGCGTAAAGGTGACTAAACATTAAACCTTTCTTCGCAATAGTATCTAAATTTGGGGTGATATGGAATTTGCTATCATAAACACCTACGTAATCAGCACTTAAACTTTCTACGCTTATCAATACTATATTATATTTTTTCTCAGGCTCTGGGTTAGTGATCTTTCTTTCAATGCTTGTTCCGGTACTTGTATAAGTTACGCTATCTCTTTTTAGTAAGTCTCTAACAATTTGAAACGCTTTTTGGTCATCTATTGTGGCGTAAAATTTATAATAATCGAGTTCATTATTCCAGAAAGCGGCTCCGAAATCGTACAAACCATCACCAGCTAATTCAACCGCATATTGGTTTTCACTGAAGTTTTTACCATTATTTCTTACAAAAAACCATGATAAAACCGGAATAGCTAATAATAATAAAGCTATAGGAGTTCTTTTAACAAAACGCATTTGGCTTTGCGCCGATAATTTGATTTTATCTTTTAAGAAATAGAAAACCGCGATAGTAAGCAGCAAAATTGCAATAATTATTTTTACTACCGGATATGATTCCCAAATATTGCCTATTACCTCGTTGGTGTAAACAAGATAATCTACCGCAATGAAATTGTATCTAGTGGAGAATTCATCCCAAAAAGTCCATTCTGATACGATATTAAACAACAACAAGAAAGTACTCAAAATAAAAATACCATACCAAACAAAGCGATGAGCTTTTGCTTTAAAAACTTTATTCGGCAACAGCCAGATGTATAAAACAATAGGGATACAGAAATAGGAGGCCATGATGGTATCATAAAATAAGCCAATGGCAAAAACTCCGATTACGTTTATAAAGCTCCAATCAAATCCACTTGCAGATTTAATGAGTAAGGCTACACGTGTGATAAAAGCAATGCTGATAATTAACAAGTAGAGTAGATAAACAGGCCCGAATCTTTTTGCCAGAACGCTGCAGTTAAAAGCAGCAATGCGTTGAAGGATATTTTTAAACATCTTCAAAATTATAAAGTAAAAATAGATTAAACGTTTATTAATCTAAAATAAACATCATTTTTAAAAATAATTCCTCTAAATCTTATCTACTGCAACTTTGTAAGTTGGGTCTTCGATAATATTCACTTCAATAATCTCATTTGCATTATGTAATAGTTGCCGACAATCTGCGCTGAGGTGGCGGAGATGTAAAGTTTTTCCTGCGTTTTTATAGCGATCGGTCAATTTATTCAAGGCTTCTATTCCAGACATATCTACTACTTTGCTTTCACTAAAATCAATAACCACTTCTTTTGGATCATTGTTCACTTCAAATTTATCGTTAAAAGCACCTATAGAACCGAAGAATAATGGACCAAATATTTCATAATGTTTCACGCCATGTTCATCTACGTATTTTCTAGCTCTGATACGTTTGGCGCTTTCCCAAGCGAAAACTAAAGCAGAAATAATTACTCCAATTAAAACAGCTAAAGCTAAATTATCAAACATAACAGTAATTACTGCTACTAAAATACCTACAATAATATCGTGTAAAGGCATTTTACCAATCATCCTAAAACTGGCCCATTCAAATGTTCCAATAGCAACCATAATCATTACACCGGTTAAAGCGGCCATAGGTACTTTCTCTATCAGGCTAGAGCCGAACATGATAAATACCAATAGCATCATAGCGGCTACAATACCCGATAAACGAGCTCTTGCACCAGAGGAAATATTGATTAAACTTTGCCCAATCATGGCACAACCACCCATGCCAGAAAATAAACCGGTAACAAAATTAGCAGTTCCTTGTGCTACGGCTTCCTTATTTCCACTGCCTCGGGTTTGCGTAATCTCATCAATTAAATTCAAGGTCAACAAACTTTCTATCAATCCTACTCCTGCAATAATTAAGGCATAAGGGAAAATGATTTCTAAAGTATTCCATTGAAATGGGATGGAAGGAATATGAAAAGAGGGGAAGCCTCCTTTTATAGAAGCTAAATCTCCAACGGTTCTAGTTGGTAAATTAAAGCCAATAACTATGGCGCTTACAATTAGTATAGCAACTAAAGCGCTCGGGATTTTTTTGGTAATTTTTGGTAAACCCCAAATGATAAAGATGGTTAATAATACTAGGCCGAGCATGATGTACATAGGTGTTCCGCTTAACCAGTGCATTAGACCGTCTGCACCTAATGCTTTAAACTGCACCAGCTGAGACATGAAAATAATGACGGCTAAACCATTTACAAAACCATACATTACGGGCTGAGGTACTAAGCGAATGAATTTTCCGAGTTTAAAAAATCCAAAAAGCATCTGAATTAAGCCTGCTAAAGTTACTGTGGCAAAAACATATTCTACGCCTTGAGTTTTTGCTAAACTCACAATTACCACAGCTACTGCTCCGGTAGCGCCGGAAATCATTCCTGGGCGGCCACCAAAAATAGATGTAATTAAACCCATGGTAAATGCAGCGTATAAACCTGTTAATGGAGATAAGCCCGCAATTATAGAGAAAGCCACAGCTTCTGGAATTAAGGCTAAGGCTACGGTTAAACCGGATAATATTTCGGTTTTATAATCTACTTTTTGTTTAAAGTTAAATAAGTTGAAAACTGCTTTCATATATTTTTTGCTGTTATTGAGGAGTAAGCCCTCTATAAGTGTTTGACAATGAGCTTTTTAGAAAAGAAGCTCTTTTAAGAAGATGCAAAACTAAGAAAATAAAAAAGATAAATCAACCCTTTTTAGAAAAAGCTGATTGGATTAGGCACAAAAAAAGCCGATACTTAAATAGTATCGGCTTTAAAAAATGTTGATCAAAGATCAATTAAACAAGGTAAATTCAACTCTTCTATTATTCTGACGACCTTTTTCTGTTTTATTAGTGTCAATAGGTTGTGTTTCACCGTAACCAGTGGCTTCTATTCTTGAAGCATTAACTCCTTTGTTTACTAAATAAGTTTTTATAGATTCTGCTCTTTCTTTAGATAACTTCATGTTACTGGCTTCACTTCCTATGTTATCTGTGTGCCCTGCTAATTTCAAACTGAGGTTCTTTTTGATTAATAAATCGGCAAGTCTATCTAAAGTTGCATAAGAATTAGCTCTGACAGAAGCTTTACCAAAATCAAACTCTAGGTTTTTAATCGCTTCTGTTACTACTTTTTTATCTTCATCAGTAATCACATAAGTAACTGGTTTAGTAATGGTGGTAGTTGCTTTTGGAAGTGGACAACCGGCACCATCTACTTTAACATTTTCTGGAGTATTCAGACATTTATCATAATAATCAGATACGCCATCATGGTCGCTATCCATCATTAATTTGCTTACTTTGTCTTTTAAAGCGTCAATTTCTGGATTATCTTTATTTTTATTGGCTTCCATTTGCGCTTTTAAATCATCATACTTAGCTACATAGTCTTTTTCTAAAACAGCTGCTGGATTTACAAAAGCCAATTGGTTTTTATTACTATTTCCTAAAGCAAATTCTAATCCTGCGTAGCCATAAGAGAATTTATCATTCTGTGGGTCACGATGATAACCGTCTAGATTATCTCCATCCACAAAATTCATTTTGTAACCTAAATCTAAATTTACGCCTTTAGCCAACATAAACTTGGTGCCAATTCCAATGGGAACCACTAATTCATGAATGTCTTTACCATTATTTAATGTTGCCGCTTGCCCGTTATTATCAATAGTTGTAGGCTGATAACCCATTAACCCAGCACCTGCTGAAACATAAGGAGAAACATAGCTTTGTTTACGGAAAATGGTAAAAGTACCAAAGTTATATACTCCACTTAAAGTTCCAACCCAATTTACTTTAGTTTCATAAGATTGGTAAGGGCTGTTTAAATTTGAACCATCGCCTAATGTTTTTGTATTATCGGCTTTAAGTTTACCACCATTAAAATCAGCTTGTAGGCCGAAGTTGTGCCAAATTTGTTTTTTCAGATATGCACCATAACCCATACTGGTTTTCCAATTGGTAAAATCGTTTCTGCCTCCAAAAAATACGGCTGGAGCCATTACGCCTCCGTTAATTCCGAATGACCAAGTTCTGTAGGCATTAACGCCAGAAAATGGTTTAGGATTATCACTTTTTATAGTGGTTTCCTGTGCAAATGTGCTATATGATAAGGCTGTTAATGCAGCAATCATCATAGGTTTTAGGAATGTTGTTTTCATCTTTTTTATTGTTTGATTTACATACATGCTTATAAAACCTTGCCGCAAATTTGTTGATGAACAGAAATGCTAATTGAATGACGAGAAACGAAGGAATTAAAAAATAAAAGCCCAAACTTACATTTGGGCTGATTAAAAATACGTCTATTAATAGCTACGTTTTACCAAAGTTTGGTGGGGTAAGTTCCGTTTTCTACTAATTTATTAATGCTTTCTTGTACGGTTTCTTTATCCTCTTTATAAGTTACGCCAAACCATTTGGCATCTGTTGGGATAACTTTGAAATTAGCTTTATGATGTTTGATAAGATAATCAGCAATTAGCGGGATAAAGAATTCAGCTTTAGGTTTGTCTTCATTTTGATGAACAAAATCAATAAATAATTGCTCAGTAACCGAGAAAACATCTGGAGTAAATCCCCAAAAATTCATAGAAACCGGAGTATCATCCGCTAAAGGATGAGTGCTGCCGTCTTCGTTTTCATAAACAATTTGTCCGTTTTTACGATAAACCTTTGTTCGCTCGTTAATTTCTGTCATGTTTCCAGCTGTATCAGTTTGGCAAACTCCTCTAGAAACCGAACCATTTTCTGATAGCGTATTCCCAATTTTGTAGCCAACAATGCTGTAAGTAGTGGCATTGGCTTCTTTGGTTAAGAAATCAACCATGTTTTTGAAAGCTTCATATCCATAAAAATCATCAGCATTAATGACACAAAAAGGCTCATGAATTTGCTTTTGCGCTTCTAAAATAGCATGTCCTGTTCCCCAAGGCTTGGCTCTTTCTATTTCTTTGTCTATGCCATATTTTTTTAAATCAAAGGTTTGGAAGATGTAATCTGTTTCTATTTTACCAGCTAGTTTAGGCTCGAAAATAGATTTAAAACTGTCTAAAAATTCTTCTCTGATGATGAAAGATATTTTTCCAAAACCAGCCTTAATGGCATCATATATAGAGTAATCGATAATGGTTTCGCCGTTAGGTCCAAAACCATCAATTTGTTTCATACTTCCATATCTGCTGGCCATTCCTGCTGCCAGGATTAATAATGTAGGTTTCATATGCGTGATTTTTAGCTTTATGTATGTAAAGATAGAATTATTTATTTTTTACGTATTTATCCAACCACTGATTCATCTCCCAAAGCATATCTAAAATAGATTCTTTAGCTCTATAGCTATGCGCTTCGGAAGGTAAAAATACCAATCGGGTGGTCGCTCCAAATCCTTTTAAGGCATTGTAAAATCTTTCGCTCTGCATCGGAAAAGTTCCCGAATTGTCATCAGCCAAACCATGAATCAATAATAAAGGTGTGGTGATTTGATTGGCATAGGAAAAAGGAGACATCTTGTAATAGAGTTGAGGATTATCCCAATAAGTTCTTTCTTCTGACTGAAAACCAAAAGGTGTGAGCGTACGGTTATAGGCGCCACTTCTGGCAATTCCGGCAGCAAAAAGCTTGGTGTGCGCTAATAAATTTGCGGTCATGAATGCACCGTAAGAATGACCTCCAATGGCAATTCTGTCGGGATCCGCAATTCCCATTTTAGTAATTTTATCAATGGCTGCCTCCGCATTTTCTGTGAGTTGTTTGATAAAAGTATCATTTGGCTGCTCATTACTTTCTCCCACAATAGGCATATCTACATTATCTAAAACAGCATAACCTTGTGTTACCCAAAAAATAGGAGACGCCCAAGAAACATTGATAAATCTATATGGAGAGCCTTTTACTTCTCCGGCTGCGGCCGAAGTTTTAAATTCTTTTGGATAAGCCCACATTAAAACGGGTAACCTACCTTTTGTGGAGTTATAATCTTTGGGTAGATATAAATTTGCCGAAAGATGAAGATGATCTTTTCTTTGATACTTGATTTGTTGTTTGTTTACCCCAAAAAGTTGCGGATAAGGGTTTTTGAAAAATGTAAGCTGTTGCTCTTTCTTCTTTTTATCGTTATAAACGAAATAATTTGCAGGCTCAATGACAGATTCTCTACTGATGATTAAATCTGATTTATGATCAAAATAAACTGGATATTCATAAAAAGGCGCATGAGAGCGGAATAAGGTATCCGTCAGTTTAGTTTTTACATTAAATTTTAGAATAAACGGTCGGTCTCCTTGTGGCGATGCTCCTTTTGCAATAGAGAAAATCCACATGTTATTGGGGTCTGTAATTCGTCTGATGGAATTATAATCTAACAACAAAACGTCTTTATGGTACTGATTTTTAACAGTCACAAACTCGCCCGGGTCATTATAGGCATCTTCATAATACCTGTCCCACAAATTTACGCGATAGCTCGAATTTCCAGGTTTAATAAAAACACGTCTCTCTGCTCGGTTTTTCCACCATCTTTCGGTTACCAAAGCAATTTGATCATCTCCCCAATCTATATGGTCAAAGCGGAGATAACAATCTGCTAATTTTTTCTTTAAACCACTTTCGCCACCTACTTGTCTGGTGTAGATAATATCTCTAATGGCAATTCTTTTATTTGGATTTCCTTCATCTTGTGCTTCAACCCAATAAAAAGTATGGGGCTGATCTGCTCGCCAACCATAAGCTCGCGGACCAGTAACTACGGCATCAAAACCTTGAGGTAAATGATCTGCTGAAGGCACATCTGCTAATTTTTCTACCGATTTTCCGTAGCGGTCAAAAATAGATACTTGATAAGGGAAATCTCCCACAGGAACTAAATAGGAATAAGGTTTATGAATGATTTTAGTCATCACATAAGCGCCATCTGGAGAGAAATCAAAATCTTTATAAATCGCAGGGCGACTATATTTTACATTTTGACCATCCAGAAAAACCATTTTTAGCTGTGAAGTGAGGTAATAATCAAAAAATGCTTCATCTGTAGGATTTTTTAATAAATCCTGATAGGTACGATTGGGTGTTGATTTACCCATATTTTGCTGAACAATGGGTCCGGTTGGGATTTCTGATTTCTCAGGAAGAACCTTATCCTCAGAAACACATTTTACTAAAAGTGATTTACTATCTGACGACCATTGATACAAACGACCATAAGTATCATTTAAAACTACACTATCTAAACGATGTGCAGATTTTGCCGCTAAATCTCCTACCCAAAGTTGAATTTCATTTTTAAAGCTTAAGCTAAAGCTGATATAATTCTCATCAGGAGAGAATTGTACATCTTTAATTTTTGCCTCTTTCGGAAGGTTCTGTAGCTCAAAATCTTCTTTACTGGCTAAATTTCTGATGCTTAAATTAGCAAAATAACTAGAGCGGCTGTTTCCGAAATTTCTTGGATTTACTCTTAGTCCGGCTAAACTTACATAAGGCTGCGCCACTTCTGCTATTGATGGATAACCCGGCTGCATTAATACAGCCATAAACTTAGCGTGGGCGCTGAAAATAACAGATTTTTGAACTGTATTTTCAATCATTTGGGTCATCGCTTCAGGAGGTTTTTGGTAAGTTAAAACCTCCTGAGCTTGACAATATGAAGTGATTAAAAAAGGTGAAGTAAATGCAATGAGCATACATTTCTTTATAAAGTTTAAACTCATAAATTATTTAATGTATCTAAAGTCTTGACCTTTTTTTAGTGCCAATAAAGAATGATAAATTAGGTTAATTACATTATCCACATCTTCTTTATGAATCATTTCTACCGTAGTGTGCATGTAACGTAAAGGCAAAGAAATGAGTGCAGAAACAACGCCATCGTTAGAATACGCAAAAGCATCAGTATCTGTTCCGGTTGAGCGGGAAGAAGCTTGGCGTTGGAATGGAATGCCATTTTTCTCAGCAGTTTCTACCAATAATTTATTGAGGTTTACTTGTACCGCAGGGGCATAAGAAACCACCGGACCTTTACCACAAGCTAGATCTCCTTGGGTGATTTTATTAATCATTGGCGTTGTGGTATCATGGGTAACATCCGTAATGATAGCCACATTTGGTTTTATTTTATGCGCAATCATTTCCGCTCCGCGTAAACCAATTTCTTCTTGAACGGAGTTAACGATGTATAAACCGAAATCCAGTTTATTCTTATTTTCATGTAATAAACGAGCTACTTCAGCAATCATAAAACCACCCGCTCTGTTATCCAAAGCTCGGCCAACATAATATCTGTCGTTTAATACCATAAACTCATCTTCGTAGGTAATTACGCAACCTACGTGGATACCCAATTTTTCTACTTCTTCTTTAGAAATACATCCACAATCTAAAAAGATATTTTTCAATTGAGGGGTTTCTTCTTTCTCTCCACCATGACGAGTGTGGATAGCAGGCCAGCCAAACACAGCTTTTACAATGCCTTTATCGGTATGAATATTCACTCGCTTTGAAGGCGCAATTTGATGGTCTGAACCTCCATTACGAATCACATAAATTAATCCATCACTGGTGATGTAATTTACAAACCAAGAAATTTCATCGGCATGAGCCTCAATTACCACTTTATAAGTCGCTTTTGGATTAATCACCGCCACCGCAGTTCCGTAATTATCGGTATAACTTTCATCAACATAAGGTTTGATATAATCTAACCATAGTTTTTGTCCTTCCCATTCAAAACCAGTAGGTGAGGGGTTATTGATATATTTTTCGAAAAATGCTAATGATTTTTTAGTGACTACTGCTTGATGTTTCTTTTCTGTTTGCGCTTTCTTCTTAGCCATTTGATTTTATTTTTATTGATGTTGAACAAATATAGTAAGCTTGATAAGCTTAGCGAGATTTTGTGGAAATTAATTCTGTTTGTTTAATTTTTTTAAAACTGTATGGAGTAATTAGTTTCTTGATACCTCACTCAACTAAAGAAGACTTTAATGATTTTTACTCTTTAGCTTCTTTTAAAGCTGCTTTTTCAATATCTTCTGATAAACGAAAATCTGATTTTCTCTATTATTGGTATTATTGATGGAATAATTCCATCCAATTTTGCCCTAATAATCACTCCTATAGTTCCAGTAAAGGTTAGTCCTAATTGTTTTGCGATTTTTCTAGCCTTATTATCATCAAGAATGAGAACGCTGTTAGGGATTTCTAATGCTAAAGCGATAGCACTTGATTCGCCTTTATCTATTTGTATTTCTAAAAGTTGTTGCCTTAGTTTATCATTCACAGAAATTACCTGAACCCAATTTGGAAGTTCTTCTCCAAACTCTAATGCTATCTCAGGTGTGGTGATAATTTGTTTATATATTTTTTCTAGTAGTTCAAGTTCTCCTATGTTTTTTAATAGTATAAAACAACTTGTATCAGAAATGATGATTTTAGGCATTAGTTACATCATTTGATAAATCAGAGGCGGGATAATTAAATAATGATACATTATACTTGCCAAGTAACTCTGCAAAAGTTCTTTTTGTTAATCCAGCTATTTCTGCTGCTTCACCTAAAGAAAGTTTTCCCTGCTCGTAAAGATGTGTCGAGATAAGCATTGCCACATCAAGTTCGTTTAAATCTAAAGTATCAGGGATATTGATATTCAATGTTTTCATAAACAAATATAATATTTTCTATTCGTTCAAATTCATATCTAAAATGAATATGATGAATCAGAGATAATTGTTTAATTCTTTCTCCATGATAATATAATCTATATCTGCTTTAGAGAATTTTTGATCTGTTTCTAGCATCCCAAATTTTTTATAAAATGAAGTAGCCGAGCTTCTGGCATTGCACCAAATTTTCTTTTTGTTTTCTGCTTTTGCGAATTCAAAAATGTATTTGAGCAAAGCAGAACCAAAACCTTGATGTTGAAATGCTTTTTGAGTAGCAAATTTACGGAATTGCATTTCTTCTGCTTTTAAAAAACAAGAGACTACCGCAATCAACTGGTTTTGATGAAATAGTCCGAAATGGATACCTTCTTCATCTTCGGGTAAACTTAAATCTTCAAACGCAAGGTCTGGATACAATTCCGCCTGCCTCAATCTTAATGTTGCGGCAGGCGGAATTTGTTCTATTGAAAAGTGTTTTTCTTCCAATGATTATTTTACCTCTTTCAACATTTCTTTAACGGCAGCTTCTAATTGTTGGTCTTCGCCATTTAATACTTTGTTGTAATCATTATTTACTTTGATATCAGGTTCTAATTGATGGTTTTCTGTTGGATGAGTTTCTCCAGCTCCATAAGTTGCAATCATCGGGATACCGAAATAAATGCTCGGGTCTATTTGCGTTTCCCACCAAACTGCAGTTCCTGTACCCGCCACTGGCATACCTATCAATTTACCTAAACCTAGCTCTTTATAAGCATAAGGGAACATGAAAGCATCAGAGTAATTTCCTTCACTCATTAACACACAGCTTGGTTTACTCCATTTGTTCAAAGGCTCACCACCAGTGGTAATATGACCTTGTGGGCGAAGTGTGAAATATTGTTTGCCACCTAAGAAAGTTACTAAATCATCATGTAACCAACCACCTCCATTAAATCGAGTATCCACAATTAAGGCTTTTTTATTGATGTTTTTACCTAAAACTTTATCAAAAGTGACTCTGAAACTTGGGTCGTCCATACCTCGAACATGCACATAACCCACTTCTCCATGAGAAAGACTATCCACCATGTGTTCCATGGTGTCTGTCCAGCGTTTGTAAAGCAATACGCTACTTTCCATTCCACTAGAGATTGGTTTTACAGTTTCACTAAAGCTTTCATTAGTTTTTGGATGATGAAAATCGATACGGGTAAATTCTCCAGCTTTATGATTTAAGAACATCGCCCAATCTACATCCGCAGTAATGGCGTTACCATCAATTTTATCAATCACCATGTCTGGTTTCATGGCGGTTTTGGAATTATCAAATGGTCCGCCGGCAATGATATCTTTTACAATCAGGCCGTTTCCGCCTTGGGTAACATCATATAATAAACCTAGAACAGCCGTAGCATCACCATTTTCTGCACGTACTCTATAACCTCCACCAGTGTGAGATGCATTTAACTCACCCAAAAACTCGCTTAACAAAACTTCAAAATCATAATTATTATTGATGTAAGGCAAGAATTTCTCATAAGTTTTGTGGTAGCCATCCCAATCCACACCTTGTAAGTTCGGGTCGAACAATTTTTTCTTCACTTGTTTCCAAGCATGATCAAAAATGTAAGCTCTTTCTGCCGCAGGGTTTAATTCCATATTGGCATTGATTTTTACAGGCGTTACTTTTCCGTTATCTACACCCACTTTCATGATGTTTCCACCAGCCAAAACGAATAGGTTTTTGCCATCTTTACTCATTTCTAAACTTCCACCTCTTGCACCTAATTTGGCTAAAACTTTGGTTTCATGTGTACGAGGCATGGTTACCCATAAATCATAACCTTTTTCATAGCGAGCTAAATAAAACAATTTTTCTCCGTCTTTAGACAAAGCCAAACCACCAATATCTGTGGAGCTGATGGTTAAACGCTCAGTTCTATCATCTAAATTTTTAAGGTTTAACTCGAATGAAGGTTTTTTATCTTCAGCTTTTCCTTTTTTCGCATCGTCTTTTTTATCGTCTGATTTTGCGGTGGTATCTTTCTTTTCTAAATCCTTTTGTAAGTCGAAATCTTCTTTACTGAGCTGATATTTATCCCAAGTTGCTTGATCAAAAAACATGGCGTAAACATCGTCTTGGCTTCCGCGAGAAAGGTTTTTCATGCCTTGCTTATCACTTAACCAGTACATCATTTTGCCATCCATTCCCCATTGTGGATAGTTATCACTAAAGCCACTTTGTGTTAAATTGATTCTGTCTCCGCTACCGTCAGCTTTAATCAAAACTACTTCTGGTGCAAACCATCCGCTACCTTCATTTGATTGTGCCAACAAATACTTGCTATCTGGCGACCAAGTAAAATACTGGTCTCCATCTGCGTAAGAATAATTTAATCCGGCAGGTAAAACTGTGGTAGTTTTTTTGGTAGCTAAATCAAGCACTCTTAACACATTTCTTTCTTCTAAATAGGCTACTTTTTTACCGTCTGGCGAATAATAAGCTTGGAATTCGTCTTTTGGAGTAGCAATTAAAGGGGTAGCTTTAATGACTGTAGAAGCATAAAAATATTGCTCTGATGGATTAGCTAAAGTAGCTTCATAAATATCCCAAGATTCATCATTTTCTACAGAATACAATAGCTTTTTACCATCTGGACTAAAGCTCACCATTCTTTCTTGATAAGGAGTGTTGGTGATTCTTTTAGTGGTTGCGCCATCAACAGCGGTTACAAAAATCTCTCCTCTATATACAAATGCAATTTCTTTTCCGTTCGGAGATACGGCCATTTCACTGGCATTACCTTGCACCGGAACAGTAGTAATTTGGTCTGCTGCAAAATCTGCCGCAATAGTAAAGTTGAGTTTCTGAGGTTCTGAACCTTCTTTAAAAAGATAAATGCTCCCTTCTTGGGTAAAAGCAAAAGTGCCATCATTAGAATGGGAGAGATTTCTTACCGGATTTTTTTCAAAGTTGGTTAATTGAGTAATCTCATCTGGATTTGCTAACGAAGATTTGAATAAGTTCTGATTCCCTTTTCTTTCACTTAAGTAGTAAAAAGTATCTCCGCTTCCCCAAACTGGCTCACGATCTTCGCCCACATAGGGAGAAACTTTTTTGTATTGATTGGTTTTTAAATCCAATACCCAAATATCACGAGTGATGGCCGAGGTGTGGTGTTTACGATAAGGGTTTTCATAGCCTTTTCTATCCTGGAAAATGATTTTATCTCCAGCGGTATTTAAATGAACAAATTCAGTCCCTGCCGAATTAATCATCACGCTTCTACCACCTTTTACTGGGACTTCATATAATTTCATCCAATAGCTATCTCCAGGAAAACGAACGGATGAATAAATATCATGTCTGTTTGAACCGAAGAGTACTTTTTGATCATCCTTACTAAAATCATAAGGAATATCTTTATCAGAATTGTAGGTTAAACGCGTTGCCGCTCCGCCATTTGCCGACATGGTAAAAACATCAAAATTGCCATAACGATCTGATGCAAAAGCTATGGTTTTGCCATCATGACTCCAAATAGGATAGCCATTATAATTGGAAGTAATGGTTAACGGTGTGGCTTGCCCACCTTTGGTAGAAACCTTAAAGATGTTCCCTTTGTGTTCAAAAGCTACCCATTGTCCGTCTGGAGAAATGGCGGGTTGCTGCATCCATAACGGATGATTTTCTTGAGCTTTTACACTGATGATACAGAGTATTAAAGCTAGAATAGATAAAATTTTCTTCATTTTGATATTTTTATTTGAATTTGGAAGTTAGACAAAAAGCATCGTTTCACTGTTACAGATGGGTAACAATTTGCTTACCTACAAGGGAATATTCCCATGTTTTTTTCTAGGGATATTCACCACTTTATTCTCCAACATTTTAAAAGCTTTGATAAGTTTTATTCTGGTTTCTGCAGGTTCAATTACCTCATCAATAAAACCTCTCTCTGCTGCTCGGTAAGGATTGGCAAAGATATCTGAATATTCCTTTTCTTTTTCCAACCATTTTTCTTCGGGCTTTTCAGCCGATGAAATTTCTTTTTTAAAAATGATTTCTGCCGCACCTTTTGCGCCCATCACGGCAATCTCGGCACTTGGCCAGGCGTAATTCATATCTGCACCAATGTGTTTAGAGTTCATTACATCATAAGCGCCTCCATAAGCTTTGCGGGTGATTACGGTGATCCTTGGAACGGTAGCTTCGCAGAAAGCATACAATAATTTGGCACCATTGGTGATAATGCCATTCCATTCTTGATCGGTTCCCGGTAAGAAACCGGGTACATCTTCAAAAACTAAAAGTGGGATGTTAAAAGCATCGCAAAAGCGTACAAATCTTGCGGCTTTGGTAGAAGCATGAATATCCAAAACTCCTGCTAAGAAAGCGGGTTGATTGGCTACAATTCCCAAACTTCTACCTGCTAAACGGGCAAAACCTACTACAATATTTTCGGCAAAATCTTTATGCACTTCTAAGAATGAATCTTTATCAATCACTTCTTCAATCACTTCACGGATATCATAAGGCTGATTGGCATTTTCGGGCATGATTTCATTCAGTTTTGGGCGATGTTCATCACCACTTTCATAAACCTCAAACGGGGCTTGTTCTTCACAATTTTGAGGCATGTAGCTTAATAATTTTTTAAGATGATGGATGGCTTCTAGCTCATTAGCACAAGCGAAATGCGTAACACCCGATTTGCTTGCATGTGTTTGTGCGCCCCCTAACTCTTCAGATGTTACTTGCTCATGAGTTACGGTTTTCACTACATTGGGTCCGGTAACGAACATGTAAGAAGTATGCTCTACCATCAGAATAAAATCGGTAATGGCTGGAGAGTAAACCGCTCCACCGGCACATGGGCCCATAATAGCCGAAAGCTGAGGAATAACACCAGACGCAAGCGTATTTCGATAAAAAATATCAGCATAGCCGCCCAAAGAAACTACACCTTCTTGAATTCTTGCCCCTCCAGAATCATTTAAACCAATTAATGGAGCGCCATTTTTCATGGCCATATCCATGATTTTACAAATTTTCTCGGCATGTGTTTCTGAAAGCGAACCCCCAAAAACGGTAAAATCCTGAGAAAAAACATAAACTAAACGTCCATGAATGGTTCCATAACCTGTTACCACACCATCTCCGGGATATTTTTCTTTTTCCATACCGAAATCAGTAGAGCGGTGCGTTACCAACATCCCAATCTCTTCAAATGAACCTTCATCTAACAAAAAGTGTAAACGCTCTCGGGCGGTTAATTTTCCTTTTTGATGTTGATTTTCTATTCTTTTAGCACCTCCGCCTAATAAAGCGGCTTCTTTTTTCGAGTTTAATATTGAAAGTTTTTCGTTCACGGTGATCAAATTTGGAATCTTGTGAAGTTAAAAAAAATCTTCGCAAGGCAATGGTGCTTCACAAAATTGCTAAAAATGAAATTAATCTGTACATAGCTTTTGGAAGATTAAAGTCTTGAAATTATGATTTCTGATAGAATTTTATATCAAAAAACGTCAAGTTATTCTTTATTTTTGCTTTCTCGATAAACAAGAATCAACACTCGTAAAAGAAATGGAAAATCAGCAAAAAAGGCAGTCTAGAGAAACAAAAAACATTTCGGTTGGTCATGATTTACATCAATTTGATTACTCAGATTTATTAAGATGGAACAAACAATGGGTTGCAGAAACTTTAGCCGAAGACCCAGACTATTTCAAAAAATTATCCAAAGGGCAGAACCCACCCATTTTATGGATAGGTTGTGCAGATAGTCGTGTTCCTGCAAATCAAATTACAGGAACTAACCCAGGAGATATTTTTGTACATAGAAACATTGCTAATATGGTGATTCATACCGACATGAATATGCTTAGTGTGTTGGATTATGCCGTATCTGTTCTAAGAGTAAAACATGTTATTGTTTGTGGCCATTACGGTTGCGGAGGTGTTTTGGCAGCTATGAGTCATAAGCAATTCGGACTAATTGATAATTGGCTACGTCATATTAAAGATGTTTATCGTACCCACTCAGATGAACTAGAAAAGATAGCTGACGAGACAGAGCGACGAATGCGATTGGTTGAACTTAATGTGATAGAAAACGTCTATAATCTTTGCAAAACCAGTACGCTGCAAAACGCATGGAAACAAGGGCATGAACTAAGCGTTCATGGTTGGGTGTATAGTCTAGAAACCGGAATCATCAATGATTTAAATGTGTCTTTTAATTCTGATGAAAAATTAGGAAGTGTGTTTAAATTCGATGCTAAATAGCACCAAAAAGTGGAACTTAGCTGGCTAATAAGTGTTAGTCATATTTCCATCCACACAAATGATAAAATCTGCTTTGCCTAAATTTTCTTTATTCAGTTTATGGATATTATCCTGAGAAATGGTAGAAATGGTCGCGTATTTCAAATCAGGTTTTTCCTGTTTTAAATACCACAAAATCCCCTCATAGTCATCAGAATGATAAGAACCATTATAATGGATAAACCCATAACCAGGTTTATAATTCTGCAAGATGAAATGTGCCATGGTCGCATCTTTAATGGCTTGTGCTTTTACCAATAGCCGACTTCCATGACCACCCATCATTTTCAAAATATTTTGATAGGTAGGTAGTTCGGGATCAAAGGCTATTGGTAATGGAGCAATCCAACTTTTTTCTTGTGCTGATAGCGTATCTAAAGCAGAAAAATCTCCTTTAAAAACCAAGGAAGCGTATCTTCTAGGGATATTGGTAGCTACAAAAGGAATATTTTTGTCTTTAGCAAAATCTACCAAAGGTGCATAATCTGTAGGGTAATTGGGCCAAAGCCGAGCTTGGTTTGCAAGCTCCTCATCATTAATTTCATTTTTTAAATACTTATTTAAAGCATCTTGATTATCGGCTTCTATCATTTCGGCACCTAAAATCAAAGATTTCTTCTGACTTAAATCTACCGTTACCTCATATTCTAGCCAATGCGCTATCGGGTTGTTGTGGATTTCGCCAAAAAGCAAAACATCATTTTGTGCTAAAGATTTAATCATTTTTCCATAGCTCACCTTTTTACCTTGGGTGTTGTAAATGATATAAGCAGGTTTGTCTTGCGCAAAAGTCAGATGTGTAAAACCCATTAAAAGGGTCATTAATAGTAGTTTTTTCATGCGTTTTTAGGTACGTGATATTTTACTTGCAAGCCATGCACAAAATTTCTCAAAATTTGATCTTTACAGGGACGATATTGGTTTTGGTTCGGGTTTCTAAAAAAAGCACTTAGCTCGTGTTTGCTGATTCTAAAATTTACTAAATCCAAAATTTCTACAATATCCTCATCTTTTAAAGCCAAAGCAATTTTTAGTTTTCTAAAAATGATATTGTTGTTCAGTTTTTTCTCAATCTTGGGTTGTTCACCTTCTTTTTTGCCTCTTTTTAGGTTGATAAATCCTTGAAGAAATGCAGCAAAATCTTTGTCATAAATAGCAATATATTCTGGGTCATCATCTTTTTTAAGCCAATTGCTCATTTGCGCTCTAGTGACTAAACTATCCGCGGAAGCGAAAACCGCAATCATTTGTGCATCGTTCAACTCGAAAGTGTAACGTAACCTGCGGAGAATATCATTATTTGTCATGAATGATGATTAGTCTTTTTTGTTGATGTTAAATCCTGGAGTTTGATAATCTTTTGGTAGATAATCAGGCGGAATGGCTGCTTGATTTCCATCTCTTAAAGTTTGATAGTGTGGCGACATGATTTCAACACCAGCCTCAAAAAATTTGTCTTGTATATTTTGATGCAAACTAGAATAAATTACAGCAGACTTTTCTGGCTGATGTGTATAAGCATTTATCTGATAAGAAACATACCAATCGTCTAAGCTGGTTTGTAAAACAAAAGGTTTTGTTTTGGCAGAAACACCTTCAGTTGCTTCTGCGGCACTGATCAATAACTCATGAATCTGTCGCCATGGCGCATCGTAACCAATGGTTACGGTGGTATGCAAAATACAACCTTCTTTTTTAGCCATGATGGTGTAATTCACCGTATTTCCTGATAAAACCGTTCCATTTGGAATAGTGATGATTTCGTTTTTTATGGTTTTAATTCTGGTAACCAATAAGGTTTTTTCAATCACATCACCTGTTACATCGCCAATTTTCACTCTATCTCTAATCTTAAATGGGCGCATGTAGGTGATGACTAATCCCGCAACCATATTTCCGATGGTGGAAGAAGAACCGAAAGAAAGTAAAACCCCTAAGAAAACCGAAACGCCTTTAAATACTTCTGTATCGCTACCTGGAATAAAAGGCCAAATAACAATCAGCATAAAGGCGTATAGTACAAATTTTACAATGTTGTAAGTAGGTTTTGCCCAATCGGGATAAAAGCCTTTGAGCTTCAATTTACCAGTCTCAATTTCGCCTGCCAAGAAGTGAATCCCTTTGAGGATATATCTGAAAAACGTCACGATAATGATGATGGTAATCAGGTTTGGAATGAAGTTAACAATGGCGATGATGATGTCTCTTAAAGGGCTAACTATGAAGTTAATCAGCGCATCGCTCCAATTTTTGGTCCAAGGAAACAATCTGAAAATCAGTGGTAAAGAGATGTAAATAATTAATACAATAAGGATGTATTTAAACACATTAATTACCTTACGCATAAAAAACATCGCTTGCTCTTTACTCAGCAGCTCATAGTTTTTTATTTTAAGAGAACTGATTTTAGGGTCTATTTTTTCGCAAAGCCAATCTTTAAATCGATTAAAATAACGATTGATATTAAAAATTAGGAGTGCCAGAACTAGTATAATCAGTAAGCCCAATGCAACCCGCTTAGAAATTTCTACAATATTATTTTCTGTTCGATATTTGTTAATAATCCGAACAATCGCTTTCTGATAGTTTTCCGCCAGTTGGATAGAAGTAGATTGATTATCCTTGGCATCCTCTTGAGTTACAGAAACGATAATGATATTTTTATAAACGATATTGGTATTACCGCCGGTAGAATCAATTCTTATCGAATCTGTTTTTGTCAGTAAATCTTTCTCTAAAGAGGTGATTTTTTCACTGGCAATATTGGCTCTATCTTGTGCAGATAGCGGACCAAGACTATTTTTGATATAAAACAAAGTTTCATCATAAGCCTTAACAGGGAAACCGGCATAGCTGATGCTGTCTCTACTTTGTTCTGGAGGTGTTTGAGTTTGTGCTTTTAAATTCAGACTTCCTAAGAAGAGAATCAGAATAATATAAAATCTCACGTGTTTAGCGATTAAATAAATAAAAAAATAGGAGAAAAAAAGTGAATAAAAGAGTCATACATATAACTGATAATCAGTATATTAATAGTGTTAATTACCACATTAAAGCTATTAAGTATATGCATGACCTTAAATCAAATTTCCTCAAAATGCTTGGAATAACCAACACTGTGCTAGAAAAAGATATTGACGGAGATGGAAACCTTCATTTTTATCCTCGTAGGCCTAAATTAGCAGATACCCATATCATTGCTTTGTCCTTGTGTCAGGAATGTCTGGGCATTGATAGTGAGAACTGGTTCTTGGCCAAGTTAAAGAGTGATTACAGGGATGAATTCCCACATCTTATCCATATCACTAATTACAATAAACGAAGGAAAAGATTGGCTTATTGGACTGAGCAAGTCAATAGCAGATTAGCAGCCAGGCTTAATGAAGGAGAAGATGTGTTTATGGTGGATAGTATCCCGTTACCTGTATGTAAACTAGCAAGAGAAAAACAACTAAGGGCTTGCAGACATCATTTTGAAACCGCACCTGACAAAGGCTATAGTGCTGTTTATAAGCAGTATTACATAGGTTATAAGCTTCATCTTATGATTGGCATGAACGGTGTTTACCAAGGAATGGAGATGACAAAAGCTAGCGTTCATGATATTCATTACCTAAACGAAATTAAATATAGCGGTCTTAAGAGCTGTGTATTGTTAGGAGATAAGGGTTATTTATCAGATGAATGGCAGTTAGATTTGTTTACCAGTTCCCATATAAAGCTGGAGACACCTAAGAGAAGTAATCAAAAAGACTATCAGCCTTGGTCTCATGTTTTTAAATCTACTCGAAAGCGAATTAAGTAGTATTTGCTCAATTATGTGACCAGATGATGCTCAAAAGAAATTATGCTAAAACTTTCAATGGAATAAAAGCAAGAACAATGGCTAAAGTTGCCGCTGTTACGGTGCTACAATATATAAATTACTTAAATGGCAGACCGATTAATCATATTAAACACGCATTGGTTACCGATTTTAATCGCTAAACACGTTAAAATCTCATTTTTAAAATTAAGTATTAAAGCTTAATAGTTCAAATCGCCTCAGAAACTACAAAAGTGCTACCTCCAACAAAAATCAAATCATCTTTATTGGCTATAGCTTTAGCTTGTTTGATGGCTTCAGCAACTGAAGGATAAACTTTACCTACTAAACCTAATTTTGCGGCTTCTGTTTGTAATTCTTGTGCTGGCTTGGCTCTTTCTAATTGTGGCGCACAGAAGAAATAAGTTGCATTTTTGGGTAAGAGAGATAAAATCTTGCTGATTTCTTTGTCTTTTACCATCCCAATCACCATCAGTAAATTTTGATGCGGATGAGCTTTAATATTGTGGAGCACTTCTTTAATGCCGTCTTCATTATGGCCTGTATCACATATCATGAAAGGGTTTTCTTGTAAAATTTGCCATCTGCCCATCAAGCCTGTTAATTTTTTAACTTGGCTTAAAGCCGATGAAATAGCTGCTGAAGAAATCTTAAATCCTTGATTCTGGAGTTGGTCAACAGCGCTCAAAACTGTTTTGATATTTTTTAGTTGATAAGTGCCTAATAAATCCAAATTGAGGCTTTGTTTTCCTTTTTCATTCTCCAACTCCACTCTTCTAAAAGAGCTGTCAATCTCATTACGTTTCAATGTCCAATCTTCGGAAGCAAAACGAATGAAGCTATTATTTTCTGCTGCTTTATCTGTAAAAACCGATACCACTTCATCTTGCATTTCGCCAATAATTACTGGTGTATTTTTTTTAATGATACCTGCTTTCTCTCTCGCAATCTCAGGCAAAGTATTGCCCAATAAATTCATATGATCATAACTGATGTTGGTAATCACAGAAAGCTCGGGATGAATAACATTGGTAGAATCCAATCTTCCTCCTAAACCAACCTCAATCACTGCAATATCTACTTGCTGTTTGGCAAAATGCTGGAAAGCCATCGCTACGGTAGCTTCAAAAAATGAAGGTGCTAAATCCTCAATGAAATTTTGATTTTCTGTTACAAAATCAACCACTTCCTGCTCGCTAATCATCTCGCCATTAATTCTGATACGTTCCCTAAAATCTTTTAAATGAGGAGAGGTATATAAACCAGTTTTGTAACCCGCACATTGTAAAATAGCGGCCAACATGTGCGAAGTAGAGCCTTTGCCGTTGGTACCTGCAATATGTATGCTTTTAAATTTCTTTTCGGGATGATTTAAATGCGCACAAAATTTAAGGGTATTATCTAAATCTTTTTTGATAGCCGCAGCGCCCAATCTGGTGAACATGGGTAATTTGGCATATAAATAGTCCAGCGTTTGAGGATAATTCATGTTTAGTTTGAAGAAAAAATCAGATTTTTTTGACCGAGTGTAAAGGTATAAAATGATTTTCTGGCGAGCGAATTACTTCAATTTGAAATTGAATACAATCGTCCCGATTTGTGTGTCTGGTGCAGAATCTAAGGTATTAAATCTACAACCCATGGCGGCGGCTTCGCATTTATCCCACATGGCAGCATCAGTTAAAGTAGTGCCTCTAGCGCCAGCTTTAGCGCTGGTAACCACGCCATTTTTATCTACACGAATTTCAACAACCACTCTACCAGATTTCTGTCCATCATCTTTAATGCTAGGCATGGTCACAAATCTTCGGCTAGCTAATGATAGCGCAACTCCACCATTTCCGGAGCCTGTTCCATTATAGTTATCGCTTAAAGGATCGCCTTCTTTTTTTCCTTGATTTCCAGCTACGTTTCCGGTTCCATCACCTTGTCCAGTTCCAGTACTCTTACTTCCTTTATACAAGGCATTCTGATTGATTTCTGGAGCTTTTGGCTTTTCATCAACTTTCTGAGTAGGTGCTTTTTTGGTGACATCTTTTTTAGTTTTGATGCTTACCGCATCAGAATTATCTTGGGTAACAATATTATTGTCTGCACTAACCGCTTCCGAGTTTTTTGTAACCTCTTGATTTGGAGTAATCTTATCAGGAGCAGTAAGATTAGCATTTGGGTCTTTAGAAGGATCTTCCACGTTCATATAATCCGTACCCATTCCTTGGTCAGAAGTACCATAGTTTACAATAATTCCACCTACACCAACTTCTTCTGCTGGTTTAGCTCTGCTAACGATATAAAAAATGCTCAGCAATAAAAAACCAATTACAATAGCTACAGAAACGGCTATCGCTTTTGGGTAATTATTATCTGGGTTATCTTTTAAGATATTAATCATTTTTTAGGCTGTTCCGTGGCTAACACTAATTTTACTTTTAAACGGTTGGCAATATCTGTTAAGCTCACAATATTTTGTATTGCGATGCTATTATCAGCATATAAGATAATGGTTAAGTCTGGATTTGCTTTCTGATATGGAATCAACTTTTGCTCTAAAGCTTCAAAAGGAACTTGCTCTTTTTCTACATAATATTTCAAATCTTTTGTGATAGAAACATTGATGGTTTTTTGAGGAGAAGCCTGACCAGAGCTAGAACGAGGTAAAAATAACTTTACCACATTAGGATTTACCACCGCTGATGCCAACAAAAAGAACAGCAGCAAGAAAAACATAATATCGTTTAATGCTGAGGTATGTACTTCTACATTTGGTCGCTGTCTTTTTCTTAAATTCATCTTCCGGGTTCTTCTAAAAGGTCAATAAATTCGATAGAATCGGTCTCCATTTTTAAAACGACTTTATCTACCATTCCGTTTAAAACGTGATATAAAATGTAGGCAATGATACCGATAATCAATCCTGTTGCTGAGGATATCATTTTGATATACAAACCGCCAGAGATGGTGCCAATCTCAATCACACCTTTAACAGACACATCATGGAAAATGGTGATTACCCCAATAATTGTTCCTACGAAACCTAACATCGGGGCAATTCCGGCAATAATTCCTAAAATTCCGATGTTTTTTTCGAGTTTAGAAACCTCCAGTTTACCTACGTTTTCAATAGCACCTTCAATATCTTTTATCGGTCTGCCAATTCTTAATAATCCTTTTTGTAGCATTCTACCTAATGGCGTATTGCTGTTTTTACAAATCGCGATAGCTGAGTCTAAATTTCCAGTTTTTATACTCGAACGAACTTGTAGCGTTAACTGAGATTCATCTTTACCTGCCTTTCTGATAGTGAAGTATCTCTCAAAGAAGATGATTAAACCTAATAGCGCTAGGGCAGCTAAAGGAATCATCACCCAACCTCCTTTAGTTAATAAATCAAACAGGCTTAATTCTTCTTCTTTAGGAGCTTGCAAGGCTTGTATGGTATTTACAGCGGTATCTACTAAAGGTTGTAAAGCACTAGTGTCTTGTAAGAACATATATCTATTTTTTATTGTTTAGGATTTTAATCTTTAAATCGTAAGCTTGTGGGTTAATCTCATTTTGAATTCTTTCTAATTCTTGGTCAGCCTCTTGTTGATTGTATAATGTAGCTCCAGAAATTTTAATTAGAACGCCTCCTGCATCGGTTACGATATGTGCAGGTATGCCATTATTATTAAAAAATTTCACTTTATCTTCTGCCTCTTTCTCGCTTTTGCAAAAGTAAATGATGATTTCATGTCTAAAGCCATCTGGTTTAGCTAATTGATTAGCTTTTACAGATACATCTGTTGAATCTTTAACTTTTTCTACCTCAAAACCCTGAGCTTTCAGTTTCGCTTCAATACTGTCTGGGTCTTTAGTATCATAAATAGAATCAGCTTTTGCAACTGCATTAGGATCTATACCATTTGTGTTTGGTGTTGCTGGAACTGTAGTTTTATTTTTTCTGAAATAATTCGCTAAATTTTGGTAAACCTCTGGTTTGGTATAATAAAGTGCAATTAAAGCACCTAAAACACCAATAAAAATCACCATTAAAACAATCTTGACGGTGTTTGATTTTCCGGTGTAATCTTCCTCATCATCCTCAACGGCAGTATTTAATGCTTGTTGAGCCAAGCTGTATTTGGCATCATCCTCACCTTTAAAACTGCTCGAATCTAAATCGATTGAAGGTAATCCGAAATAAGACTGATTTAAGGCGGGTTCTGTGATGGTTTCTAACAGAATTTTATCATCAACTAAAGAGAGCTTACCAATCTCTGGCAAAACAACAGGACTGGATTTTAAAATCGATTTTAAATCACGAACATACTCATCTAAAGCCGCATAGGCAGAAGTTAAAGAAGAACCACTGTCTTGACTGATGAGTTGTACCAGCTTATCATCATGAATATATTCGGCAGAAAAATCAATGATGGTTGATGGGGGATAGAAAGTTTTGGTTTCCTCATCATAAAAACCTTCAGATCGCTTTTTATAAAATTTACCCAAACCAGGTACCACCACCTGATCATGGGTTTTTATCATTTTGGCGAAGTAAGGTGATATATCCATAGAGGTGTAAAAATACTTTTTTTAATAGATTGTGGCGAAAAAATCCAAAAACTAAAAGCCGTAACTAAATCCACCCAAAACATTGAAGCCATAATTTGGATAATAAGGGTATTTATAATATTGATTTCCTAAGATATTATTTACTTTAATAAAGGCACTAATCTGTTTATTGTATTGATATTCTGCCCCTATACTGATATCAGCGAAAGCTTTTACATTTTTCACAGTAATAACAGGAGTTGGTATTGGTGGTACCGAAGAGCCGTAACTTAAAATCTTAGCTTTTGAATCTCCTTGGAATAAAATATCACCTTCTAATTTTACTTTGTCTGCAATTTTAAAGGAAGCATTAGAAGTTAAAACCAAAGCAGGGTGTAACCAAGCATATTGTTCTGCCTGATTGTCATATTGCTTTAAGCTGAGTTTGCTATCTAGATTAAAAGCATCTGTGAAGTTAATGTTGAGTTCTCCAGTAAAGCCTAAAACGTTCATATTTCCGGTGAAATAATTAATATCAAATTTTTGAGGATGATCAATATTGTTAACGAAATAAGCATAATCACTCAAAGTTTGATAGGATATCATGGCTTTAAAGCCGATATTTGCAGCAAAAGTTCCTCTAATTCCTCCCGCAGCATCAAATTTATCAACTGTATTTCTTAAACCGATATTTTGATTTAAGAAAGGATTCTCATTAGCAAAACCTTCTATGGTGTTTTTGTTGACATCGCCTCCAAAACTTCCAAAAATCGTTAAGTAATTTTTAATCAGCATAAAATCTAAACTTGCCGATGGGAAAATGTGAATCCTTTGATTGAAACCAAATTCGTTTACATAATTTATTCCTGCGGTAATCCTAAATAAATCTGTATTGTATTGAAGATAAGGATTCAGTTTAAAAAGGTGATTGTTAAAGCTATAGGCCGAGTCTTTACTGCTGGTGAAATCTACAATTCCGTTGGCACCCACTTTAAATTTGTTTAAGTTTTTTCCAATACCAGCAGAAAGGTTAATATCATTTTCTTTAGCAGAAAAGGCATTTTTAAATAAAGATGCGCCTAGTTTTGCTCCGTAAGTAAAGCTATTTTCATCATCAGCATCTACTCTATTAAATATAACACCTTCGCCGCTAATAGTATTAAAAGTTTGTTTAGCAGGGTCGGGATTTAAGAAACTACCTTGAGTATCGTTACCATAAAAATAAGTTCCAAATCGGTGATAAGCCAATTTGCCTTCCATTACTAAATTATCGCTGATACTTCTTCCGTAGCCACTTAAAGTTTGCTGGCTAAATTTCTGACGGTTTAAACTTCCACTCATTGCTAAATGGTTGAAGTTAAAACCGGCTTGCAAAGCTTCGTCTTTTCCAGTGGCGAGATTTAACTCTCCTAAAGAAGTGCCCAAATTTCCTAAAGCTATTTTAGCGAAGTTGTTTTGTAATTGATCTTCTCGCTCTTTGGCTAATTTTTGAGCTTCTAACTCTCTAATTCCGCTGTTCAGTTCTAATCTTTTATCCAATAAATCGTAAGTGACTTTTGGGTTAAAAGGATGGGTATCGTTTAAGTTCGGACTTCTTCTAATTTTTACAGCATCAGCCAAAATGGGTTTATAGGCTCTCACCACTTCAACTTCTTCGGTTACTGCGTTTCTGGTGGTGTCTTTCACTGTTGCTGGTGTAGTTTGGGCTTTCGCCGATAAACTTAAACCAAAAAGACAGCTTAAAAATAGAGTAGGGGCTATATAATATTTTCGAGTCATGTTCTTATTTACTATCTAGTTGATCTAATTTCTTTTTCGCGGTCTCTAAAATTTCATCCTCGCCTTTATAATTATCTAGGATACTTTTTAAAGTCGCAATCGCCTGTACGTTGTCTTTTAAAGCAGCATAATTATCGGCTAATAAAATAAAACTCTTGGCTACCCAATAATCATAATTAGGCATGTTATTGATTAAATTGAAACAGGTTTTTTGAGAGGTTTTGTATTGCTTTTGCTGATACTGAATATTAGCCAAATTATATAAAGCCTCTGCACCAACAATAGATTTAGTTACTTTTACTACGCTGTCTAATTGCCTCTTGGCGTCGGTGGTATCACCCATCAGTAGATAAGATTTGCCTGCGTATAAACCCGCTTTATTTTTCTCATCTTCTGAAGATTTTTCGTAATTACGAACAATGTTGGTGTATTTTAAAGCCTGATCTGGAACACCAATTCCATAATAAGCTATCATCAAATTATCTATGGCAAAATTATAATTGGCTTTATATTCTGCATCAATTTCTAATTTTTTCAGGTGTACAATAGCTTCATTGTACTGCTTGTTTTTAAGATAAATCTGCGAAATACTAATGAGCGCTTTTTCGGTGTATTCACTGGTCCAATCATTTAAAATATATTCGTAATCGATAATCGCAGGAGCGTAATTCCCCAGATTTTTATAGCTTTCTGCTCTAATGAATTTCGCTTGTTTATCTTGTATAGCTTTCGGGAATTTATCAAAATAAGCATTAACAGCTTCGATACAACCTTCCCAATTCCCTCTTAAATACAAGTTATTTGCCGCCTGAAACATGATGTTATCTTGCTCTGCCGTGGTGTAATTGCCGATAGAAGTACTATTTGCATAATTGATGAAAGCCGTCGCATCACCTTTATCTACATAAATTCTTTCGATCAATTTTAAGGCTTGCTGTGCTTCATCCGTTGCTTTGTACTCACTCACTACTTTTTTGAAAGTATCTAAAGCTTTTTGGTCATCTTTTTCATCATAATAAACCAAGCCAATTGTCACTAAAGCTCTAGGTAAATAAGAACTTCGAGGATATTTTTCAATTAAAGCAGTTAAATCTGCTCTAGCTTTTTCTCCTTGGCCAGTTAAAAAATAAGTATAGGCAATCTCGAAGCCCGCGTCATCAGCATAATTAGAATTTGGAAACTGATCTAAAAGTGATTGTAGAGTGGCAATTTTAGCATCAGGTTGGTTTTGCAAACCTTGAATTACGCCTTTTTGAAATAGAGCATAATCTTTACTTTCTCCGTTTTGGTCTATTACTCGGTTGTAATAGGCCAATGCATTTCCATAATTTTTAGCTCCAAAATAAGCATCTGCTAATCTTAAGGTAGCGTCTTTTATGGTTTTCGGATCTCTCTCGCTACCATTCAAAAATTTCGCGAAATAGGTTGCAGCTTTTGGATAATTTTCACCTTCTAAAGCCGCATAACCAAGCGCATAGTTGGCATAATTATAAAGGTCGGTCTTTTTAGCTGCGGGCATGCTTAAGAAGTTCTCAAAATAATTTACAGATTCACCATATTTTCTCACCTCGTACATGGCTTCTGCACACCAATAAGTGGCTAAAGCATGAATTTCTGGATCTACTGGGAAATTATTTGATCTTAAAAATACGCCGATGGCATTTTCAAACGCTCTTTCGTTGTAAAACTCTAAACCTCTGTAATAAGTCACCTTTTCATAAGCTTCCTTCGCATCTTCGGTTTTATTTGGGATACTTTCTAGAATATCAATAGCATCTCTATAATTTTTAGTGCTCAGTAAAACTTTGGCCTGTAAGGTTTTGGCTTCGTTCAGCTTTTTAGAGTTCGGATAATTCTTTAAATATTGCTCAATCGCATCTAAAGCGATATTGTGAAATTGTAATTCGTAAGATAATTTGGCGAAATTGAATAAAGCATCTTCTTCAATTTCTTTATCAAAATCCATTTTAGAACTTACCTGAAAAGCATTTCTTGCGCTTTGCTTGTTCTTGGTGGTTAGGTAATCATCAGCTAAAGTATATAATCCAAATTGGCTATATGGGCTTTGATCTTTGATGAGTTTACCTAATTGTTCAATAGATTCATTGTACTTTTTGAGCTTGTAATAGGTATAGCCAATTTGATAAGAATCTTGGTTGTTCTGCGTTCTGCCATGATCACGATTCATGAATCTTTCGTAATATTTAATGGCATCATTATAATCCGCTTTAGCGAAATAAGAAGCTGCAATAATTCTCAGCATTTCAGTTTCATTCAGCTGCTGTGTGTTTTCTACTATAGGAATAGCGTAATTTAAAACATCATCATATCTTTTATCTAAAAAATAAATAGCCGAGATGTAGTAAGGATAACTGGCTTCATAGGTCTTAGAACCTTTTAATTTCTCGAAGTTAGTTAGTGCAGTAGGGTATTCTTTATCCAAATAACAAATGAAGGCGTAATAATAAGTGGCATCTTCTGCATATTTAGAAGATAAATCTTTTACTAAACCAAATAGAGGTTTAGCGCTAGGATAATCAGCAGTTTCAAAATAGCAATAAGCCAATTTGAATTTATATTCTGTGTCTTCTTTTCCAGTTAAATCGATAGAACTTACTTGGGTAAACCATTGTAAAGCTTCATCATATTTCTTTTGTTTGAAGTAATATCTACCCACCTGAAAATAGGCCTGTTTAGCTTTAGGACTTTCGGGATGTTGTTTGATGAATTTTTTGAAAAGTTGTTCGGCATCGTCATTTTCCAATTCAAGTGCGCAAAGTGCTCTATAATATTGGCTGTTTACTTTGATTTGTGAGATGGCCGCATTGCTTTCATTTTCTGTGGATTTAAAAGCTTTATTTTTTTCAACTTCATAAAACACGGAAGATGCCGCAGCATATTTTCCTTTATCAATTAATTCCAAACCATTTTTATACTGCGCCTGAACATCAAAATAGGCAGGTACCTGAGCTAATGAAAGTTTTGAAAGAATTAGAAAGGAAAGGAATAACGTTATTTTTCTGAACATAATTTAGCTAAAATCGATATTTCTAATTTACGGCTTGTGTAAGGGTACTGGCTACACTTTTAATTAACACCTGTTAATAAACTCTTTTTTAACGCAAAATATGAACCATTTATATAATGATGACCAATTTTACGAGACCAATATCGCTTTTAAGATTTTTGGCTAGCCAAAAGATAGAGTACGGCCATTCTTACAGCAACTCCATTTTCTACTTGATGCAGGATGATAGATTGCTTACTATCAGCTACATCGCTGGTAATTTCTACGCCTCTGTTGATAGGGCCGGGGTGCATCACCACAATTTCTTTATCTAAGGAGTCAAGGATTTTTTTATTGAGACCATACATCATAGAATATTCTCTAAGCGATGGAAAGTATTTGATGTCTTGTCTTTCTAACTGTATGCGTAGCATATTGGCTACATCGCACCAGTTCAGAGCTTTCATCAGATTATGTTCAACTTTAACTCCTAAAGTGCCAATGTATTTTGGGATTAAGGTGGTTGGACCGCAAACCATCACTTCTGCACCTAATTTTTGTAAGCAAAGGATGTTGGATAAAGCAACTCTAGAGTGTAAAACATCCCCCACGATTACCACTTTTTTGCCCGCTATTTCTCCTAATTTTTCTTGAATAGAAAAAGCATCTAGCAAAGCTTGGGTAGGATGTTCATGAGCGCCATCTCCAGCGTTCACAATATTAGCTTTGATATGTTTACTCAGAAAAACTCCAGCTCCGGGGTAGGGATGGCGCATTACCACCATATCCACTTTCATGGCTAAAATGTTGTTTACGGTATCAATTAAAGTTTCGCCTTTGCTAACTGATGAACTTGAAGCGGCAAAATTAACTACATCTGCAGAGAGTCTTTTTTGTGCTAACTCAAAAGAAAGTTTGGTTCTGGTAGAGTTTTCAAAGAAGATGTTAGCGATGGTGATGTCTCTTAAAGATGGAACTTTTTTGATTGGGCGATTAATCACATCTTTAAAAGTTTGTGCAGTTTCGAGAATCAGTTCAATATCTTTTTTGTTGAGGTCTTTAATTCCTAAAAGATGTTTACTACTTAACTTCTGTGCTATTTCTGACATGATTATTTGCTCTCTGAAACTAAAACTATTTTATCTTCTTGATCTGTTTCTTGCCAACTGACCACCACTTTTTGTGAAGAAATGGAGTCAACTTTTATTCCGATATAATTGGGTTCAATAGGCAGGTGGCGGCTATATCGTCTATCAACTAAAACCAATAATTCAACTTTTTCTGGCCTGCCAAATGCTAACATGGCATCCATCGCGGCTCTAATGGTTCTTCCGGTCCATAAAACATCATCAATTAAAATCACTTTCTTACCTTCAATAATGAAGTCGATTTGGGTGCTGTTAGGTACCAATGGACTGTCGCCTCGTCTAAAATCATCACGATAGAATGTAATGTCTAGAATACCATTTTGGATTTGAGCTTGAGGAAGGATCTTTCTTAATTCCTTAGAAATTCTTTGGGAAAGATAAATCCCTCGAGGTTGAATACCTAAAATAACCGAATCTGAAAAATCATTATGATTTTCAATTAATTGATGGCAAAGCCTCTGAATGGTGATTTGAAATTTTGGACCGTCTAGGAGAGTTAAATTTTGCATTAGCTCGGTTGGTTTGAGCAAAAATAGAAAAAACGAAATAGATTTAGGTAGTATTTATTAAAATCTATTGAGATAAATGTTTTTTAATCATTTAAACATAAAAAAACCCTTCAAAATGAATTGAAGGGTTTTGATAGGAAGCTTTCCTAGTTATTACTTAGCTTCTTCTTTTTTCTTTGCCGCTTTCTTGGCATCACCTTCCATCTTATCTTTCAATTGTGCCAATACGTCTAAGTCTCCAAGTGTTGATTTCTCAACAGATTCTTTAACTTTTTTCACTGCGGTGTTAGCTGCATTTGCTTCTTTTTTCTTAGTAGCTCTTTCTTGCGCCACAGCCTCAGCTTTTTCTTCTTCCCAAATACGGGCATGAGAAACTACAATTCTCTTCGCATCTTTATTGAATTCGATGATTTTGAAATCAGAAACTTCATCAATTTTTAAAGATGATCCGTCTTCTTTTACAGAATGTTTAGCCGGAACAAATCCTTCTACACCGTAAGGTAATGCAACTAATGCTCCTTTATCCGAAACTTTAGTTACCGTTCCACTATGGATAGAATCTAAAGTGAAGATGGTTTCGAAAGTATCCCAAGGATTTTCTTCTAATTGTTTATGACCTAAGCTTAGTTTACGATTTTCAACATCTAATTCTAAAACCACTACTTCTAATTCTTCACCAACTTTAGTGAATTCATTAGGATGATTTACTTTTTTAGACCAAGAAAGGTCTGAAATGTGAATTAAACCATCAATACCTTCTTCAATTTCTACAAACACTCCGAAGTTAGTCATGTTTTTAACTACTGCTTTGTGTTTGCTTCCAATAGGGTAGTGAGCTACTGCATTTTCCCAAGGATCTGGCGTTAATTGCTTAATGCCTAAAGACATTTTACGCTCATCCCTATCTAAAGTTAAAACTACAGCTTCAACCTCATCTCCAACTTTCATAAACTCTTGTGGGTTACGTAAGTTTTGAGACCAAGACATTTCAGAAACATGGATTAATCCTTCTACTCCAGGGATGATTTCTAAGAAAGCACCATAATCTGCCACGGTAACAATCTTACCTTTTACTTTAGAACCGATAGCTAAATCTGTATCTAAAGATTCCCAAGGATGTGCAGAAAGTTGTTTTAAGCCTAAAGCGATACGTTTTTTCTCATCATCAAAATCTAGAACTACCACGTTAACTTTTTCGTCAAGTGATAATACTTCTCTTGGATGCTCGATACGTCCCCAAGAAATATCAGTAATGTGTAGTAAACCATCAACACCTCCTAAATCAATGAATACACCGAAATCAGTAATGTTTTTAACAGTTCCTTCTAACACTTGTCCTTTTTCTAATTTAGAAACAATTTCTACTTTTTGGTTTTCTAAATCGTCCTCAATTAATACTTTGTGAGAAACCACCACGTTTTTGAATTCGTGGTTGATTTTAACCACTTTGAATTCCATGGTTTTGCCTACATAAACGTCATAGTCTCTGATCGGCTTGATGTCAATTTGAGAACCTGGTAAAAAGGCCTCCACACCCATAATATCTACGATTAAACCACCTTTTGTTCTGCTTTTCACAAAACCGTTGATGATGGTGTCGTTTTCAAGGGCTTCATTAATCATCTCCCAAGAGCGTTGTGTTTTTGCTCTTTTGCGTGATAAAACTAATTGCCCGTTTTCATCTTCTCTTTGTTCAACGAAAACATCTACGCTATCACCTTTCTTTAGGTCAGGCATATCGCGGAATTCGTTCACAGGCACTAAACCATCAGATTTGAAACCGATGTTTAAAACCACATCTTTATTGTTAATGGTTACCACCACTCCAGATATGATCTCGCCTTTGGTTACAGAATTGAATGTACCTGAATACATCTCTTCCATTTTTTCACGTTCGGCTTTACTATAATTACCGAACATTTTGTCGTCAGCATCCCAATCAAAATCGTTAGGGTCTGCCACTCTTGATGACGATTTAATCTCGTCAATAGATAATGAATCAGCTTCTGACTCATATATCTCTTTCACTTTTTTTTCAGTGTCTTGAAGTTCTGCTTCTTTTGCTTTTAACTCCTTTTCTGCTACTTGTTTTTTTGCCATTAAATAATTTGTCTCCTTACTTTCCGCTTTGCGGACTGCAAAGGTAGAAATATATATTTCAATATAAAAATGTTTTTAAAGCATTTAAATTGAAAATGAACCAATTGCATTTTAAAAAAATAGGTAAGAGGTATGATAAGACTACTAGGATTAGTTTAATTTATTTTTGATTAACAGCTTGTTTTAGTGTGTGATAGCTTTATATCTTATCTAAGAAAGGAGTAAGTTGTTCCATCGCAAAAGCTAATTGTTCTTCTTCGCTTAAATTAGTGTTGTCTAATATAATCGCATCTTTTGCTCTAACTAAAGGACTTTCTTCCCTAGTGGTATCGATGTAATCTCGGCGAGCAATGTTTTCAAAAATTTCTTCTAAACTTACTTCTTCACCTTTTTCAGAAAGTTCTTTAAAACGTCTTTCCGCCCTAATTTTTGGGTCGGCAGTCATAAACAATTTTACTTGGGCATCAGGAAAAACTACTGTTCCAATATCTCTTCCATCCATCACCATGTTTTTTGTTTTTCCCATTTTCTGTTGCTGTTTCACCATGGCTTGGCGCACTTCTTTAATAGAAGCAATTTTACTTACATTATCTGAAACTGGCATTTGCCTAATTTCTTCCGAAACTTCTTCGCCATTTAATAATATATGCGATTGATAATCTCTGGAATGGAAATTCAAATCAATATGCTCTAAGGCATCAATAATTAAATCATGATTATTTAAATCCGTTTGATTTCTTAAAAAATATAGCGTTACAGCCCGATACATAGCACCACTATCGATATAAATGAAATGAAGCTTTTTGGCTAAGGCTTTTGCGAGGGTGCTTTTACCGCAAGAAGAGTAGCCATCTATAGCTACTACGATATTTTTGTTCATCAAAAACAAAGATAAAGGAACGTACCTTAAAACAGGTGTTTTTTCTATTTTTTATGATTAAAAATGGATGGCTTGATTTGTATTGAAAAGAAATTGTTGCTTCCCGCAGCGTTTAAATTAGCATTTGCATAGCCAATACTGATTTTTTTGAGATTTAGAGAAAATCCAAAGGAAAAACCAGAACGTCCACCGGCTCCGTTTACTTTTAGTTCTTTACTTCTCTGAAAATTGTAAGCGGTTTGCAAGCTAAAAGCAGGAGAGAGTAATATTTCGGCCCCTAAAACTAAATGTCTTGAAAATTTATCGATAAAACGATGTGAAGTAGCAATAGGTTGACCTGTTACCAAATCTAATTGAGCATCTGGGTTATTGGGATCTTGATAAGTTAAATCGAAATTTTGTAAGTTTTGATAAGTAATATGATAGCGCAAAGGTGCGTGTTTTAGTTTTTGTGCTAAAGCAAAATCGATTTCAAAAGGAAGGTTTTCTCTTAATTGGTCAAAAGGTTGTATTTGATAACCCACATTTTTAAAAACTAAGCCAGTTGAAAAATTAGAAACAGAATCTTTATAAGTCACCGCAAAATCGGCAGCTAAAGCCGTTGATTTATAAATATCGTAAGCACCAAAAATCAGTTTAAAATTTGCGCCATAAAATATTTTGTTTTTCCAGTTTTGGCTATAGCCGATATTTAATAAATAATCTCCAGCGGTAAAAGTATTCCCAGTGGTGTTTCCTGCCGCATCGGTTTCTTCAAACTTGCCATAATTAACAAACATCAATCCGGCAGAAATTACACCTGTTTTTTGGAGTTTAAAACCATATTGAATGGCTCCAAAATTGATATCGGATACATAATTACTATAATTTAAAGCCAAAAGTCCTGCATCTTTGTTCTGTAATAAGGATGGATTTTGAAAACTTTCACTAAACTCAGGCTGATTATTCATAGGGATGGCATTTCCCAGAGCGGCAACTTTTGAGGAGTTTGGGAGATTTAGAAAACGAAAAACCCCTTTACCTCCAATTTGAGCTTTTAGATTTTCTACAGGGAGTAGAAACACAAATAAAATCAGGTAAATCGTGTTTTTACGCATTGGGTGACTAATTTAGCTTTAATTATGAATATTAACAGAGAAGAATTAGAAAAGGAGTTTTCTTTTAGAACATCCAGAAGTGGCGGAAAAGGTGGGCAAAATGTAAATAAAGTAAGTACCAAAGTAGAATTACTTTGGGATTTTAATTCTTCTTTGCTGTTCAGTGAAGCAGAGAAGCAGAAAATTGCTCAAAGATTAGCGAACAGAATTAACAAAGAAAATATATTTCAGGTGGTGGCTGAGGAGGAGCGAACCCAATTAAGAAATAAGGAAGTTGCGATACGTAGAACTTTAATGCTCATCCGCGAAAGCTTAAAGGAAGAAAAGTCTAGAAAGGCATCTAAACCGAGTAAAGCTGCGGTAAGGAAAAGATTAGAAGATAAACGTCAACAATCTTTAAAGAAAATAAATAGAGGAAAAAACTTCGATTTTTAATGGAATCGATAGTATAAATCCAATGATCCATATTGCGCTGACTTTTCCATGTATTTTTCAGTTTTAGTTTGGAAAATCACCGAGAAATCTACAGTCCATCTATTTTTTGCGTAAGCAACTCCAATTTCCTGAGAAAAAACCAAAGGAGTGCTGTTGTAGGTAACTGGTCCTTTGTCTGATCTAAATAATCCTCCACGAATGGTAGCATCATAAACTACTAAACTTAAACTAGGTTTTAAGAAAAAATAAAACTCTTGATTATTTAAATTTCCTTCATTAAAAGTGGAAACATTACTGTTGGTAGCCATAGAGTGATAAAGTGGATTCAAAATACCGGCTCTAAATAAAATTCCAGCTTTTAAGCCTGTAAAAGTATTTCCTAGCTCGGCTTGTATTGGTAAAGAAAAATCAGTTTGCTTGTTTTTGGCTCTTTGTAAAAGGTAATGCAGATTTAAAATACCATTAAAACCTAATTCATCATTCACTTGGTACTGCCAGCCATTTATTTCGTAAAAACCAAAAGTTTTATGAATCAATTCTTGAGCTTGCTTACCCAAAGCAGAGGGACCGATAGTGCCCACCTGAAAACTCAATTTCAAACTATTTTCATTTTTTTTGAGGATTTGATAAGCTCCCTCTGCATATAAATAGGCTGCAAATGGTCTGTCCACATAGTTAATGTTAGGGACCGCCCCAGATTGTGCATTATATAGATATTGACCAATGCTGGCACTCCAAATCTTTTTGGTAAAATTAGTGGAGTCTTGATGTTGTTTAGGTTTCATGGCACTTCTGAAATAGATAAAAAGTCCGTTGGTGTAATATCGGTCTAAACCCATTGCTAAATAAGAATCGTTTTCGCTTTTAAAGCCGAGTTCATTTTTATAGTTTTTAGACTGGCTAAATCCTTGATAACTAATCGATAAAAAAATAATTAAGAGTGAATTTCTAAAATAATAATGCATAAAAAAAGCCGAAATATTTTCGGCTTCAAGTTAATATAAATATGTAGAATGCTTAAAATCTTATTTTTTAGCTTCTTCTTTAAACTCAATTTTTAAAGGATTCTTTACTTTTTTATCCAAAAGAGCTAAATCAATGACACTCAACATATCAGTTACATAATGGAAATTCATATCCTTAATATAGTCTGATTTGATTTCTAAAATATCTTTCTCGTTGGATTTGCAGAGAATCACATCTTTAATATTTGCTCTTTTAGCGGCTAATATTTTTTCTTTTATTCCGCCAACAGGTAAAACTTTTCCTCTCAAGGTGATTTCACCCGTCATGGCTAATTTATGTTTTACCTGACGTTGCGTAAAAGCCGAAGTTAAAGCTGTCAGCATGGTGATTCCAGCAGAAGGTCCATCTTTTGGTGTAGCACCCGCAGGGACGTGGATATGCAGGTCCCATTGGTCGAAAACACGATGATCAATGCCTAAATCGTCAGCATGAGCTCTGATGAAAGCCATCGCAATCACTGCAGATTCTTTCATCACATCACCTAAATTCCCCGTTAAAGTCATCTTGCCTTTGCCCGGACTTAAACTCGCTTCAATAAATAAGATATCGCCACCTACAGAAGTCCATGCTAGGCCTGTCACTACACCAGCAACATCATTGCCTTCATAAGCATCTTTATCAAAATAAGCTGGCCCTAATGCTTTTTGAACATCCTCATAAGTATAATTAGCGTTATACTCATCTTCCATAGCAATTTTGGTAGCAGCACTTCTCACCACCGATCCAATGGTTTTCTCTAAACCACGTACTCCTGATTCACGAGTATAATCTTCAATAATTTTTTCAATGATGATTGGCTTTAAGGTAATATCCTTTGTTTTTAAGCCATGTTGCTCTCTTTGCTTTGGTATAAGATGTTTTTTAGCAATTTCAACTTTTTCTTCGATAGTATAACCGCTTACTTCAATAATTTCCATCCTATCTAATAAAGCAGGCTGTATATTATTTAATGAATTTGCCGTGGCAATAAACATGATGTTAGAAAGATCATAATCCAGCTCTAAAAAGTGATCTGCAAAAGCATTATTTTGTTCAGGATCTAAAACTTCTAGCAAAGCTGATGATGGGTCTCCACGGAAATCATTTCCTACCTTATCAATTTCATCCAACACAAAAACAGGATTGCTAGAGCCGGCCTTTTTAATGGATTGGATGATTCTTCCGGGCATCGCTCCAATATAAGTTTTACGGTGACCACGAATTTCAGCTTCATCTCTGATACCACCTAAAGCCATGCGCACATATTTTCTTCCAAGTGCTTTGGCTATAGATTTTCCTAATGAAGTTTTTCCAACTCCGGGAGGGCCTACTAAACAAAGAATAGGCGCTTTCATATTGTGTTTTAGCTTTAATACCGCTAAATATTCTATGATTCGTTTTTTTACTTTTTCTAAACCGTAATGGTCTTTATCAAGTATTCTCTCAGCTCTTTTTAAGTCGAAATTATCTTTTGTAAAGTGTTGCCAAGGTAAATCAAGAAGTACCTCTAGGTAATTCACTTGCACTGAATAATCGGCTGCAGCCGGATTCATTCTGGCTAATTTATCGAGTTCTTTATTAAAATGTACTGCAGTTTCTTTACTCCATTGTTTCTTCTGACCTCTTTTGCGCAACTCTTCAATTTCCATGTCTGGAGAGTTACCGCCCAGCTCTTCTTGGATAGTTTTGAGTTGTTGATTTAAGAAATAATCCCTTTGCTGTTTGTCTAAGTCAACCTTAACCCTACTTTGTATTTGATTTTTGAGTTCGAGCATTTGAAGTTCTGTGCTTAGATGCTTCAAAACCATGTTAGCTCTATCTCTCAAATTTGCCACTTCTAGCATTAGTTGCTTATCTGCAACTGATGCATTCATATTTGATGAGATGAAATTGATGAGAAAAGGCACACTTTCAATATTCTTGATGGCAATTGCCGCTTCAGAAGGGATATTAGGAGAAAAGTTAATAATCTGCATGGCTAATTCTTTTACAGAAGCCACCATGGCTTTAAATTCTTTATCAACTTTAGGTCTTATTTCTTCAAATTTCCTAACTGAGGCGGTAATGTATGGTTCTGATTGAACTTCTTCGATTAGCTGAAATCTGTTTTTCCCTTGAATAATCACGGTGGTATTGCCATCAGGCATTTGCAGCATTTTAACAATAATTGCCACAGTGCCAACAGTATTTAACTCATCAAATGATGGATCTTCTATGTTTACATTTTTTTGAGCAACTACGCCTATAATTCTATTGCCTTTATAGGCATCTTTAATCAGTTTGATAGATTTATCTCTTCCTACGGTAATCGGAATCACTACACCCGGGAATAAAACAGTATTTCTTAGTGGGAGTATAGAAAGCACTTCTGGTGTTTGTTCATTATTCATCTCCTCTTCATCTTCTTGAGACATCAAAGGAAAGAACTCGGTATCTTCATTAATTAATGGTAATGCGTTATTAAAGTCGAATGGTTCGAATTTGCTCATATATTTATTTTGATTGAACGCCAAAATGACAGAAAATCCTGCAAATAAAGCGTGATTGATTATAAAGCCCTATTTCGCAAGTCTTGTGCCAATGTAAATATAGGAGATGAATGTTGCTTTTTAAATAAAAACAAAACTAGCTATCAGTTTTGAGCTGAAATAAAGTCAGTAGGATAAAAGAAATAATAATAAAATACCTACGTTATTACCTACAAATACTAAATTTGGATTCGGGATATCCCAACTAATATGAAGAAACAGTTTTTAATTTTTTGTACAGGATTAACAATTGCCTGTGGTACAGCTTCCGCTCAAACTTCATCATTTGAGCGTTTAGGTCAGAAAGCAATGATGGGTGGAGAGTTCACTACGGCGGCAAATTATTTTGAAAAGGCCTACGCTACAGACAATAGCAATATGAATGCACTTTGGCTGATGGGCTATTCTAGCTTCCACGCAGGCAATTATAAAAAAGCCATCAACGATTTCAATAAATTGATTGAGATGAAACCGACCGAAGTAGCAGCTTATTACTATAGAGGCAAGGCGAAAGTGCTTTTATCAGAGGGATTAAAAGATTACCAATCTTCAGATCATGAAACTTTATTATTAAGTGCGATAAAAGATTTTAGCACCGCAATTGATTTAACACCCGATGATGATATGAAATTATTCCAGAACAGAGGTTTAGCCTATCAAGAATACGGAATATTTAAAAGTCAGAAAGTGGCTGATGTATTTAACAAAACTGCCGCAATAAATGCTATTAACTCATCTATTAAAGATTTTCAAAAAGTATTAGCTGAAAATGCTGGCAGAAGAGACATTGCAGCACAAATAGAAAAATCAAAACAATTGTTGATTGATATCAAATAAGTTTATTTGAATTTCCCAATAATTTTATACTGATTATTACCTAAAAGGATCACTTTTTGAGACTTTTTAATCTCATATAAAGAATCAGGATAGAATTCTAAATGTTCAGTAGTGTGATACAATAGGTTATCTATTTTTGTTTCAACATAAAAATGACTAGGCTTGCCATTGGTTAAATCAATAATGATTTTTTGAGTTTTTAAATCTGGATTTTTTGTAGTGTAAATTATTTTTGTAGCACTTGAATCTTTGCTGTAACTATCTCTCCATGCAGCTTTATTGATATCAGCATTGACAAATAGTGCAAACTCTTCGTTCCAATTATTTATTTTAAGAGATTTTGATTCTGGATTATCATTTTTGGATACGCTTTTATTGATAGTTGGATTTTGCTGATTTAATTGATTTGCCAACTGAGTGAAATAACCTTTTAAATCAAAGTAAAAAATCACTTTTGGCGTTTCTTTCGCTTTTGAAAAACATCCTGATAATAAAAAAATCAATAAAAAACCTTTTAGAAAACTTCGCATCAGATTAGGATTTCTCCTCCCATTTCCTTTGGAATCTCTAATCCAAGCATTTTCAAAATAGTTGGAGCAATATCTCCTAATTTTCCATCTTTTATTTGCTTGTAATCCTCGTCAATTAAAATGCAAGGCACTAAATTGGTGGTGTGTGCGGTATTTGCGGAGCCGTCTTCGTTAATCATATAATCCGCATTTCCATGGTCGGCAATGATGATAAAAGAGTAACCATTTTCTAAACCGGCATCTACCACTGCTTTTGCACAAGCATCTACTGTTTCCACAGCTTTAACAACAGCATCAAAAACTCCTGTATGACCAACCATATCAGGATTGGCAAAATTTAAACAGATAAAATCAGCCCAAGCTTTCTTAATTTCAGGAATAATAGCATCTCTAATTCCTGCTGCGCTCATTTCTGGTTGTAAATCATAAGTAGCCACTTTCGGAGACGGAATCATGATTCTTTTCTCGTTTTCAAATTCTTTTTCTCTACCTCCTGAGAAGAAGAAGGTAACGTGTGGATATTTCTCTGTTTCAGCAATTCTGATTTGATTTTTATGATGATTAGCTAAAACTTCCCCCAAAGTGTTTACCAAATCATCTTTAGTGAAAACTACTTGAACGTTTTTGAAAGTTTCGTCGTAAGTAGTCATGGTGATATAATGTAGATTCAAAGGTTTCATTTCCTGTTCAGGAAATTCTTTTTGAGTGAGCGCAATTGTGATTTCTCTGCCTCTATCTGTCCTGAAATTGAAACAAATAACCACATCACCTTCTTTTATGGTGGCAATTGGATTTCCGTTTGCATCGGTTTTTACCAAAGGTTTGATAAACTCGTCGGTTACGCCATTTTGGTAAGAAGCCTCCACGCCTTCAACTAAATTGTTTACTTTTTTTCCTTCGCCATTAACCATCAAATCATAAGCTAACTTCACTCTTTCCCAACGGTTATCACGGTCCATAGCGTAATACCTCCCAATTACTGATACAATTTCTCCTGTTGAGTTTTCTAGGTATTGGTTCATACTTTTTAAGTATCCAACCCCAGAATTAGGGTCTGTATCTCTACCGTCCATAAAAGCATGGATATAAACTTTTTCAAGATCGAAGGATTTTGCAGCATCGCACAAACCCTTTAAGTGCAGCGTATGAGCATGTACACCACCATCAGAAACTAAACCTATAAAGTGTACATTTTTATTTTGTTCTTTGGCATAAGTGAATGCAGATTTTAGCACCTCATTTGTCCTCAACTCACCGTCTTTAACGGCTTTATGGATTCTACCTAATTCTTGATAAACTACTCTGCCTGCTCCTAAATTCATGTGTCCAACTTCAGAATTTCCCATTTGCCCGGCAGGCAAACCAACGGCTTCTCCGGAAGCTTCCAATTTAGAATTTGGATAATTTTTTAAACAGCTATCAAAAAACGGAGTATTTGCAGCAAGGATGGCATTTGAAGAGTCATTTTTTCCATAACCCCAGCCATCTAAAATTAAGAGGGCAACTTTTTTACTTTTCACAAGGCAAATATAAAAATTAGGATGGACAAGAAATTAAAACATTTGTTTTAATAATGTACTTTAACTAAATTATGGCATTATTTATGGATTATTCTTTTTAAACATGAAAATGAAATTTAGTTATACACTGATATTACTTTTATTTTTCAAAGTGTCTTTTGCTTTTGATGTGATTGATGACGTTGCAAACTATTGTAAAAATGCTGATGTAAAAGCTATTTCGGGTTTATTTTCCTCAACTGTTGAGTTATCAGTTTTAGATCAAGATGATATTTATTCTGCTAGTCAAGCATCCTTAATTTTGAAAGATTTTTTTGCTAAACATCCCCCAATTGGTGTTAAAGTTATCCATAAAGTAGTTTCTAATGCCAATTATAAGTTTGGGGTGATGTTGTTGGCAACCTCGAAAGGAAATTTCAGAATCAGTTATGAGCTCAAGAATGCATCAGGCAACTTCACCATTTCTGAAATAAGAATTGAGGAAAATAAAGACTAATCCAAAGGAAAAGTTTATATTTTTGGTTCAAAAATGTAAACTTTGGATACAACTACACTACATCGATTTATAAAAAGTGCATTAATTGAAGATATCGGAGATGGAGATCATACCTCATTTTCCACCATTCCTCCTTCTGCAACTGGTAAAGCCAAACTTTTAGTGAAAGAAGATGGCGTTATTGCAGGCGTTGCTGTTGCATTAGAAATTTTCAAGGAAGTGGATGAGCATCTATCTGTGGAATTGATGATTAAAGATGGAGAAACTGTTAAAGTTGGTGATATTGTACTTTACGTGAGCGGAAACTCACGGTCTATCCTTATTGCTGAGCGTTTGGTACTTAATACCATGCAAAGGATGAGTGGTATTGCTACAACCACTCATCGGATTGTAAAATCATTATCAAATACCAAAACTAAGGTTCTAGATACCAGAAAAACCACTCCAAATTTGCGATTTCTAGAGAAAGAAGCAGTACTGATTGGTGGCGGTGTTAATCATCGTTTTGGTTTGTATGATATGATATTGATAAAAGATAATCATGTGGATTATGCAGGAGGGATTGCTTCGGCAATTCAATCGGCAAAAAATTATTTAAAAACCAATCATAAGAAATTACAAATTGAAATTGAAGTAAGAAATCTAAGTGAGTTAAAAGAAGTTTTAAAAGTTGGTGGAGTTGATAGAATATTGCTCGATAATTTTAATTTTGAAAACTTAAGGAAAGCGGTAAGTTTGGTGGCCGGACGATTTATTACCGAAGCATCTGGAGGCATAACAGAAGATAATGCTTTAGCTTATGCGCAATGCGGTGTAGATTACATTTCTATGGGTGCTTTAACACATTCTGTTAAAAGCTTAGATATGAGCCTAAAAGCAGTGATTAATTAGATTTAGTTTGGATTTTGAAAAAGCATTTCATAAAATAAAGTCAGCTTCATGATATCAGTTTATTCTATTGGAGCACTCTTATTAGCCTACCTTTTTGGTTCTATTCCCACTGCCGTATGGATTGGTCAGGCGTTTTACGGTATAGATGTGAGGGAATATGGTAGCGGTAATGCCGGAGCAACCAATACCTTTAGAGTTTTAGGTAAAAAAGCAGGAATTCCCGTAATGTTGATTGATATTTTTAAAGGTTGGACTGCCACAAACTTAGCTTTCTTTATTGGTTTATCAGTAACCGGTCCTGAGCATTCTATACAATATGTAAATTATCAGTTAGCCTTAGGAATTGTAGCAGTTATGGGACATCTATTTCCTGTGTTTGCAGGGTTTAGAGGGGGTAAGGGCATCGCCACGCTATTTGGAATGATTTTAGCAGTTCATCTTCCTGCAGCTTTACTTTGTGTGCTGGTTTTTTTAATCGTTCTTTTATTTACTAGATACGTTTCGCTAAGTTCCATATCTGCAGGTTTTACTTTTACTTTTAGTGTGATATTTATTTATCAGGTCTCAGTAAAAGCAATCGTGATTTATGGGATGTGTATTTGTGTACTCATTTTAGTGACTCATCAAAAGAATATTGAACGATTATTAAGAGGCAAAGAATCCAAAGTAAATCTGTTTAAAAAGAAACATATTCAATAAACAATTTATGATAATCAAAGGGATTAAAAGGGGTTATATCTTAACTCTCGTTTTTTTTATGGCTTCATGTTCTACTGTTCCTTTAACTGGGAGAAAACAAGCTAATTTAGTAAGTGATGCAGAAATGCAGCAAATGGCTGTGCAAAGCTATAACCAGTTTCTTAAAGATCCTTCAACCAAAGTAATCTACAATACTTCAGAAAGTAGAAGGGTGAAAGCTATCGGAGAGCGTATTGCTGTTGCGGTTACAAAGTTTATGAATGATAAAGGTTATGCAGACCAAATTGCTGGTTATAAATGGGAATTTAATTTGGTTGAAAGTAAGGAAGTTAATGCTTGGTGTATGCCAGGTGGGAAAGTAGCTGTTTACACAGGAATTCTTCCAGTAGCAAAAACCGATGCCGGATTAGCAACCGTAATGGGTCATGAAATTGCTCATGCAATAGCAAAGCATGCCAATGAAAGATACTCTCAGCAAATGATCGCTCAAGGCTTAGGCTCAATCATAGGTACGGCTATCACTAAATCTGAAGCAGGAATGCAGGTGTTCGATCAAGTTTTTGGTATAGGGGCTCAAACAGGAGTTTTATTGCCGATGTCTAGAAAGCAAGAATCTGAAGCAGATAGACTGGGTTTAACATTTATGGCGATGGCAGGCTATAATCCTAATGATGCTTTAATTTTTTGGCAACGTATGGCCGCACAAAATACAGGGCAGACACCCCCAGAATTTTTGAGTACTCACCCTAGTGATGAAACACGAATCTCGGACATCAAAAAATATATTCCAGAAGCGATGAAGTATTATCGAGCTAAATAGAAAAACGCCGCATCATTTTATTTTTTTAGGATAGCACCTCTAGAATAGCTTTCACTTTTAGTAAGCATTCTTCATATTCTTTTTCTGCATCAGCATAAAAAGTAATGGCACTCCCTACCTGAAATGATAGGTATTTTTTTGTGGAATGATAAAGTATGGTTCTGATAATCACATTAAAATCAAAATCATCGTCTGGAGAAAAATAACCCACAGCACCGGAGTAAATGCCTCTCTTTGTGCGCTCGTAATGCTCCATTAATTGCATGGCTTTAATTTTTGGAGCACCTGTCATGCTGCCCATTGGAAATGTATTTTTGATAGCGTCAATCGGATGGATATCTTCATTTAACTCACAAACCACTGTAGAAATCATTTGATGCACTTGTTTAAAGCTATACACTCCAAAAAGTTCTTCTACTTTTACACTTCCTTTTTTTGCTGATTTAGTCAAATCATTCCGCACTAAATCCACAATCATCACATTTTCTTGCTTTTCTTTGGGATGATTTACCAATTCTCTTTTAATCTGCTCGTCTTCATCAAGATTTCCGCTTCGCTTCGCGGTACCTTTAATGGGTTGCGAGATCAGTTTTTGGCCTCTTTTAGATAAAAACCGCTCTGGTGTAGCGGATAAAATATATTTATCAAACCATTTAAAATAATTAGAAAAAGGAGTAGGTGAAAGCTGATTGAGTTTTAAATAAGTATCTAAGGGATGAATTTCAGCATCTTCTGCATAAAACTCCATGCAGAAATTGGTTTCATAAATATTTCCGAGTGCTATTTCCTCTTTAATTTGATGAACCGTTTTTAGGTATTCTGTCTTGGAAAACCTTGATTTGATAACCGGTTTTTCAAAATGGAATGACTCTTTTCTAGGATTAACTTGGTTGATTTGTTTCCAAATAAACTCCTCCTCAGCACCAATAATTTCTAAATGACCTCCTTTCAAAATCAATAAAAATTGAGGAGCAAAAAAGAATAAATCAGGAAATTGAATTCCATCCTGATGCTGGGAAGTTAATGGCTCAATTTCATTTTTTAAATCATAAGCTAAACCTCCAAAAATCCATCCTTGATATTGAAGTCTGAACTTTTTTAACTCCTCAAAAGCATGAAGTGTTTCGTTTTGCGAAAGGGTAGCTTTTGTACCTGCGGCAACAATAAAATCAAATTTTGAGTAGGGGTCTGTGTACTGATTGGAATCTAAAATGCAGCAAATATCAAACTGATTGGCCCAATGAATGGCTTTCTCTTTAAAATTGAAGATTTGGGAATCATGAATCTGCATTTAGCCTACAAAAGTAAAAATAAGCTACATGAAATTTGAAATGTTTGGTATTTCTTTAATCTTTATCGGGCACAATTAAAACAGGGCATTTGGCATGTCTTGTAACTTGTTCTGCCACAGAACCAGAAATAAAATGACTAAAGCCGGTTCTGCCATGTGTCCCCATTACAATGAGCGAAGCATCAAACTCTTTAGCAATTTCTACAATTTGACCTGTAATATTTCCCTCCACAATAAACTCTTTTACGTCTTTGCCATTTGCAAAATCAGTTTTAATCTTTTGCAAAAGTGCGGCAGCTCTTTCTTTTTGGATGTCTAAAAGTTCAGGAATCATCATCCCAGAATCTCCCAAGATTGGGTCGCCAGTAATGTTTACAGCAACAGGAAGTTCATTGATGTGTGCTAAAGCAACTGTGGCATTTAATTTTTTTGCCAAGTCAAATCCATAAGCAGCGGCATGGTAAGAATACTTAGAATCATCAACCGCAATTAATATTTTTTCAAAATGCTTTAAATTTTCCATGTTTTAATGATTTGTGTTAATTTACACAAAATTCAATCTATAAGCTTCTTTTTTATGCAAAATTTCTTGGGTATTTGTCAACTTTCAGTTATTCCGATTAGGGCTAATCCCGAACATCGCTCTGAAATGGTTTCTCAACTCATTTTTGGGGATACTTTTGAAATTTTAGCGCAAGAAAACCAATGGTTAAAAATCAAAAATAGAGACGATGATTATGAGGGTTGGGTAAATGAAAGCCAAGTTAGTGAGATCAATGAAGATTTCTTGAATGATTTAGAAAAACAAGCTACTTTCTTAACTCGTGAGGTGAATGTGATGCTTTTGAAAGGAAGTTTGCGAGAACCCATTTATGTGCCTGCGGGGAGTTTGTTGCCATTTTATGAAGCAAGTAAATGTAGAATAAATCAGGATATTTATCAGGTAACTTCTAGTAATATTTTTATCCCTAATCAAGAGGAATTTGCTTCTGATATTACAGAAACCGCCAAAATGTTTTTAAACGTACCTTATTTGTGGGGAGGCAGAACCCATGCTGGGATAGATTGCTCTGGTTTTGCACAAATTGTTTTTAAAATGTTAGGTATTCAGCTAAAAAGAGATGCATCGCAACAAGCAGAGCAAGGTAAATTAGTAGATTTTCTAACAGAAGCAAAAGCAGGAGATTTAGCTTTTTTTGACAACGAGGAAGGTAGAATCACCCACGTAGGGATTATGCTCAATAACAGTCAGATCATACATGCTTCAGGCCGAGTGAAGATTGATAGAATTGATAATCAGGGAATTTTTGCTGTGGAACAAAATAAATATACCCACCGATTAAGGATTGTAAAGCGATTTATTTAAATAAGTTCAGTAGTAAATAGCTCATTAGTGAAATCACTAATGAACTATTTCAACCAATGAACTTAGATCTCTTTCAACACCTTCTCCATCACTTCCAAACCTTCGTCAATGTGTTGTTTCTCAATAATTAAAGCCGGGCGGAAACGGATGGTTTGATTTCCGCAACCTAAGAACATCACGCCGTGTTCCATGCCTTTTTCTACAAATTTATTTCGCATTTCTTTTGTTGGAAAATCAAAAGCGCTTAATAATCCACGACCACGAACATTGGTAACTCGTTCATCTTTTTCAGAAATTTTGATCAATTGTTGTTGCAGATAAGCCCCAACTTCTGCTGCATTTTCACATAAATGGTCTTCTTCTACAATTTCCATAATCTTAGAAGAACGAACCATATCCACTAAATTACCACCCCAAGTAGAGTTTATTCTTGATGGAACGTTGAAAACATTGGTTTCCACTTCATCTAATTTTGCTCCAGCCAGAATACCACACACTTGCATTTTCTTACCAAAGGCAATAATATCTGGACGAGCTTTTTCTCCAAAATGTTGGTGACACCAAAACTTACCTGTTAAACCAACTCCAGTTTGTACTTCATCATAAATCAATAGCGCATCATTTTCATCACAAAGTACTCGCAATTGTTCTAAAAACTCCTGTCGAATGTGGTTGTCACCACCTTCGGACTGAATAGGCTCAATGATGATTGAACAGATTTCATCTTTATGAATCTCAAACGCTTTTTTAATTTGAGCAATAGATAAAGCTTCTCTTTTTAATAAATCTTCATAAGAAGCATCAGTAAAGGGGAAATGTATTTTCGGGGTAGAAACTCTCGGCCAATCAAACTTGGCAAACCATTTAGTTTTATCCGGTAAAGTATTGGTCAAGCTTAAGGTATAACCTGTTCTGCCGTGGAAAGCTTGGTCGAAATGTAAAACTTTAAAGCCTTTTTCCTCGCGATAGCCTTTGGCAAAATTTTTCTGCACTTTCCAATCCATTGCTGCTTTTAGTGCATTCTCAATAGCTAATCCACCGCCTGCAATAAAGAAAGCATGAGGTAAATAATCAGGAATACCTACTCTAGAAAAAGTATCCACAAATTGGGCATATTGCGTAGTGTAAATATCAGAATTAGAAGGATTGGCCATAGCAGCCAGAAATAGGTTCTTCTTAAACTCCTCATCATTCATCATTTTAGGATGATTGTAACCTAAAGGAACAGAAGCAAAGCAGGTGAAAAAATCTAATAAACTACGATTATATTTAGAATCATAAATTCTAACGCCTTCACTTTTTTCCATGTCGAAGATTAAATCGTAACCATCTGTTAAAAGATGTTTGCCTAAAGTTTCTTTAACTTGATTTGGAGATACTGATAATTGATACATATATAATTGATTTGTTCAAATTTACTCAAAAGTGCCTAAAACAGCAAATTTGGGCACTTTTTGAACTTTATATTGAAAACTAGGTTTAAACAGTTTAAACCTAGTTTTTGAACTGATTACTCCAAGAATTTGTTTTTTGGAAAATTTTATTTGCCTGAAATTTCAAAAAATTCTGCTTGAAATCTCAAAATTTATCTAACATTCCTAAAGTTCCAAAGATTCCTCCGGTATGAATCATCAGAATTTTGCTGCCTTTGGCGAAGGTGTTTTTTGAGGCTAAATCTTTGATGGCAAAAAGTACTTTTCCGGTATAAATTGGGTCAACCAGAACACCAGTTTTGGAGCTAAAATCTTTGATAAAATCAATTAGTTGTGGAGTGGTTTTGGCATATCCACCAAAGTGATAATCTTCATGTAAATGAAACGGAAAATCAGAAATTAATAAAGGTTTGATGTCATCTTTTAAAAAATTTCCGCCTTTTAAAACTGGAACAAGATGGAATTGAGTTTTTAGCTTTTGCTGATGAATTTCATTGATGATGCCCGCACCAGTAGCACCTGTTCCTGCCGCACAAAAAATATGATTGTAGCTTTGCTGTAATTCTTGGATAATTTCTCGGCAACCTAATTCTGCTTCTGGTCCAAAACCTCCTTCATCAATAAAATAGGCTTCTTGGTTTTCTCTAAAATGAGATTGATATAAGGCTTGCTTATGGCGATAAGCAGTTCGGTCAACAAAAATTAGCTGCATACCGAAAATCTTACAAAAGGTTAGCGTAGGGTTTTGAACCTCCTCTCCACGGACAAAGGCGGTGGTTTTAAAGCCAAACTTTGCTCCAGCAGCCGCAGTTGCTAAAATATGATTAGAAAAAGCTCCTCCAAAAGTGACTAAATGCGTTTTACTTTCATTTTCTGCTTTAAATAAATGATGCTTGAGTTTGCGCCATTTATTGCCAGAGATAAAGGGATGAATTAAATCGTCTCTTTTAATGAAAAGTTGAATTCCATAATCTGTAATTGGAGGATAATGGATTTCTTCCTCGGGGCTATGAAAGGTTAAATTGATCATCCAAACAAAAATCCTAAACACAGCTCATAGAAGAGAATTGAATTTAGGATTTTAAAAATTATAAAAATGTTATTTACCTATGCCGAAACCGATACCACCTGTAAACGCAGAATATTGACCAACACCATAAGCAGCATAAATTCTGAAAAAGGCTAAATGCAGCGCAAAGCCTACATTGGCTCTTAAACCAGCAATATCATTTTGCTTGATTTTTACAGGATCAGTAAAAGTAGTGTAAATGGGTTTTGATTGATCCGGAATTTGTGTTCCGGGGAATCTCTCATAATCTGTTTGTATGATATATTTTCCCAACATACCAATATCAGTTTTTGAAGTATTATAACCAATAGAAACAAAGGGAGTAAAAATGGATAATTTCTTTGAAAGGATAGCATCAAAAGTATAACCGCTAAAAGAACCTTCTACTCGTTGATTTAAGTTCTGCCCGCTGTTGCTATCATCAACTTGGTCGGCTTGTTTTACTTGATATTGATATTTAATCTGGTTGTAACCAAAACCTACAGCTAAATCAATAGGAATAATTTTTGCAGCTTTACCAAAAAATAATTTTGTGACTTCGTGTTTTAGCCCAAAACCTAAAACCTGTACGCTTCCGTAATCACTTCCTTTTCCTATTTCAGGACTGTATCTTATAGAAACGTCAGTATTTTTTATTATACCTACGGTTAGTTGAATTTGTGGTGAGGGAACAACTTTTAAACCTGTTCCGTTTGGCATGTTAAACTCTCCAACTTTTTCATTTTTATCAGAATAAAGTTCAATTTTAGAACCGATCCTATTTTCGCCAAATGAAGTTGGGGTGATAGGAGAACCACTTACTCTGGTTTTGCTAGATAATCCTAATGTTGAAATATCAAATGTTTGATCCGAAGGTGGAACAAAAGCTCCTGAACCTTGAATGCGAATATCAAAACGACCGAGATTCTTTGCTTTTGCAGAGTTGTACCATGCACTATTCATTCCGAATCCTAAACCCTTAAACAGGGGATTTAGATAAGCCTGAGCTAATTTTTGCGCATCTGCTGGACCTGATTTAATTAATTCTGAAACGCCATCTTGAGCGTATAATGATGTAGAAAATACAAAACTTAAAATTGACAAGATGATTGCCTTATAATAATTTAGATTTCTCATTTTTTGGAGTTGATTAATTAGTCTCTAAAGTAGATTTTTCTAATTAGAAATGGAAAAAAGTTTAATACAATGATGATTTTTTTGGTAAAGTTTTTCATAATTTTTAAAGTTATATATCAATAAATACGATTTGCTTTTCAAGAATGATACCATTTTTTGTCTTTTTGATGGATGTTTTTAGTAAAAGTTTAAGGGCAGTAAATTTTTAGTTGCGCTAATTTTAATCCGAGCAAAATCAGTGTTTTAATTCTATTTTTGCGAGATATGAATGATTTAGAAGCTTTAGAGCAAGAAGAAAACGAACTTTATGAGCATTTTAAGATTGTAGTTGATAAAGGACAATCTTTGTTAAGAATTGATAAATTTCTGATGCTTCGTATCGAAAATGCTTCCAGAAATAGAATTCAGAATGCGATAGATGCTGAAAATGTTTTGGTAAATGGAAAAGGCATCAAATCTAGCTATAAAGTAAAACCTTTTGATGAAATCAGTATCGTTTTACCTCATCCTCCCAGAGATAATGAAGTTTATCCTGAAGATATTCCTATCAATATTGTGTATGAAGATGATGATGTGATTTTAGTCAATAAAGCTGCAGGAATGGTAGTTCATCCCGGTTATGGCAACTGGAACGGTACTTTAGTAAATGCTTTAGTTTTTCATTTTAATCAGCTACCGCAACTGCCCGGAAACGATGGTCGACCGGGTTTGGTGCATCGAATTGATAAAGATACTTCTGGCTTATTGCTCATCAGCAAAAACGAAAGAGCCATGACTTACTTGGCTAAACAATTCTTTGATCATTCTATCACCAGAAAATACAACGCTTTAGTTTGGGGAGATTTAGCAGAAGATGGAACGGTAGAAGGCTACATCGGTAGAAGTGCGAAAGATAGAAAAGTGATGGATGTTTATGATGATCCTGAAAAAGGAAAGTGGAGCGTTACCCATTATAAGGTTTTAGAACGCTTTAACTATGTTACTTTGATAGAGTGTGAGTTAGAAACCGGCAGAACCCATCAAATCAGAGCGCACATGCAGCATATTGGTCATCCTTTATTTAACGATGCGCCTTACGGCGGTGCGCAAATTAGAAAAGGGACAATTTTTGCCAAATACAAACAATTTGTAGAAAACTGCTTTCAGATTATTCCTCGCCAAGCATTGCATGCCAAAACTTTAGGCTTTATTCATCCCACAACTAAAGCATATATCCATTTTGAAACCGAATTACCAGACGATTTTACTCAGGTTTTAGAAAAATGGAGAAATTATATTCAGAACGTTTAAAAGCTAAAATCAAATCATAGCTTTGCAAAATATGGCCAAACAGTTTATCAATTTTAATGGGGAGATTTTGCAGGAAGAGGATAAAATTTTTACTGCTGCCAACCGTGGTTTTAGGTACGGAGATGGCATCTTCGAGTCTATGAGGATGAGTAAAGGCAAACTCAACTTTGCTGATTTACATGCCGATAGACTTCAAAAAGGGATGAAAACCTTAAAGTTAGAAGGCTATTCGCAAATGGATGCTTACTTCTTAAAAGATAAGGCAGAGGAGATTTGCAAGCGAAATAAAATTGTTCAGAATGCTCGTTTACGCTTAACTGTTTTTAGAGATGCTAGCGGATTTTATACACCTGATAAAAACAAACATGGTTACACTTTAGAAGCCGTTCCGTTAGATGCACCATATTATCAGCTCAACCCAAAAGGTTTGATTATGGATATTTATCCTGAGATTCAAAAACCGATTAATAAACTTTCTAATCTTAAAACTTGTAACTCCTTGCCTTATGTAATGGCAGGAATATTTAAAGAGCAAATGCATTTGGATGAGGCTTTTATCCTCAATCAAAATGGATTTTTGTGCGAAACCATCAGTGCCAACGTGTTTTTAGTTTATAAAGGACAAATTTACACGCCCGCTTTAAGTGAAGGATGTATTGGAGGCGTGATGCGCCAAGTGGTGATGCAACTTACCAAAAAGTACGATTTATCTATGATTGAAGCTCAAATTAACCCCGAAATTTTAGACGAGGTGGAAGAAGTTTTTATTACCAACGCCTCTAAAGGAATTCAATGGGTGATGGGCTTTAACCGCAAAAGATATTTTAATGAGGTTTCTCGATTTTTAGTGGAGAAATTGAATCAGGAAATTAAATGATTTGAAAATTTGAAGATGAGTAGATTTGAAGATAGATATTAAAACCTTTAAATGCTCTTTTGCAATTTTCAAATCTTCAAATTGATTCCTCATCAAATCAACCTTACCCCTCTCAAAAACTCATCTACTTTCATCCGTTTCTTTCCTTCTTGTTGTATTTCTTTTACATGGATAAATCCATCTTTAGAAGCGAATTTTAAATAGGTTTTATGGTCGGTTAAAAAAGCCCCTGCTGATATGCCAGGTTCTTTATCTTCTCTTTCTGCTAAATATATTTTAAGACCTTTTCCCAAAAATTCCGTAAAAGCGGTTGGGTAAGAGCTCAACCCTCTAATCAAATTAAAAATTTCCTGATTACTCTTATTCCAATTGATTTTACAATCTTCTTTAAAAATTTTTGGTGCATGTTTCAATTCAGTTACGGCAAAACTTTCCTGAGGTTTTTCTTGATAATCATTTGCCTCAATAGCTTTTACTGTTTGGGTAAGCAATTGGGCACCAACATTCATTAAAGCATCATGCAAATCACTAGCAGTCATTTCTTCTGTGATTTCTACTTTTTCAGAAAATAAAATATCTCCGGTATCAATCTCGTGTTTTAGAAAAAATGTAGTTACGCCGCTTTCTTTTTCTCCGTTAATAATGGCCCAATTGATGGGTGCAGCTCCACGATATTGAGGCAATAAGGAAGCGTGTAAATTGATGGTCCCTTTGGGAGGCATATTCCAAACCACTTCGGGTAGCATTCTAAAAGCCACAACTACTTGTAAATCTGCATTGAGTGCTTTTAATTCGCTTAAAAATTCTGGATTTTTTAGCTTCTCTGGTTGCAGCACTTTGAGTTGATGGGCAATAGCAAATTTTTTCACCGCAGATTCATTCAATTTCTGACCTCTTCCGGCTGGTTTATCTGGTGCTGTTACTACTGCTACAATTTCTTGACCTGATTTGATTAAAGCTTCTAAAGAAGCTACTGCAAACTCAGGTGTACCCATAAATACAACTCTCATCAATTCTTATTAAGGATATAACAAATACTTTTTGCGCATCAATTTATATTTTGTTAACTCGGGTTCCCAACTTGCTCTAATTTCTTTTTCACTTTTACCTTCTTTAATCTGCTGCATCAATATATCATTGCCAGCTAATTTATTAAAAAATGAGTTGAAGAAATGTGCTTTATCCGGAAAGGCTGCATATAGGTCAAGCAGGATTTTTATGTCGAGTTTCTTTTGTTTTCTGATACTTTTCTCCTCTTGTTTTCTAAAATCTATCCCGTAACATAATTGATTCTCTAATGGAGGATTTTTACTCATTCCATCAATACTTTTTGGGGTAAAAGTGAAATCGTATTTTCCCTTCAAGAGTGGATGACCTAAAACCTGAAAGGGAAATAAAGTGCCTCTTCCCTGACTGATGGCTGTTCCTTCAAACAAACAAATACTTGGATATAAATAAATAGAAAGGTTATTGGGTAAGTTTGGAGATGGTTTAACGGGTAAAATATATTCCATATCGTGTGAATAATTAGCGACTTTAATAATTTTTAAATCGCATTTTACACCATTTTTTAACCACCCTTCTCCATTAATCATTTGCGCAAATTCGCCAACGGTTAAACCATGTGAAATCGGAATAGGATGCATACCCACTCCAGATTTGAATTTAGGATTCAAAATTGGTCCGTCCACTAAATTTCCATTGGGATTTGGACGATCTAAGATGATTAAAGGGATATGTTGCTCGGCGCAAGCCTGCATTACCCTAGCCATGGTAATGGTAAAAGTATAAAAACGAGCCCCTACATCTTGGATATCAAAAATCAGGATATCAATGTCTTTTAAATCCTCGGCAGAAGGCGCTTGCTTAGCTCCATACAATGAAATCACAGGAATTCCGGTTTGTTTATCGATATAATTCCCTACTTTTTCACCAGCATCGGCTGTGCCTCTAAAGCCATGCTCAGGGCCAAAAATTGCTCGGATATCAACCCCTAAACTCTTTAAAGAATCCACCAAAAGCACCCCATTAATTTCTGAGGTTTGGTTGCAAACAATTCCAATTTTCTTGCTTTTAAGCATAGGAAGATATAAAGAAGTTTGGTCAGCACCGGTTAAGATTTTTTGATGGATAATTTTATGCTGAAGAGTTTTTTGATTTAGTGCCCAACTAGGATATGCTGAGCAAGAAAAACCAACTAGCAAAAACCAAAACCATAGCTTTTTTTGAAATCTTAACATTTTGGATGGGTTATTTTTTATAAATGATTGCATATTTGTACAATCACAAAGAAACAAAAAGCATTTGAATATCGAATTATTTATTGCCCGCAGAATTTCCCTCAAAGCAGAACGCACTTTTTCTAAATTGATTGTTCGTATTGCAATAGTAGGTATCATGTTGGGATTAGGGGTTATGATGCTTTCACTAGCGATTGTAAAAGGCTTTAAATCAGAAATTAAAGAGAAAATACGAGGTTTTAATGGAGATATTCAATTCATTAAATACGATCTCAATTCATCTTATGAAAATTCCCCTTTCATCCTCAATCATCAAAATTTAAAACAAGCTCGGCAATACCCAGGAGTGGAACATGTGGTACCTTTTGCTACCAAGCCTGGGATTATCAAAGCCAATGGAGAAGTAGAAGGGGTGATTTTAAAAGGAGTAGATCAACATTATGATTGGAGCTATTTTAAAAATATATTAGTTGCAGGGAAAACCATTGATTTTAAAGATAGTACCCAAGCAGCTAAAGAAATTATCATTTCAGAGACTTTAGCGCATCGTTTAAATCTAAAAGTGGGTGATGATTTTCTCATGTATTTCATTCAAGAAGCTTTAAGAAGAAGAAAGTTTGAGATTGTTGGGATTTATAAAACTGGCGTTGATGAGGTAGATAAAACCTACGTGATTGGGGATATTTCTTTAATCAGGAAGCTGAATAATTGGAGTATAAATGAAGTTGGGGGTTATGAAGTAAGAATCGCTGATTTCAATCAACTCAACCACTATACCATTGAGCTGAGCAATTTCTTGCCTCCACAAGTAAAATCAGTAAATGTAAAGGAAAATTATCCAGTTATTTTTGATTGGCTTTCGCTCTTGGATATTAATACACAAATTATTTTGGTGTTGATGTTGATTGTAGCCGTAATTAATATGATTTCTGCCTTGCTCATCATGATTTTAGAGCGAACCAATATGATTGGTTTATTGAAAGCATTGGGGCAAAGTAACTGGGGAATCCGTAAGATATTTTTGTACAATGCAGCCTATTTGGTAGGTTTAGGAATGATTTTAGGTAATTTATTAGGATTAGGATTAGGCTATTTTCAGCAGGAAACACACTTTTTTAAATTGGATGAAGCTTCTTATTATATGAAGTTTGTACCTATTCAATTCAGTTGCTTGGATGTGATATTGGTAAATGTAGGGACGCTATTGGTTTGTATTCTCATTTTGCTACTACCTTCTTTACTGGTAAGTAAAATTACGCCTATTAAAGCTATCGCTTTTAAATAATTAATGCCCAAAATTGAGTTTAAAACTCACTCCTCCGGCACCAATCAATAAGTCTTGGTAACCTAATCCTGTTAAGGGATATTTCATAAATGGTTCTACCGAAAGGGTAGAATTTTTTGAAAGAGGATACAATACTCCGAAGGATAAATTTAAAGATTGCGCAAATTTGAAATAGGAAAAACTACCAGTAGGATTATTTTGAACGGTTGTAATTCGGTTCGCTCTAATTCCTGTAATGGAGTAATTCACCACTGAATAGTCATTCACATAGCGCTCATTAATCACGCTGTAAGAGCTAAATCCGGTACTCAAGAAGGTACGGGTTTTACCCATATTCATGGAAAATCTAAGATTCAATGGAATATCTAAACCCACCAATTTTGCATTGGTAATTTGAGATTTTGGAACACTCACCATAGTGCTAAAATTCGATAACTTGAAGCCTGCATCTACCTTATTATTACCATCAAAAGTGGAAGTTTGGCGGTTTAATAGGATGCCAGAATTTAAGCTTAAATGTTTGCTGATTTTTAAATTGGTACTCATTCCTATTCCTAAATTTAGCTGATTATTTAGGCCTGCTTCAGAGTAATTCATGAAAGTATTGGCATCTAATGCCACTTTTAGTTTGTTCTTTTTAGCTGTTGGAGCTGTTTTTTGTTCGGCCTCCTGAGCTAAAAACAAAATGGGAATAGGTTGAGGATCAATATTTGCTAAAGTAAGTCCTTTTTCCTGAGCATCAATTTCAGCTATTTGCTCATCAAAGGTTGTACTTGCTAATTCCATTGAAGAAACCGGCGAAACAGTTAATGAGGAAGTCTTATTCGCTAAGATAGCAGCTTCCGTATTAGGTTTTTTAATCACTTTAACTCCTGATAAAACGGTATTTAATTGCGCTATTTTAGAGGAATTAGGAGAACGTTCTAAACTTTCGGAAGTAGAACTAGGCTTTTCATAAGTAACAAGAGTATTTTCTGAAGATAAACTTTTCTCTGAGGAAGCTTGATTGAACTCTTTTGAGTTTAATGAAGCAATAGATTTATGTTGCTCCTCATTTTGAGGATTTAAAGGTTTAATACTATCCGATTTGCTGTGTGCAATTTCAGGTTGATTAATGGGGTTAGGGGTGCTAATGTAAATATTAACTAACCATAATAAAGCTAAGGAAGCAGCTATACCTCCGGGTAGAGCGTACCAAAAAATCAAACCTCTTTTTTTACGTCTTTTTTGTGTTTTAAACTTTTGCCAACCATCCTCAGCCAATTGATCGTCGAAATGATCAAAAGTATCTCTAATATGGTTTCTTAATTCCTTATCAAATTGCTCTTTCATAATTTAAATAAAAGTGAGCCTTCACTAATCTTCTTAACTTTTCTTTTGCCCGAGATAAATAAACTCTAGAGCTGCTGGAGGGCATTTCTAAAATATCAGCAATTTCCTCATGTGTATAGCCATCAATTTCATAAAGATTAAACACCATGCGGTGCATTTCTGGGAGTTCAGATAGCAAGTTTAAAATATCTTGTGCACTGATTTTGCTGATAATATGATGATCTACTACAGATTCATCTGCATATTCTAAATCTAACACATTGCTGTGCTTCAAATTTTTTCTTCGGTTGTCAATCGCCGTGTTCACCACAATTTGCCTAAACCAAGGTTTTACTAATCTGCCGTCATCAAATGTTTTAATGGTTTTAAATAACTTGATAAAAGCATCATTCACGGCTTCTAAAGCATCATCTCTATTGATGCAATAACGTAGAGAAATTCCCATAGCATAGGCATAAAAACGCTTATAAAGCATTTCTTGCGCTTTGCTATCTTCTTTGCGACATTTTGCAATCAACTCCTGATCGCTCCACTCGCTGTAAGGGTTTTTACTCAAAATATCTTTTAGTTTTCTTAAATATAAGCATATCCAAATTCTCTTTCAATATGCTTTCAACTTTACATTTTTTTTAACGTGATTTCTACCATCAGATTACTACCTGTTTCTGGCTCTTTTTTTACACTTCTAAGGATGACTTGATATCCTTTACCATTTAAACTCACATTTATTGTATCTGGCTTAAAGCCTAAGCGTTGAGGTGTGCCATAATAATCTCCGTAATAAAGTGAGAATGTTTGATTTTCTTTCTCATTTTCCTGAACATTAACCTGCACTTCGGCATAACCCGCTGTAATACACTGTACATGATCAGGACAAAAATTATCTTTGATATGAGTAACTTCTAGGGTTAACCTTGGCGAGTTGGCATTTTCAAAGTTGACCTTTTCTTGGGCATTCAACTTGATAAAAGTGCCATAAGGCACAGAAGAAACAGAAAAAGAACTTTTCTCGCAAGCTACAAAGCCCACCACAAAAGTGAGGATGAGGGCGAAAATATAAGATTGAGAATTATTGAGATACATGACGCTTTTTTATCCCCTTTACGGCTAACTAAAAGCATCTGCTACAACAGATTAAAGTTTATGAGAATTATTTTTGATAAGGTCTTCTGCTGGTATGCCTTATTCTTAAGATTCTAATTTCTTTGGGTAATTTTCTAAAAGAGATTCTAAAACTGTCGATTTCAAAAGCATAAAAACTGCCGTCATTATCTTGTTTAAGTCTATCTATTTGGAAAATTGAAGGATTGGAGGAAAGCAGTATGATAGTTTTTAAAATTTCTTGTTCTAACCGTTCTGCATATTTAAATTGTTCTTGAGCCTCTAAAAAGGATAGAATCTCTATAAACTGTTTAACTGAAGACTTGCTCCACTTAACGACCATTTATCGCATTCCTTCTTTGTAAAATAAGTTTTTCTACTTCTTCTTGAAGTAGGAAGTCTCCATTTTCTATTTCTAGATTTGCTTTCTCAACTTCAAGTGTATACTCTTTTAAGTTTGAAGCCTCAGTTTCGTAGTGATAATGCAAACTTTCTAGAAAAGCGATCAACACTTTTTCTTCTTGTTCATTTTGGGGTGTAACTAAGATACTCATCATATAAATATAACCATATTTAAGAATAACTATAACTTTTTAGCTTCATTCCAGAAAACATCCATTTCGGCTAAGGTCATGTCTTTGAGGTTTTTGCCTAATTCTTTAGATTTAGATTCGAGGTATTGAAATCTTTTGATGAATTTACGGTTGGTTTTTTCTAAAGCATCTTCAGGATTGATGTTGATGAAACGGGCGTAGTTAATCAAAGAGAATAATAAATCACCAAACTCAGCTTCTGCTTTTTCTTTGTCTATTTCCTTATTTTCGATCACATTGAACTCATTTTTAAATTCCTGCATTTCCTCTTCTACTTTTTCCCAAACCTGTTGTTTTTCTTCCCAATCAAAACCTACACCTTTGGCTTTTTCTTGAATGCGAGAGGCTTTCACCAAAGCAGGAAGTGAGGAAGGAACGCCGGCTAAAACAGATTTATTCCCTTCCTTCAATTTAATCTGCTCCCAATTTTGTTTTACTTGCTCTTCTGTTTCGGCAATGACATCTCCGTAAATGTGCGGATGCCTGTTAATGAGTTTTTCGCAAATCCCATTCAAAACATCAGTGATAGTGAAATCATGGGTTTCTGATCCAATTTTGGCATAAAACACCAAATGCAACATTAAATCGCCTAGCTCTTTTCTAATCTCCTGTAGATCGCCTTCTAAAATCGCATCAGAAAGCTCATAAGTTTCTTCAATGGTTAAATGGCGCAAAGTCTCCATGGTTTGCTTTTTATCCCATGGGCATTGGCTGCGTAAATCATTCATGATGGCTAAAAGACGCTCAAAAGCGGATGCTGGACTAGCTTGTAAATCAAAAATATTCATGTTACAAATTAAAGGATTAATTGGTGGATGATGAATTTAAAACTTGATTATCCTGTCCAAAAAAACTTTAAACAATGAAATTTGAGAAAAGAATAATTATTTGTGAATTTTCCAGATTCACTGGTTAAGATTTCTTGCTTGTTGAAATCATATTTTTGCGATGAGCATTTCTTTATTTTTTAAATAACTTGTTTTTAAAAGGGGTTTAATAATTGCTTTAATTTCTTCACTTAATGCCATTATGATTCTATGTTTTGCATAAGGGCGATGATAGATTAGGCTAATTTCTCTCACCGGAAAAGGAGAATTAAAATCGCTAATCTTTTCTTTTCTAATTGGCGATAAGTCTATATAATGTAATTCAGGAATAAGCGTCAGGCCATTAAATTCATCTACAAGGTTGAGCAAGGTTTCAAACGAATTGGGTTGGAAATTCAAATTTCTATTCACCGTTTTTGAGCTTAATGAGCAAACATTTAATATCTGATCAGTAATACAATTTCCTTGTTGTAAGAGCCATAAATTTTCTCCATCAATATCCCTTGGCGAACGGAATTTGCTGCCATTTAAAGTATTACCATAGACTAATAATTTTTCGTAATAGAGGATTTCTTCTTCAATCTCTGCGTAATTTAATGGGGTAGAAACAACACCCACATCTATTTCTGCTGTCTTTAGTTTATCCACTATATTTTGAGTGGTGATTTCTGAAATAGTAATCTTTAAACGTGGATATTTTTCTAAAATTTTTGGTAATACTCTGTGCAGAAGACTATTGGCCACTGTTGGGATAATTCCTAAATTAATTTCGCCTTCAATTTTTCCTTTTAATTGAGGGGCTAAATCTTGAAGATAATTTTTATGAAAAATGATTTTTTTTGCCTCTTCTATGATTTCTATGCCACAGTCTGTGGTAATGATCGGATTGGTTTTTCTATCAAAAATAACCACGTTTAATTCCACTTCCAATTTTTTAACCATGGTACTTAAAGTGGCCTGAGTAATAAAACAAGTTTCTGCTGCTTTGCTAAAACTTTTGAATTGATCTAATGCGATAATGTATTCTAATTGCTGAAAGTTCATTTTTAAGTATTGATGTTATCAATAGTAAATATAAAAATTATTTTCATTGTAAATACGTGAGCTTGCGTAAATTTGTATCAATATTTAAAAACAAACATTAGTAAAATGGAAAATCAAGAATTAAAACAAGTAAGTATGCCAAGAATAGGCGAAAAAGCTCCAGAATTTAAAGCGGTTACTACCCAAGGTGAAATAAATTTCCCAAGTGATTATTCAGGAAAGTGGGCTATATTATTTAGTCATCCAGCAGATTTTACCCCTGTTTGTACTTCTGAGTTTATGACTTTTGCTTCAATGCAAGATAAGTTTAGAAAAGCCAATTGCGAATTAGTTGGGCTTTCTGTTGATGGTTTATATAGCCATATCGCTTGGCTAAGAACCATTAAAGAAAAAATTGAATACAAAGGAATGAAAAATGTGGAAGTTACTTTTCCTTTGATTGAAGACATCACCATGGAGGTTTCTGCAAAATACGGGATGATTATGCCAGGCGAAAGCAATACCAAAGCAGTTAGAGCAGTATTTTTTGTTGATCCAAAAGGAATTATCAGAGCAATAATTTATTATCCTTTGTCTATAGGTAGAAATTTTGATGAGTTATACCGAGCTTTAATTGCGATGCAAACAACTGATGCGTTTGATGTAGCTTGTCCGGCAGATTGGCAAGTTGGAGATGATGTAATTGTACCAACAGCGGGTTCTTGTGGGGTTGCTAAAGAGAGAATGGAAGATAAAGAAACTATCGATTGTAAAGATTGGTTCTTCTGTACCAAAAAATTAGATAAGGATTTGGTTTTAAAAACGCTCATTCAAGATTAAACTTATCAAAATTACAAATCAAGCAAACCAAGCTTATTTTCAAAGCTTGGTTTGTTGTTTTTAATGAAACTATAAATATTAGTTAATATTCTGTAAAAGAAGTTTATACCGTTTTATAATTGGCTTAAAATGAATAATTCAAATTTATAAAATAGTTTCTCCCTGGAGCATATATTGGCTTATTAGTTCCACTTACTGAACGGTTAAGGTGCTCATAGTAATTCTCATCAAATAGGTTGTTTACTCCTGCATTCAAGAAAATACTAGAGTTGATTTGGTATCCAATTTTAAAGTCGAGCAAATTAAAAGATGGAGTTACTGTTTCACCAAATTCGGTAGAAGTTCTTGATTGTTTCGTTACATAACGAAAAGTAACTTCTGGTTTTAACCTATTTTTGAGATAGCTACCGTACAGAGCATAGCGGGCATCCAAAGGTGCAATCTCGGGTAATGGTTGGTCTCTTTCCAAATCCTGCCCATAGGTATAAGCAATGCCTATACGATGAGATAAGCCAGCAAATAAAACCTGATTCCAGCTTATTTCAAATCCAGTTTTAAACGCTTCATTAATATTAACAAATCGCCGTACGCCCGGACTCGATGGCAATTCTGGGCTTAAGGTGGTATCAATCACTGATGAGATATAATTCTTCAAATAAGCAGCAAATACATCTACATTAATACTTGATTTTTCATAGAAATTAAATGTAAAAGTTAAGTCGGTCTGATAGTTCACCTCTGGGGCTAATTGTGGATTTCCTAACATTTCATAAGGATCTTGGCCAACCGTAAAATAATTGATATATCGCTCGGTTAAACTTCCGCTTCTTTGCGCCCTCGCTAACCATAAACCAGATTTAACTTTATTTCCAAAATCTTTTAATATTCCAAAACTTAAACTTGGGTTCACTTGGGTAGTCTGTGTTTCGGGATTCACTTGAGTAAAGCCCTGAGCCGGATCATTTAAGTTAGCGACATTCAATTCTAGCCTGCCAGAAGCGATGTAGTTAAAAGTCTTACCATTGATTTGATATTCAGTAAAAAGCCCAGTTTTACTAATATAGCCATCCTGCCAAACATTGTCTTTCTTTGTTTTTCCAGCCATCGGCCCCATGAGGTAGTCTCGCACTTTTGTACCTTCAGCACCTTCTACTCTTAAATCTGCACCAGCATAAATTTTGCCATTTGATAGCTTCCAAACACTTTCAGAACGACCTCCAAAATTACGAGTGGTGGCAAATGTTTGAACATTCATCATTCGTGGTGATATAGTTCTGAGCAAGTTATCCATTAGGTGATTTACAAAAGAGCCGTAGATCGTGGTATTTAAGCTTTGTAGTTTTTTACCCATAAATTGAATATCGTGTACGGCATTTAACATATAGGTATCATCTGTCCTTAAATCCATACCTAAAGCTGGAAAATCTGCATCACGAGCTCTGTTATAATTGGCAGACAATCGCAATTCTTGATTAGAAGCCAATTTGATACCGATATTTGTTCCAAAACTACCTCTCTTGAAGTCTGCCTGAACGGTTTGTTTGTTCCCGGTGGTATAATCATCGCCTTGAGACCAAGAGGCAAAAAGGTTCACATCATACTTGGCACCACTTAATCCGAGTTGACCTTCTCCTCGCTGTAGATTACCATTGTTTTCATATCCACTGGATATTCGACCATACAAATCCGGTTTATCACTGAATCTCAATTTTGCAGGGATAAAATTGATAGTGGCGCCAATTCCGGTTCCAAATCGTAGTGCGTATGGACCTTTGAATATTTCAATACGGTCTATCATATTTGGCGCCATTTGGCTTGTAGGCGGATCCATCCTATTTGGGCAGGCAGCCGTAGCACTTTGCGCCCCATTTAGTACCACGTTGAGTTGATCATTCTTAAATCCCCTAAAAACAGGGTCGAAGCCGTAATTACCTCCTTTACGAATGCTATTAAATGCAGGAATTTGATTGAGTATATTAGCAGCATCATGTTCTAAACGATCTTGGTACTCAATTTTAATTTCCCCTTTTTGTTGAACACTTTGCGGTTTGAGTGCGAGGACAGTAACTGGAAAAAGGTTTACTATGACTGCTTTTCTGTAAATTACTTTATCACTAATAGCTTTATTTAGTGCTATTTCAGACAATGACCAAGCCCCATAATTTATATGGGATAATTGTAGAGTGGCCTTTTGATCATACGAAAAACGAATCACTCCATTTTCGTCGGATAAACCACTTTGCTCACCATATTTAAATGTCGCCCCTATTATTGGGGACTTACTTTCTTCATCAAGTAATCTGATTTCTTTTTGCTCAGATTGGGCAAATAATAATGTTGATGAAAGCATACAAAAAGCTAACATCAGAAAATTTCTGAAATTCATTTTGAATTTGATTTAAAATGGATAAATAAAAATATACACCCTTTATAGAGCATATACCGCAAGACCCGCTATGCAAAGCGAATTGCCTTAAAAAAATGATTGGTGTTTAACCAATCAGGTCAACTAAATCAAATTGAATTTTGGTGGATGGAAAGTTTTAGTTATGTAGGAAGATTGATAAAATATATCAATGTGAGCTATGTTTAATTTACTTACATAATTGTCTGTTAAATTAGAGAAATCAATTAAACAATCGCTGTGAAAGTAAATTATTTCTGCTCTTTCCTTCTTGTTGGTTGGGGCATGTTTATTTGCTTGTTCTTCAGCTTTTTTAAGTTGTTTAGACAGGTAACAGTTTCCATTGCACTTCATCAATGGCTTTTCTTTATTGATGCAAAGCACCTTCGCGATGTAATCCTCATTGATTTCAAAGTCAACTAGGATTCCAATCTTTGTAAAACTGGGCAGCATTACAACGATGATCATCAATATCGAAAAGGCTCTGTTCAAATTAAATTTTTGTTAATACTATCAAATTGCAAATCTATACAGATTGTTTGAATTAAGATAAGATTTTGATGCTTTTTAAATAAAAGCAGTGTTTTTATTTTGGACGGCAAGTAAGGATAGAATGTCTAAAAACTCGTATTAAATTTTAAACATAACCTTATGCAAATGGATGCAAGTGATTTGTAGGTAGATAAAACTCAGCTTATCAGCAATAGTTTTTTTATAAAAAATCAATAGTGTCCTAAACGTATAGGAATAGAATAAAAATACGTGTTGTTAATTGATATAGGCGTATAATTTGAATATTTCAGAAAAGAACCCCTTGA
>JACXVB010000067.1 GCA_014763615.1 Sphingobacteriales bacterium | reverse complement strand
CTCGCCGAAAGACCAAGGGTTCCTGCTTAAAGTTAATCTGAGCAGGGTTAGCCGGCCCCTAAGACGAGGCGGACACGCGTAGTCGATGGGAACCACGTTAATATTCGTGGGCCTGGTGGTAGTGACGGATCGCACAAATTGTTCAGACTTATTGGATTGTCTGGGCAGTGGAGCGGTTCCAGGAAATAGCTCCACCCTATAGACCGTACCCGAAACCGACACAGGTGGTCAGGTAGAGTATACCAAGGCGCTTGAGAGAACTATGCTGAAGGAACTCGGCAAATTGCACGCGTAACTTCGGAAGAAGCGTGACCCCATCTTACGCAAGTATGGTGGGGTGGCACAGACCAGGGGGTAGCGACTGTTTATCAAAAACACAGGGCTCTGCGAAGTCGCAAGACGACGTATAGGGTCTGACGCCTGCCCGGTGCTGGAAGGTTAAGAGGAGAGGTGCAAGCTTTGAATCGAAGCCCCAGTAAACGGCGGCCGTAACTATAACGGTCCTAAGGTAGCGAAATTCCTTGTCGGGTAAGTTCCGACCTGCACGAATGGCGTAACGACTTCCCCGCTGTCTCCAGCATAGACTCAGTGAAATTGAATTCCCCGTGAAGATGCGGGGTTCCTGCGGTCAGACGGAAAGACCCCGTGCACCTTTACTATAGCTTTACACTGGCATTCGTGTCGGCATGTGTAGGATAGGTGGTAGGCTTTGAAGCAGGGACGCCAGTTTCTGTGGAGCCATCCTTGAAATACCACCCTTATCGTCATGGATGTCTAACCGCGGTCCGTCATCCGGATCCGGGACAGTGTATGGTGGGTAGTTTGACTGGGGCGGTCGCCTCCGAAAGAGTAACGGAGGCGCGCGATGGTGGGCTCAGACCGGTCGGAAATCGGTCGTCGAGTGCAATGGCATAAGCCCGCCTGACTGCGAGACTGACAAGTCGAGCAGAGACGAAAGTCGGTCATAGTGATCCGGTGGTCCCGCGTGGAAGGGCCATCGCTCAACGGATAAAAGGTACGCCGGGGATAACAGGCTGATGACCCCCAAGAGTCCATATCGACGGGGTTGTTTGGCACCTCGATGTCGGCTCATCGCATCCTGGGGCTGGAGCAGGTCCCAAGGGTTTGGCTGTTCGCCAATTAAAGCGGTACGTGAGCTGGGTTCAGAACGTCGTGAGACAGTTCGGTCCCTATCTGCCGTGGGTGTAGGAATATTGACAGGATCTGTCCCTAGTACGAGAGGACCGGGATGGACATATCTCTGGTGGACCTGTTGTCCTGCCAAGGGCATAGCAGGGTAGCTATATATGGAAGGGATAACCGCTGAAGGCATCTAAGCGGGAAACCCACCTGAAAACGAGTATTCCCTATCAGAGCCGTGGAAGACGACCACGTTGATAGGCCGGGTGTGGAAGCGCAGCAATGTGTGAAGCTTACCGGTACTAATAGCTCGATTGGCTTGATCGTTCTCATTGACCATGCTCATCAGCGCGCCTTAAGGCGCGATGATGATGCTGTTGTTTTGTCCTCAAGGGCGCACCGCGATCTGAGATCGCGGCCCTGCGGACGGCGCGCCAAACGATTGGCGACGGCCTTCGGCCTGTATGGGTGCCTAACCTATGCGGCCGGAAAACAAAAAAGACGTGTTCAAAGACAAACGAGGCGCAAGCCTCTGCCAGCTTCTCAATTGTTTTGCCCTTAGCCGACCTGGTGGTTATGGCGGGGCGGCCGCACCCGTTCCCATTCCGAACACGGCCGTGAAACGCCCCAGCGCCAATGGTACTTCGTCTTAAGACGCGGGAGAGTAGGTCGCTGCCAGGTCTGCTAATGGCAAAACAATCAATCTTCTCGACACAAAAAGGGCCTCGAGCCCATAACGAGGCCGCACACAACGCGGCCTTTTTGCTTTATCGTCCAAAAGACGATGAAAATGACGGCAAGCATCAGATGTCGTCTCAAGGGCTTAACCCCTTGAAATCGGTGACGCGGGGTGGAGCAGCCCGGTAGCTCGTCAGGCTCATAACCTGAAGGCCGCAGGTTCAAATCCTGCCCCCGCAACCAACCTATCCCCCTCCCCAAAAAAACCGAAATCTCTCCCCTCAACCCAATATCACGTGTCCGCAAACCCAAACGGCGCAACAGGCCGACGATAATCGTCAACCAGGATCTGACGCCCGATCGGAGGTTCGGCCCGCGAGGTGCAGCTCGCCCGGTGGCAGAGTCGACAGGCCATTCCAACCGGCGTCGGCGTCCGATCGGATTCGGGGCGCACATAGACCAGACGCTCGGCATGCTGTGCATCGCACACCAACGCGACAGCGCGGTCAACCCGCGTGACGCCGAAGGCGCCTCCGCCAGAGCTCACTGTCCGGGCAATGGAGAAAAAACGCTGTCCGTCCGGGAACTCCAGCCACTGCGTGACAATCTCCCCAGGTGTGCGGAAAACCTGGTGCACATTCCACAGCGGGCAGCCGCCACCATAGCTCGAGAACGGAAAGTGAGCGCCGTCGAGGCGCTTGGAGACATTGCCGGCCGAATCGATGCGGACGAAGAAGAACGGAATGCGCTCCTGTCCCGGTTTCTGAAGCGTCGTCAGCCGGTGCGCGGTCTGCTCGAAGCTGGTGCCGAATTGGCGTGAAAGCGCTGCAAGATCGTAGCGTTTGGCCTCCACAGCCTTGGCAAACGCCGAATAGGGCATCAGCAGAGCGGCAGCGCAGTAGCTCGCCAATGCCC
>JACXVB010000066.1 GCA_014763615.1 Sphingobacteriales bacterium | reverse complement strand
ATTTACAAAAAAACAAAACAAAAATAGCGAACTTCTTTCAGCATCCAAGTGTTAGATATGCTAGCTGATTTTCAGATTATTTGATGGGGGAGTAATAATGGAGCAAAAGATATATTCATAGGACAACATGTATGGATAGCAGACAATGTAACTGTATTAAAAGGTGTTAGTATAGGGAAAAGTAGTGTCATAGGAATTAATTCTACAGTAACTAAAAATGTATCTGACAATATGATAGCGGTGGGTAATCCTGCAAAGATAGTAAAAGAAAATATAAATTGGGAACATTAAATACAATACAAGGGATAATAAAGTGAGTATTTTAACTTTGATAGGCAGGTCTAAAAATCTTTTCACAGAAGATATAACAAAATATGATGAACATTTAAGAAGCATAATTTTAAAATCTTCATTTCTTGTAATAGGTGGAGCAGGTAGTATTGGTCAAGCTGTTACGAAAGAGATATTTAAACGAAATCCTAAAAAATTGCACGTAGTAGATATTAGTGAAAATAATATGGTGGAATTAGTCAGAGATATACGAAGTAGTTTTGGATATATTGATGGTGAATTTGCTACATTTGCACTAGATATTGGGTCTTGTGAATATGATGCTTTTATTAAAAACGATGGTAAATATGACTATGTTTTAAATCTTTCAGCTTTAAAGCATGTTAGAAGTGAAAAAGATCCATTTGCTCTTATGCGTATGGTTGAAACCAATATTTTTAATACTGATAAAACATTACAACAATCTATCGAAAATGGAACTAAAAAATATTTTTGTGTAAGTACAGATAAAGCAGCGAACCCTGTAAATATGATGGGTGCAAGTAAAAGAATTATGGAAATGTTTGTTATGAGAAAATCAAAACAAATAAATGTATCAATGGCACGATTCGCAAATGTTGCCTTTAGTGATGGTAGTTTACTTCATGGATTTAATCAAAGAATTCAAAAAAACAACCAATAGTAGCACCTAATGATATAAAAAGATATTTTGTAACGCCTCAGGAGAGTGGGGAGCTTTGTCTTATGTCGTGTATCTTTGGAGAAAATAGAGATATCTTTTTCCCGAAACTCAATGAAAATTTACATCTTATCTCTTTTGCAGATATAGCTGTCAAGTACCTTAAGGAAAAAGGTTATGAACCATATTTGTGTAAAGATGAAGATGAAGCAAGAGAATTAGTACACACTTTACCACAAGAAGGAAAATGGCCTTGTCTCTTTACAGCAAGTGACACAACGGGTGAAAAAGATTTTGAAGAATTTTTTACAGATAAAGAAACCCTAGATATGCAGAAATTTGAAAATCTTGGAATTATTAAAAATGAAGCTTTATTTGATGAAGATAAATTAAATTATTTTGAGAGTACAATTAAAAAATATAAAAAGAGTCTGTCATGGACCAAAGATCAAATTGTAAAAGAGTTTTTTACAATGATCCCAGATTTTGGACATAAAGAGACTGGTAAATATCTTGATGGAAAAATGTAATGCAAAAGATAGTTGATTTTATAAAACAGACTTTTAATACCCAAGAGTTTATTCCTCTTCATGAGCCGCGTTTTATCGGTAATGAAAAACAATACTTAAATGATTGTATAGACTCTAATTTTGTATCGAGTGTTGGAAAATATGTAGATAGTTTTGAAAAAGAGTTTGCCTCGAAGGTTGGGAGTAAGTACGCGATAGCTACAGTTAATGGAACTGCGGCACTTCATATAGCACTCATCTTAGCAGGTGTGAAAAAGGATGATGAAGTTATAACACAGCCTCTTACATTTATAGCAACTTGTAACGCTATAAGTTATATCGATGCCAAGCCAATATTTGTAGATGTTAATTTGGATACTATGGGAATGAGCCCAAGTTCATTACTCTCTTTTTTGGAAGCAAACTGTGAGATTAAAGATAAAAAATGTATAAACAAGACTACAGGTAAAAACATCAAAGCATGTGTTCCTATGCATACTTTTGGGCATTCATGTAGAATTGATAAGATAAAAGAGATATGTGATACATGGTGTATAGCTTTAGTTGAAGATGCAGCTGAATCATTAGGAAGCTACTATAAAAATAAACATACAGGAACGTTTGGTAAAGTTGGTGCATTTAGTTTTAATGGAAATAAAATAATTACTTCAGGTGGTGGTGGTGTGATAGTCACAGATGATGAAGATCTGGCAAAAAGAGCAAAACATCTCACAACTACTGCAAAAATACCACATCAATTTGAGTATGTACATGATGAGATAGGATATAACTATCGACTACCAAATCTAAACGCGGCACTTCTCGTAGCACAACTAGAACAATTAGACACATTTTTGGTTTCTAAAAGAACATTGGCATCTATATATAAAGAGTTCTTTTCACATGAAGAGATAAACTTTGTAACTGAACCAAAAGAGTCTAAGTCAAACTATTGGCTTCAGGCTATTATCCTCAGTGATGTTAAGCAAAGAAATGAATTTTTAGAGTTTACAAACAAAAATGGTGTTATGACAAGACCGATATGGAAACTTATGAATGAGTTAGAGATGTTTAAAGAGTGTCAATCAACAACTTTAGAAAATGCAAAGTATCTTGAAGAGAGAGTTGTAAATATTCCAAGTAGTGTGATTTTATAATGGAACCCTCTGAATAAACATGAGATTTTGCCAATTAGCCATCATTCGGTAAAATAAGAGAAATATCAAGAGTAGGAAGAGAATATGCAGCCAAGTTTTTT
>JACXVB010000065.1 GCA_014763615.1 Sphingobacteriales bacterium | reverse complement strand
CCATCAATTAACCTTCCAGCACCGGGCAGGCGTCACACCCTATACGTCCACTTTCGTGTTTGCAGAGTGCTGTGTTTTTGATAAACAGTCGCAGCGGCCAGGTTACTGCGACCCTCTAGTGCTCAGTCACGCACGTGACCACACCGGAGGGCGCACCTTCTCCCGAAGTTACGGTGCCATTTTGCCTAGTTCCTTCACCCGAGTTCTCTCAAGCGCCTTGGGATTCTCACCCTGCCTACCAGTGTCGGTTTACGGTACGGTTTTTCTTAAGCTGAAGCTTAGTGGCTTTTCCTGGAAGCGTAGTATCAGTCACTTCGTCCAATAGGACTCGTCTCGGTGCTCGGCATAAAGGATCCCGGATTTGCCTAAGATCCATGCCTACCGCCTTTCCCCGGGACAACCAACGCCCGGTAGACCTAACTTTCTCCGTCCCCACATCGCACTTAAGAAAAGTGCTGGAATATTAACCAGCTTCCCATCGACTACGCATTTCTGCCTCGCCTTAGGGGCCGACTCACCCTGCGCCGATGAACGTTGCGCGAGGAAACCTTGGGCTTTCGGCGTGCGGGCTTTTCACCCGCATTATCGTTACTCATGTCAGCATTCGCACTTCCGATACCTCCAGCAAGCTTCTCAACTCACCTTCACAGGCTTACGGAACGCTCCTCTACCGCGCATCTTGCGATGCACCCCGAGCTTCGGTGTATAGCTTAGCCCCGTTAAATCTTCCGCGCAGACCGACTCGACCAGTGAGCTATTACGCTTTCTTTAAAGGGTGGCTGCTTCTAAGCCAACCTCCTGGCTGTCTATGCCTTTCCACATCGTTTTCCACTTAGCTATAACTTTGGGACCTTAGCTGCGGGTCTGGGTTGTTTCCCTTTTCACGACGGACGTTAGCACCCGCCGTGTGTCTCCCGGATAGTCTGTCCTGGTATTCGGAGTTTGCCATGGTTTGCTAAGTCGCGATGACCCGCTAGCCATAACAGTGCTCTACCCCCAGGAAGATTCGTCCGAGGCGCTACCTAAATAGCTTTCGAGGAGAACCAGCTATCTCCGAGTTTGTTTAGCCTTTCACTCCTATCCTCAGCTCATCCCCATCTATTGCAACAGATGTGGGTTCGGTCCTCCAGTGCGTGTTACCGCACCTTCAACCTGGCCAAGGATAGATCACTCGGTTTCGGGTCTACTGCCAGAGACTATGCGCCCTATTCAGACTCGGTTTCCCTTCGCCTCCCCTATACGGTTAAGCTCGCCACTGACAGTAAGTCGCTGACCCATTATACAAAAGGTACGCAGTCACCCTTGCGGGCTTCCACTGCTTGTACGTATACGGTTTCAGGGTCTATTTCACTCCCCTCTCCGGGGTTCTTTTCGCCTTTCCCTCACGGTACTAGTTCGCTATCGGTCAGTCAGGAGTATTTAGCCTTGGAGGATGGTCCCCCCATGTTCAGACAGGGTTTCTCGTGCCCCGCCTTACTCAATTTCACGCACGGTGCCCTTTCGCCTACCGGGCTATCACCGTCTACGGCAGGCCTTTCCAGACCTTTCGACTAAAACACTGTGCGCTTTTGGGCTGCTCCCCGTTCGCTCGTCGCTACTGAGGGAATCTCGGTTGATTTCTTTTCCTCCGGGTACTTAGATATTTCAGTTCCCCGGGTTCGCCCTGCATGGCTATGTATTCACCATGCAGTACTCCTTGCGGAGTGGGTTTCCCCATTCGGACATTGCCGGATCAAAGCTTGTTGCCAGCTCCCCGACACTTTTCGCAGGCTGCCACGTCCTTCATCGCCTCTGACTGCCAAGGCATCCACCGTATACGCTTAGTTCGCTTGACCATATAACCCCAAGTCGCCTCGGGGCCATCCTGTTGCCAGGACATGCCAAAGAACTGATTCGCTACATTGCCTCAACGACACATCTCGGTTCGGTTTCGAACCAAAACGCTTGTCACTCGTTTACATTTTCAAAGAACACCGTGCCGGCCTCAACGCCGGTCGGTTTCAAAAATCTTTTGTGTGCGCTACACATCCGTTGGAACTGGTGGAGCCAGTCGGGATCGAACCGACGACCCCCTGCTTGCAAAGCAGGTGCTCTCCCAGCTGAGCTATGGCCCCAGGTGCTTGGTGGTGGGTCTGGGAGGACTCGAACCACCGGCCTCACCCTTATCAGGGGTGCGCTCTAACCACCTGAGCTACAGACCCATAAAGCTTCCGGTCGAAATGACCATGCACGCCCTGTGGCGTGCGGATGTGCAGGTGTCTTGTGTGGACGTCTTGCAGCAGCGAGTGCTGCCTTTCTCGAAAGGAGGTGATCCAGCCGCACCTTCCGATACGGCTACCTTGTTACGACTTCACCCCAGTCATGAACCACTCCGTGGTCGTCGTCCCCCTTGCGGTTAGACTAACGGCTTCTGGAGCAACTCACTCCCATGGTGTGACGGGCGGTGTGTACAAGGCCCGGGAACGTATTCACCGCAGCATAGCTGATCTGCGATTACTAGCGATTCCGACTTCATGGAGTCGAGTTGCAGACTCCAATCCGGACTGGGATCGGCTTTCTGGGATTGGCTCCACCTCGCGGTATTGCAACCCTCTGTACCGACCATTGTAGTACGTGTGTAGCCCTGGCCGTAAGGGCCATGATGACTTGACGTCATCCCCACCTTCCTCCGGTTTGTCACCGGCAGTCTCCTTAGAGTTCCCACCATTACGTGCTGGCAACTAAGGACAAGGGTTGCGCTCGTTGCGGGACTTAACCCAACATCTCACGACACGAGCTGACGAC
>JACXVB010000064.1 GCA_014763615.1 Sphingobacteriales bacterium | reverse complement strand
ATCAAATCGTATAAAACAAAAAATAGCATCATGAATATTCATGATGCTACCTAATTTTATTATCCTTGTAAAACTGTATCGCTTATTTAGGACTAGTCACAGTACTGATTTAAAAGGGGAAAACAGAAAATTAGTAACAACAGAAGGGCCAAATACCAATAATAATTACATCAACTCTACTGCTTTTATACCCACTGTAAACAGATTGGTTTATATTTATTCAGAAGCTTACAATAAACCTTTCTTTTTAAAAACCTGCAATTTAGACGGTAGCGATAAAAAAACAATTAAAACTTTTCCGGCCGGAACCAATGTTGGTTTAGTGAAAGCCACTAGCGATGGTAAAATATTTTACACCCTACCTGGAAATTCATATCCAAACCAAACGCCCTCAAAAACATTTTCTATGAAAGCAGATGGAACTGAAGAAGTTGAAATTAAAGTCCCGCTTTATGCAAGTATAAGCGACCCTGATTTGGTGAGTGCAGATGGGAATGGAATTTTAAGTACTAATGGTTATTTTGGAGTAATAGTTAACGGAATTTTTGATGAACTCAAAAGCTTCAACGTTTTATTAAACGAAGTAAAAGACCAAACTTTAATAAGTGATTTAAGCCTTTCTAACGATGCCACAAAATTAACTTTTGCACAAAAAACAGGCATTGCAGGGCAATATGAAATCAGAATAAAAAATGTGGTAAAAGATGCGCCAACTTCTACGGTTTTATATACTTTAAATATACCATCAGATGCTAGTGAATACAGCTTGTCATTACATTTTGTAAATGGCACAAAAAACATATTGGTTAGCTATGGCAAATTCACTTTTCCAAAAGGTTCTGCAAATGATTACACCCAATGCGAATTGTTGGATGCTGCAACAGGCAAAGTAACCCAAACTTGGAAATTTATGGGGGATGAGATATACAACCCCACAACAAATTAAGGTATAATTATCAATGTTAAAACCAATAGCATCAAAGCAAACCGCAGCAGAAGGAATCAAATACTATTACAAATAGTTAAAATGATGATGAAAACGGCAAAGGAGAACCATTTTGGTACTCCTTCGCCGTTTTTTATTTCTGCTCGATATTATCATCAATCCTTATTATTTTGAGAGCATTTTTTGTGACGGTTATTAAAAAATACGAAGTTCATCGTATGGATTGTCTCCGTCTAAAACTTCAAATTTATGGCATCAGAAAAAACAAATCATGAAAAAATTATTACTCTTTTTACTTCTATTAACAAGCACCATAACCAAAGCTCAAATTGGTGGCGGTTATGATTTTGCCTTGAATTTTGGTGGGGCAGGTTCCACAATTAATGAAATGCGTTATGATGCCAATGGAAACTTATTTTTTACAGCTACAATCTGGGGTAAATGCATATTTGCAGGCACCCAACTAAATCCTGGAGGATATGGTACACAAGCTTTAAATGAAGTAATTTATGGAAAAATAAGCCCTGATGGGACTCAAACATTATTAAAAAGAAATATAGGAAGTCTTCATGGGCGTTTTGACGCTGATGGTAATTTGTACGCAATTTTAAGTGTAGGTTTCCCAACCGCACCTGTTGATTATGGTAATGGGATTATTAACAATACCAATGGTGTTAAACTTCTAAAAATTAGTAATACCGGAGTAGCCCAATGGATGAAAAATATTGATACGGGTAGTGATGTATTAAGTGGAGAATCAGGCAAAGCAGCTGCTACCATAACGGGAATGCAAATCACCCCAGATGGTAATATATTTGCCGTTATTGCAGCTAATAATCCTTCGCGAAATCCTCCAAATGCTCAATTTACTTATCCAAATCGTATCATTAAATTTAATCCTTCTGGAGATGAGCTTTGGCATACTGATGTGTTCTCTTATAGTCTATATCAAATTTCTGTCCCTAGGATATTTGTGGATGATGCGGGCCAAGTAACTTTTGGACTTTACAACAATGATAATAAGCTTTACTATAATGGCGAAGCGATTGCCTCGCAAATGAGTAATTATTTATCTAGTGCATATTCAATAGTAATTAGTTTAAATGCTGATGGTTCAAAAAAATCAGCTTTCGCTGATACAAAATCATCAACTGCAATAGTAGTATTTGAAGGTTTAAATCCAATTAACGGAAATTTATATTTAAATTATAGTTTTTCTGGAAATGTTAAGCCTACAGAAGCACCTTTTAAGGATGTAGTACCTATTGTTCAAGGTGGGAGTACCTATGCTGCAACTGGAATAATGGGTTTAAATAGTGCTGGTCAGTATTTGGATTTCAAAACTGCTGTTGATTATAAACCTAACTATGAAGATATTTTTAGATACGGAAGTAATTTTGTTTCTATAGCTAACAAATCAGCAAATTCAGTTTATGAGCAAGGTAATTACTTATTTAATGATGCTAAAAATTATTCTGTGATAGAGTTTTTAGATCAAGATTTTAATTTTGTAAAAGCCTTTAAAGTGCCAGAAAGTAGTATAGCGGCACTTTTTCAAAACAAAGTAGCTTTTGGAGGAGCTTTTAAAGGAAATTTAACATTCGGTACAACAACACTTACGCAGAGCTTTAATGATACTGATTTTCAAACGCTTTACCCAAGTTATGCTTCTTTGAAAGCTGATATTTTTATTGCTGTTGCTGATACCAATTCAATAGTAACTCCAGCACCTGCAAATTGGTTGGGGGTGGATAATAATTGGAATAACACTGCAAATTGGAGCACAGGATTAGTGCCTGATGTTTCAACCATTGTAAAATTCAATGCAAACACAGCTCAAATTGTAAGCTCCCCCAAAAACAGTACGGTTTAAAAGTAGAATAATTAACTTTAAACAGTAAGTATGAAAAGGAGTAAATTTTCCCCGACGCAAGTAGCCA
>JACXVB010000047.1 GCA_014763615.1 Sphingobacteriales bacterium | reverse complement strand
CAAGGGGTTCTTTTCTGAAATATTCAAATTATACGCCTATATCAATTAACAACACGTATTTTTATTCTATTCCTATACGTTTAGGACACTATTGATTTATATTGTTATTTATCGAAATTAGCACACATGAAAATGTACCTGATTAAAAATGCACAAATCGTAAACGAAGGGAAAATCATTTCTGGAGATGTATTGATTAAAAATCAAAGGATTGAAAAAATTGCAGCTCAAATTTCAGATGCTAGTGCAACAGAGATTAATGCCGAAGGCAAATACCTTTTTCCTGGTTTTATTGATGATCAAGTACATTTCAGAGAGCCTGGTTTAACCCAAAAAGCAGAAATTTATACCGAAGCTAAAGCGGCTGTGGCAGGCGGAATTACCAGCTTTATGGAGATGCCCAACACCGTTCCAAATACCTTAACTCAGGAATTATTAGCAGATAAGTATGCGATTGGCGCACAAAAATCATTGGCTAACTATTCCTTTTTTATGGGCGCCAGCAATGATAATTTAGAGGAAGTTTTAAAAACAAACATTGAAAACGTATGCGGTATCAAGGTTTTCATGGGATCTTCCACTGGAAACATGTTAGTAGATAACGAAAAAACCTTAGAAGGAATTTTTAAAAATGCACCCATTTTAGTAGCCACACATTGTGAAGATGAAGCCACAGTGAGGAAAAACTTACAGCTCTTTAAAGATAAATATGGAGAAGCTTTGACCCCTGAAATGCATCCACTCATCAGAAATGAAGAAGCTTGTTACCTCTCCTCTTCTTTTGCTGTTGAGTTGGCCAAAAAACATGGAACGCGTTTGCATATTTTACACATCTCCACCGGAAAAGAAACTTTTCTATTTGATAACCAATCTCCTTTAAAAGATAAAAAAATCACCGCTGAGGCTTGTATTCATCATCTTTGGTTTTCTGATGAAGATTATCCTGCTAAAGGAAATTTCATTAAATGGAATCCGGCAGTAAAAACCGCGGCAGATAGAGACCAAATCTTAAAAGCAGTTTTGGATAATCATATTGATGTGATAGCCACCGATCATGCGCCACATACATTAGAAGAAAAATCGCAAACTTACAGCAAAGCACCTGCTGGCGGACCATTAGTACAACATGCCTTCAATGCTTTGTTCGAATTGTATCATCAAGGGAAAATCAGTTTAGAAAAAATTGCTGAAAAAACATCCCACAATTTGGCCATCTGCTTTCAAATTAAAGATAGAGGTTTCATCCGCGAAGGTTATTTTGCCGATTTAGCCTTAGTAGATTTAAATGATTCTTATCGAGTGGAAAAATCCAATATTTTAGCAAAATGTGGTTGGTCTCCGTTTGAAGGACAAAAATTTAACTCTAAAATCACCCATACTTTTGTGAGTGGACATTTGGCTTTCGCCGATGGAAAATTTGATGAAAGTAAAAAAGGAGAAAGATTATGGTTCCATTGAATCGTCCTAAATTAGGTTGATAGATTGAGGATGATCCCCCTCTACTACCACAAAAAAATGATATCCCTCATTTTTTATAAGCACTTGTGTCATTCTATAGTCATGTAGAACCCTCTAGTTTTGTTGCATTAAGTTATTAAATTATGCAACCTGATCATTTTTACTACGACAACAAGATTGTAAGAAATTTCGCCATCGCAACGCTGGTTTGGGGTCTCATCGGTATGTCTGTTGGATTACTTATCGCCATTCAAATGTATCATCCCGCGGCCAACATGGGTAATCAGTACACCTCCTTTGGCCGAATTCGTCCACTTCACACCAATGCGGTGATTTTTGCTTTTGTAGGAAATGCCATTTTTATGGGTGCTTATTACTCGCTCCAACGCTTGTTAAAAGCCAGGATGTTTAGTGATACGCTCAGTAAAATCCATTTTTGGGGTTGGCAACTCATCATTGTTGCCGCAGCCATTACGCTTCCTTTGGGCTTAACTACCTCACATGAATATGCCGAATTAGAATGGCCAATTGATATCGCTATCACGCTGATTTGGGTGGTATTTGGTATCAATATGTTTGGAACCATCATTAAAAGAAGAGAAAAACACCTCTACGTAGCCATTTGGTTTTATATTGCCACTTTTGTTACAGTTGCGGTATTGCATATTGTAAACTCTTTTGAACTTCCAATTTCAGCCTTCAAAAGCTATTACTTGTATGCTGGCGTACAAGATGCTTTGGTGCAGTGGTGGTATGGACATAATGCAGTTGCCTTCTTTCTAACTACACCTTTTTTAGGTTTGATGTATTACTATTTACCTAAAATGGCTGAACGCCCAATTTATTCATATAGGTTAAGTATTCTTCATTTCTGGGCTTTAATTTTTATTTACATCTGGGCAGGTCCGCATCATTTATTGTACTCTGCTTTACCTGGTTGGGCTCAATCTTTAGGTGTTGCCTTTTCAATCATGTTAATTGCCCCAAGTTGGGGAGGTATGATTAACGGATTACTCACCTTACGTGGTGCTTGGGATAAGGTAAGAGATGATGCGACTTTAAAATTTATGGTGGTAGCTTTAACCGCTTATGGTATGGCTACGTTTGAAGGCCCGATGCTCTCTTTAAAAAGTGTAAATGCTATTGCACACTATACCGATTGGATTGTTGCTCATGTACACGTAGGTGCTTTAGGTTGGAACGGTTTCATGACCTTCGGTATATTATATTGGCTAGTTCCTCGCATCTATAGAACCCCACTTTACTCTAAAAAACTAGCTAATTTCCATTTCTGGATAGGCACTCTCGGTATCCTATTTTATGCTATTCCATTATATTGGGCAGGCTTTACACAAGGTTTAATGTGGAAAGAGTTTACTCCAGAAGGTTTATTGCATTATCCTAATTTCTTGGAAACGGTATTGAGGATTATTCCAATGTACATCATGCGTTCTATTGGTGGCACATTCTATCTCTTAGGTGCTATTGTTATGACTTTCAACTTAGTGAAAACCATGCAGGCAGGTAAGTTAATGAGCAATGAAGCGGCAGAAGCTTTGCCCCTCCTCAAAGAAAAAGAAAACAAAAAAGAATTCTGGCACAGAAGATTAGAAGGTAAACCTATCACCCTTTTAGTAGCCAGTTTAATTGTGATTTTAATTGGAGGTTTGGTAGAGATGATTCCTACTTTCTTCATCAACTCTAATGTCCCAACCATTGCATCTGTGAAGCCCTATACTCCGCTAGAATTGCAAGGAAGAGATTTATATATCCGCGAAGGTTGTGTGAATTGCCACTCGCAAATGATTCGTCCTTTCCGATCAGAAACAGAGCGTTATGGAGATTACAGTAAAGCTGGCGAATTTGTATATGATCATCCATTCTTATGGGGATCTAAACGTACTGGTCCAGATTTACAACGCGAAGGCGGGAAATATAGCAATGCTTGGCATTATAATCACCTGATGGATCCTAGAAGTATGTCGCCAGGAAGTATCATGCCTCAGTACAGTTGGTTGATGGATCAGAAATTAGATACCCGCACCACTGCAGCTAAAATCCATGCAATGCGAGCGGTAGGAGTTCCTTATCCAGCAAATTATGAGCAAAAAGCCAATCAAGATTTAGAAGTTCAAGCGAAAGGCATCGCTGCTAATTTAGCTCAAGATAAAATCAAGGTGAACAGCGATAAAGAGATCATTGCCATCATTGCTTATATCCAAAGATTAGGAATAGACATTAAAAATAAACCTTCAAAATAAAAAATCATGTTTAGACAGTTTATCAACGATTTGAATGGCAAAGAAATTTATATGCTTTTCTCTCTATTCATATTCCTGGTGTTCTTTATTGTTGCCACGATAGTTTTAATCAGGATGAAAAAGTCTCATGTGGATTACATGAGTGATATTCCGTTCACTAGTGAATCAGAAAATCAACCTTAATTTTTAAAAGATGAAACCACGTCAATTGATATTATTAGCCTTATTCTTAGGGTCAGCAAATCAGCTAGATGCTGCAAGAAACTCGTCAACCCTGATAAATGAGATGGCGCTAAGTGCAATCCTTGTCACTTTGATTCTGATTGTCATTGTTAGCCTTATGTTATTAAAAACTCTAAATATCATGGCAGCTATACTTTTACCCGCTTCTGAAACTAGTTCAGTAGCTGAAAAAGGAATTGAAGAGCCCATCTTAGAGAAAAAAGCAAAACGCAGCCTATGGGAAAAATTACTTTCCTTGAGGCCAATGTATGAGGAAAAAGATTTGCTGATGGAGCATGAATATGATGGTATTAGAGAACTAGACAACCCTACTCCTGCTTGGTTCATGTGGTTATTTTACATCACCATTACTTTTGCATTCACCTATTTACTTACTTATCATGTATTTAAACTGGGGAAATTACAAAACCAGGAATATGTTGCCGAAATGAAACAAGCTTCGGTTGATCAAGAGGCATTCTTAGCCAAATCTGCTAATCGGGTAGATGAAAATTCGGTAAAATTAACTAATGACCCCACAGTACTTAAAGATGGGGCTGCCATCTTTAAGCAAAATTGTACGCCTTGCCATGGGCAACATGCCGAAGGAATTGTAGGCCCTAATCTAACCGACGAATATTGGTTGCATGGTGGCAACATCAATGATATTTTTAAGGTTATTAAATACGGCGTACCTGAAAAAGGGATGATTTCATGGGAAAAGCAATTAACCCCTAAACAAATTGCAGATGTAGCCAACTATGTGAAATCTTTAAAAGATTCACATCCGGCTAATCCGAAAGCACCTCAAGGCACTAAAGAATCTTAAAAATGGAAGAAATTAGCTATCATAGTTCTGTTACTGCCGACGGAAAACGTCGTTGGCTTTATCCTTTAATCAGAAAAGGTCAGCTTTACCGTCTTCGTACATGGTTAAGTTATGTATTGCTGCTGTTTTTATTTTCGGCTCCGTTTGTAAAAGTTAACGGACATCAATTCATGATGTTCAACATCATAGAGCGTAAGTTCATTTTATTTGGTCAGGTTTTTTGGCCGCAAGATTTTTTCATTTTTGTTTTGGCGATGCTGATAGTATTGATCAGCATCGTTTTGTTTACCATCGCCTTTGGTCGGATATTTTGCGGATGGATTTGCCCTCAAACCATTTTCTTGGAAATGGTTTTTAGGAAAATTGAAGTCTGGATTGAAGGAGAACCTCTCGCCCGTAAAAAACTAGACGAAAGTCCGTGGACACAGGAAAAAATCATCAAAAAAGTAAGCAAACACAGTCTTTTCTTATTGATTTCTTTTTTCATTTCTAATACTTTTTTAGCTTATATAATCAGCACTGAAACGCTTTTTAAAATCATTAAAGAACCCATACAGCAACACTGGATAGGTTTTATTGGCATCTGGCTTTTCACCTTAGCTTTCTATTTGGTATTTAGTAAAATGCGTGAGTTGGTATGTATAGTAGCTTGTCCTTATGGTCGTTTACAAGGTGTGATGTTGGATAAAAACTCATTAGTAGTTGCCTATAATTTTTTACGTGGCGAACCTCGAGGAAAAATCAAAAAAAATGATGAAAAAGCTTTAGGCGATTGTGTAGATTGTAATTTATGCGTTGCCGTTTGCCCTACCGGGATTGATATCCGCAAAGGCACCCAACTAGAGTGCACCAATTGTACCGCCTGTATTGATGCTTGCGACCAAGTGATGGATAAAATCCATAAACCAAGAAAACTGATTGGCTTTTATTCTGAAGAAATGATTGAACATCAGCATAAGCCCACCTTCAGTTTAAGGATGAAAGCTTACAGTTTAATCATCATTATCATGATAGGGATTTTAAGCTTTTTCCTCCTCAGCCGTAAGGATGTAGATGTCACCATTTTAAGAGCCGGCGGGATGTTGTATCAAGAACAACCGGGTGGTTATGTAAGTAATTTATATACTGCCGAGCTCATCAATAAAACCATGAATCCAATCAAAATCAATATCAAACCCGAAAATCCAAGGGCTAAAATTCAATGGATACAAGGGGTGGATAGCATTGCCAAAGAAAGTACCGTAAAACTCACCTTTTTTGTCTTGATTCCGGCTAAAGAAATTAAAAAAAGTAATTCCCCTATTCATTTATTGATTGAGCAAAACGGGAAATGGTTGGGTAAGGAAGAAACAAATTTTTTAGGACCAGTAAATTAAAAAATAATGAATTGGGGTAAAGGAATTATAATCGTTTTGATAATTTTCATCGGCTTTATTTCTGTTTTGGCCTTTCTGATGATGCGCTCTACCGATGATAATTTTGATAAGGATTATTATGAAAAAGGCTTGGCTTATACTGATGAATATAACCAAAGGCAACAGGTGATTGATGACCATGCTCAACCCCATTTAATCTTAGCTACAAATGAATTAATCATTCAGTTTAAAGGTGCAGAAAGTGGCATAATTACCATTAAAAGACCATCTAACAGTAATCTTGATCAACAAATTCATTTCATCGGTAAAAAAGTTTTAGTTCCATTAAATGATTTAAAAAAGGGCGATTGGCTGGTGGTAATGAAATGGAAAAATAAAAGCAAAAATTATTGGTTTGAGAAAGAAATATTTTTACCATGAGCCATTTACAACTCGCTTTTTGGATAGGATTATTTGGTAGCTTCCACTGTGTAGGCATGTGCGGGCCTTTAGCTTTTGCATTACCTAAGGCAGCGCAAAATTGGCAAATAATATTTCAAAAACTAAGCTATAACTTGGGACGTTCTCTTTCTTATGCGCTTTTAGGTTTGTTGATGGGCCTCATCGGGAAACAATTATGGATTGCCGGCTGGCAACAAAATTTAAGTATCCTGAGTGGTTTGCTCATTGTCATCGTCAGCTTGCCCAAAATATTACCCTTTTTCAGAATAGCTTGGCATTATCAAAACCCTTTTCAAAAAAACTTTAATCAATTATTTGCTAAAGCCCTACAAAGAAAAAGTGGGCACTTTCTAATTGGCATGCTGAACGGATTTTTACCCTGCGGTTTTGTTTATTTAGCCTTAGCAACTGCATTGAGTAGTGATAATGTTTGGCAATCGGGATTGTTTATGTTCTTTTTTGGTTTAGGCACTCTTCCACTCATGTTTGCCGCCATGTTAGGCATTAACTTCGCCAAACCTACTTTTCGTTATAGAATTAATCAGCTTTTACCTGTGCTTACCTTATGCTTAGGTTTATGGTTTATTGTTAGGGGTTTAAATTTGGATATCCCTTACCTCAGCCCTAATTCAAGCACCAATGCGGTGATTTGTCATTGATTCATTAAATGGAATTTAAATTTTCTTTTTTCTGTCGTAAAGCACCAGTTTTTAAACCTTTATACCTACCTAAATCTTAAATTAAATCTTATTTTTGATTAGAAATAACCCATCATTCATCCTCTAAAAATAAACCTTATGGCACTTATCAATCCACACCTCAATTTTAACGGTAATGCAGAAGAAGCTTTCGGTTTTTATAAATCAGTTTTTGGTGGAGAATTTGCCAAGGTGATGCGCCTGAAAGATATACCTAATCCTGGTTTTGAAATTGCAGAAATTGATGCGAATAAAATCATGCACATTGCTTTACCTATTGGTAAAAATGTTTTGATGGGTAATGATGTACCATCTTTCATGGGAACAGTAAATGAAAATGAAAACAGATCTAAAATTTCTGTAAGTGCAGAAAGTAAGGAAGAAGCCGACCATTTATTCAACGGGCTTTCTGCTGGCGGAACTGTTGAAATGCCTATTGGCGATAGTCCTTGGGGTTCTTATTTCGGAATGTTTAGAGATCAATATGGCATTGAGTGGATGATAGATTTTGATCCTAAATATCAAGGAAAGATTTAATCAGAATAAATGATTTGCTTTAAAATATTCAACCATTCTTGGATTAAAATCAAGAATGGTTGAAGAAGCGCAAATTGAGAGCTTTATGGTGCTATTAGACTTAAAAAAGCAATTAAAAATACTATGAACCCATACTAAAGACTTGTTTTTCAGGTAAATTTTTCCAAAGGCGATCATCAAAAGCCGCACAAATATTTCTTAAAAATCTTCTTCCCAGTGGAGTAACTTTTACGGCATGATCTGTTTTCTTAATCAAACCATCTTGTTCAACTTCACGTAATCGGTACAAACTTCTTTTAAAATGATGATGCAATAAATCTAATCTATCCCAATGGGTTTCTCCTTTACACATCAGGTGCAAAATATGCCTACGCATCATTAAATCATCCTCATCTAGCAAATGTCCTTTAAAAACAGGGAATTCACCCGCATCTACTAAAGAAATATAATCCTCCACTTTTTTTACGTTTTGGGCAAATGCTGTCCAGCTATCGCTGATAGAAGAAACGCCTAACCCAATCATTAACTGCGTATATTGATGGGTATAACCCATAAAGTTGCGATGCAATTTCCCTTCTTCCTGAGCCTGATAAAGACTATCCGTAGGCAAAGCAAAATGATCCATCCCAATTTCTTCATAGCCTGCTTCTATCAGTAAATTTCTACCTGTTTCATACAATAATTGCTTGCTATCGGCATCAGGCAAATCTAATTCGGTAAACATCCTTTGCCCTGGTTTTATCCATGGTACATGGGCATAGCTGTAAAAAGCAATCCGATCTGGCAATAGCCTAATCACTTCTTTGATGGTGTTTTTTAGGCCCACTAAGGTTTGCAAAGGCAGGCCGTAAATCAAATCGTAATTGATAGAATTATATCCAATGGCTCTGGCTTGCTGGGTTACTTTTTCTACTTGTTCTACCGTTTGTAAACGATTGATAATTTGCTGAACTTGAGGATCAAAATCTTGAATACCCAAACTCAATCGTTTAAATCCCAATTCATAAAGTACTTTTAAATGCGCTTCACTGGTATTGGCTGGATGAGCCTCAAAACTAAATTCAGCTTCGGGATGAATTTCACATCCTGATAAGATATTTTTAATTAAAGATTTTAAATTTTCTGGACTGAAAAATGTGGGCGTACCACCTCCTAAATGCAGTTCTTTGATTTGAGGTTTCTCATTAAATAAATCCTCATACATCATCCACTCTATTTCAAGTGCTTTGATATAAGGTAATTCTACCTCATGATTTTTGGTGATACGGGTATTGCAACCGCAATAGGTACACAAACTTTCGCAATAAGGTAAATGAATATATAAGCTAATGCCACTCTTTTGATTACTTTTTTTAAAAGCAATTTTAACTTCTTCTAGCCACCTTTTGGTTTTAAAATTTTCTACATCCCAATAAGGTACAGTTGGATAACTGGTGTAGCGGGGTACCGGTACAGTATATTTTTTTATCAACTCTGCCGTTTCCATATCCTTAATCTTTTTTGTGGTAAGCATCTTTACAGGCATATTGCTTACCTGCACATTTAGGGCTTTTCCAATGGTCTAAATTTTCAATAATTTGCTGCGCAATTTCTTCGGGTATCAGTGAGATGACTTGAGCTACTTTTAGTCCAGCACTTTTGGCGGCAGACTTGTCGATGTGCTGCGTTTCAAACGTTCGGCAATTGATAAATTTGATTCCTAAGTCTGCTAATTTTTGAATTACTGAAGCGGATAGATCATCGGATGGACTAACAATTACAGCATCTTTGCCCTCAGCGAAACAGGCCGTATCAATGTTTAGAGGATTTGATATCAAAGTAATATCATGCTTCTTCTGATTGGCTCTTGCTAAAAGCTCCTTCTCAAACGTCTGTGTGCTATAAACAACGGCTTTCATCTAAAATTTGTTTGAACCTCATGCTGTTGATGAATTATTCAAACAAATTTAAAGCTAAGTTTCTGTCTGATTTATGAGGCTAATCAGATAGAAATATGATTTGGGTCAGTTTTTCATTTTTTGAAGTTTATCCAAATTGATAATCTGAATTTCGCTACCTTTTTTTTCAATTAATTTTTCCTCTTTAAAATCACTCAAAGTACGGCTCACTGTTTCTGTAGCCATCCCTGCCATAGCGGCTAAATCATCTCTAGAAATTTTAAAATGATGATTTTGATTGATTTCCGAAATACGAATAATAGTTTCGGCCATTCTTTTTCTTACCGAATGATAGGCCAATTGCACCAATTGTTCTTCCTTTTGTTGTAGGCTAGCAGAAAGTAAATGGATAAACTGCATGGCTAATGCTGGATATTTATTGAGGATTTCATCCACTTGATCTTTATGTAAAAGACAAATGGCACTATCTTCTAATGCTGCAGCAGATTCGGTATGGGTAGTGCCTACCAAAGCATCATGCAAACCAAAATATTCATCCTCATGATAAATACCTGTTAAAAACTCCCTGCCATCTTCACTCAACTTGGTGATTTTAATTTTCCCATTTAATAGGAGATAAATTCCCTGCGTTCCGTCGCCTTCATAATAAATGATTTGTCCCTTTTTTACATTGCGCACTTTTTTTGAGGCTATTAGTTTTTCTAAGACCTTATTTCCATCCATTATAGTGGCAAAATCATCTAACTTTTGTAAACCTTTGGAGTAGAAATCCTTTTGTTGTTGACTTTTCTTTAACCTGCTTTCAACTGCGTTCAGTAACTCCATATCATCAAAAGGTTTGGTGAGGTAATCATCTGCTCCCATTTCCATCCCCTTACGCATATCCACTCTTTCGGCTTTAGCCGTTAAGAAAATAAAAGGAATAGCGGCAGTTTCTGGATTCTTCCCTAAAAGATAAAGTACACCATAGCCATCCAACTCTGGCATCATGATATCACAAATAATGAGGTTGGGCAATTCTTTTTGCGCCAACTCTACACCAATTTTCCCATTTTCTGCGGCTAAAACCTGATAACCCGCTAAGCCCAAAATCTCTGCGGTACTTTCTCTAATGTCTATATTATCTTCAATAATTAGAATCTTATTTTCCATCTTGCTGTTTAAATTTGAGGGTAAATCTTGTTCCTTTATTTTCGCTGCTTTCAAATTCCACTTCCCCATTAAGCAATTTCACATAACGATCTACAATGTTTAAGCCCAAGCCTGTTCCAGGAATATCCCCTGTATTATGTGCTCTAAAAAAGGCTTCAAACAAATGTTTCTGCTCGCTCAGTGGAATTCCAATACCATTATCTTTAATGGTGATAAATATCCCTTGTTGATTAATTTCGGTATTAAATTCTATAAAAGTGTTTTCTCCTGAGTATTTTATAGCATTAGAAATTAAATTGATGATGGTATTCTTCAATAAATTACTATCTGTATAGATGTTACTTTGCGTACCCGTATGCTGATAAATGATATTCTGATTCTGCTTAGAAACCATTTGCATTTCTTCGGTAATTTCTTCAGAAAACTTCAGTAAGTTCATCATTTGAAACTGGGGTTTAATCACGCCTGCCTCTAATCTTTCTAAAGAAAGGAAATCATTTAAGATGGTGGTTAAATTACCAATGGCAATTTTTATTTTACTGACATGCTTTGTAATGTTAGGATTATGATAATCTGAGGCATATTTATCAATTAAAGAAGCAGAAAGTTGGATAGAACTTAAAGGCGTTCTAAATTCATGAGAGGCCATAGAAACAAAGCGGCTTTTTAACTGATTGAGTTCCTTTTCTTTTTCAAGAGAATGGCTAACTTCTTCCTTAGCCTCCTGTAACTGAGTAACCAAAGATTGTAGCTCTGAGGTTCGCTCTGCCACCAATTGTTCCAATTTATTGGTGTATTGCAACAATTGAGACTCTGCATCTTTTTCTCTAGTTAAATCATGGATAAATCCATTATAAATGATACGCCCCTGATATTGAACTTCTGAAACTGCTAATCTAAAAGGGAATAAGGAACCATCTTTCTTTTTTCCTTTAACTTCTCTCCCTTTACCAATAATATGTGGCTCACGCGTTTCCTGATACCTAGCGAGGTAAGCATCATGACGGGAGCGGTCGGGTTCTGGCATCAATAAAGCTATATTTTCTCCTATCACTTCCTCTGGCTGGTAACCAAATAATTGGCAAGCAGAAGGATTAATAGATTCTATAATCCCATTAGTATTGATGTTAATAATTCCATCTATGGCATTATCAATAATTGCAGTAAGCAATGCCGATTGATTCATGCCCCTAATTTAAGTGCAAAATGTTTTAATCTAGCAATAATCTTATCTCAATAATTCCTTTATCCATTTAAGATCATGTTTTTACCTGGAATGGAGGAATAAAGCTATCGATTATTAGAATAAATACAGCAATCGCCTTTCAGTTCTACCAGCAAAAACTATAAAAAAGTGTTCCCTAGCTGAGGGTAGAAGTTTCATTTTCCAAAGATACTGAGCGCAACTTCTTATCTTTGTTTTCTAATTATGAAAAAATGGTAATCATCATTGGAGCAGGTTTATCAGGTCTTTTAACAGCTTATCGATTGAAAAAAGAAGGTATTCCATTCAAAATTTTGGAAGCAAGAAATAGAGTTGGCGGAAGAATTCATACCCTTTATACAGCCAACCATGCCCCTGTAGAAATGGGTGCAACATGGTTTGGACCTCAGCATAAACATCTTATAGCACTGTTAAAAGAGTTAGAGATTAACGCCTTTGAACAGCATACAGACCGTAAGATATTCTATCAAACTTCTACCATTTCGCAGCTTGAAATTCCTGACCAAGAACCTAGCTATAGAATTTCGGGAGGTAGTTCTCAGCTCATCCATACTTTAGTTAAAAAGTTAGATGAAAGTGATATCCTTTTCCATCAGTCTGTAAAGGAAATTCGAATTCATAAAAATAGCGTTGAGGTTATCGCTAATGGTACTTTTGTGGGCAATAGCGTGGTTTTGGCTGTTCCACCAAAGCTGTGGGCGAAAAGAATTTTATTTGATCCCCCTTTACCCAAAGAACTGATGAACGTGGCTGAGCAAACGCATACTTGGATGGTGGATTCCATTAAGGTTGCATTAACTTATGAACAACCTTTTTGGCAACAAGAAAACATACCTGCAACGCTCTTTAGTAATATTGGGCCGGTTACTGAATTTTATGACCACTGCAATCATGAAAGAACCCAATACGCACTCTGCGGATTCGTACATACTTCCTTTAAAAATCTGAGTAACCTAGAAAGGAAAGTGGGTGTAATAAACCAATTGAAAAATATTTTCGGACTGAGAGTGGAAGAGTTCATGGATTATCGAGAATGTGTTTGGAGTAAAGAAACTCACACCTTTGAAGCGTCTGATCATTTTCTTTATCCTCACCAAAATAATGGAAACCCAATTTTTAGTGGTTCTTTTTTTGATGATAAATTACTAATTTCTAGCACTGAATCAGCAGCAGAATTTCCTGGTTATATGGATGGTGCAGTCTTCTCTGGGAATTTAATAGCTCATAGAATTCAAGAACTACAACAAAGCTAAAAGCATTAATTGACGCTTGATAGTAGTTAACCATTTACCTTACTCAAAAATTGATAAGTTATAAAATGAAAGGCCTTATAAACCATAAAACTGCTCCTACTCTTGAAGACTCCGTTTTCAGATGTATTCATAGTAGCAATTTTTAATTCTCTGAATAATGATAGGTAAATGGATAAACCAATAAAGGAATAGGACAGCTTTTCGCTATTGTTTTGCTGATACTAGTGTGAAAAATACTTTCTGGGAAATGGTATTTTTTATGCATCAATACCAAAACATCGGTTTGGTCGGCATCGCTTATTGCACACAAAGTCTGGGTAATATTTCTGCTATTTACCAAATTAAAATTCAATTGTGGATAACCCACATGTTGGGCAATCTCATCAGCTAAATTTTGAATTTTTGCTTGATGCTCTGGCTGAGGATTTGGTTCAATATGTGTAACGGTGATTCCCGCAGAAAAAATTCTACCCAAAGCCGCAATGGAAGAAATGAGCGGTTTATCTGTTGATTTTAAATCAGTAGCATAGGTAATCTTTTCTAATCGATGAAAAGATGCACCTTCAGGAATGATTAACACCGGACAAATCACTTTATCTAACAAATCATGGGTATCACTACCTAAAAATAATCTGCTAAAATTATTAATGTGCTGCCCACCCATTACAATTAGCCCAATAGATTTTTTGAGAATAGTTTCTTCCACCAAATCAGCCAAAACTCCAAACTCACAATAGGTAGTAATTTTAGGCTGAAATTCTGAGGAGGTTTCATGAGCTAAAACTATTTCTAATTTTGATTTTAAGGCTTTCAAATCCTCCTCACTACGCTTTTGCAATTCGGCAAAATCTGTTGACCATACTATTCCTTCCGCAGAAATATTATTGGTTTCAGATGCCCCATAAGCATTAAATACAACGAGATTAGCTTTAATCTCCTGCGCAAATTTAACCGCATAAACCGCTGCATTTTCTGCAAGCCTTGAGAAATCTGTAAGTACTAAAATGGTTTTCATTTTATTTAAAATTGGTGAAACTAAATTCGGGAAGATGCGCCAGCTATAAAATGATATTTATCATTATTAAAGATGATGAAATAACAACTTTACAGTACAAGAATTACTGTTCTACATTTTTCACTAACAAATAAAAATCATTTTCTAAGAGAAGATAACCCTGCTCATAACAGAAAAAATAGCTATTGCCTTTGGTAGTTTGATAAATGTGTGTAAAATAGGCAAAGTTAAACCCTGCCTTTTCTAACTTAGTTTTGGCAACTTTAGTTTTACCTGAAGTATTGAGCTGGGTTAAAATTCTACGGTTTTTTAGCAGGATATGATTGATGATTTTTACTTGGCTTAAATCATCGGCTCTTTGCCGATTATTGTAATTACTCCGACATTGATCATCACAAAATTTCTTATCCGCTCTTCCTATAATTTTTTGGCCACAATCTAAACATTGTCTTTCCATAAGCTTGACAATTGCTATTTCTTACTAAGATAGTGATTCTTAGGAAAAATTAAATGACGGCTTTTTTTGAAGCATTAATAGATTTAAAATACATTTTTTAAATGACCATCCGTAAATGCATTAGGTGTATTCCTTTTAAGTATAATTAGATTAGGCTATTCTTTAATTTTTTATCAATAGCGTCCTAAATGAATAAAAAAAGGAGAAAGGAAAGTTTTACCTCATTGTTACCTTTGAGGTTGCAAAAAAACAAACCCTTTCTCGATGATAAA
>JACXVB010000063.1 GCA_014763615.1 Sphingobacteriales bacterium | reverse complement strand
ATCTAACTCTAATTTTTTCCCTTTCAATTCCATCTCTATGATTCCTTTTATTTTTATCATAGCTGATTCTGGAATTTACAGAAATTATTTTACACTACCAATTGAACCAAATAGCCATGTAAGTAGCGACTGAATAAGCATATATCCAACAGTCAAAATATAATTATGACCAGTAAATATCTGATCTAAAATATGTGCACCTAGAAATGCTAAAAAGAAATATTTTCTTTCAAATCTAGCTAGGATATAGAGCATCGGTAAAAGTGATATAAGAACTGGAATGATTGGTAACCCATACACTAAAATTCTCATACCAGAAATTTGTGCAGCAACATACTGTGATGAGTATAGATACAGATCAGCCCAAGGTTGTGCAACAGCATAGAGTATATATAAAATAGCTAACAATATAAGTCCATATATAGCACCTGCTTCTTTGTAATCCATTGTTGTGTACATTGTGATCTCCTTGTTTTTAAGTAAGTAGATTATATTAAGAATCCCGGAATTGAGCAAGTTGTTTATCATTTATATACTATAATTAAACAATTAAATAAATAGTATAATACTAATATAAAACTATATATAAAGGATTTTGAATGATTGTTCTATTTGGACATCAAAAAGGTGGTGTTGGTAAAAGCACTATCGCCATAAATACAGCCTATCAGTTACAAAAAAAGTATAAAGATATAGTTCTCTTGGACCTTGATTCTCAAAATTCAGCGATACTATTTAATCAACTACGAGAGAGTGAAGATCTGAAAACTATACGTTGTGTAAAAGAGAAAGATATAGGTTTCAGTGCTTTTATCAATGAATATGCCAATAACAAAGACAATCTTATGATAATTGACAGTGGTGGATACGATAGTGATATAAATCGAGCTGCACTTATAAGAGCTGACATTATAATTACTCCGGTTGGTATAGCGCAAATAGAGATCTTTGGTTTACAGAAATTTAGAAAGATTCTAAAAGAAGCAAGTGAAGCACTTGGTTTGAAAGTCAAAACAAATGTGTTACTTAACAATGTAGATAGCAGATCAAAAAATAGACTCAAAGAATTACGTCAATATATCAAAGAAAATAAAGAATATTTCAATTTATTAGACAGCACAATGTACTCAAGAGCAGACTATAGACACAGTTATGGAGATGGTTTGACTGCAAAGGAGTACAATAAAAAAGGTGATGCTGCCAAAGAAATCAAAAAACTTTCTAAAGAGATATTAGAACTTATAAATAATTTGAATTAAATAAGTATAATACTAGTATTAAATAAGGAATAAGTGTGGCAAAAATTAAAGATATAGACGACATAGATACATCAGAAAAAGAAAATAAGTTCATAGCAGCGGCTGATATGAGTAAGGCAAAAAAGAAAAAAGGTGGCCGTCCTAAAAAAGAGCCTGGACAAAAAGCCAGTGAGCAGATTTTTATAAATGTTACTCCAGATGAAAAAGTAAAGATAGAAGCTAAAGCTAGGGAACTAGGAATTAGTGTGAGTGCTCTTTGCAAGATTAGCCTAGCTAAATTTATGATGCTGTAGAGACACAATTTTTTCTAATTGAGCAATAGCATCTTGGGATCCTTTTAAATGATTTGCACTTCGGTAATATAAGTCAACTGTATCAGAACGAGTATGTCCAAGAGCGGCACTCATCACAGGTGCAGCAGCACCATATTCACTTAATGCTGTAGCTAGTAAATGTCTAAAATAATGCATTGTTAATTCTTCAATACCTGTGTCATCTTTTAGTTTTGCAAGCTGTCTACGTGGGCTATCTAACATCTTTCCTGTTTTTGGGCTTTTAAAAACCAGTCCATCTTTATCTATTTGCATCTCTTGAAGAGCTAGTTGAATATCTATTGGTAAAAAATATTCTTGATCCTCTCCAATTTTATTGCATTGCGCTTCAATAGTATATTTCCCATGTTTAAAGTCTATACTTGTCCAATGAAGCGTTTTGATTTCTCCCCATCTTCTACCATGAAAGGCAAATAAAAATAATGCTCTGTAGAAAGGATCATTTTGATATCGAGTTGTTATGGCATTATAAAGTAATACGAGCTTTTCACTTGCAGATTTTACTTTTCTCTTTCTTTGGTTTCTTTTTGGACGATTTGGAATTGTGATTTGAGGCAGTTTTTGAATTGCTCCATTTGATTTAGCATATTCTAAAATAGGTTTAAGCACTTGATATAGAACTTTTTCTATTGAGCGGATACTATTACCACCCTCTTTATATTGATGGTAATTTGTAGTCTCCATATTTTTTCGAATAGAATCAATATGATATTCGGCAACTTTACTTATATGTTTTGTACCTATAAAAGGTCCGATATAAAGTTCATATAGTCTTTTCCGATCTTTAGTCCATTGAGTGTCTGCACATTTTTTATGAAAATATTCTTTTGCAATAAAATTTACTTTAGTTTCTTGGTTAAAGGGTTGTAGAGTCTCAACTTTTTTTTGTTCTTTAAATAGTTCTGCTTCTTTTCGAGCATTGTCTTTTCGAATTTTAGGAGTCCATGCTTTTTTTGAAGAATAATCAATAGTTGTAGTATGCTCTTTACCTTCGATTTTAAAGCGATATCTAAAACGTGTAAAGTCCTTATTTGCTTTAAGACCTTTTAATGTATCAACATTATGTATAAATTCGGTTTGCGGTACCGGCGGTCAGGAGTTCGAATCTCTTCGGGCGCACCATACTCTTTTTAATAAGAATCATCCCAAATAATCTCTTTGATAATTCCTGTGCTAGGTGCTATACAATCATATCCTAAATTATATTCGATATGCTCGAGATTGCATCCATCAAAGTGGTGAAGATAATGATTTATGCGTTTATCTTCAAACTCTACCATGTTATACTCTTCATTAGAACTACTAAACATTGAAAACTCCTTAAGTTTTATTTGTTTAATGTTTTAATTACATAAAGTGTTCCATAGAAGTTTTCGAATAAAAAAAGAGAAAATTAACTATTAATCTTCTCTTTTATCTCTTTAGCAAGGGTGGCACACTGTTGGAGTTTTTGGTTATTTGAAAGTGTATCGTTTAGTAAAATGTTTATAAAAACACTTCCTACGATTACCCCATCTGCTCCTTTTACTTTTTCTTTGGCAGTTTTTTCATTAACACCAAAGCCTCATGTGGTAGATCGGGGATGATAAAACCTTTTAAGCCGATCTCTTTTGCTTTTGGTAGTAAAAGGTCCATATTCTGCTGGTAAAAACTATTAAAATATCCCATCCATAAAGTATCTACTTTTGGGGCAATTTGTTCTGAAATTTCTAAAAGATCTTTAAATTTAAATCCCGCTTCCAATGATCTTTGGTTTGCTTTTTCTATAGCAGGACCATCTGCAACCGGATCTGAAAAGGGTATGCCCAGTTCAAGTGTGTCAACACCATTTTGAGCCAATGTCAAAGCAAGGTCTATACTGAAATTTTTATCTGGATATCCAGAAGTTATATATGCTACTAAATCTTTCAAGTTTATTTGTCCGTATCTGGTATTTTTAACAAAGAGAATTTTATTTTGGATAGATCGTTATCAAGTTTGAGATCATCCTGCCAAGCCGCAAACATATCACTCACTTCTAAAAGCCAGTTGATAGTTTCTTCATTAACCGGAGCTTCTTTATCGCGAAGTACTTCGAGTTCCGATTCGACAAAGGCAGCGAGCTTAGTCATTGGTTCTATCTTTAGATAGCCTGAAGCAGATTTAATGTTGTGAAATACTCGAAAAAGCTCATTCACACTTCTATGATACATATTTGGCTTGGAAAGATCTATAATCATCACTTCCATGCTATCGATCATCATCGAGTAGTGGTCTAGAAACTCATCGACTATTTCAAAATCAAAATTGGCATCTAAATCACTTCTTATACCCATAAAATAATTCTCCTATATTGTTCAAATTATAGCAATTTTTCGTTAAAATGCTAACATTAATATAAAAAGAGTTTTTAAATGGGTAAAAAATTAACGATATCATCTATCCAAAAACAAAAGGGCGTAAAACCTCTTGTTATGATCACTGCGTATGATGCTTTATTTGCAAAGTTATTTGAAGAAAGTGCCGACATGATCTTGGTTGGTGACAGTTTAAATATGAGTTTCGCAGGTAAAACAGATACCATAAGTGCTACGCTTGATCAAATGATATATCACACAAATGCAGTTTGCAGTGGAGCGAAGAAAAGTTTTGTCGTATGTGATATGCCGTTTGGAACTTACCTTACAAAAGAAGAAGCGGTAAAAAATGCGATCAAGGTTTTTCAAGAAACTGCCGCTGATTGTGTGAAGATCGAAGGGGGTGCAGATAAAGCGGAAATAATCCGACACCTTACTTCCAACGGGATCGCTGTATGTGGACACATAGGCCTTTTGCCACAGTCTGTAAGAAGCGAAGGCGGATACAAAGTAAAAGGCAAAACCCAAGCCGAGAGAGAACAACTACTTAAAGACGCAAAAGCAGTTGAAGATGCAGGTGCTTTTTGTATGGTGATTGAGGGGACGAAAGCGGATGTTGCAAAAGAGATAGCAGAATCTGTGTCTATTCCCGTGATCGGGATCGGTGCAGGAGCGGATGTAGATGGGCAGGTGCTTGTATTTTCAGATATGCTTGGATTTTTTGAAGAATTTACTCCTAAATTTGTCAAAAAATATCTCGACGGATCGACACTTGTAAAAAATGCC
>JACXVB010000004.1 GCA_014763615.1 Sphingobacteriales bacterium | reverse complement strand
TAAGCCCGCCAGAGCCGATGGTACTGCAGTAAAATGTGGGAGAGTAGGTCGGTGCCAAATTTTATTAAGCCCCTCTTCGAAAGATTTGGGGCTTTTTTTATGCCTAATCCAAAATAAATATGGAAATTATGATGTATCAATCTTTATATTTAAACTAAAATCGTTATTGTTTAAGTATATCATTATCTTTGTGTTTTAGAATTTTTATGATAGAATTACCAGTAGGATCAAGGAAAGAAGTAATGAGTTATTTAGAGCCTTTCATGTTAAATGATATGGCTGAATACTTAAAGCCTGTGGAGGAGATGTGGCAACCTGCTGATTTCTTGCCAGATGCCAGTAAGGAAACCTTTTTTGACGAAGTTAGAGAACTGCAAGAAAGTACTAAGGAATTATCGTATGATTTAGTTGCAGTACTTATTGGAGATACCATCACTGAGGAAGCTTTACCAACGTATGAGTCTTGGTTAGCAATGGTTGACCATGTTTCTAAACATGAGCAAGGTGGCTGGATGAAATGGGTAAGGGCTTGGACAGCGGAAGAAAATAGACATGGTGATATTTTAAATAAGTATCTTTATCTTTCAGGAAGAGTGAACATGAGAGCCATGGAAGCATCTACTCAATATCTTATCCAAGATGGTTTTGACATTGGAACTGGTCATGACCCTTACAGAAACTTTATTTATACTTCTTTTCAAGAAATAGCTACAAATATCTCACATAGGAGGGTAGCTATGTTAGCGAAACAAAGTGGAGATAAACTTCTTTCAAAAATGTGCGGATTAATCGCTGCAGATGAAGCAAGGCATGCAAAAGCTTATAAAGCGTTTATATCAAGAGCTTTTGAAGTAGATCCAAATGAAGTGATGATTGCCTTTGAGGATATGATGCGTAAGAAAATTGTAATGCCAGCACATTTTCTAAGAGAGTTGGGAACAAAAATCGGTCATACTTTCGGTCACTTTACGGATGCAGCACAGAGATTAGGCGTTTATACAGCGGTTGATTATGTAGATATTATGAAAAATTTGATTGAAGACTGGAATTTGGAAAGCATGAAAGATTTAAATGAAGCTGGTGAAAAAGCGAGGGACTATGTGATGGCCTTACCTGACAGATTATTGCGTATTGCAGATAGAATGAAAGCTCCAGGCTTAGAATATAAGTTTAGTTGGATTATTTCTTAATCAAAAATGATATAAATTAAAACAGCTTTCATTTTTGAAGGCTGTTTTAATTTATGGATGTTTTGATGACATCTCAAAAACTAACTCACCTCCAGAAGCCATTTCTTCATCACTAAGGAAAGGTTTATCTAATTTCTTTCCATTGAAATAAACGTTTTTGACGAAAACATTTTCATCTGCTTGATTTTTAGTTGATACCTTTAAAATCTTACCTCTCCCCAATTGAACCGTTGCACTTACTACAGCAGGGCTTCCTAATGCATATTGATTAGAACTCGGAGCCACAGGATAAAATCCTAAAGCAGAAAATATATACCAAGCACTCATCTGTCCGCAATCATCATTCCCCCCTAAACCATCAGCACCATTATGGTATTGTTTTTTTATAATCATCCTTACAGTAGATTGAGTCTTCCAAGGTTGATTTGTCCAATCGTAAAGATAGGCAACATGATGTGCTGGCTCATTCCCATGAACATAATTTCCGATAATTCCGTCACGGGTGATATCTTCTGTATGCTCAAAGAATTGATCAGGCAAATGCATAGTAAAAAGAGAATCCAGATGAGGGACGAATTTTTTAGAGCCTCCCATTAATTTAATCAGTCCATTCGGGTCTTGGGGGACAAATAAACTGTAATTCCACGCATTTCCCTCTATAAAGCCTTGTCCATCTGTTTGCAAAACATCAAAATCCTTTTTAAATGAACCATCTTCAAGCTTTGGGCGCATAAATTTTATGTTAGAATCAAATACATTTTTCCAATTCTCTGATCTTTTAAGAAACGTTTCATAAATATCCTGTCTATTCAGTTTTTTTGCTAGTTGAGCTATACACCAATCATCAAAAGCATACTCTAACGTAGTTGATACAGAAGTTCCATTTTTTTCAGACGGAATATATCCTTTATCAATATAATCTCCAATATTTTCATAAGAACGATGAGTTGCCGTTGCAATACAGGCTTCTAGCGCATGCTTTGCATTGCCTGTATATGTGTCTTTCATCATTGCATCAGCAATTACTGCAACGCTGTGATAACCGCTCATGCACCAATCATCGTTTGCACTATTTGACCAAACGGGGAGCATGTGTAATGCACTTTGATCATAATGAGCAATCATTGAATGAACCATGTCATTATTTCTTTCAGGTTGTATCAAATTAAACAAAGGATGAAGTGCTCTATAAGTATCCCAAAGTGAAAAAGTAGTATAATTAGTGAAATCTGTTGCTTGATGTACATTCTGATCTAAACCTTTATATTCGTGATTTACATCCATGTAAACTGTTGGAGAAAGAAATGCGTGGTACATCGCCGTATAGAAATTAACCATATCGGCATCACTCAACATTTTAACTTGAATTTTTTCAAACTCTTTTTCCCAAAGATTTTGACCTTCTTGCTTTACTTGATTAAAATCCCAATTGGGGGTTTCTTTAGCCATATTTTCTAAAGCATTTTTGGTGCTCACAGGAGATAAAGCAAACTTGATGTCGATTTTTTCACCTTCTTCGGTATCAAAATCAAAATATAATCGAAGTTGCTTACCTGCTAAATCAGGAAAATTCTCAGTCTGATCAAACTTACCCCAGAAACCTCGATAGGGAACTTTTGGAGAATAATTTTTAGATCCATAAGATTTGAAAGGCTTAGAAAATTTCATCGCAAAATATAAAGTACGAGTTCTGGCCCAACCGCTAGTTTCCCGATAACCAACAACTGTTGAATCGTTTTCTATTCTCACAAAAGTCCAAACATTTTTCTCTTCATAATTATAGATCCCATGCATTAAATCTAGGATAATATGAGCTTGATTTGATTTTGGAAAAGTGTATTGATGAAAACCAACTCTAGTAGTGGTAGTCAATTCTGCTTTGATATGATCATCCTCTAACTCAACTTTGTAATAATTGGGTTCTGCTATTTCTGTACGATGAGAAAATTTAGAACGATAACCATTTTCGGGATAATCTGCTGTTCCGGGGTTTAATTGTAGTTTCCCAACGGTTGGCATGATTAGAAAATCGCCTAAATCAGAATGGCCGGTACCCGAAAAATGTGTATGACTAAATCCAACAATAGTTGGATCATTGTATTGATAACCAGCACAATATTGATAAACTGATCCAGTATATTTCCCTTGATAAGCGTAAGGAATGGTATCTGTATCAGGACTTAATTGAACCGCCCCAAATGGAACTGTTGCGCCGGGATAAGTATGTCCCATTTTTTCTGTACCGATGATGGGTTTAGCATATTTTACTAAGCGATTTTGTGCAAAAATTGAGAAGCTAAATGAGATAAGAAATAAAATTATATAAGTTCTTTTCATGATTGATTATTGATCATTAGTTAGTGAGTAAGGAAAATCAGTTGGTTTGATACCTCTACTTTTATTGGGTTGATTACTCATTTCAAAATCAATTTTTGCGCCTTTCATTAAAGCCGAATGGGATAGCCAATTTTTAGTGTCTTCCTTCTCATTAAAAAGCATTTTGCTGATGTATTTATTCTGATTACTATTATTAGGGGCGTTAATCTCGATTTTATTCCCATTATCTAAAGAAATGGTGATTTTCTTAAATAAAGGAGCTCCCAGAATGTACTGGTCTGTTGCTGGAGTTACTGGATAAAAGCCTATCGCAGAAAATAGATACCAAGCTGAGGTTTGTCCGTTATCTTCATCGCCACAGTAGCCATCGGGTGTTGCTTTGTATAATTTATTCATCACCTCTCTTACCCAATATTGCGTTTTCCATGGAGCGCCAGCATAATCGTACAAATAAATCATGTGTTGAATAGGTTGATTTCCATGCGCATATTGACCCATATCAGCAATTTGCATTTCTCTAATTTCATGAATTACGCCACCATAATAACTATCATCAAAAAATGGAGGCGTGGTAAAAACCGAGTCTAATTTTGCTACAAATTGTTCTTGGCCTCCCATTAAATTGATGAGCCCTTGCATATCTTGGAAAACAGACCAAGTGTAATGCCAACTATTTCCTTCTGTAAACGCGTCTCCCCATTTAAATGGATTAAACGGAGCTTGGAAACTACCATCTTCATTTTTGCCTCTCATAAATCTGGTTGAAGCATCATAGAGGTTTTTATAGTTTAAACTTCGTTTTTTATAGGTATCAATTTCTGAATGGGGTTTCCCTAAAGCTTTGCCTAATTGCCAAATAGCAAAATCATCATAAGCATATTCTAAAGTTCTAGCAGCATTTTCATTGATTCCTACATTATAAGGAACATATCCTAATCTATTATAATAATCAACACCTTTTCTTCCAACAGCTTCAATAGGTCCTTCGTTGTTGGCATCATGTTTTAAAGCTTGCCATAAGGTTTCGATATTATAACCTCTTAATCCTTTGATATAAGCATCGGCTACAACAGAAGCTGAGTTATTTCCAATCATGATATTGGCATAGCCTGGACTCGACCATTCGGGCAGCCAACCCCCTTCTTTATAATCATTAACCAATCCTTTCTGCATCTCAAGGTTAATGGATGGATAAGCCAGATTTAAGAATGGATAAAGCGCTCTGAAGGTGTCCCAAAAACCTGTTCCACCAAAAAGGTATCCAGGCATCACTTTTCCGTTATACGGACTCAAATGAACTATTTTATTGTCTTTATCGAGCTCATAAAGTTTATTAGGGAAAAATAAAGCTCGATACAAACAAGAGTAAAAAGTACGAGTTTGGTCAATGGTTCCTCCCTCAACTTTTATTTTACCGAGTTTTTCATTCCATAAATCTTTTGCTTTTTGCTCGGTTTGAAGAAAAGAATCTTTTCCTATTTCCCTGTCAAGATTAAGTTGAGCTTGCTCAAAACTGATAAAAGAAGAAGCAACTTTAGCATGCACTATTTCTCCTTTTTTGGTTATAAAACCGATGATAGCAGCGGTTCTGTTGCTTTGAAGTTCATTTATTTCAGGAAGATATTTTTCTCCATCCCAAATCCCAGAATTAGAGAAATCTTTATCAAATTCAACCACAAAGTAGTCTTTAAAATTGATGTACTTTCCGCGACTATATTTGGTGCTATAACCTATAATTTTTCTTTCAGAAGGGATGATTTTAATGTAAGAACCCTGATCAAAAGCATCAATAATTACATGAACACTGTCTGATTTTGGGAAAGTAAACTGGAGCTGGGCTGCTCTTTCTGTTGGTGTAATTTCCGTGGTAATATCATGATCTGCCAAATAAACACTGTAATAATAGGGTTTGCTGATTTCCGCTTTATGAGAAAACCAACTGGCTCGGCTATCTTCATCTAACTTCAACCCATTTACAGGCATCATAGAAAATTGACCGTAATCATTCATCCATGGTGAAGGTTGATGTGTTTGTTTAAAGCCTCTGATTTTATCAGCAGTGTATTGATACATCCAGCCATTTCCCATTTTTCCTGTTTGTGGCGACCATAAATTCATCCCCCAGGGAACTCCAATGGCAGGATAGGTATTTCCATTAGAAAGCTCTGGTTTTGATAAAGTTCCCATCAATGGATTTACCAAATCTGCAAGCTGGACGTTTGATTCTTTAGTGATAGATTGACTCTTAGATACTTCAATAAATAGGATTGAAAAGAAACTAATCAGTAAAGTTTTATACCAGGTTTGAAAAGAAAGATTCATTTTTAAAGAGGATTTAAAAATGGAATATAGGGGTTTTTAAGATGTATTGAAACGTTTAAAAGCAAAAAACCTCATTTACCAAAGTAAACAAGGTTTTTAAATTTTGGTGAACCCTGTGGTACAAAACTCGAACCACTTTTTAGCGGATTTAAAGCTGTTGTGCGAACTTTAAATAAAAAATACACTCAAAATACTACAATACAATATACTGATTTTCAATATTTAAGATACGGCACTATAGCATACCAGTTTGCAGTGCGTAGTCTAATAATTCCTTACACTTTTGAATCGGGAACCCATAAATAATCCTGGTACCAGTGTGTACTGCGCAGGCAAGAGCCACAATTCTGCATTGACTATCTAAAATAGGCGCACCACTGCATCCTTCATAATCCTCGCTATCGGATATTATCTGGGGAGCCAAGAACATATAAAATTCTCCTTTAGTGCGATGGAACTTTAAACTATGTTTCAAGGTTGGTATCATGGAAAGTTGTATTCCATTATAGCTATGCCTAACTTTTCCAAAGAAGCCATACCGTTCGTCTTTGGTTGGCATAGCAGCATCCTCCATAAACAACGGCAACTTTGTTGATGCTTCCACCTTAAATGCTTTAAAATCCATTTCAGGTTGCAGCAGCTCTATATTATGTTTAATTTCAGCAAACGCAATATCCAATCTTTTGCCTTGCTGTAATACCGATTCAAAGTCCTCCAGAGACATGTCTTTCGTTACCTTTATCTGATCGAAGTAACAAATACCTCCTATGGGTTGAATGATTGGCCCCCTCTTATCAAATGGTTGATTAGTCTCTAAAAAAGTGGTGTATCCTTCTGCATCAGTAACGTGCGAAACTGAAATAAAAAACCTTCGGTTTTGGTAAACGATTACACAGCAAGAACCAAAACCTTCTGGCTTGGGGTAATCTGCTTTTGCCAGAAAAACTTGAATGGATGCTCTAACCATCAATTCGGCGTCTGTCATAGAATCAGATTTTAGATGACATTGGGTAATCAAGAGGGATGCTCAACAATTCCTGCACCGGCTTGTCAATTACCATATAGGTCGGAAACTGTGCAAATGGGTTGTGTCGGAATGCGTGATCTACAGTTGTGGCTAAATTAGCCGTATTGGCGTTGGTAATATATACTCCTGACACTCTTGTAAACTTGGGATTATTTTTTGAACCAAAAAAACCATTTCCTGAAAGCTCTAATCTTTCATCCCGGTTGTCAGGAATATCACGCCAAGAAATTTGCAATGAGCCGTATAGCGCCTCCTGCACTTCTATAATATCAAGAGAAATGCTCTGCTTATTTAGACAAATAATGTACGGAGCATTTAATGCTCCATAGCGCGTAGCTTTTGATTCCAAAGCAGTAATTATATCCTCGCTATCATTACCTATTTGGGTAACGATCGGATGAGTGCCAATGGAACGGGAATTAGTTCCACGATGTAATGGCGATTTTGGAATTAACTGCAACTCTATTTTGACTTTATCATCATCATATACAATTTTAGGCATTGCCTGAAATCCACGTTGACTTAAAAGGTCTGTATATATATCAGGATCATACGATGAAATGGCTTGGTTAAAATAACGGACGGTCATTTTTCCACTTGGCTGGCTGTTATCTTTGAAAACTATTTCATCCAGTTTCAACAAAAAATTCGATGCATCAATTTTATCCAACGAATCGAGAAGTGTATTCTTTTTCCTTTCAAGCGACCGCTCATCTTGGGATAGCATTGTCATGTGTTTTACCTCGATATAAAGAAACTCCCCATCTTTTGTAGCAAGATAATCCGGACGTTTTAATGTGCCGGGAATATCAGGGTGTATTGATAATGAAAATCCCAGTTTCGTGAATAGTGTATAAATATATAACTCATAAAATGCGGCATCAAATGAGGCTTGAAATCGTGTCTTTAGGTCTTGCTTTTCATCATCGGGATAATGCGAAAACCATTTTTCAAGTAGCTGTCTTATGACTTCCATGTCTTGCCTGGCACTATCGTTATAATACTGATAGGTATCTACGTTGTATTTAGCAGGCCCATCTAATGTTCTTTCTTTCTTTTCAAAAAGTGACATATCATTCATCAGACAATTTCTTTACAGGGTTTGAATAGACTGTTGCAAAATATAATATTTTGTTCTAAATAATTAATTCACTCTACCATTACCAAGTGCCGACGAAATTCTCGGATTTCCAGAACAGAATCTTACAACATTGGAGTGAATTACCGTAGATTTGAAAGCATCAAATTAATCTAAAATATGCTATCACCAGATCAACAGGATTTTTATAACAGGTGGCTTCAGAAAGCCGATAATATAGTAGATGGGGATGTTGCCAGCCTTATTGATAAATACGTAACCTTATTTATCAACTATAACTTCCTGTACAATATTGTTCCGATAAAAAAAGCTCAAGAAACTGGTAATGCGAGAGAACAAGTTGGTGACAGAGCGGGAGCTACTACTTTTACAATTGATTTTCTTGGAGCTGCTGCTATTGCCCATTATTTAACACAGCAAGGACTTGACAACCAAATCCAGGCATTATATCAGGCGATGCCTCATTTTAATATTGACCTGAATAGAGGAACACCGCAGCCCAACCGCGACCAACAACTTATCAATGGATTGCAATCAGCAGCACCTGCGACAAAAATCCTTGCTTTAATGAAAACGCTTTATTCAATCCGGTGTAACATTGTTCACGGAGAAAAGGGACTGCATCAATATCAGGAAATACTTTTGTCACCGGCAATTCAATTATTACGAGGAATAGTACCGCTGGTGTATGCCAGAGTAAATGCTTAGATAAAGCTCCCGGACGCATAAATATAATCTCTGACAATCGTAATGATTTAAAAGTATAACATGGACGAGAACAAATTACTTGAGGTTTGCTTTATGTTAGCGGAAGACTTAATGTGGGATAAGGATTCGGCTCCTATTGAAAGGCTTCCAGAAGATATTTCTGAATTAAATGAAATGACCAATAAGTTTATTGAAATCGCAAATCAAAATTATTATCAAGTGGAGGGTTTGCCGGATGGTGATGAGATACTTATTGGTGCTATCAGGTATTTGAATGTGCAAGCAATTCCTCCACTTAGAGGAAATTATGCCTGGTTTGCTAATTCTTTAAGCACTCTTCTTGAGATTTGCAATCCCAATAGCATAGTGAGAAGCGAAGGAATACCTTTCCTTTTGAGCCTACAAAAAGGTATAATAAAACATCTGGAATGGGCTACAAAATCAGATGAAGAAGAGGAATCTTAGATGCTCATAGAAAGCAAGAACTGAAGAATTTACAAATTCATAATTGCAGCCTCAAATAAGGAAGACTATCTCCAGTAATATAGATGATTAATAATGCCGCAGCCTGTTATGCGGAAACGGATGAACGGACTAAAAAGGTAGTGAGGACGGTTTTGCATAAGTGGCTGCACCGCTTCTCCGCGCAGCGGCGTTCCGCCTACTGGGAAAGGAATGCCGATGCGCCGCCCTGGGAAGGCTTTAAGCGACCTTTATCGGTTGGGTAGTGAAGTTGTCAAGGTTGTGAAAGAAGCCCTTATTTTCGGTCATACCGTGACGAAAAAGGTTCCATAGCAGGGAACAACCCATTGGGGCGAGGGAAGAATTAATGTATAGGTCTTGCTTTTCTAATGCCTCAGCCAGTGAACAACTTGGGGTATTATCTGTTTCTTCGGATTGTTTCAGCAGTTCGCCATATACAGTGGTTATAAAGGGCAGGTTGGCGACCGCCTCATATTTTTCAGATTTCGGTTGCTTGATATTTCCTATGGTGGACAATAGCACCTGCCCCGTGGATTGGCTATTACCATAATCCATCCAGTATTTGGCTCGGTTGCGGAATGCCCTGTAATCATCCATTTCGTTAAGAATTTCTGCAATCTCAAACCTTGCCTTCACGCTGTCCACGCAGGAAATGTAGATAGCTGCCTGTGCATGTTCGGGCAACCTGCCTAAGCTGTCTTTTCCAAATTTCAGGGTTTCGGCTTTCCAACTCATACCTGCCCATCTATTAGCACGATTTATCAGGGCAACTGATTTATATAGCCCTACCTCGCATTCGGCAAACCGCTGTCTGCCTAAATTGGCATCGGTTACTATGTCGTCATCCCATAACCTGACAGATAATCCCGCATGTCCTAATTCATTCAGGCTATAATTCATTTCTACCAATGCGGTCAGCACTTTTGAGCCTGTTCCACCAGCTCCTATAAGATTTACTTCAATGGGGTTAGTGGGAGCTATCAGGTCATTGTCTGTAAAGTGTACCTTTATTTTATCCGTTTTCATCTTAGTATATTTTTGATTGTCCTGTCAGTTTTCTTCAATACGTCTTTTGGGAATGGCTCACCTGTTTTGCGTAGTTTCTTCCATAGGGTAACACAGTTACCTTGTATTGGATTATGATTTTGCATCAGGTGACTGAAAAAGCTGTTAAAGAAATAGATTTCCCATGCTGCTGTAAATTCCTCCAATGACGCAGACTTTCTGATACTTACATCTACCGAACCCATACATACATTTCCATCCGCATACACATTGAAAAAGGGAGCATGGTAAAGCGGTGTGCGTTCAGTCGGCTTCCTGTCACTTTTCAAAGCGTAGATATATAATTTCTGCTTACTGGCTATCCAAAGCAGGGCGGGCACACTCGCTACGCCATTAGGAATATTCAATCCATCAATAAAGAAAAGGTTTTTGCTTGTTGCCTTTGTAAACCACATTGCAAAGCCATTTTCAGATGGGTCTGTATAAAGGATATTTCCTGCTATAATGCTTTTAGACTTTAAGAAAGCCTTATTCCTTTCCTTTGTGGTGTCCAATGCTTTTGATAAATACTGTGCTTCCTTAACAGTCAAAGGATGTGCATTAATTGGATTGCCATTCCTGTCCATATCAAAATACTCTACATAAACGTCTGTATTCGTCCCTTTAGCTTCGTAAAAAACCAAAGCCGTTTTGGGGTGATAGAGTGTGCCGATATTTTCCATTACATCTTTCATAGTAATTTTCATTTAATGATTATTCAACAGATAGCACAACTCACCTATCAGGGGAAATAACCTGTTCTCAAAATCAAGATTGCAATCAGTAATATTTGCTCCGCTAAATGTTTTTTCTATCGTTGGTTCTTCGGTTGTGCCATATTCATTAAACTCATTATTGACACTTTCAGCAAGCGTTTCATAAAGCCATCCGTTAGCATTTGCTATAAAGGAGATATACTTGTTCATGGCAATTACCTCGTCTTCTTGTTCTGCATCATCATTAGCGCACATGGAATGTTGGAAAACAGTGGTTACAGGATAGTCACTATATAAGGTAAAAAATCCTTTTGCTACTTTCAGGCATTCTTGTTCAAAATCGTTCTTCGGTATGAATGACTTTAACCGCTCCGCAAATACATCAAGATTTTTGCGGTTGAATATTTTCTGCTCCATCTTTTCACCACACCATTCAGCAACCTTTAATTCCTCCATACGGCTGTCTAACTCGGCTTCATCATCCTGCTCTATCCAATCTGCAATCATTTCATACTGCCAATAGATGTAAGCGTCTTCCTGCCTGTAATAAGGTATATCCGCTATATGGTATAGGTAGGCAAAAACGGATAACAGTAACAAGGCAGTATTTTTGGTTTCCCTATTCCTTAGCATCTTGTATAGGGGTACAACAGGGATATAATAAAGGGTAGCTCCTGTATTGTATTGTTCCTCGCTAATGAAGAAAGTTTTTCCTTTATCATCCTGTAGCAGTCGCAAACTATTCCAGTTCCTAACGTATCGCTTTAAATGGTTTTCTACTTCCCAAACGGATAGAGCTAAATTGTAGGGGAAGCCGAAAGCCCTCGTATCCGTAGGCTCGAAACCATTGTAATGCCTGGCGACTGCACAAAGGGACTTATAAAAATCTGTTTCAATTTTCTCCGCTTCCATACGAGGTTGTACAGATTTGATCTCCAGTTTAGGGAGAAAAGTTGTTTTCAGAAAAGCATTGGCAACATTTGCACCGGAATGGACTTCCGTTTGTCTTTGCCTATTTCGTGTGCATCCTTTGTGCGTTGTACCAACCCTGCGAACTCGCTCAACTGTTTGTACAGCTTTCTTTGTCTTTGCTTTTGTGGCATTTGAATGATGCCCGATATAATATTGTGCTGCATATTCCATTGCTTTGTGTTTTAAGATTAACCTTTAGTTCCCATTACACTTTCAAAACGATACTGTACGGTATCTTCTTCGATGCGTGGTGCTGATATTTTAGCGGTAGTGAGTATCGGATAAGCATTGGCATAAAAGTTCATTACCGCTTCCACACTCCATGACGGTTCGGGGTCTGTTAGTCTTAAATCCGTTCCGTTTTCTGTGAGCAGGAAAACCCTGTCTAATTGCTTTGCTATTAACATGACCTTTCGTTTTACAGATTAATAATTGAGTTAATTGTCGTCTTCGGATTGTTCAGGTACTTCTACAGGGTCTGTTCCTCCTCCGCATCTACATCTTCCCTTTGTGGTTCTTCATTCGCAACTGCCGTTGAAGTACCGCCGAATAAATCAGGTGCAAACTTTGCCGATAATGCAGATTTTCTTTTGCGGATAGCTTCAGCCTGTTCAGGATATTCAGTCGGGTCAGGCACTTTCATCCAAGCGTCCCTGTATTTCCCTTCCTTTTTCAGTTCATCAACCCTTTGCATTGCCTCTTTGTACTTTTTTTCCTTCGCTTCTTTTTCCTTTCGTTCCCTGTCTGCCTTTTCCTTTTCCATAGCAGATTGTTTCTTTGCTTCTTCCACCTGTTTCATAAAACCTTCCATATCCACCATTAAACCTGAAGCAATCTGCATAGGCGTTGCAATTCGTTCAAAGAAACCGTTATCCAGTTCATCGGTAGTACCTCGCAGATTAAGTGGCGGTATCAGTTTTCTTGCATCATCACCACATTGTTCATTATTGAGCATGACCGATACTATCCAATTATTTTCCGCTCCCTTGCGTATCGTCAGTTGCAAGTCGCCTGTTATGTTCAATGCGGCCACATTGCTGAAAAAATTTGTTGTTTCCATTGTTCAATATTTTTGACTAAATAATTTCTGTACAGTCCTGTACCGTTCATTTAAAGAGCCATCCCCACAGTCCCCACAGCATCAGGGCAAAAGCTGTCCACTTCAATATCCATTCAATGAAAAGTGTAATCAATCCCACGAAGTAGTTATCGAAATGCTGTAAGCCACCTAAGCCCATGCGGTTGAATTGTCGCATACCGACAAATAGCCTTATTGCCAAACCGACAAAGAACATGGTTGGGAAAGGCATAGCCTGTAATAATTTCGTTAATGCTTCCATAACCTTACATTTATGGGTTAAAAAGTAAGTCAATAGCCAACGAAAACTTGTGATTAGGATGCTTCCGTATAGTTGTGTACAAGGTCATGCAATGCACCATGTATATAGCGACATAACCATCAAACAACTGGTCGGCAAATAGCCTGCTCTGCTTGTGCATTCGCTTTCCGTACCTCTCTATCTTATTCTTGACTTCTTCGACAAAAGATAACCATGCTTCTGCGGTTAGCAAGCCGTTTTCCCATTGGTTTCGTGTTAACTGTTCATCCTCCTGTATGGTAAGGCACATACCGTTGACATGTTCCAATAAGGCGGGAATTTCCTGCGGAAACAGTTCATGCAGTAACCTCGCTTTCTCTACGTTTATCAAATTCTCTAAAGGTTTCATAATACCTAAGTTTAAAGTGAGTAATAAGGACAGGCAGACATTCCCGCCTGTCCTTTGGTTGTTAATTCAGCATAAGCACGTCTGCACCATCCTTTGCAAACTGATTACATAGTTCAAATGCCCTTTGCGCTTTAGCCTGTGCTGTGCCACCCATTACAATGGATTGCAGTTTGCTTTCATCATCCTTGTAATTGCGTACATTCTGATAATAGCCTGTTACCGCATTATATGCTCCGAACACAGTTCCTTTGGTAGTATTCAACTGTTGTGTATCTGACATCATTGCATAAGCAAAGGCATCTTCCACCGTATTTTTAAAAACGGTTGACAGTTCATCCTCTGCACCTTTTTTGAGTGCGTCCAATGTTTCCTTGTTGGGGCAAAGTGCCAGTTGGATAAGTTTCTTTACTTCTTCATCACAGATACGCACCTTTGTCCATTGGTTGAATATGCCCTCCAGTTGTACACTTAGCTGATTAGCCAGTCCCATTACTTTATGAGCATTTTCCAAGCGTTGTTTTGCACCTGATGTGTGGCGAATGCGTACCACATTAGACATATTGCCCAATGCTGCATTGAGGGTGTTTTGACAAACGATACGTACAGGTGTAAACGCTGCGGTAATACTTCCCGTACCATCGTGTGAGGTAGTCAGAAAGATGTATTTTTCTGTAACATCATCACCGTTACCTACTCGGATATAATCAGGGAGTTTAGCCGTAATAAATATGCGTTCTCCGTTTCCTAATGCACCTGCTGTTTCGTACAGGATACCATCACCACCACCTACGATAGCATCGAAAAAAGCAAAGGCATCTGCATTTTGTACTATCTGGTAATCCTTTCCTACTACGCCAAAAACCGTATTGGTATCGGTACGCATGGTTGCGAAATTGTCGGGCAACAAGATGTTACCGCCTTCTTTTATTTCACCGTCATCACTTATGCTGATGCCTGTGCCACGAGTATATAAGGGAGATTTGATAACCTCGAAATCAAGTCCTGCGTATTTGATAGCTTCGGCACTGGTGGGATATTGCTCTACTATCTGTCCCAAATTGTGCCATGCTTTCTGCTGTACGCTAAAGAAGCTGTATTTGCCTGTACGTTCGTTATAATTAAGATTATGTGCCATGATTGTAATTTTTAAAAGTTGATAAATGAAAATGAATGATTAAAAAGGCAAATCGTCTGTGCCATTGTTAGCACGTACTGCGGAGTCGTTTCTGTTACCACCTGCTACCGTTTCAGACCGTTTACCACCTCCATACAATTTGATTTTTGATGTATGGAAATTGAGTGCTGCGTGCGCCTCACCATCTCCACCAATCCATGCTCTTGCACTCACCCTGCCATTGAGTTCTACCAATGTTCCTTTTGTGAGTACCTTTGCTACATTTGGTGAAATCCAGTAGGCGCAGTTGAAATACTCGGTGTGTTCCACTCGTTCGCCCTGTTTGTTACGGTAGCTGTCATTCACTGCTACGGAAAAGTTCACTACCTGTTTGTCGCTCGGCAAAGTGCTGATTTGTGCGTCCCTCGTTAATCTGCCAATGATGTTCATGATTTTTAATTTTAATTGTGAAACCATTTTGTTTATTTTTTTTTCACCCGCCTGCCCTAAAAGCATTTTTCCAAAAGAAAAAACGGAAAAAAAGAAAGCAGCGACAGAGTGTAGCCGCAGGTGCGGAGAGCTATAAGTCCCGAAGGGTGCAAGCGCAGCGCAGCATTATGCGCTCGTAGCAACGAAGGCGAAACTATCTTAGCTGCCTTTTTATCCGTTTCGATTGGAAAATGCCAAGCAGGCTGGTTGCTATTTCAACCAATGCAGACTTGATGGCAGCTTGTGCAATGAAGCATGAGGGAGATGTAAGGCGGTGAGGAACGAGGCGGTCACGATGAAAGAGGGACGGAAGCGAAGCGTACCCTGGAATGACCCGACCCGAAGGGACATGCCCTGAAAATAGAAAAGCCGAAGATTTTATCTTCGACTTTCCAGCATTTAAAAATGCAAAAAAATAGTATCTACTTTAGTAAGTTCAATCCATTATACTCCAAATCAATTTTCTATAAACAATTTAATCTTTATAAATAGAATACTTATAGAACTCAATTTCTTCCAGAAGCATTGTATTCTTCATCAGTTACCACATTCAGCCAAACAGTTTCGCCCTTTTCTCGTCCCGTTATGGCTACCTGAACAAAAGCGGTGTCTGCACTTGCCCCGTGCCAATGAGGGGTGTTTGGCGGGCATTTTATGGCATCACCTTTATGAAGTATTTTTTTGAATTTCCCTTTTTCCTGATAGTAACCAACGCCATCAATTACTAACAATATTTGTCCTGCCGGATGGGAATGCCACCTGCTTCTGGCCCCAGGCTCAAAAGTTACGTTCCCGACGGATATCGAGTTCAGGCTATCCGCATCGATCAGTGTTTTCAAGTACGCCGTTCCGGTGAAATTATCATTCTTGATTTTTTCGCCCTGCGAAAAAACAAGGGTATTTTGTTGTTGCTGTGCAGTCTCCTTCTTTTGATTCGTGTTGCAGGACGCAAAAAGGACAATTACAATTGCCAGGATGTATTTAAGATCATGCTTCATCATCTACATTTTAAAGGTTAGCCTTATAAAAATTCACCAATTTATTCACCGCCTGTGCTACATATTCCGGCTTCCAGTAGGTCTGTATATGAGTAGCTCCTTCGATCAAAAACAGTTCCTTGCTTTTTGCATTGATAGCTTTAGGGAACGCTTCATCTGTCATGTATTTTGTATCAGCTTTACTTCCTGCCATCATTAGCAAAGGCTGGTCGATTAATTCAATCTGGTCGGTAGCGTCCCAGGTCATTAGATCCATCAAACTACTCGTGGTGTACAGAAAGGTTGAATTGGGGTGCGCATGGGTTCTGTAATAGTATTCATATCCTTCACGATACAGATCGGTCGGGGTTTTAGCGATCTCTTCATCTGTTATGCTTGCCACACCTGAAAAAGGGATTTTACCACCTGCTTCTTCCTGTGCACTGGTAGATGTATTACCACTTGCTTTTTCACGGGTACGGGCATCCGATGCTTGTTTTAAGCGTTCCTGAATACTGTTCAATTGAGCGTTCTGAAAGCCGTTACGTCTTACCTCACCTGAATTGAACATACTTAGGGTCGCCACTGCTTTAAAACGTTTATCCGATTGAGCCGCTTTTAAAGTATAACCACCGCCGCCGCAGATGCCCAAAACACCCAGACGGTTCACATCAACACCTGGATACCGGCTGATAAAGTCTGCCATACCATGAATATCTTCTTCACGGAAGAAAGGTTTGTCCGTATGACGCGGCTCTCCACCGCTTGCTCCCTGATAGGCTGCATCCGAAGTAATGGTAATATAACCCGCTTCTGCCAAACGTTGCGCATATAGTCCGGCTGTCTGCTCTTTTATACCACCGTTAGGGTGTGCAACCGCTACTGCCGCATATTTCTTTGAAGTATCGTAATTTGCTGGTGTATAAACATTGGCAGCGATATCAATCCCGTTCAGCTTATAGGTTACTGGATGGATATTTACTTTACCCTTTACATTTTCTGTAATCGCATCTTCATAGACCAAACCAAAGGGATTTTTTGATTTAGTTTGTGCTGAAGATATAATACCTGTTGTCATAAAAATTGCTATAAGACTTAATTTTATATGGTTCATTTCACTGAATTTTTAAAGTTATTTCCTGTTCTTAAGTACCTCATTTAAAACGGACCGGGTTGCTTTTGCTTCTTTTTTACCTATGGAAGATCTTATAATATCAACGAATTGCTGTAATTGCTCCGGCGTCAAACCTACATTCAGGCAAATATTCAGATGCGAACTTAGCATAGGCTCTACACGACCAATAGTGCCAAGTACTGATACGGTAACCAGTTCTCTTTCAGAATAGGTTAAGATATCCCTTTCAAAAATATCTGCAAACAGATGTTCTTTCAGGAAGGTGTCTATCACAGGTGCAAAAGCCGAATATCCTGTAAGGGTGTCGGGTTGTGGCGTTTTGGTCAACTCTCCTAAAATCTTTTTACCACGTTCATACTTGCTGCCTTTTTCATCAATACGTGAAGCACTGTTGCCTGTTGTCTCATTAATTCCTTTGGCTTTTCGTTCATCGAGCACGTTCATCAATGTCTGTAATCCACGAATGCTGCGGGGAAACCCGCAATAAGCATACAGATGTACTAATACTTCTTTTATTTCGTTTACGGTAAGACCTGTTTCAAGCCCTGTATTCAGGGCGGTTTTTAACTTTGGTAAATCGCCTTTTGCAGTTAAAGCCGCAATCGAAACAATACTTTGTTCCTTTTGGCTTAATCCCTGATTGGTATTCACGCTGTTTTGGGCTTTCACATTACAGGCAAAACAAAAGATTGCGATGAATAACGCTATGATCGTATCTACATTAATTTTTTTCATCCTCTTTATTGCAGTATTTTTATTTTTCGCAACCATTTTATTACTTCTGTTTCGGCTTTCTTTTCTTTGTCACCCGTAATGGCAAGTAGTATGCCGTCCCTTTCTGAACCACCTTTGACAGTAAAGCCATCCAGTACCTCACTATTCGGACATAGCTCTTTTACCGTTTGAAAGCTGCTGCCTATACCATATCCGCCATTTGTATTGAACGGAATTACTTTTTTCCCGCTTAAATCGTACTGGTGTAAGAAACTTTTCATCGGTGGCGGCAACTGCATTCCCCAGGTCGGAAAACCTATAAACACTACATCATATTTTTCAATGCTGTCAATCTTTGTTTTGAGTGGTGGCAAAAATCCTGTTGCATTTTCATCAGCTACCTGCTGAACGGTTGCCTGGTAATTTTCGGGGTATGGTGTTTCCAATTCGAGTGCAGCCATTGTGCCCCCAGCATTCTTGTGGATGATCTGGGCTATTGCTTTAGTGTTGCTGGTCCGGGACAGATAGACAATCAATACGTTTTTACCGGTTGATAGATTCTCATTCCGGTTTGACTGTTCCTGTGCTTTGGAACAACCCGATAATACGGATAAACCTATTATTATGCAGAATACAATAGCATGTCTCATATCAAATTTTATTTGTTATTGCTTGGGTGATACGGCGGGCTGCTGGTTACTATTCATTTTAACCGGGCGAAGCAGACGCGAAAAAGTGAGTGATCCCATCTTCCATTTACCGTTTTCTTTGATATACACTTCCGTTACCATAAAAGGATTGGTAACAGTATTGCCGCCAACCACTGCTTCCAGATCAATGTCATTTAAAAGAATAGCAGTGTTATCAATAATGTTGACTATAACTGAATATACTTCTGCTTTCTTATACCAAATACCTCCGCTTTTAATGGTATTCAATTCAGGCTGTTTTCCCCAGCTTCCTCCCATGTGAACAAACATAGATTTGTCATCGAACAGTACATTTAAAGAATCCACGTTTTTGTCAGACATCCAATTCCATTTCTGTTTGGAAAGGTTGATGATTTCCTGTTGTTCAGGTGTATTATTAGTAGCTGTTTTAATAGTCTCGGTTGGAGGTTGCTGCGCGTAGGACGATTGCACGCATATTGTCAATAAAAACAGGCCAATGCTTAATGTTTTCAATGCTTTCATACAGATAATTATTTATAGGTTTTTTAATAAGTATGCTCTATTTATCCAGTCCTTTTTCTTTTAACCAGGTTGCCAATACTTCTGCCACTTCCCGGTTGTTCAAGTCTGACATAATGAAATGCGTATTGCCTTTTATGCCTGTTTCCGGTAAGTGAACAATAGTTGCATCACCACCGTGTGCATTGACAACTTTTGCCCATTGTCGTGCGGTAGCCAGTACAGCACGCCAAAAGTTGAGCGAAGCGGCATTGGTTTCTTCTTTGGGTATATAATCTCCATAATAAACCACGATAGGGATCTTAGTTAATTTCAAAAACTCAGTAAGCGGCACACCTCTGCCGCCACGATTGCCTTCGGGTTCTTCGCCTTCAGGGAAAGTAAATCCGCCCGGCTCAATGGCTACGATAGCTTTTACATGGTCGTTCTTCATTGCTGTTTTCCAACCAGGCGAACCTCCTGCTGAATGAGTAAAAAGGATACCATCGCCCGATCTGTCAAACACGGCTGACATGGCGTTAACTATGGCTGTTTCGTCCACGTTGCCTGTGTTGGGTGTCATCATCCGGTAGAACTGATCAAGCGATGTTGAATCTTTTGGAAATTGTACGCCTTCATTGAAATTTGGAAATAAGCCAATTCGGAATTGGGTAAACCAAGTCTGGTCATCAGGCGTTGCCGTGATTTGTACTGGTTTTGTGGTTTGTCCGGCATCACCACGGCCGGGCTGGTCAACAAGATAAACGCCATAGCCAGCCTTTAAAAATATATCGGCAAAACCCTCTCTTCCATCGGCAGTGGTTTGCCAACTGCGGCGAGATTGCCCATATCCATGCAGGAACACCATAGAATGGTGTTTTTTATTTGCTGGGATTTGGTAAAACACATCCGCATGGTCGCCGTGCCTTGTTTGTCCGCCCTGCGGCACGTTCCACGGCTTTAAAGCATCGAATGCGCCTTCACTTTTAACAACCGTACCACCAGCCGAAAATGCGCCCTGTTCTTTAATGACCAGATTGCCATTATTGTTCTTCTTTGTTGTGGCACAGGATGAAATGGTAATGACAACGACACATAATGCCAAAGCATTCAGCAATATTTTACTGATGCTTTCATAGCTTTGTTTAATTTTTCCGCTCGTGTTATTCATAATCATTTTTTTTGCTTTTTTTATTTTCCTACTCTTTTCTGTAGATGCACAGGATAGCGTTCGCCGGAAATTTTGATGTTTGCTAATGCTTCATCTATCCTGTCTAATTCATCTTCTGACAATGAAAGGCTTGCACCACCAATATTTTCCTGCAAACGATGCAATTTTGTGGTCCCCGGAATAGGTACAATCCAGGGCTTTTGAGCCAATAACCAAGCTAAAGCAACCTGTGCTGGTGTTGCGTCTTTGCCGGTTGCAATTGCTTTTACCAAATCCACTAATGCCATATTCCGCGTTCTGTTTTCTTCAGAAAACCGTGGTACGATATTCCTGAAATCACTGACTTCAAATTTTGTTTCTTCATTGATAGCACCTGTCAAAAAACCTTTTCCTAAAGGGCTGAATGGCACAAAACCGATCCCTAATTCTTCTAAAACTGGAATAATTTCTTTTTCGGGTTCACGGAAAAACATTGAATACTCGCTTTGCAATGCAGCAACTGGCTGCACAGCGTGTGCCTTGCGTATGGTTTCCACACCGGCTTCCGACAATCCGAAATGTATTACCTTTCCTGCTGCAATCAGACCTTTCACCGTTCCGGCAACTTCCTCAATCGGTACGTTCGGGTCAACCCTGTGCTGATACAATAAATCAATACGATCTGTTTTTAGTCTCTTCAAAGATGCTTCTACAACTGCTTTTATTCTTGCAGGGCTGCTGTCTAATCCTTTAGTGGAATCACCATCCTGAAAACCGAATTTTGTGGCAATCACTACATCTTTGCGGACTGGTTGTAAGGCTTCGCCAACAATTTCTTCATTGATAAACGGTCCGTAACATTCTGCGGTATCAAAAAAAGTTACACCACTTTTAAAAGCATCTCTTATTAAGGCAATGGCCTCCTGCTTTTCGGTAACTTTTCCATATCCAAAACTCAATCCCATACAGCCCAATCCCAATGCGGATACTTCCAAGCCACTGTTTCCTAATGTTCTTTTCTGCATCTTAATTATTTTTTCCGTTATCTGTTTAGTTTACGTTCACTCAGCCACTTTACCATTGCCGGATCTCTGTGATCAAAAAATAAACTGGCGTTGGTGTCCAACGTTTTGATAGCGTCCATATCTTCCCGCGATAATTCAAAATCAAAAATGTTGAAGTTCTCCACCATTCTTTCCTTGCGAACTGATTTGGGGATGGCAACTACACCTCTCTGCATTAACCACCGCAGAATAACCTGTGCTACGCTTTTATTGTATTTGCCTGCGATTGACACTAAAACTTCGTTTTTGAAAATATCATTTTTCCCTTCCGCAAAAGGTCCCCAGGATTCGATTTGTACATTGTTTTCCTGAAGGTATTTTTGTGCCTCGATTTGCTGATGGAAAGGATGTGTCTCTATCTGATTGACAGCAGGTATGAAACCACTGTTTACAATTAAGTCAATCATTCTGTCGGGAGGGAAATTGGACACACCAATAGCCCGGATTTTTCCGTTTTTATATAATTCCTGCATTGCCTTCCATGAACCAAATACATCGCCGTATGGCTGGTGAATGAGATATAAGTCCAGATAATCTAACTGTAATAAGTCTAATGATTTTTGAAAAGCTGTAAGTGTATTCTCGTAACCTGCATCGCTAACCCAAAGTTTTGTAGTGATAAAGAGTTCTTCTCTTGAGATACCACTTTTTTTGATGGCATTTCCCACCGCTTCTTCGTTGCCGTACGAAGCTGCGGTATCAATCAGGCGGTAGCCTGTATTTATTGCATCAATTACGGCTCTTTCACATTCAGCCACATCATCCATCTGAAAAACGCCGAAACCCAAAGTGGGCATTTCTACACCATTATTTAATGTAATCTGTTTCATTATTATAGATTTAACTATTATTTATGTATTATCCGGGTAATTCGGGTAACTTATTTCCTAACGCAAATTTCCGTACTATAAATGATTGTATGCTTATCCCAATTACAGTATTATCTACCCAAATCACTGATTTGGGTGAAATTGTGGGAAAGCTGGTATGTGATTTTGTAGTTTTGTACTATAAAAAAATAGCGAAAGAATGGACGAGATTATAAATTTCAATGCTATAAAAGAATATAATGCCTTTAATAACAACGAAACGCGGCATCCTTTGGTTAGCGTGGTGCATTTGGAAAGGGCTGACCCAAGAAAACACAGTCGTTTGCGTTACGAGTTTTATACCATTTTTTTAAAAAAGGTACATTGCGGTGACCTGCGATACGGATTGAAAAATTACGACTATGAGGAAGGAACTTTGATATTCCTTGCACCCGGTCAGGTTATTGGTCAGAATAGCGAGGATTATTATCAGCCTCAAGGGATTGCTTTGGTATTTCATCCTGATTTGATCGCTGGCACATCGTTAGGGAAAAACATTAACGACTATCACTTTTTCTCCTATGCTGTAAATGAAGCCTTGCATCTATCTGAACAGGAACGGAAGATTATTCTGGATTGCCTTTCCAAAATTGAATATGAACTGCAGCACGCCATAGATAAGCATAGCAAGCAACTAATAGTGTCAAATATTGAATTGTTTTTAAACTACTGCACTCGCTTTTATGACCGCCAGTTCATCACAAGAGATAATGTCAACAAAGGCATTTTGGAAAAATATGAAAACTTGTTAAACAGCTATTTTTCTTCAGATAAGCCTCAAACTATAGGGTTGCCTTCTGTATCATATTTTGCAGATGAATTGCATTTGTCAGCAAATTACTTTGGTGATCTGATTAAAAAAGAAACAGGCATTTCGGCACAGGAGTATATTCAGTCTAAAATAGTACAGCTTGCCAAAGAAAGAATTTTCGATATGAATAAATCCATCAGTGAAATTGCTTATGATTTAGGCTTTAAATACCCACAACATTTAACCCGATTGTTTAAACAAAAGACAGGGGTTTCACCCACGGAGTACAGGAATTTGAATTAATGTGTAGTCATAGTGTCGAATATCTAAGTCTTTTTGATTAACAAGTGCGGGAATCCCGAATCATTCATAAGCGACCCGTTTCCGACTGAACAACACTGGATCTGACAAATGAGAAAATTCAAACCATATTCCGCATTGTTGGCCGCATTAGGAGGATTTCTTCTTGTGGCAATGGGAATTTATTTCTGCTTTGAGCGCCCTGTCTTATTACCGGAAGATTTGCGTTACATGCAGACAACTCTTCCAGTCATATATGATTCCATACCGGGTTTAACCAGATGGCTTCAAAAGGTCTTTTTTGTAATGGGTAGTTATATTTTCACAACAGGACTACTGACTATTTTTATTTCTCTAACGTCCTTTCGAACACGTTCGCCAGGAGCTTTTGGTATTGTTGCGATGGCAGGATTAAGCTCGATAGGTTTAATGACAGTTGTAAATTTTATGATTGCTTCGGATTTTAAATGGGTGTTGTTAGCTTTTACAATTCCCTGGCTAATTGCATTGATCCTTTATCAACTTAACAAATAATAATATGGATGTAGAATCCGGAATTATACAACATCAATCATCCTTTTTTAACCACAAGATGCGCCAATCCCGGATCATTCAGTAGCCGCTCCATTTCCGACTGAATAATATCCTGTATATCCTGCTTGATCTGGAAATAATTACGCTGTACCATGCTGCCATCCAGCTTGCGGATTATCTCTATCTCCTTGTAGCTTTCTTCCTCTCTTTTTAGTGCTTCGTGGTCATTGATAATTTCACAATGGAAGGCTTTCAGGTCTATTTTATTATCGGGGTCGTCAGCTACCATGCCCACGAACTCACCTGAGCTTAACGCCGATATTTTTGAGGGAGGTATAGCGGCTTCCAGTTGCTTTGAGCGACTGATGGATGTGTCTCCGCTGTTGATGGAATAACTTTCCCTGTCCTGCATGATCTTCCCGAAACGTTCGGAGAGTTGCTTTGCGGTATCGCCTGTAACCTGACCGGCCACGATGTTGCCCGTGATATTCATAATTACATCTGCCTGCTCCCGGCCATAATCTTTACGAAGCTGGCTGAAATCCTGGATGCCTAAGCAGGTGGAAACCTTGTTGCTTCTTGCAGTGGCTATAAGGCTATCCATGTTGTTTAAATAGATAGTTGGAAACTCGTCAAAAACCAAACTGCTTTTCAATTTTCCTTTCTTGTTGACCTGCTTTACAAGACGGGTTACATAAAGAGAAAGCACCGCTCCATATATCTGTATCTTTTGCGGATTATTGCCCATACAAACTACTTTTGGGTCGTCAGGATTATTCACATCGAGATTGAAATCATTACCGGATAAAACATAATACAACTGTGGTGATGAAAGTCTTGCCATAGCTACTTTAGCGGATGCTATCTGGCCTTCCAGTTGTTCCATAACATCATTTAAGTAGGCATTTAAAAACGGATTGATCAATACCTCGCATTCTTTAGCGGCTTCCGTTCTGAACAATGTAAACAAGCTATCGTAATCTGCCTGCATCAGTTCTATGACGTGTGGTAACGTACAAAATTCACCGTCTTTATATTTCTTCAGATACCATATAACAGCCGTCAGGAAATTGATTGGGCTTTCCACGAAAAAATCGCCCTGTCGCTTTATCCACTCCCTATTTAATCCCATTAAAATAGTGCGGGCAGATTCCGCAGCATCAGTAATATCGGTCATGGCTGATGGCTCCAACGGATTGCACCTATGGCTTCTTGTTAAGTCGTCAAAGTTGATCACATAAAACTTTGGTGGCTTGGCGTACCTGTGCTTGTTTTTCAACCAGGAATTGTAGGCAATCCTTGAAAGGTCGTCAAACTTGAAATCGTACACGAACATCGTAAATCCTTTGCGGATATGTTGGGTTATGACATGCCTGATGACAAAGTAAGATTTACCTGCCCCTGGTGTGCCCAATACCATAATCGCCCTGAAAGGATTAATGATATTTATCCAGCTATTGCGTGCCTTATTTTTCAGCCTGTAACGTGCCGGAAGATTGATCGAAAACTCATTCTCCAAAAGGCGTTCTTCTTGTGGAAACGTCTCGTTTTCCTTGTTGAAAATGTCCTTATTGTTAAACTTGCTTTTTATAATACGCGAAAGCAACGTGCCACCTGAAAGCACCAGCAAAAAGCCTATCGAAGTTATACCTGCATAAACGAATGTCTTCTCCTGCACATGTAACTGAAGCAGCAGAGAAAGATAACTGGCAAAGTATAGCATTAGCCCGGTAATGAGATAGGCGAATGCCGTTTTATAGCTTAATTTTTCATCTTTGCGTCCCTTTGCTCCGAGCAGGGAGATAGCCAAAAAGCCTAAAGAAATCAGCTTGCTTTTAACGAAGTTACTGAATATGCCTGTACGGTAAATATTACCTAAAATCCGGTCGCTGAAACTGCTGGTCAATCCCCATTCATGGAATGCAGAATAACAATAATAATAGAAGTGTATCAATAAAATAACGATACTGATCAACCTGGTCATGTCCAGAATTTTCCTCAGCGCCTGTTCGTTTTCACCTGTCTGTACTGCCATAGCTTTATATTTTATTGGTTATTGGAAATGTTCTTTCTTCTTTTCTTTTTTCTGCCCTTTTTCATTAGCTGGCCGGGTATGTAATCGGCTGCCTGTTCCGGCTGCATAAGGGCATCCAGCATGTTGTCTTTAGTCATTGTATCAGCCGGATCAGTATTGTTGTGTAAGGTGGATGGAAGACCTGTGTTAGTATTGTGGGCAGGCAATGAGGATCGTCCTGTTTTTTGACCTGCATTTGGTATTAGGTCCTGTTTGAGCGGTTCCGGCGAGCTGCATCTTTCCTGTATGGCTTTGGCACTGTATTGCCTTCCTAATGTGCTACCGTTGAAGATACACTTGGTCTGGTGATCCACGTAAGTTATCCCGTAGATTAAACCCGTATCGCTCCTGCGCAAAGCAACGTGAATGCCCTTCTTTTGAAGTTGGGCAACTAACTCATCGAGCGTAGGTGTTTTGCCAACAAACAACCTGTCTATTTCATTTTTTACGCGGCTTTTAAATGGTTGTCGTTTGGCATCATTGAGAGTAAATTTTTCTTCCAGAAATTTCAGTGTGGGCTTATTATAAAAGTCACTGGCTTTTATTGGTACGCCTACCGGCTTTCCATCCTCATCCAATATGCGGTAAACCAATCCTCCACCTTGAAAAATTCTTGAATGTTCGCTGCCCCGATCCGCCAGTACATTGTACTGTTTCAATACTGCATTTAGCTCCGGCAGACTGGTGTAGTGATATTTGAACAATACCGAATCGAGTACATTGGTGATAGCTCTTTTTGTTTCTGTACGCCCGTATTGTACCTTCTTTGCATCAATAGGTTTTAACCTGAATGCCTGCTTTCTTGCATGGGCATCGGCCACTACAAGACCAAACATTTTTTCAATCTCTTTTCTTGCAGGTTCTGACTTGCGAATGCCGAGGTGATGCAGGTCAATACGATTGCCGTTAGGCTGGATGTTAGTGGTGACTATGTGGATATGCGGGTGACCTGCGTCATGGTGCTGATAAACAAGATAAGGCTGCTCTCCAAAGCCTAATTTCTGCATATAGACGTTGGCGATTCCCATCAACTTTTCCTTGCTCAAATGTGTTTCCGAAGGGTCAAAATTGAGGGAAATATGTACGCTGTTTCGTTTAACATTCTCTCTCAGTTCTGTCCTTTTCAGCAGATAACCTAACTTAATCTTAAGGCTCATTTCATCAGCATTCAGCGGAAAATTTTCTGCTCCGATGCACTCTGCTACACCTTCTTTAACTTTGTTCTCATTGTAGTTGAAAATACGGTGCATAGAGTGGCCAGGCTTGATCACTGCAACCATATTTCCAGTATTTTTTTTACGTTTATTCTGACCTCATCTACCTTATTGCTAAGGATATTTTTCTCCACTTCATACGCTATCAACCAGCTTTTAAATTCAGCGATCTGGCTGAGTGTATGGAGCTTTTTAACAGCTTGATTGAAGTTGTTTCCTACTGCATTTAGCTCGCTGCGAAGCCGGGTAAGCTCTGCCATTAAGTCATCCTGTGAGCTGTTACGGTAGGTTGTTACAACGGGTTTATCGAACAGGCTTCGACGTACATAATCGCTTAGCTTTCGACAGGTAGAAGCCTTCCACTTCTTTTCAATTTTAGCATACTCATCGGGTGTCAGACGCAGCCCGATAATGCGTGTCCTGTTTGAATTTTGTTCTTTCATCACTGATCATTTTCACGTTTTCAAACTCATTTTCACCTTTCAGACACCCTGCCCACGAGTTCCGAGTGATGGGCAGCCAGATCCGGTTGTTTAACAACCGTTCATCTGGCCGATTGCGGGAAAGTTGCAATCTTTCAGCTTTTAGAACCTCTTTCAGACATTGATAAGGCTCTAAAGCATATAAGAGGGCTAAAGCACATTAAAGAAGCTAAAGCGGCTCTTATAGTTCTGTTATCACTTATTTCAACTTCTGTTTTTGATGTTTCCTTTGCGGCTTGCCGAAATTCAATATCCAGTCGTTGAAGTCTTTGTGGTTTTGATATAGTGTGCTTTCGTCCTTGTATTTACTGCTCAGGGAGAGTGCATACCGACTGCAATTTTGTCCGGTAGCATCTCTGTCCAGATAAAGCCTGATGGTATTATGCTTTTCCAAAAAAGGGCGTGCAGTTTCAAAGAAGGATACAGAGTTCAGCACTACAAAATCAAAGCGGTCTTCGGGGTCTTGTTGATGGATGGCCTTGAAGGAAAGGAAGTCAGTAAAGCCTTCAAAAACGATGACCTCACCGGCACTGTTATCAATGGTGGTGATGCCTTTTGGCGAGCTGCTGGCTTTGAAGTAAGGATTGCGTATTTCAAAGCCTCCCAAGTCATTTTTGAAGCCGATACCATAATAAACTTTTCCATTGAGTTCGTACCGAACCTGACGGCAATAGCGGTCAGCTATATCAACGGGTATGCGGCGTTGCTGCAAGTAGCGTAGAAGGGCGGTAGAGGAAAGTATGAAGTCTCCCAAAATCTTTATTTGGTTCTCAGGTTCAGGTCTGGTAATAGACTGCTGAAGTGAGGGCTTTTGAAGGGAAAGATTACCGCTTAAATTCTGTAGAAATTCGGAAACGGTGCAGCCGTGATAAAGGATAGCAAAATCAACCAGGTTACCACCTTTGCCGAGGCCGTGATCATACCAGCGGTTCAGCTTGCGATTAACTTTGAAGGAAGGTGTTTTTTCATCCCGAAGTGGTGAAAAATACCAATAATCGTTGTTCCTGATTTTTGATGGTTCATACCCTAAGTCAGCAAGGAAATGAACTATATCTATTTCTTTGGCTTCACTAACGGAAAGCCTTTTCTTACTGAAATTCATAACCACACATTTTCAAACACACATTCAGTTCTTCTATGCGAAGTTAAACAGGCGATATGGGATTAACCTATCCTCATCATATTTTGAGTAGGATGCAGAAAGCCGTGTTATTTACTTTTGTACAGTGAGTATTGTTTAAATTAAAACCATGTAATTATGCTAACAACGAGTGATGTAGCCAAAGTGTATGATACTATTCTCAGTATCCCTGGCATGAGTGAAACAGTGAAGATTGACATGAGGATTTCCCGCAAGAATGTTTTGTTATTGCACAGCGTCCTCAAACGTGGCCTAATGGCGAAAGACGACGATAAATCGTCTGCCCTGCTGGAAAGCATTCCACAGGAAGCATTGCAGGAATTGCACGTAATTGCCGATGATTATCTTACCAAAGCAGGCTTAACAGAGCTTAGTGAAAAGCTGAAAGCACTAAGCACAAAATAAGGGGAGATAGCATCAAAGCCACTTGGAGGAGATGGACACTTACAACCGTAGAGCCGATCCTTTCGAGTGGCTTATTAGTTTATTATACTCTTCAACCTTGAAGCTGCTAAGAGTACGTTTGACAGTGATCATGGCAACGGTTAATTTCCGACCATTGGTGTCTCGTTGTTCAACATTGATGTCCTGTACCCATACGCTATCCAATTCTCTGTAAGCGAACGATCCACCTCCGGTACGTGCATCGCCATACATCGACTGCTGTACATTGCCAGCAGGCTTCATGTAATAAAAGTTATCCGTTTCTTTAATCTTATGTTATCCGCAGTAAAGGTTATTAGAAGTAGTGAACCCTTTCATCTTTTAGTTGTCGTGGCGTTTGAATGAGCAGAAAAGAAAATTTTGTGTCGTGTTAAATGGAGTAGTGTGGTCTTCTGTTAAGCACTTTATTTCTTCAAAACCGTTTTGCAGTTTTGCTATCAAAGTTTCTTCGCTGTATTGTTTGATGTCAAGTCCGCTACATTTTTTTGGTCCGCAATCGCTGAAAGTTCCAATCGTTACAGTTCCGTTTTCTTTAACTGCTTGTCGTGCAGTTGAAAGATACCTTACAATTTGCGGTTCGGTTGTTAGAAAATGAAACGTTGCCCTGTCGTGCCAGAAGTCGTAAGAAGTTGTCGGTGCAAACTCTGTGATGTCGCTTACAATCCAATTCACTTTAGTTGCTTTGTCGCCAAGTCGCTGCTTTGCTCTGTTCAATGCTTGCTCACTTATGTCAAGCACCGAAACATTTTCGTAACCCTCGTCAAGCAGGTAGTCAACTAGTTTGCTGTCTCCACCACCGATATCAATAATGTTAGCTGACTTGTCAAGATTTGCGTTATGCACAAAGTCCAGCGAAGTTTTAGGTACCTCTTGAGTCCAGCTTACTTCGTTTGGTTGTTTGGTGGAATAAATTTTCTCCCAGTGGTTTTGCTGTCCGTTCATAAGTCTAAGATATGGTTTTAACTGTTTGTTTCTTGCAGAAATGTTCGTGTTAACACTGCCGCCATTTATTGCAGATAACATAAGTGCTTTGCATATATAGTATCCCGATGAAGGAATTTCAAAAATACGTTTTTCTCCATTTTGCTTTTCAGGTATGCCATCGGGATCGGAAAAGAAGATGTTTGCAAATGCCGTCGAAACCATCCGGCAGCATATACATATCCGCCCTTTTTTCCGAATAGTCTATAATAAAAAAATAGCGCCAAAAACTACAATAACGGCGGCCAAAATGAGTGTTATGCGATATGAATCTATCATTTAAGGAAACTTGTTTTTCATAAATACGACGGGTTGATTAATATCTTTGAGAGTTTTGGTGGGCGATGTATGACTGTGGAGATAACCCGAGACCATGCAAAGAGACTTTTATTTCTTTTTTGTTGAAACTATCCAGCCTTCTTCTGACCTAATGTTCGGTATTTTGTTTTTCTCTAACCATTTTTTAAATGCCTCTACATCTGTAGGAGTAAAATGAATGATGTCTCCATTTTTGAGCAAGATGGTAAAAAAATCGCATGCAGCGAGAAACTTAAATAATTCGGCTGCAGCATAATCAAAATCGGGATAGAGTTCGGCTAAAGTCATACTATGTTGCTTTTAGTAGGTTTCTTTTTGACTTGTCGCCTACGCAAAAAAAGAGCGCAGGCAACAGCTCACCGCACTGAGGTCTTAGGAAACCCGGCAACGATAAGTGCGCCCACGCCGTAGCATGAGCGTTTCCACTTATGTCCCATTGCCATTTGAAAGTTCCTAAGTTTCAGTACGGGACTTAAAGCTTAAACGCTTCAAGAATATCTTGTTACAAAGGTATCAATTTGGAATCAGAACCGAGGCATGTACGAAAATTTTTCGATTTTTCCCTATATTTGTGCCAATGAAGTTTTTTGCCCTCATAATAGGCTTTTGGCTGCTTTTTCTCTCTTGTTTGCCATGTTGCGACGGTAGGGAATGTAATGAGGATAGGGCAACAACCGTTTCGGCAAGTAATAATCATCAGCAACATAAACGAAGCATCGAGTATTGCACCCCTTTTTGCGCTTGTTCCTGCTGTTCTGCATCCGTATCGTGTCAGAGTATTCCTACATACGTGTTAGTTAAAAAGGTATTTGATACCAAAAGCTATCCTGATTATCCTACACCATTTTGCGGCGAAGTTTCTTACGCTATCTGGCAACCGCCTAAAATATCCTAATCTCCATTCCTTCGGATTTTTTGTACTAAACTCTAATGGGGTTTAGGCATTGAAGTTTCTGTTTTCAAAGTCTTATTCCGTTGAGCAAAAAAACAAGTAAAAGGAAGCCTGCGCAATCCACTGTTGCGAAGGTTTTAAATGGCTGGCATGTAAAAGTGCCTCGAAATCGTAAAATATCCATTCCAATTTTATAATAGGTAACATGGAAAAAGGAACAGAGCTTAAATTAATAAGCAAAAATACCAGGCCCACAAGTATGCGAATATTGGTCTATGAATATATGAATGCCCAGACGGCGGCTTTATCTCTCCCTGAGATTGAAGCGTACTTTTATAAGGCAGACAAAGTGACTATCTATAGGACATTAAAAACGTTTGAAAAAAAGGGCATAGTACATAGGATTCAGGATAATAATATCACAAAGTATAAACTGTGTGATGAAGGGTGCAGTGAGCACGCACATAAAGACCATCATCTGCATTTTTACTGCAAGGCATGTAAACAGACCACCTGTGAAAAAGATATATCCTTTCCGGAAAATTTGAAAACTGACTTTAGAATTGACGAGATTCAGATTTTCGCCAAAGGAATATGTGAATTGTGCCTTGTAAGTGGCAAGCACAGGAAATACAGTAAACGACAGTAATGTTATGCTAAAGAGTGAAAGGTTTTATATTGAGTCCAATAAGTAATTTCACAAACAACCGAGGACCAATAATCTAAAAATGAAATTTCATTGTGAAATAAATTATCAGACTCTATGTAATAAATAAATTGATTTGATAATTTTAAACAAAACTTATTGTTATGGCAACACAAAAAGGATTAGCTAATATTATAATCGCACTCATATTTTCCCTTCTTATTCCCACTATCGGGTATTATTATCTTGGCGTTTTATATGCGAGTATTTTTTTAATTGGCTATCTGGGCGGCTTTGTACTTTGGATTTTAGTCCCGTCCCGTACATCTTGGGCTTCTCTAAAAATGCCGTATTGGCTGACACTGCTTGCCTTTTTATTACTTCATAAAGTAGAAGAGAACAGAATGAAGTTTTTTGAGGTTGTTTCTGAGAAAATAACGGGCGGAACAGTTCCCGAATTTAGTGTCGGGCTTGTTATCGGGCTGTTGATACTTCCTATAGGAGCTTGGTTGGTAATACCAATATTATTTAAACGCAGGCATGAATTGGGCTACTTTGCTATCTGGACGTTATTCGCTTCAATGGGAATATCAGAGCTTGCGCATTATTTTTTTCCATTTCTGACAAATGAGTCTTATGGATATTTTCCAGGAATGTTAAGTGTTCTTGTGCTGGCGCCACTGGCATGGTGGGGTACGTACAGGCTTCTCAAAAAAGATAATACACCAGCATGACCTAAAAAATAAAATGAATGAATGCAGGATTAGAGATAGAATTGGCTGAACTCCTTTTGCTTCAACTGTTCGCATTTGGGTTGTTTGGCCGTTTTGAAGTGGAAACTCCCGCAGCTCGTAGAATAATAAAATGGTTGGTGATATACGGGATAACTATCGGGATCTATTACTGGTCAGGACACTGGGCAGTTTTAGTTCCAGTGTTGGCTATCATCCCTGGTTCTGTCTATCATGTTTGGTGGTGTAAAAAGAATGGCATTCACCCATTAAAAGCAACGCCACGAAAAAAATATTATCAGCTACGAGGATGGAAATGGGAAGAGTAGGTATGAAAGTAATAGCAATTTGGAAATGATTATAAAAACGTGAATGGGAACAGGACATCCTTTCTTTGAACTTTGCAATTCGATTGCATTATTTTATTTGTAACTTTGTCTAAGTTGAAAATAACAGCCTTCATATTATCCATAATCGTATTAATCCTAAGTTGTATGCCATGTACAGACGGGGTTAATGCTATAGATAAAGTAAGGCAAGAAATTGTAAAAGCATCTCATCAACAGGACAGTCATTCCAACACAGATGCGTGTTCTCCATTCTGCTCATGTTCTTGTTGTGCAGCCTCAGTATTACATTCTCCTTTCTCCAAAGCCCAGATAAACAAAATTGAATTTCAACCGGAGAACTATCCCCTCTATAATGTATCGTTCAGCACAGAAGCCCACAATAGCATCTGGCAGCCTCCCAAATTGTCTTAATATCACACATCTTTATTGAATTTGCTATAAGTTATCATTGACTTATTCAGCCATTATATCATTCATTTCCCATTGCTGGCCATGGCCACAACCAAAAAAGCCACTAAAAGCAAGAAAAGAAAACAGCCTTTAGCAATAAGGATAATTAAAATCATTCTTATTGGAATTGCCTGCGCCATTCTTCTTGCAGCTATTGTGGCAAGAATTATTCATTTCTTCAGATATCATGTATAACCAAACAGAATTAAGACATGCTCAATAAAATCATTCAATTCTCCATAAAAAATAAATTGGTCATTGGCCTTTTTACACTGGCATTGATTATTTGGGGTATTTATTCAGCAAAAAAGCTACCTATAGATGCCGTGCCGGATATTACCAATAATCAGGTGCAGGTAATTACGCTGAGCCCATCATTAGCAGCACAGGAAGTAGAACAGCTAATTTCTTTTCCGGTGGAACAAACAATGGCGACCATTCCGGAAGTGCAGGAAATCCGTTCCATATCCAGGTTTGGATTATCCGTAGTTACTGTTGTATTTCATGATGATGCCAATATTTATTGGGCCCGTCAGCAAGTAGGTGAACGGCTGATAGAAGCCCGTAACCAGATACCCAATAATATCGGCAACCCGGAAATGGCTCCTATCTCAACAGGATTAGGTGAAATTTATCAATATGTTTTACATGCAAAAAAAGGGTATGAAGATAAGTATGATGCCATGTCGCTCCGGACTATACAAGACTGGATAGTCCGTCGTCAATTGCTGGGCACTCCCGGCATTGCAGACGTAAGCAGTTTCGGTGGCCTTTTAAAGCAATATGAAATTGCATTGAATACAGATAAGCTTCGCAGCTATAATCTATCTATAGCAGATGTATTTAATGCCCTTGAAAAGAATAATCAAAATACAGGTGGTTCTTATATTGATAAAAAACCAAATGCGTACTTTATCCGAACCGAGGGGTTTATTAAAACAACTACTGATATTGAAAAGATTGTAGTAAAACGTACTTCTGGTGGCGCACCGGTTTTGGTTAGAGATATAGCCACCGTACAGTTAGGCCATGCCACCCAATATGGCGCCCTTACCCGTAATACAGAAGGACAGGTAGTTGGGGGCATTGTAATGATGCTTAAAGGAGCAAACTCAAGTGAAGTAATAGGCAGCGTTAAGGAAAAGATAGTTCAGATACAAAAAAGCCTTCCTGAAGGTGTAGTAATAGAGCCCTTTCTTGACAGAAGTTCCCTTGTTGGCCGGGCTATAAATACGGTAAAGACCAACCTGATGGAAGGAGCATTGATCGTAATTTTTGTTTTAGTTATATTTCTGGGCAATATTCGTTCGGGTTTGATTGTGGCTTCTGTTATTCCGCTAGCCATGCTCTTTGCTATAGCCCTGATGAATATATTCGGGGTTTCTGGTAACCTGATGAGTTTGGGTGCTATCGACTTTGGATTGATAGTGGATGGGGCCGTAATTATTGTAGAAGCAACCATGCACCACCTCGGCTTGCGAAAGCAAAATACAAGGCTAACACAGGCAGAAATGGATACAGAAGTATTTGAGTCGGCTTCGAAAATTAGAAATAGTGCTGCTTTTGGTGAAATAATTATATTGATCGTTTATTTACCTATTCTGGCACTCGTAGGTATCGAAGGAAAAATGTTTGGCCCGATGGCGCAAACTGTATCTTTTGCCATTCTTGGGGCATTCTTACTGTCGCTTACGTATGTACCTATGATGAGCGCCTTAATTCTCAGTAAAAAAATCAGCCACAGGGAAAACTTCTCCGATAAAATGATGAAGTTTTTCCAGCGGCTTTACACCCCATTAATACGTGGGGCACTTAAGATGAAATTACTGGTAGTGAGTATTGCTGTTGGTGTATTTATAATCAGCCTCATTATTTTCAAAACATTAGGAGGTGAATTTATTCCCACTTTAGAAGAAGGAGATTTCGCAGTAGAAACAAGGTTGCTGACAGGTAGTTCGTTAAGCCAAACGATTGATAAGATAACGCAGGCTTCGGACTTACTGATGAAAAAATTCCCTGAAGTAAAAGAAGTGATTGGAAAGATTGGCGCCTCTGAGATACCCACCGACCCTATGCCCATAGAAGCATGTGACATTACCATCCTTTTAAAAGACAAAAAGGAATGGACCAGTGCACATAACCGGGAAGAACTGGCAGAAATGATGCAGAAGGAACTGGAGAAAATTCCCGGTGTTTCCTATGGGTTATCCCAACCCATTCAGCTTCGTTTTAATGAATTGATTTCAGGTGTCCGCCAGGATGTTGGAATTAAAATATTTGGGGAAGATCTTGATGTGCTGGCCGACCTGGCGAAAAAAATTGGTGTGATTGTACCTACTGTAAAAGGTGCAGAAGATTTATATGTAGAACAAGTTACAGGGTTACCACAGATTGTGGTTAAACTAAACCGGGATAAGATTGCGCAGTTTGGTTTAAATGTAGAAGATGTAAACCGCACCATCAGCGCTGCATTTGCAGGAGAAGCTGCAGGTATTGTATATGAAGGTGAGAAACGGTTTGATATGGTGGTAAGATTAGAAAAAACAGGCCGCCAGAGTATCGATGATGTAAAAGGATTATTTGTTGCGGCCCCTGATGGCAACCAGGTTCCACTGGAACAGGTAGCTGAAGTCAATTTGCAGTTAGGCCCTAACCAGATACAACGGGAAGATGCCAAGAGAAGAATCATAGTAGGTTTTAATACAAGAGGCAGGGATATCTCATCGGTTGTAAAAGAAATGCAGGAAAAAATTGAGAAGCAAGTAAAAATGCCTCCCGGTTACTTTATAACTTATGGCGGGCAATTTAAAAACCTCGAAGAAGCTAATAAAAGGTTATCTGTTGCTGTCCCCGTTGCATTGGCACTAATTCTCCTGCTTCTTTTCTTTACGTTTGGTTCTATCAAATATTCATTACTCATTTTTACAGCTATACCCATGAGTGCTATTGGTGGTGTATTCGCATTATGGTTCCGGGGTATGCCATTCAGTATTTCGGCAGGTGTTGGTTTTATTGCGCTGTTTGGTGTGGCAGTATTAAATGGTATTGTGTTAATCAGCGAATTTAACCGGCTAAAAAAAGAAGGTATGACGGATATAAATGCAATTATTTTAAAAGGAACCTCTGTAAGGTTGCGACCTGTTTTAATGACCGCAGCAGTTGCTTCATTGGGCTTTTTGCCAATGGCATTATCTACGGGTTCCGGGGCAGAAGTTCAAAGACCGTTGGCAACTGTTGTAATAGGAGGATTGATTACAGCCACTTTCCTTACGTTGGTAGTTTTGCCGGTGTTATACACCTGGTTTGAAAAAATCGGGGCAAAAAAGAAAAAAATTGCTGGAGCAAAAGGCCTGGCTTCATTGCTCATCTTGTTTTTTGCTTCATCGCTTGCTGCAAATGCACAGCAACCAAAGACAGTAATAAATCTTAATGATGCAGTATCATCTGCTATGAAAAATAACCCTTTGGTAAAAGTAGGAACGCTGGATATAAGTTACCAGCAGCAGTTGAAAAAAACAGTAAAAGATTATGGTAAAACAAATGTTGGCCTAACGTTTGGGCAATACAATAGTCGCATTGCTTACGACAATAATTTTAACATTAATCAGGGCATACCAAATCCTGCCTATTTCAAAAGTCTTATAAGGTTATCTGAGTCTAATATAAAAAGCAGTGAGCTGCAATTGAAAATTTATCAAACTGAGCTAGCGGCCAATACAAAAACCTCTTACTACCAGTTAAGTTTTTGGATAGAGGAAATAAGGTTGCTGAAAGAACTGCTGGCTATCTACGAAAATGTATTAAAGGCATCTGCATTGCGGTACAAAACGGGTGAAACCAATGCCCTCGAAAATTACAATGCTGAAAGCAAGGTGAATGAGATAAAGGCGCAATTGAGAAATGCGGAAGAAGATTACCGCATTGAATTAAACCGTCTGAAAGTGTTTACTGCAGATTCTTCTGTTACGGCTATTGCCGACACTTCACTTGTTGAAAAGCAGATACAGGTAAATTTTGATACTGCCGCCATTGCTGCTAATCCTACACTTGCATTTATCAAGCAACAAATTGATATTGCAAACAGGGAAAAAGCTGTAGAGCAATCAAGATTAAAACCTGATTTCTCTGTAGGCTATTTCAATCAGTCGCTGGTGGGCTATCAAACCGTAAACGGGGTAGATAAATACTATGGGGCTGGTCACAGGTTTCAAGGAGTTAATTTGGGTATCAGCATTCCCATATTTGCCAGGGCGCAAAAGGAAAAAGTAAAAGCGGCAGAAGTAAACCGGGTGCGCCGTGAAGCAGAACTTACGAATTATCAATACAACCTGCAGGCAGAATTGACAAGGCTGTTTGGCGAATTGCAAAAGCAAAGGGTTCAAATCAATTATTACCGCAATACAGCTTTACCGCAAGCCAATCTCATCATCACCCAGGCGCAAAAAGCTTTTGCGGCCGGAGAAATCGGATATTATGAGCTAACACAATCACTCAACAATGCTGTTGTTGTAAAACAGGAATACACCAAACTTTTAAATCAATACAATCAAACCGTTATTGCTATCGAATTTATCGGCGGCATTAATTAATAAGAACGGGTAAAAATAAAATTAATATGAAACAGAAATTTTTAAGTTCATTAGTTATACTCACTGCTGCCATTGTTTGGCTTTCATCCTGCTCTTCCAAAGGCGGCGCAGAAGCTGCTGCACCGGCAGAAGCAACTAAAACCGAAGAAGCCGACATGGTGGACTTGTCGGAAGACCAGTTTAAAACCATCAACATACAATATGGCGCTGTAGAGGAAAAAAATCTCAGCAGTGTTATAAGGGCATCGGGTGAAATAGAGGCCCCGCCTCAACAGTTAGTTACCGTTTCTTCTCCTTACGGCGGTGTTGTAAGAAATATTCCATTGCTGGAAGGGAAATTTGTTTCGCAGGGGCAAGTGGTAGCGGTTCTGGAAAATCCTGAATTTATACAATTGCAGCAGGATTATTTGGATTATAAAAGTCAATTGTCTTTCCTGAAAGAAGAATTAGACAGGCAGCAGGAACTGGCAAAGGAGAATGTGAATGCTAAAAAGACATTGCAGAAAGCCAGCAGTGAATACAACAGTATGGTGGCCCGTGTGCAGGGATTGCGTTCAAAACTGCAATTGATAAATATAAATCCAGATAAAATCGGAAGCGGCAGCATCAGCAGCCGCACTAATGTATATGCTACTGTATCAGGCTATGTAACAAAAGTAAAAGTCAATATTGGCAAATATGTAAATGCCAATGAAGCATTAGCTGAAATTGCTGACACCCGTGAATTGCATGTGGAGCTTACAGTTTTTGAAAAAGATGTTCCCAAAATAAAAGCCGGGCAAAAAGTACGGTTTGTTTTGAATAATGAAACAAAAGAAAGATTTGCAGAGATAAGCCTTGTAGGAAGAGAAATCAGCTCCGATAGAACGGTAAGAGTGCATTGCCGTTTATTAAAAGAAGACAGGGAATTATTACCGGGATTATTTCTGAAAGGAATTATAGAAACAGGTGTTGCTACCACTACCGCCCTGCCTGATAAAGCGATTGTGCAATCAGCAGGTAAATCTTACATTTTTATTGCAGCAGATGAAACGAAAGAAGAAAAGAAACCTGCCGATGGAAAAAAGGATGAAACTGCGGAAAAGCATATTCCGTTTAAAAGAATTGAAGTAACGACAGGTGTTTCGGAAAATGGTTATACCGAAGTGATTTTGCCTGAAGGCTTTGACAGGAAAATCAAAGTGGTGGTTAATGGGGCTTATGATTTGTTATCGAAGATGAACAATTTAGAGAAAGAAGAATAAAAATAACATGGATCGGAACTCTGCTTTTGTTTGTCCCGGTTTAAAAAATGGAAAACCATAAATAGCAGGGTTTCCGTACCCGCCAATTTAGGGTTGAACTTAAAGGAATTTTATTTAATCGTCGTCAATAACCTATTATGAGAAAAATTTTGTTCATCACTTTATCAGAGGCAGTAAATATTTCAGCCTGCACCAATCCGTCTCAAAAAAATACGGATACTAAACAAACAGATGCAATGAAAGATGACGCATATAATCATAACGACAGCAGTAAAAAGAACACCGATACGTTGGGTATGAAAATGTGCGGCAATGAACTCGATTCAAAGAAAAAATAATTCATCAAATAATTAAAAATCATGAAACAGTTATTTGCATTTATCGTGATGCTGTTATCAGCATCTTTTGTAAACGCACAGGATATTATAAGCTTGCGTTCTGGTGAAACCATTAATGGAAAAGTAGCTGAAGTGGGCACAACAGAAATCCGATACTACAAAGCGGACAATGCTGAAGGGCCAGTGTATGTGGCCAGCAAGTCGGAAGTGGTGCAGATTGTGTATGCCAATGGCAGTAAAGATGTTTTTGCTACACAGACTGCTCCCAACCAAAGCACGGTAAATCAAAATTATTCCAGGCGGTATCGCAGGGGATACAACAGGCCTTTTCTGTACCCCATCATTACTCCGTATATTGACTTGGGCCATCATATTGATTTAGGGCATCACAGTTATGGTGGGCATCATGGTGGAGGTCATCATGGAGGCCATCACTAATACTTAGCATTCCTTAAATTTTAAATCGGGAAATCATGAAATGGATAGGAAGAAGAGAAAGTTCTAATGTAGATGACCGCAGAGGGTTATCCGGTGGAAAAATTGCCGCTGGCGGTGGTGTGGCCGGTATTATTATTTACCTGCTATATACATTATTAAGCGGTAATAATATTGACCCATCGCAAATACAACAGCAACTTTCCGAACAAACAAATCAATTGGCGCAGCTTACTCCTGAAGAACAAAAAGCTGATGATGAAAGGGCATCATTTGTAAAAGTGGTGCTGGCAGAAACAGAAGATGTATGGAATAAAATTTTTTCCGAAAAAGGCCAGCAGTATGCAGAACCTGCACTTGTTTTGTTTCGTGGCGCAGTTGAATCAGCCTGCGGTAGTGCAAGCTCCGCATCGGGGCCGTTCTATTGCCCCGGTGATAATAAATTATACATAGACCTTTCTTTTTACCAGGACTTGCAATATAAACTCAATGCACCCGGCGACTTCCCGATGGCTTATGTGGTGGCACACGAAGTAGGGCATCATATACAGAACCTGATGGGTACGGCAGACAAAGTAAACCGGCTTCGTCAGCAGTTAAGCGAAACGGAGTTCAACAAGTATTCGGTGATGATGGAATTGCAGGCAGATTTTTATGCCGGTGTTTGGGCACATCATGCACAGAAGATGAAAGATATTTTGGATGCGGATGATATCGATGAAGCATTGAATGCAGCCAGTGCTATTGGAGATGACAGGTTGCAGAAGCAGGCAACAGGGCAGGTAATGCCCGATGCATTTACACATGGAACATCTGCACAGCGGATGTATTGGTTTAAGAAAGGATATGAAACAGGCGATATAAAACAAGGAGATACATTTGGTTCTCCTGAACTGCAATAATTCCTACAGAAGAATAACTTAATTGAAGATAAAACAGAAAAATTATGCTGCAGCTTTTAGACTTTACCCAAAAAAATATTATAGCAACAAGAGCCAATGATTTGCTGGGTATCAAAGACTATGAAAAAATACATCCCTTTATCCATAATATTATCGGTACAGGGAAAAAAGTCAGATGGTATTTTGAAATGGATGATTGCTCATCTTCCAATTCAACCGGTTTTTGGGAAGATGGCATTATCGAAGTTAATTATGGCAATATGAAATTTACACACTCAGAAGATATTGAAAAAATTGCCATTGTTGGTGCAAAGAAGTGGGAAAAGTGGATGCAATTAGTAATGAAACCTTTTGCAAAAGCAAGTGTAAAATATTTTGAGTTAACAGATAGTGACAAGGCAAAAGAATGGATTATAAGTCAGGAAGAAATTGCCTGAAGGTATTTGGAGGTGATAATCTTCATGCTGTTAACACAACTTGTAAATGTTGAATGGATTTATTAAAAAGAAATTGTGAGAATTTAGAATGAGTTATGCAAGCCTGAATTATATGAAGGCAATTTTCTTCTCTCATCCTGATTGCATTAATAAGCATTTCGATGTTTATGCTTTTAAGAAAGAAGAATAAGTTAACGCTGCCAGTGGTTCTGGCAGCGTCTCTTAACCTGTTTTAATTAATCTGGTAAAACACTCAGATTAAGCTGTTGATTATATAGTTATTAAATGAATCTTACCATGGTCATTCCAACTTCAAAATTAAAATATGACTTCCCTGCCGGGTTAGTAGTATTTCTGGTGGCACTCCCTTTATGTTTGGGAATAGCGTTGGCTTCCGGGGCGCCCTTACTGTCGGGAATAATTTCGGGCATCATTGGCGGTATAGTGGTAGGTCTTTTAAGTGGGTCGCATACCAGTGTGAGCGGTCCGGCTGCAGGGCTTGCGGCTGTAGTGCTGGCTTCCATTACAAAGCTGGGTAGTTTTGAATTGTTTTCTGCTGCGCTCTTGGTTGCAGGCTTATTGCAATTGGGGAGTGGTCTGTTAAAAGCCGGTTTTATTACCAACTATATTCCCTCAAATGTTATTAAAGGATTATTAGCAGCCATTGGAATACTACTTATCATAAAACAAATTCCGCAGGCCTTTGGTTACGATAGTACTTACCAGGATGATTTTGCCTTTGTACAGGCAAATGGAGAAAACACTTTCTCACATTTGTTCAATACTTTCTTTCATGTTACGCCTGGCGTTGTCATTATTAGTTTGGTTTCAATACTTGTGTTAATTTTTTGGAATAAAACACCGCTTCATAAAATTAAATTCTTCCCCGCTTCACTTTTTGTAGTGTTACTGGGCATTGGTTTAAACGAGGCGTTCCGTGTATTTATTCCGGTATTATATCTGCAACCCGTACACCTTGTAAACATTCCTGCAACAAGTTTTTCAGAACTGTCCTCCTTCCTAAAATTTCCTCCCTTAGACGCTTTTGGTAATTTCAATGTGTGGTTAACAGCACTTACTATTGCCATTGTGGCCTCGCTGGAAACACTGTTAAACCTGGAAGCCGTTGAAAATATAGACCCACATAAACGGCAATCATCGCCTAACCGGGAACTGGTGGCGCAAGGTATTGGCAATATGATTGCCGGAGTTGTTGGCGGTATTCCGGTAACTTCTGTTATTGTTCGCAGTTCGGTTAACATTAATGCAGGGGCACAATCGAAATTATCTGCCATTATTCATGGTATATTTTTACTGCTGGCTATTTTATTCTTAAGCCCTTTTATCAATCTGATACCTTTTGGTTCGCTGGCTGCTATCTTAATTATTACAGGTTATAAGCTTGCCAAAATATCCATCTTTAAAGAAATGTATGCCAAAGGTTTGAACCAATTGATTCCGTTTGTGGTTACAATTGTAGCCATCATATTTACGGACTTGCTCATCGGCATATTAATTGGTTTAGCCTTCAGCCTGTTTTACCTCTTGAAAAGCAATTATAAAAATCCATTTACTATTGAAAAAGAACATTTGTATACAGGAGAAACCATTCGGATAGAATTACCCAACCAGGTATCTTTTTTAAACAAGGCAAGTATAAAAGATACGCTTTGGTCTGTTCCTGAAAATACAAATGTGTTGATTGATGCCAGCTATGCCGATTATATTGATAATGATGTCTTGGAAATATTTGTTGATTTCAAAAATGTAGTTGCGCCTGAAAAGAACATAAAACTCAATATCATTGGCGTTAAAGAAAAATACCTGCTATCAGACCATGTGCAATTTGTAAATGTACTTAACCGGCAGGATCAGGATAACCTGACACCACGGCAGATTGTTGAGTTGCTTAAAAAAGGAAACGAACGGTTCAGGCAAGGCAAGTGGACCGAAAAATATTTTCGCCACCAGATAAATGCTACTTCATCGGGACAGTTTCCAATGGCAGTTATTGTAAGTTGTATTGATTCCAGAACCTCATCCGAACTTATATTTGATTCCAATCTTGGTGATATAATCTCCATTCGCATTGCCGGCAATATCATTAATAAAGAGATTATCGGCAGCATAGAACTGGCGGTGAAAAAAATGGGGGTAAAACTGATTGTTGTGAAGGGGCATTCCAACTGCGGTGCCGTGGGTGCAGCTATTCATTCGGTAACTGGCGGTAATATTGATTCAATTACACAAAAAATAAAACCCGCTGTTGATAAAGCCTGTTTACTTAATGTTCAACAAGCATTGGATAATGGAAAGGCTTTTGCTGAAACAGTAACTCATTTAAATATAGAAAATTCTGTAACCGCTATTCTTGAAAGCAGTGATTACATAAGAGAGCAAATAAATAAAGGTGAAGCAGGGCTTGTTGCAGCCTATTATGATACTGCTTCAGGTGAAGTCATTTTTAATGAGTTGACCCATCCAAACTAAATAGTAAATAATGGATATAAATGTTGAATTAATTATTGTTGCCAAACTTATCGTCTCCTTCCTGCTTGGTGCTTTTATCGGGCTTGACAGGGAAAAGCATGGCAGGGATGCAGGCATAAGAACCTATGCTGCCGTTTGTATCGGAGCTACATTATTTACTGCTGTTGCGGCTCATCTGGTAAACGATGTTGCTGCCGCTTCGAGAGTGATAGCCAATATTGTTACGGGTGTGGGTTTTCTTGGGGCCGGTATTATCTACCGCAACAGCAGTGCCGGAACATCGCATGGGCTTACAACAGCAGCAACTGTTTGGTGTACTGCAGCAGTGGGTGTAGCAGTAGGCCTCAATATGTTTATCATTGCCATTGTTGGGGCGCTTGCACTGTATTTTCTTCTTTCGTTACATCACCAGCATTGGTATGTAAAATGGAAAAATAAAATGGTAAATAAACACAACGAAAAAGACAACACGGATTAATTATTTATTAAAATAGTTTTGCAAATTTTATGACATCATTAAACTCAACATCTGCCGGGGCAAAACACAATAAGTCATTAAAAATTGTGTTTGTCATTACTGCTTCTTATTTAATTGTAGAGCTAATTGTTGGTTTTATTTCTAACAGTCTCGCTTTGCTTTCTGATGCTGCACATATGCTAACCGATGTTGGTGGGCAGGCATTAGCCTTGTTTGCCATTTGGATGACATCGAAGCCACGTAATAACCGCAAGACTTACGGGTATTACAGAACAGAAATATTTTCTGCATTAATCAATGCAATAGTGCTCATATTTATTTCCGGTTATATTTTATATGAAGCATGGCAGCGGTTTAAGGAACCGCCTGCTGTGGCAGGCATCCCTATGCTGGTAGTTGCTATTTGCGGATTAATCATCAACCTCATTGGAATGAAAATACTAAAGGCTGGTTCCGAAGAAAGCATCAATATTAAAGGTGCATTTTTGGAAGTAGTAAGTGATATGTTAAGTTCTGTAGCAGTTATCATAGCCGGTATTATTATTCTTGCTACCGGCTGGCTGTATATTGACCCCATCATGAGTGCATTGATTGGTTTATTTATTTTACCAAGAACCTATAACCTTTTAAAGGAGTCGGTGGATATACTCTTAGAAGGAGTTCCAAAAGATATTGACTATGCCGCAGTAGAAAAATTTATTACTGAAAAACCAGGTGTGCTTTCTGTTCACGACTTGCATATATGGACACTGACATCGGGGATTAATGCATTAAGCGGTCACATTATAATGAGTGCAGAAACAAACCTTTTAGCTATAAGCGAGGTAACATCATCCATTAAAAATGAATTATCCGCTTCATTCAAAATAACGCATACTACCATTGAAGTTCATATAGATAGAGAAGGCTACGTCGCAAATATTATTTAGAAAATGAAAAAAACAAAACATAGTTGGTTAAAAAACAGTAGCGGAATAAAGAAACTATTATTCTGTATTTCGATTGCTGTTGCAGTTTATGCCATTCTTGTGATATTAAAAGTAGATATAAGAAGCCGGGTAATATTAGGATGGGATACATTTTGCCTTTCAATGGTTTTGCTTAGCTGGGTATTATTTTTTTCTACAACCCCGGATGAACTGTGTGCTGTTGTAGAGGAGCAGGATGACGGGCTTAAAGTGATTTTTATAATAGTACTTATAGCAGTTTGTTTTAGCCTATTCGGCACCTTACTGCTTTTAAGTAGTAAGGGGGAATCAACATTTAATAAGGTATTTCACACAATCGTTTCATTATCCCCTGTTTTGCTTTCATGGATATTGTTACACACAACATTTGCAATCAGGTATGCACATCTGTATCACGACCACAACAAATTAAATACGGGCAGTAATGTTGGAGGTATCAACTTTCTAACTAAAGATCATCCGGATTATATTGATTTTGCCTATTTCTCTTTTGTGATAGGCATGACCTTTCAGGTTTCTGATGTTCAGGTAAATTCAAGGGTTATCAGAAGATTTGTATTAATGCATAGCCTGATTTCTTTTATGTTTAATACAATTATTGTAGCTCTTACCATAAATACCATAGCTGGGTTAAAACAATAATGTTTAAATGTTTTGAATTAAAAAAATATAAGAAGAAAAAACAGAGAAGTAGCAACTAAATATTAACAAAATATAGAGCAGAAACCATGTATTTTTACAACTATAAAACAAATAAAAATGAACAGACTCAATTGCTGGAAGTGTGTAGTAACGCTTGCATCCGTTTTAGGAATGGTTTCAGCGTTTACTGCATAGTAATAAATAAACAATCATTTTGAAAGGTTGCAGATATTTATATCTGCAACCTTTTTATTTTTTAAACCAAACGTCATGGAAAGCAGAAAGCAACATTGGGAAACAGTATTCACCTCTAAAGCACCAAATGAGGTAAGCTGGTTTCAGGAATATCCAAAAACTTCAATAGAGCGTTTGGAATTATTCAACTTGCCTTTAACTGCAAACATCATTGACGTTGGCAGTGGAGATAGTAATTTAGTAGATGCACTTTTGGACAAAGGCTATAAAAATATTTGGGTGTTGGATATTTCGTCAGCAGCATTAGAACGGGCAAAAAACCGGTTAGGAGAAAAAGCAGGTTTGGTGCATTGGGTTGTTACTGATATAACAGAATTTGAACCACCAGTACAATTTGATTTTTGGCACGACAGAGCAGCCTTTCATTTTCTTACAGGCGATGACGCCATCAATAAATATGTAGCAATTGCTGAAGCAGGTATTAGTAACAAAGGGTATTTAGTATTAGGTACATTTTCAGAAAACGGACCCGAAAAATGCAGTGGCCTGCAAATTCAACAATACAACGAGGCATCTATGAGTGCAAGATTTGAGACAGCATTTGACAGGGTTAAGTGTATTACAGAAGACCATTCAACACCTTTTAACACAGTTCAGAATTTTCTTTTTTGCAGCTTTCAAAAGACGTAACAAATGTACAGCATCATAACAGGTACCATATTATTAGGCATTACTCATGCTCTTATCCCCAACCACTGGTTGCCATTAGTGGCTATTGCCAGGTCGGAGAAATGGGAAAAGTATGAACTGATGCTAGTGGCTTCTATTACAGCATCGGCTCATGTGCTGGGTACTGTTATTCTTGGTTTTGCATTAGGAATGATTGGTTCAAAACTGGCGCATCAATACGAAGGATATGTACATGTTATTGCGCCGGTACTATTGATATTATTCGGATTAGTCTATTTTACTGTAAACCTTCCGCACCATCATCATGCAGCCAATAAGGATGTACAGCAATATAAAAAATCGAAAACCAAATGGGTGCTGATATTCGCAGCTACCATGTTTTTATCTCCATGCCTTGAAGTAGAAAGTCTTTTTTTAGCAGCAGGTGCCTATGGGTGGGATGGTATTTTACTGCTGGTTTTGGTGTATGCAGCCATTAGCATTACAGGAATTATCACTCTTGTAATGCTTGCTTTTAAAGGAGTGCAGATGATGAACTTACAATTTATTGAGCACAACGAAAAACGTATTACCGGAATGGTATTAATTATAGTAGGCATTGTTACATTTTTTTACATTAAATAAAGTTTTATGGCACATAAACATGATGAAACAAAAATTGCAGAGCAGGAAGCCTGCTGCGACCTGGAAGGAAAATTGAATGACGCAAAAGTGGTAACCATGCATAGTAATGACGATGGGCATAACCACGGTGAAGAGGAAGGTTCCGGAATAAAGCCGTGGCTTCCGGCAATAGGCAGTTTTACGCTTCTGATGCTGGGCATTGCTTTGGATAATTGGATAAAGCCAACTCCGTCCTGGTTTTCAGGTTGGGTTCGCCTTGCATGGTACATCGCAGCATACCTGCCTGTAGGTTTACCAGTAGTGATAAGAGGAATAAAAACTGCCGTAAAGGGAGATGTATTTACTGAATTTTTTCTGATGAGTGTGGCCACTATCGGAGCTTTTTATATTGGCGAATATCCCGAAGGTGTTGCCGTAATGCTTTTCTATGCGGTGGGAGAATTATTCCAGGATGCTGCTGTTAACCGTGCCAAAAGAAGCATAAAGGCCTTGCTGGATGTAAGGCCAGACAGCGCCGATGTGTTAAGAAATGGCATTTACGTTAATCTCCCGCCTGAAAGTGTAAAAGTTGGTGAAACCATCCAGATAAAAGTTGGTGAAAGAGTTCCGCTTGATGGAGAAATGTTAAGCGAAGGCAGTTCTTTTAATACTTCAGCATTAACCGGTGAAAGTAAACCTTCCACCTTTACCAAAGGTGAAACAGTATTGGCAGGAATGATTAACCAGGAAAAAGTAGTAGAGTTAAAAGTAACAAAGTTATTTAATGATTCTTCGCTTGCAAGAATATTGACCCTTGTACAAGATGCTACAACAAGAAAAGCGAAAACCGAACAATTCATCCGCAAGTTTGCAAGAATATACACCCCAATTGTCGTGTTTCTTGCTATCGGTATAACCCTTATACCGTGGTTTATTGTTGATGATTATGTTTTCAATACATGGCTGTACCGGGCTTTGATTTTTCTCGTAATCAGTTGCCCCTGTGCATTGGTAATTTCAATTCCCTTGGGATATTTTGGCGGTATCGGAGCGGCTTCACGGAAAGGTATTTTATTCAAAGGCTCCAACTACCTGGATTTAATGACAAAAATAAACCAGGTAGTAATGGATAAAACCGGAACACTTACCAAAGCTGTATTTAAAGTGCAGGAAGTAGAGAGTTATGACATTGCCCAGGATGAATGGTTGCCGCTTGCGGCCGTACTGGAAGCTAAATCAACCCATCCTGTCGCAAAAGCTGTTGTTGAATATGCAGGAAATAATCTTGGTCGTATTCAGGTAGATGCATTGGAAGAAATAAGTGGCCACGGGTTAAAAGGAGAAGTGAATGGAAAGGAAGTGCTGGCAGGTAATGTGAAGTTGATGGATATGATGAAAGTGCCGGTAAATGATGGATTAAGAACAATAGTGGATACAATTGTAATTGTGGCAGTTAACAGAAAATTGGCAGGTTACCTGACTATTGCAGACGAAATAAAAGAGGATAGTAAACAAGCTGTAGATGCCTTACACAAACTGAATGTAAAAACAACCATGCTTAGCGGGGATAAGCAAGCCGTTGTAGATAAAGTAGCAAAGTATTTGGGCATTGACAAAGCTTACGGCGACCTCTTACCCGAACATAAGGTACAAAAAGTGGAAGCCCTAAAACATGACAAAATGAATGTAGTGGCATTTGTAGGTGATGGTATTAATGATGCACCCGTACTTGCTTTGAGTGATGTGGGCATTGCTATGGGTGGTTTGGGTAGCGATGCGGCTATTGAAACAGCAGATGTAATTATACAAACTGACCACCCCTCCAAAATTGCTACTGCCATACAAATTGGTAAAGCAACAACAAAAATTGTCTGGCAAAATATTGGGTTGGCTTTTGGTGTAAAGTTAATTGTATTGATTCTTGGTGCTGGAGGCCTGGCTACTATGTGGGAAGCAGTTTTTGCAGATGTGGGTGTGGCAATGCTGGCAATTCTAAATGCAGTAAGGATTCAACGAATGAAATTCTAATGATTCAATTTATTCTTCTTGCAAATCAATGACGGAATATGAAAAAAATAAAAATCGATCTTCAGTTGCTGTTGCCGGAAATTCCTAATGAACGTGATGCCTGTGTTGAGCGACTAATTTCATCAATGGAAAAACAGAAAGGCGTTGAGAAAGCACATTTAGTTCCCGGCAATGAAAAAAAAGAAACACAGCTTTGCTTTCATTATAACCCGAATATAATTTCTATTGAAAGAGTAGAACAGTTAGTCAAAGAGGCTGGTGCAAAAATTACAAGCCAATACAGCCATCTATTATTAAATGTGGAGGGAATAAGACATCCTCGACATGCAAGGCTCTTAGAAAACAAAATCAGCAGCATGCCTGGTCTGGAAGATGTTTCTGTTTCCGGTAATGGTTTTATCAGGGTTGAGTTTGCGCTTTCAGAAAGGAATAGAGAAGCCGTCATCAACACTATTAAAAAAAATGGTTTGCGTATAGCAGATGGGAATACGCCTCAAGAGCCAAAACATGCAACTGAAAAAGAGCATGAACATGAAGAGAAAAAGGAACATGACCACGAGCATGAACATGGCGGCGTCTTTGGGAAAAACACAGAACTGATATTTAGTATTATTTGCGGAGCACTGTTGGGCATTGGATTTGGTCTTTCGTTTATAGCGAATATATCTACGCTCATTCTACTTTCATTTTATATAGGCGCCTACTTTTTTGGTGGCTTCTATACGATCAAAGAAGCAATCGAAGCTATATCAAAAGGTGAGTTTGAAATAGACTTCCTGATGTTGGTAGCTGCCATTGGCGCTGCCATTTTGGGACAATGGGCTGAAGGCGCATTGCTGCTGTTTCTGTTCAGTATGGGTCATGCGCTTGAGCATTTTGCTATGGAGAAGGCACGCAAATCAATTGCTGCCCTGACGGAGCTTGCACCAAAAACAGCATTACTGAAAACAGGTGGAACGACAAAAGAAGTAAAAATTGAAGACCTGAAACAAGGCGATATAATTGCAGTAAGACCAAACACCAAGATAGCAGCAGATGGAATCGTTGTAAACGGGAACGGAAGTATTAACCAGGCCCCAATCACAGGGGAAAGTATCCCTGTAGATAAAGAAGCTGTCAAAGATGCAAATATTAATATTGCTGAAGCAGACAAACTTGACGCTAAACACCGGGTTTTTTCGGGGACGATAAATGGTAACGAATCGCTGGAAATTAAAGTAACCAAAGTTGCCAGCGATTCAACTATATCCCGCATTATCAAATTAGTGAATGAGGCACAGACACAAAAATCACCAACGCAACATTTGACGGATAAGTTCGAAAAATATTTTGTTCCTGCCGTATTGATACTGGTTGTTTTATTGTGCTTTGCGTATTTGGTAATTGATGAACCCTTTAGCAAGAGTTTTTACCGGGCCATGTCTGTATTGGTTGCGGCAAGTCCCTGCGCATTAGCGATCTCAACGCCAAGTGCTGTCTTAAGTGGTGTAGCGAGGGCAGCAAGAGCGGGCGTATTGATTAAAGGCGGTAAACCTTTGGAAGATTTGGGGGTTTTAACGGCTTTGGCATTTGATAAAACAGGTACTTTGACCGAAGGTAAACCTAAACTAACCAAAGTTGTACCGTTTAATGGAATGAAGGAGGATGAGCTATTGAGAATTGCCGTGGCTGTTGAAACATTAAGTGATCATCCTATTGCGAAAGCAATTGTGAGAGATGGGAAAGAAAAATTAAAGGGTGAAAATATTTCACACGCAAGTGATTTGGAAGCAGTATTAGGAAAGGGAATAAAAGCAAAATTGGCAAATGATACCATATACATGGGTAATCTTGCGCTGTTCGAGTCGTTGGATAATAATAAACCAGGCGAGGAGGTTAAAAACGATGTCAGGAAATTAGAAGAAGGAGGAAATACCACTATGGTCATTAGAAAAAATAGTGATTATATAGGCATGGTGGCAGTAATGGACACCCCAAGAAAAGAAGCAAAAGAAACAATAGCTCAATTAAGTAAAATTGGTATTCGACGGATGATTATGCTTACCGGCGACAATCAAAAAGTGGCAGAAGCGATAGCTAAAGAAGTAGATATAACTGATGCCTGGGGTAGTTTATTACCTGAACAAAAAGTGGATGCAATTAAAAAATTAGTCACTGAAGAAAATAAAGTTGCCATGGTGGGGGATGGTGTAAACGATGCGCCAGCAATGGCAAAAAGCACAGTGGGTATTGCTATGGGCGCGGCGGGAAGCGATGTGGCATTAGAGACAGCCGATATAGCTTTAATGGGCGACAAATTGGATCTTCTGCCCTTTGCTATTGGACTAAGCAGAAAGGCAAAAAGGATTATCAAGCAGAATTTGATAGTCAGTTTAGGAGTAGTTGCAGCATTAATACCGTTAACAATATTGGGAATAACATCCATTGGTCCTGCCATTTTTGCTCATGAAGGTTCAACCTTATTGGTTGTATTTAATGCGCTGCGACTATTGGTATATAAGCAAGAAAAGTAAGCTATTAATAGCCGAGTAAAAACAATATCATTCATAAAACATCCAAGCTATGAAAAAGGCACAGCGAAATGATAAGGCTTTGGTGGTGGATATATTCACCAAGTCTTTTGACACCAATTTAAGCGTCAACTATATAATTAAGCAAGACGCCAACAGAGAAAAGAGGATACGGGCATTGATGGATTACTCCTTTGAAATGTGTATGGCATTCGGGGACGTTTTTCTGTCTGATGACAATAAGGCGTGTGCCCTTGTTATCTATCCTGATAAAAAGAAATCTACCTTAAAATCAACATTGTGGGATGTTAAGCTAATCATTCAAGCTGTCGGTTTAAGCAATATCAGTAAGACACTAAAAAGGGAAAAGCTGATAAGTAGCATACAGCCTAAGATCCCGATGTTATATCTATGGTTTATCGGTGTTGATCCTGCTGAACAAGGCAGGGGAATTGGCAGTAAACTGCTTCAAGAGATCATTGATTACAGTAACAGTAGCAACCGCCCCATTTATCTGGAAACTTCAACAGTTAAAAATTTGCCCTGGTATGATAAGTTCGGATTTGAGACTTACAATGAACAGGATTTGACATACCATTTATATTTCTTCAAGAGAGATGTAAAATAGGGCGGCAATGCTGGTATTTGGAACACAAATGCACATTGTCACATTTATTTTTGTGAGCATAGAAATAGTTATCTTTCTCTATCTGGCCGTGTTTCGTTTAGCCCGACCGGATGACAAGACTACTACACTTAACCTGGTTCTTATTTTTCTCCTTCTTACTTATAATATCACGGGAGGTCTGCTTCCCGATCCCAAGCTGCCGGGGTCGTATTTTTTGCAAAATGTAATAGCGTATGCGACCGGTTTTATCACGCCCTGTTACTTCCCATATTATGTGTATAAAGCATTCGGCTTAAAAAAGTTGAAATTTCATGCTTATAAAGGTGTTTATCTATTCTTGATTTTTCCATACTGCATTTTTGTCCTTGTTTTTTGGTTTACCGGAGATTTAAAAGAGACGCAAAATCTGCTTATCATTCCTGTGGTCTATGCAATTTGGGTAATTATTTCTTTAGCCAGGGCTATTCGTCATAAATACAACTACGATTTCTCAAGTACCACAGCCCAGCAGGAAATGATTGTGTTGCTGTTTAGCTTGACACCCTGGATAGGTTTGCCAATTATCACTTATTTTAATTTAGGTCAGGCAGTTGAGGCATTAATCACCAATATAGGGTTTCTGCTGTTGTTTGGATTACAGGTAATAAGGCATATCATGGAATTAAGAACTGAGCATGAAAAATTGATGGAGTCAGAGCAGCGATTAAGGAGCTGGAATGCTGATCTTCAAGATGAAGTTAGTAAGCGCACTAAGGAACTGGAAAATATTAATGAACAAAGAACAAATAACTTTATCAACCTTGTTCATGAAACTAAAACGCCTCTGACACTTATAAAAAATTACCTGGATGAGTATATCAGCAAATATGGCACTGTTCAAGAATTAGATGTTATAAAAGGTGGTGTAGATAAACTGACAGCTGATGTAATTAACCTGTTCGACATTGAGCGGTTTACAAAGGGAATTGATACCTATAAGCACAACCGTATTTCGGATTTCAGTGCTATATTGAGCAACAGCCTTCCTCTGTTCCAGCATTATTGTTACATGCAGCAGATCACCTGCTTTGTTGACATAGAGGACGAGCTGCTGATAAAAGCAGATCCCAATGCCATCAACCGTATTGTAAACAATATCATTGAAAACGCCATAAAGTTTACAGACGAAGGCGGTCATATAGTTATATCTCTGACAAAGCAAGAAGATAAAATTGTGTTTGCTGTTAAGGATACCGGCGACGGAATACCGACGGAATTGCAAAAGAAAATATTCGAACCTTATTACCAGATCGGGCATAAAAATACGGGGCTTCAGGGCATGGGCTTAGGTTTACCTATTGTAAAAAAAGTAGCGGATGGGCTTGGTGGAACTATTACCATCCAGAGCCAGCCGGAAACGGTTCCGGGAACAACAGTTACGATCATGCTACCTCGTCATACATTAAGCGGCAATGAGGAAATTGCTAAATCAGGTACAGGCATCAGTAAGCTCAATTACGAATACAGTTATGATAGCATTACAGACAGTGAATTTAAGACAGGCAGGCGCACTTTGCTTTTAATTGAAGATAATATTACGATGCTCAATTTCCTGCTTCAGAAATTGAGCATCGTTTACAATGTATTTTGCGCAAGAAACGGCGCAGAGGCTTTGAAAAAGCTCCATGAGATAACGGTCATTCCCGATCTCATTCTTTCTGATGTGATGATGGACAAAATGGATGGTTTTGCTTTCGCCAGGAAACTGGCTGAACAGGAAAGGTATTCCCATATTCCCCTTATTTTCCTAACGGCAAAATCCACGCAGGTTGACAAACTGAAGGGTCTGAAATTGGGTGCAATGGACTTTATTTCAAAACCTTTCTCCTTTGAAGAATTGAGCCAAAAGATTGAAACTCTTTTGGATAACATAAGTAAGCAGCAAAAAGCTATTTTAAGCACCTCTATTGCACACCTGCAAATATTAAAGAGCCTGGAAACTGATGGGCCACCTGTTTCCAGTCCATCAAAATTTGAGGAAAATTGTAAGCTACTCCAGTTTACCGCCAGGGAAATCGAGATTGCCCGCCTGATCGTTAAAGGGAGAACCTATAAAATGATTGCCAAAGATCTGTTCATCTCTGAAAAAACCGTTACCAAACACATCCAAAATCTGTTTGAAAAAGCTGAGGTCAGGAATAAGATCCAACTCATCAATAAGCTGAACAAGTAGCTACAAGTCATTGATTTACTACTATTTGAGTAGGGAAATAGTAGAAATTACGTATAGTTTCAGAGATAGTACGGGGCTACATTTGTGGTGACAAATGTTTGCCATATAAAAGGAGGGCTTATGTGTGGAGGTTATGTACTTGAATGGCTGGACACTTTGATTTCCGTCACTCTGAATCCCGTAAAATCGGAGGTTGGCTCAATGCTGCCAGAAGACATCAACAAATTGCAGAATTTGATTATGCAGGAAAAGGACAAAGTGCAGTCCGCTATCAAATTCACGGTATTCAATCTGAATGATGAGACAGCAATAAAGTGCGCCATAAAAAACTATCATTCCAGCCTTGTCAGCTTGCTTGACCAGGCACTGGAAAATAAGGTCCAGGTTACGGAAAAAGCAACGTTCCAACCGGTACTGGATAACGTTGTTGCATGTATCGAAGAACTGCTTTTTTTGATAGAAAGGCGTTTTACCAGCTATCTGGGCATCGATGAACGTGTACCGGCTACCTATTTTGACCTGCTCAAAAAAGAGTTGCTAAAAAGGTTGCCACGGGCCGCAAAAAAACACGGGGAACAACATTCATTAACTGCGGTAATGGATATTGTCGTTCGGGAAACTGAAGCGTTATTAAATCTGCCTACAGATAAGCACAAGCATACTTTCAGGGAGATGTTCTATCTGAAAGACCTTTGTCTGGAGCTGGAATTTCTGGAGTATAGTGATGAAGCAATGCTTTACACAACGCTGGATGAGGTGCTGATCCGTATGAATTTTAACAGCAAGGCGTACATCTGTAACCTTACGCAAAGAATAGCAGCACACATTAACAGCGTGGAGCAGCCTTCTGAACGAATGGAGCGCTTGCTGTTTGACCTGAAATCATTTAAACAGCTTCATAAAAAGCCGGGGACGATTTTTATGACGCAAAATGCGGTTCTGCACAAGCAGGTGGACAATTGGTTTTCTCAGGAAATATTTTACCTCGAAAAAAGAATACATTATGCCATTGTTCCATTGAAAGGTGGTGAACAGAAGGCAGCACCAAAAGATAAGGAAAAAGAGAAATTACTTTCAATACTCTCAGTTGATCAAATGGCGCTGATATTGAGGGCGGCAGATGATTTAAGAATCGTAATGGCCCGCTCTCTGAATAGTGTATTTAAAAATATCGTTCCATTTTTGTCAACACCTTATCAGGAAAATATTTCTTACGACAGCATGAGAAGCAAATCCTATTCAGCAGAATCAAGGGATAAGGAAATAGTAACGGAAACTTTGCAACAAATGATTATGAAGATTAATGAATATTGATAGCACCCGGCTTGTTCAAAGAACACACTGCAACGGGATATTTAACGCTGGCTATCCAATTTCCAGCCCGTATCAAAATAATCGAGGCGGGCACGTTGTGTTTCTGTTTGGGAAAGGTCACGCTTCATGAGTTTAGCAAAAGGTGTTACGTTTTTATAAACGACAGTATATTCCACCGTTGCACTCTTGTTATCCTCTTGCAATTGAACGCCTGTAACTTCACCTAAGTCCATATCAGCAACTTTTACCACCTGCACATTATCGTATTTCTCGTCTATACGAATAAGGTAAGGCTTTGCCTTCTCCGTAAAATGGACAATAGGCTGTCCGGCATCCTTTAGTTTTTGGGTTTTATCCACTGTTACCCATCCTTCTTCCTCCAGTCCTGCATCCAGCAGCTTTTTAGCACTTGCGGGGTCGGTCATATTAATTTCATACTCGTACACTTTCGGGTAATTCTTGGCTGCACGTATAACTGATGCAGCTTCTTCCTTTTCCAACTTGGTTTGACTACAGGAAGCCAGGAGAAAGATGGCAATTCCTAATACACTTACAGTTTTCATAACGATTCTCTTTTAGTTTTTCACAATAGTCATTCAGAATTTCCGAATACTAATTTAAAAAAAATAATCGGTTTACAGAATTCTGTATGCCTGATTATCAAGGGGTACAAGGGGTACAACTTAGAGTACAAGATAAAGTTGGACTTGAAATGCCTTCCCGGTGTTTGTTTTTTTGCTAACGAAACCAATGGAAACAACTGGTTCTTAAAGAGTCGGGGTGAAAAGTGTTAAACGAAAAAAAACAAGCGTATGTTAAAGAACATTTCATGGAGTGACTACATTATTGCAGTTGCCATACTATTAGCCATTTACTACCTGTTCGTGGGTGTAAGGTATTTTTCTGCTGAAATCAAAGATCTGCTTTCGGGGAAACGCAATCCGAAACTCAGAACAGTATCTTCTGATAACAACGGCATGTCTTATCCTGGTGATGAACCAGACCAGCAAGAATTGGTTGGCTTCGAAAAGACAACGGACGATGAGTTTACAGAAGTGGAACATCTCATTGAACGTCTGAAAGCTGTTGTTGCTGACGCTTCCCGCAGAAAGTTAATCCCCCAGGAATTTAAACAATATCTGAGTATGGTACTGAAGGAATATCCTGCCGTGCGATACTCGCCTATTCGGTCGTCAGTCAACGAACTGATTGTATCTGAGTGTCAAAAATATGGTGCTGTTACACTCAAAGAGGATGAAGTGGAACTGTTGTGGAAAGAAGCAGTGTAGCAGCCCATTAACGGAGCGTGTTTCCCTGTCCCTCCTGGTGCGTAAGGGCAAAGTGTGGTAGGAATACAGGTTGTGTGACGGCGAAGCCGCTCCGTTTTTTAAAAGAGTTGATTTCAAATTTTAATAAACGTGTGTTATGGAAATGTGCAGCAGGAAAACAAAAGGAAATAACCGCAAAAAGGTTATCATGATCTGTGTCGCTCTGGCACTATTGGCTATCCACTACGGGGCATTCGCTCAGGATGGCATTCAGGGTATCAATGAAGCCAATACTAAAGTACGCAGCTACTTCTCCGCAGGAACGAACCTTATGTACGCGGTCGGTGCATTGCTGGGTCTGATTGGCGCAGTGAAGGTTTACCAGAAATGGAATGCCGGCGATCAGGACACTGGAAAAGTTGCAGCCGCCTGGTTTGGTAGCTGCATTTTTCTGGTGGTGGTTGCAACCGTTATTCAATCCTTCTTCGGTGTTTAAAAATCAGGAAGTATGCAAAGTGTGCTAACAGAAAAGTTGTGGGCGTATATCGTCCACAACAATCCTGACCTCATGATCAGCTTGCAGGAAGACTACTCAGTCACCAGGTATCTGGAAGAAAAGGTAAATGCTGTATTGCCGATGGTTGAGCAGCTTCTTGGCGAAGGAAGGGCACCCTACATCATCGAAGAACTATGCCTCAATGCAATGACAGAAGAATTGCAGCCATCCCGCTATCAGTATATACGCTCGGTTATAGAAGAAGAATTTAATGGAGACTACGAGCGGATGAAGGAAAACGGAACACTCACATACGAAGTGGTAAATCTCATCGAAACATGCAAAGGCATCTTTAGTGATTTTGATTTTAACAGTGAAAATGAAACAAACAGGCATTTGAGATATGCCATCATTGGGCAGGTACATGATTACCTGGCCTGAGCCAAAAGAAAAGTGAAGAAAGAAAATGTGTGATTATGGCTTACAATATTTCCCAAAAGCTGCATGATAACCTTCGTGCTATCCGTACAGCGTTGGATTATCAGAACGGTCGTCCGCTTACTGCGGAAGATGTCGCCAGCCTGAAAAAATATGCAGGTTTTGGCGGCATCAAGGCCGTTTTATATCCTTATGGGTCACCTGAAGATTGGCAAGCTAATGGTGCTACAAAAGAGGATTTGAAGCATCATGCTGAAATGATGCAATTACACGACCTGCTCAAAGAAAACTATCCTGAAACAGCTTACAAGGAAATCATTGCTTCATTACGCAATAGTGTTCTCACCGCATTTTATACACCGGAAGTAGTACCCCAAACCCTGTACAGCACACTCGCAGCACAGGGCATTCAGCCTAAAAGATTGTATGAACCTTCAGCCGGTTCAGGTGTATTCATCAGCGAAGCGGTTATATCATTCCCTCAACTGGAACAGATTACCGCAGTGGAAAAGGACAGGCTAACCGGATTAGTGCTGTCTGCCATCAACAGTACGCTTCCGGTAAAAACAGCGACGCATATTACAGGCTTTGAAGAAGCACCTGTAAAAGATAACGGCACTTATGACCTGGTGGTGAGCAATATTCCTTTCGGGAATTTTTCGGTATATGATGAAGCCTTTCCCGATAAAGAGATATCGGGTAAAATACACAATTATTTTTTCGCGAAAGGTCTGGACAAACTGGCTGAAGGTGGTTTGATGGCTTTCATAACAACAGATGCTTTCCTGAACAGTCCATCTAATCATACAGCAAGAGAATACCTGTTTCAGCGGGCAGATTTTGTGGGCCTTGCGGTGATGCCTGATAATCTTATGAAAGATACCGGCAATACCGAAGCGCCGAACCATTTGTTGATTGTTCAAAAGAATACGGGAAAGGAAAAGATAAGCTGGGAAGAAGATTGGCTGAATGAAGTAAGGGAACGAGAAAATGAATTTGGTCGCTTTCCCTATAATTATTTTATCTCCACTCACGATCACGATGTGGTCATGGGCAATGTGCGTAAGCCAGGCAAAAACCAATACGGCAGAGCTTCAGAAGTGGTTTGGCAGGATGGTGACATCAACCAGATCAGGGAAAGCCTTTATGCCAGTCTGATCAATCAATTCCAAAATCGCTTTAACCCTGAATTATATCAGAAGGCGCAAACGGTACTATTACCTGTTCCTGAAAATGAGGGTAAAAAACTCACGTACCTGCCGATGCCGGAAAACCCAACGGAAAGCACTTCGGTACAATTGGGATTGTTTGATACAGCCCCGGCAGAGCAGATCAACCGGGCAATGGCATATATCAATCCACTCGATGAAACGGTTGTGCAAAAAGCATCAGCACGCATCATCGGCACGATACGCACCACCGATAAGCCAAGTCATGAGAATGTTGTATTGCTTACCGCGAAGCAGCACAAAAGCAATCGTTTTTTATATAAGCTTTATTCTAATGTCAAAGAAGTAGATCATCTGTCAGCAAACTGGATGGATGCCCGTTTATTGGGTCATGAGCTGACGGGTATTTCCAATTATCTTAAACAGTTTGACCACAGTTTCAAATATGAAGGCGATCAGACATTGGAAGGTTTTTTCCGCTTTGAGCAAAAAACACCACTTCCTTTTATTGGCCTGAAATCTTACTACCAGGAAGGAACATTGGTAGTGCACATGGGCAGCGTCGGAACTATAGGTAGTCCCGATCCGGAATATAAACAGGCTCTTTTCCAGCCTCTCGGTCTTCAGGGTAATATTCGTTTCTATGAAAGCTACATTGTATTACGTGACGCTTATCTGGAATTATCCGGCAAGGAAGTATCAGGGGAAACCATCACCGATGTTGACAGGGACAGCCTTAACACTACTTATGAAAAGTTCATTACCGAATATGGGCTTTTAAATGGTCCCGATAATCGCAGGCGCATTCTTGAAGATACCGCCTTTGGTGTGATTACACTTTCCTCTCTCGAACGAAAGGATGGCGAAAGGTTTGTAAAAGCCGACATTCTTACTCACGCTATTCATCACGTAAAGGAACGATTCATCACCGATGATCCCATTGAAGCTCTGGCACACAGCCTTAATGATACGGGCAAGGTAGATGTAGGATTTATCAGCGCCGCAATGGGGTTGGAAGAAAACGAGGTGATTGGTCGCCTGGGCAGCCATGTGTACCTGAATCCTGCCAGCAATGAATGGGAAACTGCCGATCAATATTTAAGCGGCAATGTGGTAGAAAAACTAAGACAGGCAGAACATCTGTCTAATGAGTTTCCTGAGAATCCGCAATATAAACGAAGTGCTGAGGCAATATTAAAAGTGCAGCCGGAGCGTATTCCATTTGAACTGCTGGATTTCAATTTAGGGGAACGCTGGATACCCACTTCTTACTATGAGCGTTTCGCAACAGCACTGTTTGAACAGGACGCTACTATTAATTATTTCGCTTCGCTGGACGCTTTTAAAGTAAGCACCGGGATGAACATTAAAGTATCGAGGGAGTTTGCTGTTACACCAAAAAGTGGTCGCACAACTTACGGCTACACGCTGATGGAACATGCACTGGAGAACACCACTCCCTTCTTTACTTATGAAGTAAAGGGGCCGAACAATACAACCATCAGGCTCCCGGATAGTGAAGCGATACAGTTGGCTCACCAAAAGATTGAGCAGATCCGAAGCGGTTTTATCAACTGGCTAAATGAATTGCCCGATACAGAAAAAAAGCACTTAGAAAACCTGTACAACGATACGTTCAACTGTTATGTATTACGGGAGTTCGATGGCACTCACCTGAATTTTCCCGGACTTGATAAAAAGGCTTTGGGCATTGAAGACCTGTACAGCAGTCAGAAAAATGCAGCATGGCGCATCATACAGAACAGGGGCGCTTTGGTTGACCATGAGGTCGGATTAGGTAAAACGCTAACCATGATCGCTTCCGCTCAGGAAATGAAACGCTTGGGCATTGTACATAAACCCATGATCGTTGCACTGAAGGCAAACGTTAACCAGATTGCCGAAACTTATAAAAAAGCCTATCCGAAGGCCCGCATACTTTTTCCTGGACAAAATGATTTTACACCAGCACAAAGGCTACGGCTCTTCCATGAAATAAAGAATAACAATTGGGATTGTATCGTTCTTACACATGATCAGTTCGGAAAAATACCACAGTCACCAGAGATACAAAAAGAAATATTCCAGTCAGAGCTTGACAATGTAGAACGTGATCTTGAAACGGTCAAAGAGCTTGGCGGTGAAATCTCTAAGAAAATGCTTAAAGGGTTGGAGATACGCAAAAATAACCTTGAAGGCAAGCTGAAGGGAGTGCTTAAAGATATAGAGGAAAAGAAAGATGCAGGTATAAATTTCAGGGATATGGGCATTGATCACCTCTTTGTGGATGAATCTCATAAGTATAAAAACCTCACGTTTACAACCCGCCACAACCGGGTTGCAGGCTTAGGCAATATGGAAGGCAGCCAGAAGGCACTCAACATGCTTTTTGCCGTCCGTGAATTGCAGAGCCGGTTTAACAGTGACCTGTGCGTAACCTTCCTTTCCGGCACACCCATATCTAACAGCCTTACAGAGATGTATCTGCTGTTCAAGTACCTGCGTCCGAAAGAAATGGAGCGTCAACATATTGAGAATTTTGATGGTTGGGCAGCCGTATTCGCACGTAAGACAACAGACTTTGAGTTTTCAGTAACCAATGAAATCATAGCTAAAGAACGGTTCAGGCATTTTATCAAAGTGCCGGAATTGGCTTTATTCTATAATGAAATTACCGACTATAAGACGGCGAAGCATATTAACCTTGACAAGCCTGATCTGAATGAAACGTTGGTGAATATAAAACCAACACCCGAACAAGTCGAGTTCATCAAAAACCTGATGCAATTCGCTAAAACAGGTAACGGCGAACTTATCGGACGTGGCAGGCTAACACCCGAAGAAGATAAAGGCCGGATGCTGATTGCCACCAACTATGCAAAAAAAATGGCCGCAGACATGCGACTGATAAGCGACTGGAAGTACAGCGACCATCCTGACAACAAGGTAAACGTCAGTGCCCGTAAGATTGCGGAAATCTATAACGAAAGTATGCAGCATAAGGGTACGCAGATTGTGTTCTCCGACATTGGCACGCCTAAAACAAACGAGTTTAATATCTACGATGCACTTAAAGAAAAACTGGTAAGGGACTTTGGCATTCCTGAACATGAGATCACCTTCATACACAACTGGACGGATACCAAAAAGCCTGAACTGTTCCGAAAAATGAACCGGGGCGAAATACGCATTTTATTAGGCAGTACCGAAAAGGCAGGCACAGGGTTGAACGTTCAGCAGCGTGTGGTGGCTATGCACCATTTGGATATTCCCTGGAAACCTTCTGAACTGGAGCAACGCAATGGCCGTGGCGCACGCCAGGGCAACCTGATTGCTAAAGAGCATTATGAAAACAAGGTTCGGAACTATGTATATGCCGTAGAGCAGTCGCTTGATAATTACAAATTCAACCTCCTGAAAAATAAACAGACATTCATTTCGCAAATGAAAAATTGTGAGCTGAATGTCCGCACTATTGATGAAGGCGCAATTGATGAAAAGAGTGGCATGAATTTCTCCGAATACATCGCTATTCTTTCCGGTGATACATCGCTATTAGAAAAATCAAAGCTGGAAAAGAAAATAGCTGTAATGGAAAGCCTGAAAGTATCTCATTTCAGGGAAGTGTCCCGTAACAAATACCAGTTGGAAACTTTGCAAAACGAGCAGGCTTCTACAGTCAAAACACTGGGCAGGCTGCGGGCAGATGAAACAGCCTATAAAAGCGTCCTTCAACTGGATAAGGATGGTGTGAAGGTCAATCTCATTAAACTGGATAACATCAGTTCATCAGATAGCGAAGCTATCGGCAAGCATATTATCAAACTGTACCAGGACTGGAAACCAACTGATGCAGGTGAGCATACTGCACAGGTGGGTACATTGTATGGCTTCAACCTGTATATCCGCAGGCAACAGGATGCCTACGAAGAAAATGGTGTTTTTGAGTACCGTTACTCTAATAGCTTCTATGCCCAAAGGGACAATGAGGGCATTAAATACACCTATAATAATGGCCTTCCAAATACAGATAATCCTAAGCTGGCCGCAAGACATTTCCTTAATGCCATTGACCGGGTGGAAAGCCTGAAAGATAAATACGAACATACATTGGCCGACCTGACTACCGCTATACCGAAGCTGGAACAGCTTACTACAAAGCCTTTTTTACAGGAGGCAGAATTGTCACAAATGAAAAGCGAGCTGGCTAATCTGGAAAGGCAGATAGCCATTAAAATACGGGAAAACCAACTGAAGCAAGAACAGGTAGCAGAAAACCAGCCAGACGAAGTGGCTGAAGTACCTGTCATTCAAATCAACGAAAAGCTCAATGGACAAACTGTTCCGAAGGAAGTGATACTTGCCACACAACAAATGGCAGAACGTCCCAGAAGCAGAATGAGATTATAAACCAATTAAAGGAAATGGCTATGTCAAATAGTGTATATCAGATCAACAAAGGAATTAACCAGAGCATAGAGTTCAAGGGTTTGAAAGCGCAGTATATATGGTATCTGGGCGGCGGTGTTGTGGCCCTGCTTATCGTCTTTGCGGTAATGTATATCATCGGCTTGCCTACATACTTGTGTATCGGCATTATCCTATCCGCAGGAGCATTCCTCGTCATGAAGATCTACGCCATGAGCAATAAGTATGGAGAGTATGGCTTGATGAAAGCCCTTGCCCGTAAGCAGGTCCCGAAGCTCATCAAATCGCGGAGCAGAAAGATTTTTATAGGAACTAAAGAAAAACAATCATGAAAAGAGAATTGCCGGTGTATAGCATCGAAGGAACCGACTTTGTGGTTGATGTAGCTAACCTACAGCTTAGCGAAAAGGCAAACCCCGAAAACATAATACCTCTGTCTGACATGCGGGATGTAGGCGATGGATATGTATTTGACTACAGTCCTAAAGAAAAGAACATACCGGTACTGTTCAGTGATGATACAGATGTAAGAACAGTTAAAATACCTGAACTGGTACAGCTTGACCCTGTTGGAATGTCTGAAAAATATGGCTGTTCCATTCACGAGGTGCAGGGCAAAACAGATTTTTCATTAATGGTAGATCAGCAGGCCCTCGGGAGAAGATTAATGGGCCAACTGCCGACGGTAGATATTTCCGGTCATACCTTCTTTGTTGATATCCGCATGGACATGCTTCGTCCTAAAGACGATTTTCTTTCAAAAGGAATTGTGTTAAGCCAGATTGATCATTTCTATGATGATGACCGCAAATCGTACACCATTCCTTACAATCCAAAAACGCATGAATTTCAGGATCTGGACTACGATAACATTACGTCTATTCCGAAAGACCTTATCGTTGTTTCGTTCCCTCACGAAAGTGTGTTAGACCCTATAGGATATAACCGGAAAGGCGGCTGGGATGAAACATACGGATTAAAAGAAACCAATGTAAAATCTCATTTCGAGGCAAAAGTGGTGGATTGGAAGGGAACTGGCATCGAAGCAACGATACAAGAAAATATCAATAAGCAGCACAAGCAACAAAAGCTGCCTAAACAAACCGATAAAGAACAAAAGGCTGGCAAGCGGCAACGCAGAGGGCCAAAGCTATAAGGCTGCAAGAATGTAGTAAGTGACAACAGGTAAAATAAAGTGAGATGGAAAAAGTGTTGGATGATATATTACCGATAATGGATGTGGAGCATGACTGCATCCTGAGCAAGCAAGGCGATGTAACAGTCGTTTTTAAGGCAGACCTGCCGGAAATATTTACCCTTTCCGATCAGGAATATGAGGCCTTTCACCAGGCATGGATAAAAGCGATTAAGCTGCTACCAAAATTCAGTGTGTTTCACAAACAGGATTGGTTTCTCGAAAGCAGTCATAAACCCGATTTCTCAAAAGAAGATACCAGTTTCCTCAGCCGGGCCAGCGAGCGTTTCTTTAATGAACGTCCTTTTCTCGCTCATGTCTGCTACATCATGCTTACCAAAAAGCCGGAAGGCCGGAAAACAGCCAGTTCGATGTTTTCAAGTCTCTTGCGGAAATCCATAGTGCCGGAAGAAACTTTAAAGCCGCAGATGTTACAGGACTTTCTGGACAGTACGGGGCAATTCAAGCGGATCATGGAGGATACCGGGTTTGTGAAGCTGACAAGATTAAGAGAAAAGGAGCTGCGCAGCCATAGCCGTAAAATGGGATTGGTAGAACAGTATTGCTACCTGTCTGAGCGAAATGATAGTTTCCTGATGGGCGATATCGTTTTTGATGAAGCGATGCGTGTGGGCGATAAATATTGCCAGCTATATACGCTGGGCGATGCAATAGATCTTCCTGCACTATGCGGCAGCCGCATCAATTACGATAAATACAGTACAGACAAAACGAAGTTCAGTGTCGGGTTTGCTTCTACCTTAGGCCAGCTTTTACCCTGCAATCACATCTACAATCAATACATCTTTATAGAAGATGCACAGAAAACAATCCAAAAGCTGGAGAGTAAAAGGCTGAGGCTGCAATCCCTTTCTGCATACAGCAGGGAGAATTTAATTGCAAGGGACGCTACCAACGATTTCCTGAACGAAGCCATCAGCCAGCAACGATTGCCGGTCAAGGCGCATTTTAATGTGCTTGTATGGACAGACAACAAAGAGGAACTCAAAGACCTGAAGAATATGGTATCCTCTGCACTGGCACAGATGGATGCAGTAGCCAAACAGGAAACCATTGGCGCTCCACAGATATTTTGGGCGGGCATTCCTGGGAATGCCGCAGACTTCCCGATGAATGATACGTTTGATACGTTCGCGGAACAGGGAACCTGTTTCCTAAACCTCGAAACCGGCTACCGATCTTCTTTAAGCCCGGTAGGTATTCGCATGGGCGACCGGCTTACAGGCAAGCCCGTTCATGTGGACATCAGCGACGAGCCTATGAAAATGGGCATCTGCACAAACAGGAACAAATTCATACTTGGGCCTTCCGGTAGCGGAAAATCATTTTTCACCAACCACATGGTACGCAGCTATTATGAGCAAGGTACACATATTGTGCTGGTGGATGTGGGACATAGTTATAAAGGACTTTGTGACATGGTGAAAGGCTACTACTTCACTTACAGCGAAGACAATCCCATCCGCTTCAATCCCTTTTACATAGGAGAAGGCGATAGCCTTGATACCGAAAAGAAAGAAAGCATCAAAACACTGCTCCTTGCGCTGTGGAAGAAAGACGATGAGGCATTCAAGCGGAGCGAATACGTTGCCCTGTCAAATGCCATTGGCGGTTACTACAGTTATCTGGAAAAGAATACGGCTGTGTTTCCCTGCTTCAACAGTTTCTATGCTTTTCTGCGGGATGAATACACGCAGGTGCTGGAGGGTGACAGGGTAAAAGAAAAGGATTTCGATATAGACAACTTTCTCTATGTGCTGCGCCCTTACTACGAAGGTGGCGAATTTGATTACCTGCTGAACGCTACCGAAAACCTGAATTTGTTGCAGGAAAGGTTTATCGTGTTTGAACTGGACAACATTAAGGATCACCCTATCCTGTTTCCGGTGGTAACCATTATCATCATGGAGGTCTTCATCAACAAAATGCGGAAGATGAAAGGCATCCGCAAAATGATATTGATAGAAGAAGCCTGGAAAGCCTTAATGAAAGAAGGCTTTGCCGAATACATCAAATATCTGTTCAAAACAGTCCGCAAATTTTTCGGCGAAGCAATCGTGGTAACGCAGGAAGTAGAAGACATCATTTCTTCTCCGGTGGTAAAGCAAGCCATCATCAATAATAGTGATTGCAAAATCCTGCTCGACCAAAGCAAGTACCAGAACAAATTTGATCAGATACAGGAACTATTGGGGCTAACGGAAAAAGAAAAAGCATTGGTACTCTCGGTCAATAAGTCCAATGATCCCGCTAAGAAATATAAAGAAGTATTCATTAGCCTGGGTGGTATGATGAGTAAAGTTTACCGGACAGAAGTAAGTCTTGAAGAATATCTCGCATACACTACCGAACAAACAGAGAAGGTAAAGCTGATGGAATACGCTACAAAGTTTGATGGAGACATACGCAAAGGCATTGCGGCAATGGCCGAAGACATTAGGAATAAAATTTAAAAAATCCGATGAAACTGAAAAAACTGATACGGGATCTGTGCTGCGCAATTAAGGTAATCGTGCATTTCGGCAGGGAGCATCATGCCACTATTTTGATGATGCAGGGTATCTATGTAAAACAATCATTGCACAATGATATGGTTGCAGGTGTGGATACGATGCTGAGCATAATAGCCTGTGGCAGTTTTTATAAAATCACACGCACCGATTACATCAGCAATATACCTGAGAACGAAGAAACGTGGCTTGCTACTTACGGATGGCATTCTAACGGGCATCTGATTGAAATAGGCGGTGACCGATACTGCATTTTCGATACGGTTTCAAAATCGCTATACCTCGAAAAGCTAACGGAGCAAGGAAAGACAACAATTGAATTATTTACTAAAATCTTGAAGCAATGAAAAAATATGTAAGAATGATGCTTGTGGCTCTTTGCATTTCCTTCACCGTTCTTCCGGTACAGCAGGCAAATGCAACACCCATAGCCATACTGGAGATCATCAAGGCGGCGGTTAAAAAAGTGATAAAGGCGGTTGACTTAAAAATTCAGCGTTTGCAGAATAAAACGATCTGGTTGCAGAATGCTCAAAAGACACTGGAAAATACTTTATCGAAGTTGAAACTGGATGAAATTTCTGACTGGACGGAAAAGCAAAAAGAACAATACCGCAAGTATTACGAAGAGCTGGCGCAAGTAAAAGCAATTATCTCCTATTACCAACGTATCCGGGATATTACCAAAAAGCAATTGCGCCTCGTGGACGAATACAACAGGGCATGGGCAGTGATCCGGCAGGACAGCCGCTTTACAGCAAAGGAAGTAATGTATATGGAAAAGGTGTATTCGGGTATTCTCGATGAGAGTCTGAAGAATATTGACCAGATCAATCTCATTATTAAATCCTTCACCACGAAGATGAGTGATGCTAAAAGGCTGGAGCTGATCAACAATGCAGCCGACCAGGTAGATGCCAACTACTCAGATTTGGTACAGTTCAACAGGCAGAACACCTTACTAAGCCTTCAGCGTGCTAAGACCGAAACTGAAGTGCAGGCAGTTAAAAAATTGTATGGGCTTCCTTAAATCAACGCGTATGAAAAAGATAATCTTATTTCTATTACTGTTCGTCTCGGCAGGCAGCAATCTGAAAGCACAAACTTTTGCAGAATGGTTCCAGCAAAAAAAGACACAGAAGAAGTACCTGATCCAGCAAATAGCGGCACTTCAGGTATATATCGGATATGCAAAAAAAGGGTACAATATTGCCAAAGAGGGCCTAACAACTATTGGAGGCTTCACCAGAGGCGAATTTAACCTGCACACAGATTATTTCAATTCGTTGAAATCTATCAATCCCGAAATCAAGCGATATGCAAGGGTTGCAGATATAGTAGCCTTACAGCTCAAAATTGTACAAAACTACAACCGCACATATCGCAGGCTTAACGGCAGCGATGCACTTTCAGTTGATGAACTGGCATACATCCGCAGGGTCTTCAGCAGACTGCTTGATGATTGTGATAAAACACTGGATGAGCTTATCACAATTACCACCGATGGAAAAATGGAAATGAAGGATGATGAGCGCATAAAGAGGATTGATATGCTATACCTGGATATGCAGGATAAGCTCACATTCTCGCAGAGCTTTTCTAATGATGCAGTATCACTTGCAGCATCAAGGTTAAAGGAGAAAACAGATGTACAAACCAGCCGTGTACTGCATGGCATTAAAAACGAGTAACGATGAAAAAGATAATCGTAATTATATCGCTGTCATTCCTGGGTTTGCTTCCTGCTTTCCGAGCATCTGCGCAAGCCGATGAAATAGCACAGCTTTTACTCAATGTTGAGAAGCTGGCGCAATTCAAGCAGATCCTGAGTGACATGAAGAAGGGCTACCAGATTTTGGAAGGTGGCTACAACACCATAAAGAATATTTCCGAAGGCAACTTCAGCTTGCACAAGACTTTTCTTGACGGTTTAATGGGTGTAAGTCCTACTGTGCGCAATTACAGGCGTGTAGCGGACATCACTAACTACCAGATCACCTTAGTGAAGGAATACCGTAATGCGTATGATCGGTTCCGGCGGGATAACAATTTCAATCCCGATGAGCTGGCGTATTTGGGCCGGGTGTATGACAACTTGTTCAAGGAGAGCCTGCGTAATCTGGATGAACTGCTCACGGTCATCACGGCAGGCAAAGCCCGCATGAGCGATGATGAACGACTGCAAACCATTGACAGGATTTATGCCGACATGCAGGATAAACTAATGTTTCTGCGGCACTTCAATAACAACACGACAATACTGGCTGTGCAACGGGCGAAAGAGCGCAACGATGCTCAGACCATTCGTAAAATCTATGGGTTAAACAATTAAATATACAGATATGGCAAAGTGTGGAAAGACCGCCTGGCTGGCGGTGGTGGGGTTGATAATGCCTTTTATAAGCCATGCACAGGGTATAGCCGATGAAATGAGAGGGATGCACGGTGTATTGGAACAATTGTATGATGAGATGATGCCCTTGTGCAGCCAGTTGATCGGCGTAGGCCAGGGATTGGCGGGATTTGCGGCAATGTGGTATATCGCATCAAGGGTATGGGGACATTTATCAAGAGCGGAACCTATTGATTTTTATCCGCTGTTCCGTCCATTCGTTATTGGATTTTGTGTGATGATATTTCCCTCCGTTTTGGGATTGATCAATGGCGTGATGAAACCTACTGTGACAGCTACTGCTGCAATGGTAGAAAATTCAGATAAAGCTATTTCGGTGCTTTTGCAAAAAAAAGAAGAAGCCATCAAGAAAACGGATGTGTGGCAAATGTATGTGGGAGAAAGCGGCAGCGGTGACAGGGACAAGTGGTATAAATACACACACGATAATGAAGACCCTTCCGAAGAAGGTTTCTTTGAAGGCATCGGTAACGACATCAAGTTCGCCATGTCCAAAGCCTCTTACAACTTCCGCAATTCGGTGAAAGAATGGATGAGCGAAGTGCTAAGGGTATTATTTGAAGCGGCATCCTTGTGTATTGATACGCTGCGAACATTTCAATTAGTCGTATTAGCGATACTTGGCCCTTTGGTATTTGGCATTGCAGTATTTGACGGTTTTCAGCATACGCTTACCGTCTGGATAGCCCGTTATATCAACATCTTTCTATGGCTACCTGTCGCCAACATCTTCGGAAGCATTATAGGGAAGATACAGGAGAAGATGCTGGAGCTGGATATATCGCAGGTGCAGGATTACGGCGACACATTTTTCAGCAGAACCGATGTGGCTTATCTGGTCTTCATGATAATCGGCATAGTCGGATACTTTACTGTTCCCTCCGTAGCGAATTACATTGTTCATGCCGGTGGGGGTGGCGCATTAGGCCATAAGGTCACAAGCATTTTCGGTAGTTCTTCCAGAACAGTGGTCAATACAGCATCAGCCGGTGCCGGCATGGCCGTAGATGCGATGGGCAGCGCGGCAAACCGTATGTCGCAAAGCATGGCCAGTAGCGGCAACTCCAATCCTTATTTCGGTGATGGCAGTAGTGGCAAATCCGGCTATATGAACGACAAGCTAAAAGGTAATTCATAATAATTCAAAGGAGGATATATGTTTAAGAAAATGAAAAACATTGATACAGCTTTCCGTCATATCAGGAGTTTTACCCTGGTAGTAATTATAGGCTGTGTACTGATATGCTGCTTTGCATTATACAAGAGTTTCAGCCTTGTATCGCTGATGCAAAGCAAAATATACATCCTTGCAAATGGCAAGGCACTGGAAGCCTACGCATCCGAACGGAAAGATAATATACCTGTTGAGGCAAGGGATCACGTAACTACATTCCACAAACTATTCTTTACGCTTGACCCTGATGATAAAGCAATCACAGCAAGCATTACCAAAGCCTTGTATTTGGCAGACGGAAGTGCCAAACGAGCCTACGATGATCTGAAGGAGAACGGGTACTATGCAGGGCTTATATCCGGCAACGTCAATCAAACTATTGTTGTGGATAGCGTGGCGGTAGATATCAATGATTACCCGTACAAATTCCGTTGCTATGCTACGCAAAGCATTATCCGACCGACCAGCATTACTACCCGTAGCCTGGTGACAGACGGTGCATTGCGGAATGTATCACGCAGTGACAATAATCCACACGGTTTCCTTATCGAGCGATGGAGTACGATTGACAACAGGGATTTAAAAACAGTAAGCAGGCGACAATAAAAATCAAGATCATGACACTATTTCCAAAAAGAAAAAAGGACGATGCTGAGCTAAAGCCCAATGCGCTTTCCAAAGGAATAAAAGCGCGCTATCAGCGAATACAGGGTGGCTGGGCAAGTTGGATGATGAGGCGAACAGAGAATTTCTCACGGCGTACATGGTTTGTATTGCTTATTCTTTTCGTCTTGTGTACCGGAACATACAGCATATATCTGGGAGTAAGTGCTTTTACCAGCAAAAAAGGTAGTTCAATAACCATAACACCCATCAAAAAACCGAAGCACGTAACTGAAACGGGAGAAGTAGATGTTGAACCTGCGGAAGTGTCTGAGGCTGAATACAGCCGCATCAAAAGGTTCAGGGTGTATATGGATAGCCTGGCACGAAGTCCTGCGGGGAAAACTCTTTATGACAGCATAATCCAGCATCGTCCAGGACTATTGGACAGTGTGCGATTTATTGAAAATTATTATCAACAATTAAAACGGAAATAAAAATGGAAAAGCAAGTAAAAACTCCGAAGGAGATCAGGCAGCGCAGGTTCTTGTTGGTATTGCCAGTTCTCGCATTGCCTTTTATGACCATGATTTTTTGGGCGCTTGGCGGTGGCAAGGTTGAAAAGGTGGAAGCCAAGGCATCTGAAAAGAAGGGATTTAACATTAAGCTGCCGGACGCCAATCTCAAAGATGACAAACCGATGGACAAAATGAGTTACTACAATCAAGCCCAACTGGATTCTGTCAAATTTCAGGAAATGATAAAGAATGATCCTAATTACAGGGATATTGGATTGACAGATACCGATGAATATCTGTCTAATGACGAAGATACCTTTCAGCAACCGAAAGGTTTGAATACATCCCTTCAGGGAAGCCGGGGACACAATGACCCCAATACCGATAAAATCTACCGCAAGCTGGCAGAACTGGATCGGGAGATAAACAAGCCGCTACCGGCATCATCAGACAATGACGAGTATGATACATACCAACCCGCTTCATCGAGAAACCGAAATCGTGCCACGGTAAATTCTTCTGATGTGGAAAGGCTGGAACAAATGATGAACATGATGAATCAGTCTAATGGCGAAGATCCTGAGTTGCAGCAATTGAATGGTATGCTTGATAAGATATTGGACGTACAAAATCCCGAAAGAGTGCAGGAGCGACTAAGACAAACTTCTGAAGCAAACCGGGGACAGGTATTTGCGGTATCATCGAAAAAGAAAGACAATAGTATCACGCTGCTTGATACGGAGCATATATCCGGCAACACAACCAATGGATTCTATTCCCTTACCGGGGCAACAGTTATCGAAGATTCGCAGAATGCTATACAGGCTGTTATTCACGAAACTCAAACTATTGTAGATGGCTCAACAATCAAATTGAGATTGGTAAATGATGTTTTGATAAATGGCATTCGCATTCCGAAAGACAATTTCCTCTTTGGAATAGCCTCGCTGCGTGGTGAGAGATTAACTATCAAGATTAACAGTGTGCGCTTTGGCAATTCTTTATTCCCGGTTGAATTATCGGTATATGACATGGATGGCCTGGACGGCATTTATATTCCGGGAGCGATTACAAGGGATGTTGCAAAGCAGTCGGCAGACCGTTCTATGCAAACAATTGGGCTGACCAGCCTTGATCCGTCGTGGGGCGCACAGGCAGCAAGCGCAGGTATAGAAGCTGCAAAAACGCTGTTCAGCCGAAAAGTAAAGCTAATCAAGGTAACTGTGAAGGCGGGGTATCAGGTGCTTTTGCGTGACGAAAAGCAAAAACAATCGAACTAAATATTTCAATCACTTAAAATTCCAGAAGATGAAAAAGATCAGTGCAGTAATGGTAATAGGAATTTTCCTGCTATTTACAATTTTCAAGGCTCAGGCCCAAACAAACACAGCCTGGCAAACCAAAGCAATCGAAACGTATCATGTAACAGTTGCTTTCACCAAAACCACCAACATCATCTTTCCTTATGCTATCGTCAGTGTAGATATAGGAAGCAGGGATGTACTGGCGCAAAAAGCGAAAGGTGTAGAAAACATTTTGCAGATAAAGGCTGCAAAGGACAGTTTTCCGCAAACAAATATCAGCATCATTACGGCTGACGGCAAGCTTACGTCATTTCTTGTTGATTATGACAACCAACCGTCAGTACTCAACCTGGCTCTCACAGGCGCAGGCAGGCAAAATACTATCTCCATTCCTTCAGAGAACATTAACCAGGGACAAATGGAGCATTTTGCGAAGATGGCTGCGGAATCAGAAGCGAAGGCAAGAGGTATAAAGGATAAAACTTTCGGCATTCGCTTTAAGCTGAATGGAATATTCATCCATGACGACATAATGTTGCTACGCTTCAATATTTCCAATCAAACCAATATCAACTATGATATTGATCAATTGAGACTATATATCCGTGACCAGAAGAAATCCAAAAGGACAGCAACACAGGAGATCGAAATATTACCTGTACTCGTACAGGATAATACCAGCAAGGTAGCAGGTCAGTCGGATAATACAATTGTGTTTGTTGTGCCCAAGTTTACCATTCCTGATAAAAAATATCTCGCTGTGCAATTGATGGAGAAGAATGGTGGGCGGCATTTGGAGCTGCATGTAAAGAACAAGAAGATTGTAAAGGCAGTTCCGATTGACTAACGTTGGAATAAAGCCAATCATTGCCTCATATTCTCAATCAGCATTTATTCCCGCTAAAATCTGAATTATGAAAATCAGGAAAAACGACTATCAGCATATCCTTGAACACCTAACAAACAAACGTTGGGAAGGGGAAGAATTTGTAGCGTTTCTCAATGATGGTTTACCTGTCAGTAAAGAAGAACTATACACATTCTTTACGGAATATGATGCCAGGGAGTTCTGTTACGAAATGTCAACCGACATAGACTTTTACAACTTCTTGTCAATACGCTCGGCGTACAGGGCAATGCAGGAAGCTGCGGAGGATAATAAGCTACTGATTGAAAGGGATGGCATCATTGACGTTTCTCTGATGGTTGCTGTTCGATATGAAAGATTAGAAAGAGAACAATTAAATAACAATCAAAATTCAGAAGTCATGAATCAGAAAAATTTTGAATACCTGCGTGACCAAGTAAAGTACACGGGGTTTGGTGAAGGGTTGGAAAATGACCTGAAGCAAAAAATTCGGGAAGGGAACCCGGAATTTAAGTTAGCCTACGAAACCAAGTACGGCAACGATACAGTAAACGCAACATTGAATTTCAGCCAATCCAAGCAAAGCGATATGTACTTCTTTAATTCCTATCAGGTGAATATACAAAAGGAGAACACTGCTGAAACAATGGATCAAACCTTCTATATCAATAAAGGCAACAACATTACCCTGAAAGAAGCCTATAACCTGATGGAAGGCAGGTCGGTCAACAAGGATCTCACCAACAAGGAAGGACAAGTGTATAATGCCTGGGTGCAGATGGACTTTAAACAAAGTGACGATAACGGGAATTTCAAGCTGAAGCATTACCACCAGAACTATGGCTACGATCTGGAGGCTGTCTTGTCTAAGCATCCAATCAGGGAACTGAGTAATGAAGAATACAAGGCTAACCTGATGGATTCTCTCAAAAAGGGCAACCTGCAATCTGCAACGTTTCAGATCAACGGTGCAGACCATAAGCAATACGTAGAAGCAAACCCTCAATTCAAGACAATCAACATTTATGATAGCAGTATGCAAAGGGTGGATAACCGGCAATCAAAAAAAGAACAACAATCTGAAGGGGAAGGCCAGTCAGTTAAACAAGATGGTAAAAAGGAAAAGCAGACACCTGCTGAAGATGATGGCCCTGAGATGCCGAAGGCATCTAACAAAAAGAAGAAAAGGCAAAGCATCAGCTAAAGATTAAACAGACCAGCTTACCATAAGTAGCCGTGATGTTGGATGTGTGAAAAGGGAAACTATTTATAACAAAAAAGCAAAGTCAAATGAAAAGTCAAATAATAATGCTGTTAGTATTCATCATCGGTATTTCAGCATGTAAGAAGAATAATAATGCAACAGTAACCGAGGAAGAAAATAAAACGGTGCTGCTACGATCAGGTTCAGGCGCAGTTATGCCAGATAATCCCAACAACGCCTATGACAGCATAGGTTACTGGCATAACGAGATCGTTGCGTATGTGAAGGAATGCAAACAGCCTAACAATGAGCCGGATGTAAAAGCATCAACACAATGTATCCTCCGCTTTTGCAGGGAGAACCAACGTCCCGAACCACCTGCATCTCTGTTTATTACAGTGGAGCAGACGGTACGGCAAAGTAATGAAAGCATTGAAAACCTTATTGCGAATTGTCCTTATGAAGAACCAGTAAAGGCTGCCCTGGATTCGCTGGTGCAATTGATAAAGCGACTGTCAGACAACGAAAGTCCTTATCCGGTCATTAAAGCCACTATTATCGACTATGAGCACAGGATAATGCAGAATGACATGCTTACTCCTGAAGGACGTGGTATTGCACTTAAAGCCGCATCGGTGGCACGTTACTCCATTTATTATTGGATAAACACGCTCCCTCCTCCGGTTCTGGTGGCAGCTTTTAAGTTTAAGAATATCGTGAAATGGATAGCTGCGGTAACAAGTGATATAGGCGGTGCTATTGTGAGCGGCAATGTGGAGTATGCTGCCGATTGCAGCACCTATGCTTATGATCTGGTGACTTACAGTATGCCTTAATTGTGTACCCTTTAAAGATCAGGTTATGAATAACAGCCTAGTGAACAGAGTGGAAGCGGAATTGAATCAATGGCGGTCAAGGGAAGAACGGTTTAGCAAACTGTTCTCCTTTAACCTTTCATCGAACAGAGCATTGCTAAAAGAAAAGCTGGATTATTACGACCGTATAGCGGCAAAGTACAAAGGTACGCAGGATCTGGACGAACTTTTTGCGCTTAGGATGTTGCGGCAGGAACGCAGCCGCATTGAGAAGCAGCTTTACCCTAACCTGTTAATAAGGATGTTGCGGCGGTTATTGGTAGCACCCGTAAAGGAACAAATTGTCATTAGGCAGGATAACAGGAAGACAGAACAAAACAGCCAGGCACTGCACCAACAGGTGCAGCGCACTGGCTTTCCTGACCTTTCGGCAAAAATTGATGAACAGCTAAGGCAGGGACAACAACAGTTTTCCATTCCGGTTTCCTATTACCTGAACGATAAGGAAAGAATTGATCACCAGCTATCATTTGTAAAAGACCAATCCGGGCAATACCATTTTGAAGGGTATAAAACGGCTTTGTATAATGAAGCAAAACCGGATGAAAAACGCCAGCAATACTTTAGTATGCGCCACGAGCATAATCTTAATACTTCGGAAGCCTATAACCTATTGTCTGGCCGGTGTATTCAGAACGGCGGAACCTGGTTACAGCTCGACCTTAACGATAAGGACCAGCATGGCAATTTTCGTGTCAAGCAATTTCATTCCGATTACGGATATGATCTTGATAAAGTACTACAACAGCTTCCTTTGAAAGAGTTAACGAATACAACCGAAACGGAAAAGCTGAAAGAGGCTTTAAAGAATGGCGAAAAAATTTCTGTGAGTTTTATAAAGGATGGCAATGAACAACGCTTTTACATTGAAGCAAATCCACAGTTTAAATCAGTCAATATTTATGATGAGCATTCCAGAAAGATAACCCTACATACGGCATTAGGTAATAAGACAATAGATGCTATGAAAGTAACTCACAAGGTGAATGAGCAGCAACAGCAGCAACATTCTAAAAAGAACGGTATCAAAGTAGGTTAAAAAGATAGGGGTAATGGACAGGTTAAGTTACTTATCGGATTTTTTTGAAGCCATAGGAACTGATCCACGCATCAGCATTACCCATATTGGAGTATATGCAGCTCTGTTACAATACCGTACGCAAAAAGGCTTCAATAATCCGATACAAGTTTTCAGTCATGAGATTATGAGCATTGCGAAATTATCATCGGCTATAACCTATCATAAATGCGTGAAAGAATTAAGCAGTTATGGTTACATCAGGTATGAACCTTCATTTAATCGTACAAAAGGCAGCAAAATTTACTTTGCTGAAAGAAGCGATTGAAACTTAGAGTTTAATAATAATCTGAGCCCGTGACTGGCTTCAGTTATCTAAAAGGGAGGTGTGAAATGGAAGATGACGTGTTGATAAGAATAACTCCTGATAAGGCGATAGAACTACTTCAGAAAGACGGTATTTATGTCAATATGGAAGAAGCTCAGATTATACTCGACTTCTTGTACAGTATGGCAAATATCGTCGTTGAGCAGTTTGTAAGTAGGCAATGCAATGCCTCGACCATAACAAATGACAATAAATAGCAGCTATGAAAATTGCAGACCTTTATATCAGGGTGAGTACGGATGAACAGGCAGATAAAGGTTACTCACAACGTGACCAAGAAGAAAGGCTGCGAAGGTACTGCGACATCAATAACATCCAAATACGCAAGGTTATTTTTGAAGATCATTCGGCAAAGACTTTCAAACGGCCAGCATGGCAAAGCCTGTTGGTTGATCTGCGAAAACAAAGAGGTCATTCTGACCTAATTCTTTTTACAAAATGGGATAGATTTAGCCGTAATGCCGGAGATGCCTATCAAATGATAAGTTTGTTACGGCATCTTGGTGTAGAACCGCAGGCAGTGGAGCAGCCATTGGATATGTCCATTCCTGAAAACAAAATGATGCTCGCGTTTTATCTCGCAGCACCGGAAGTAGAGAATGACCGCAGGGCATTAAATGTGTTTAATGGTATGCGGCGTGCAAAAAAAGAAGGTCGCTGGATGGGTACAGCTCCGGTTGGCTATGTGAACAGAACTACAGAAGATGGCAAGAAATATATAGCGCCGAAAGGTGAGGACGCTAAGATCATGAAATGGGCTTTTGAAGAAATCTTTCGCAATAAGCTGAACACTGAACAAGTCTGGAAGCAAGTCCGTGAGAAAGGTTTGAAATGCAGCAAAAATAATTTTTGGGTAGCGATAAGAAACCCAATTTATTGCGGGTTGATTTTCGTCCCGCAACATAAAGATGAACAAAGTCAGCTTGTGCCCGGACAGCATGAACCAATTATAACGGCTTCACTGTTTTTTGATGTACAAGACGTGCTGGACGGAAGAAAGAGAAAGGCGGTAAGTAAAAAGGTAGTTGCGCAGGACGATATTCCTTTAAGGGGTTATCTGATTTGCCCAAACTGCGGCAGGTTTTTAACAGGCAGTGGGTCAAAAGGCAGGAAGAAATATTATCACTACTACCATTGCAGTTCTGAATGTGGTGTACGTTACAAAGCCGATGAAGCAAACAATTTAATGATAGAATCAATCGGAGATGAAGTGCGTAATATACCGCAGCTTAAACTGTTCAGGGAAATTATTACGGCTACTTATATGGATGTAAGCCGTGTTGAAAAAACAGATCAGAAGCGCATGATGTCTCAACTGGATCAGATAAAGCACCGGCTCTCAAAAGCTCGTGAACTTTTACTTCGTGAGGAAATTGAAGGGGAAGACTATCGTACTATTAAGACAGAGGCCAGCGAAAGAATTGCTGATATTGAAGCAAAGCTGAAAGCCTCTAATTCCTTTTCAGACAGTATGGAACTGCTTTGGGATCTTCCGATTTCCAAAGTCTCTCATTTAGATATTTTATTTCAAAACGGAACTGTTATACAGAAAAGGAAAATTGTAAGTACAATGTTCCCTGATAACCTAATATATGATGGTGTAAAGCTCCATCGCACCAGGGTGAGCGCAGCGATCAATTTGCTGACCAACCGCAGAAAATGTCCACCGGAAGCTGTTGCAAATAGCAACCAAACCTATCGGTCTGAAAGTGTTCATCTCAACCGCAAACATGCCGTAACTGTATTGCGAAACAGAATATAGTTTTACTATTTAGCGTCAGGCAACTTTGCCACAATCTTTCCATGTAACCGCTCGTTGACCAAATAACCGAGAAAAGAAGCAAACGAAGTAATGTCTTGTCCTGCGCTTGCCTGCTCCAAAGCCTGCATATACTCATCCCTTCTTTCAACTGGTATTATTGTCCACGGGTAACCTCCCGAAGCCAGCATAGCATTCATCATAAAACGTCCTATCCTTCCATTACCGTCCATATATGGATGGATAAAAACGAAGATAAAGTGTCCTAATACTGCTCTCACCGATGGTTCAGGTTCTTCCTCCAATAACTCAAAAAGTACAGGCATAGCATCTCTCATAGCATCTACATTCAAAGGGACATGCTTAGAGTTGCCAATGTACACTTGATGGTTTCGATATCCTGCAAGGTCTGCGGCTTTTAAAAGTCCTGCGGCTACACTTGGGTCAAATAATTGTCTGTACCATTTTGAATGATCCTTATCAACTTGAGTTCCTGCATTTGCCCCTTTCAGTATAGCTGTGATGGTGTCTTTCACCTGCAGGAAGGCTTGGTAGTAACCTCTGGCTGCCATAGCATCCCTTTGTTTCAGGTCTTCTTCGTTCTCCTTGCTGTTCCACTGGCCACTGCTTACCCTTTCGATCAGTTCTGGGGTTACACGATACCGCTCTATAGAGAGTGAATGGTAAGCGTCCGTAACGTAAATGTCGTCAACATCCTTTAAGTAGGCTTGCAGATCATCCGGTATGCCTGGTGCTTTAGGAAAGCTGGCAATAACAATCTCACGCATCTGCTCCCACATGAGCCTGATACGGTTGGCGTAGGGAGAACGTTCACGGGACGACAAACTAAGGCTTAGTTTGGTTTCAAAAGGATCTTCTTCACGTATATCGTAATCGGCTTGTTTAAAGGTGTCAACAATCTGATCGGCTATCTTGTCTCTGTTTATATTTCTGAAAGCACCTGCTAACCTGCCTGCAAAGGTTGTATGCCCATTCTCCAGTAGGATAGGCAATACTTCCGAAGCATCTCTTATCAATGCGAGGGCTGTGCGGGCATCAATGGCATTTCTTGTATAAATACTTGGAGAGCTATAAACCAATGCAGCCGGCAGATTGTAAATTCTAATCCCATTTGCAATGATGGTTTGATCCGCAGGCGGGACATTTGCCTTTAAATTGAACAAAGAAGTATTATGCGGCAAGGGTGTAGGGTTATTGTTGCCCTGTGGCGAACGTAACATTAGCTGTTGCGGTACAGCACTGTTTCCTGCATGGATAAGAAGGGATTGGTCTGGTGACAAACACCATTCTTCTCCAAATTTGTATTTCAGGAATTTGGCAACAAAATCCCAATAAGAGCTATACCAGGAAGTTGTTTCTCCTGCTTTTTCCGCAGGGTCAGTAGGGATATACCATCCTTTAGTTACTTCCCGGATAAAGCCGTTTTTAAGTAATATCTCCCTATATTTCCGATTAGGCATTTCGTCGGTATGAATACCGACAACCCCATTATCCTGCAATTCTTTCAGAAACTTCAGGGATTCTACTAACCGTTCGCGTGGTGTTGCCATATTTTAAATTTGTTGAAAGATGTGCCTCCTATTAAACCGTGTCGTTGCCTGTCTATTAAACAAAGATGTAGCAAATTTAGTAAAATTTGCCGTGTTAATTCTATTAAATGCTGTTCGATGTGCTTTTTCTTTTGTACCTTTACATTGTACCACACTTAATTTTTATAGTATGAAAATAGCAGACCTTTATGTACGGGTAAGTACGGACGAACAGGCCGATAAGGGCTATTCGCAACGTGACCAGGAGGAACGTTTGCGGAAATACTGCGAAATAAACAATATCCGGGTCAGGAAAGTGATACTGGAAGATCACTCAGCAAAGACGTTCAAACGACCGGCTTGGACTGGATTAATAGGCGACCTGCGTAAGCACAAGGGACATACAGACCTTATCCTGTTTACCAAATGGGATAGGTTCAGCCGTAATGCAGGGGATGCTTACCAGATGATCAGCACCCTTCGGCGTTTGGGCATCGAGCCGCAGGCAGTTGAACAACCGCTTGACCTGTCCATTCCAGAAAATAAAATGATGCTGGCGTTCTACCTCGCAGCACCTGAAGTAGAGAATGACCGTAGGGCATTAAATGTATTTCATGGTATGCGCCGTGCTAAAAAAGAAGGGCGTTGGATGGGAACTGCTCCCATAGGCTATGCAAATAAGGTTACTGAGAATGGAAAGAAATATATAGCTCCGAAGGATATGCAGGGGGATATAATGAAATGGGCGTTTGAGGAACTTTCCCGTAGTCAGCTTAACACCGAACAGGTATGGAAAAAAGCGAAAGAAAAAGGCTTGAAATGCAGTAAGAATAACTTTTGGGTTGCCATAAGAAATCCGATCTACTGCGGATTAATATTTATACCAAAGTACAAGGAAGAAGAAAGCATGTTGGTAAAAGGGCAGCATGAGCCGTTAATTTCTGAAACTCTATATTATGATGTTCAGGATGTATTGGATGGACGCAAGCGAATTTTAGGAACAAAGGTTACGGCAGATGATAATATTCCATTGAGGGGCTTCCTGATCTGTCCAAAATGCGGAAGGATGCTAACTGGCAGCGCATCAAAGGGAAGAACGCAATACTACCATTATTATCATTGCAGTTCTGCTTGTGGAGTTCGTTACAAGGCAAAAGAGGCAAACGACAAAATGGTTGAGGAAATCAGGAAATATGTATTGCCTCTTTCAAGACTTGAAACATGCAAAGACGTAATCACATCAACGTACAAATCAAAAGAGCGTGGAGAGAAAGACGAACAGAAAGATTTGAAGCTGCAATTGCAGGAAGTGAATAGCCGCATTGTAAAGGCAAGAGAACTGCTTTTATGTGGCGATATAGAAGGTGATGATTATCGGGCAATCAAATCTGAATGTGAGGAGAAGATCAATCGTCTGGAAGCAAAATTGAAAGCTGCTGTAAGTTTTCAAATCACTATAGAACCATTATGGGATAAGGCTTTTAGCAATATTGCTCAACTTGACACCTTGTATAACGAAGGCTCGGTAGAACTTAAAAGGAAGATTGTTGGTTCGATGTTCCCTGAAAATATCGTATTCGACGGTTGTCAACATCGAACCAAAAGATTGAACGAAATCATCAACATTATATCCTTGATAGATAGGGAATTAAAGCCCAAAAAAAATGGGACAAGTCGTTTGAATTTTGACTTGTCCCATATGGTGATCCCGCTGGGATTCGAACCCAGGACCACTACATTAAAAGTGTAATGCTCTACCAGCTGAGCTACGGAATCATTGTTTTCATTAAGAGATAAAAAAAGCCTCAATCGCTGAGGCTTTGAAATTCTGGTGATCCCGCTGGGATTCGAACCCAGGACCACTACATTAAAAGTGTAATGCTCTACCAGCTGAGCTACGGAATCGTTACTTTATAATAAAGTTTAAGTTTTTATAAAGTTGTGCAAAGATAGGGTTTCTGACTTAGTCTGCAAATCATTTTCTAGTTTTTTTTGATGCTTTTTTATAAACTACTAGCTATCAATTATAAAGTAATATTAATTTTAAAATAGCGTGGTTTGGCTGATGAATTTTGGACGTTTTATATTCAAACCTAAATGCTCATTCAGCTTTTGGATAGCATAATCGCAAAGTTTTGGAGAAAATTCTTCTTTGTGTTGGTGCATGAAAAAGTAAAAAGATTGCAAACCTTGTGCTTTCCAATTTTTTAAGCGCTCAACCCAATCATCTATTCTTTGATAATCTGTTGGATGTAAACCGTTACCCACAAACCGAATAAAGGCATGTGGAGTAGCTAAATTCATATGAGTGCAATCCCTTCTACCCGTAGCATCAGTAATGATAGAACCTATATTTAAGCTATTCAATAGTTTAAAAAGTTGTGTAGCATTATCGGGTGTAAACCAATCTTTATGTCTAACTTCCACATAAATCGGAAAATCAACCGGTAATTGTTCTAAGTATGCTTTGATAATTTCAAAGTTTTTTGGACCGAAGTTATCGCTCAATTGAAGAAATATTGGGCCCAAAAACTCCTCAAAAGCCATGATTCCTTCAAAGAATGCAGTAGTTTCTGCTTCAGTATTTTTTAACCTTCTGATATGACTGATAGTTTGAGAGATTTTAGGACAAAATTTGAATTCTGTGGTGTTTTTAGTGGCTTTATCCTTCCATTTTTTTATGCTCTTGGCATCGTAAATTTTATAAAAAGTAGCATTCATCTCAATGCAATTGAAATGCTTTACATACTCATCCAAGAAATTGGCATCTTTTGTTCCTTTCGGATAAATCTGACCTACCCATTCTTTTCTCCCCCATCTGGCACAGCCCACATAAGCCTCAAATTCTTTTTTATTGGCGGCGGATAGTACATTTTTAGTAAACTCGGTATCTTCTGGTAGTTTAAAATCTATTAGGTGAATTTCTTCGGGATTTACTCTTCCAAATTCCATACTTGCAAATAACTAATTCTTTGGCCATGGGCAAAATCATTTTTAAAATCTCTAAGTTTTATTTAAAGTTTCAACTTTGCTTGTCTCTTTTTCAATATTAGGAGTTGAAAGTGGAGTTTTTTCATCAAACAAAGTAATTTCTGGTAGGCCACACAATTTAAAATCTTCCATATTTTGCCATTGTTTTCCATCATGTTTAAATAAGGTAAACTCGTTACACATTAACTCAGCAAAAAACTTTTTGTGCTCATACTCGGCGAAAGCCTTTTCAAAAACTTGCTCTGAAATATCGCGATAGGCAATGGTATAATGAGGGTTAAACGGCATTTGATCTTGCTGCACATGATAGAAATTTGCCCTAAACATTTTTCTGATGCTGCTTTTGAGCGCTACCAAAAAAGGATGCTTTTCTGCCTGTATAAATATGGCATGTTTCTGAAACCGACCGTAATTATTTAAACGATGCTGAAACGGTTGGTGTTGGGTAGCAATAAAACTAAGCTTACGCCTCAATATAATTTCTTCTTTGATATCCATGGTAAAAGGCTCTTTTAAGGTGAGGTGAATAGGAGATTTTAAGGCTTCCTCACTATGAAATTTTTCGGCAAATGCTAACCTAATTTCATGAATGCACTCTGCTATTTCTTTAGGTGGAACAATGGCAATAAAATATAATCCCTTCATAAAACAAAAACTAATATTTTTAGTAAATATAAATAAAACTAAAATATTTAGTAATTATATTTGAAGAATATTTTTAGAAAACATGCTACAAAAGCAAATCACTCATATAGATTTAGATTCATTTTTTGTGTCGGTAGAGTGTAGAACCAACCCGAAATTGAAAGGAAAGCCAGTAGCTATTGGTGGTAGTGGAGATAGAGGGGTGGTGGCTTCATGCAGCTACGCCGCCCGAGCTTTTGGGGTGCACTCGGCCATGCCAGGTAAATTGGCTAAACAGCTTTGCCCTGAGTTGATATTTGTGAAAGGAGATTACGAGAGCTATTCTAAGGCATCTACTGAGGTTACTCAGATTATAGAAGAATCTGTTCCTCTTTTTGAGAAAACGTCTATCGACGAGTTTTATATCGATATGACGGGGATGGATCAGTTTTTTGGAACGTTGAAATACACCACAGAGCTACGTGAAAAAATTATCAGAGAAACAGGTTTGCCTATTTCTTTCGGTTTATCTAAAAATAAAACAGTTTCTAAAGTGGCTACAGGTTTGGCAAAACCCAATGGTTATAAATATGTGAATTACGGAGAGGAAAAACCCTTTCTAGCGCCTTTGCCAGTTAAAAAAATCCCGATGATTGGCGAGAAAACGGCACAAAATCTCTATAAAATGGGGGTTAGAAAAATCTATACTTTGCAGCAAATGCCTATGCAATTGTTAGAATCGGCTTTCGGGAAACATGGAATGATGATGTGGGAAAAAGCCAATGGCATAGATAATAGTAGCATTACGCCTTATGTAGATCGTAAATCGTTGTCTAGCGAGGAAACTTTTGAGAAAGATACCATGGATATTGAAATGTTAGAATCGCTACTGGTATCTATGACAGAAGATTTATGTTTTAAGCTACGGAAAGAAAATTTCTTAGCTGGCTGTGTGAGTGTGAAAATTCGTTATTCTGATTTTAATACACATACGCAGCAAATTAAAATCCCTTATACTTCGGCAGATCACCTGTTGATTCCTCAGGTAAAAGAATTATTTAGAAAACTGTATAATCGCCGTATGCTCATCAGATTGGTGGGCGTAAGATTGAGTCAGCTGGTGCGTGGTCATCATCAAATTCATTTATTTAATGATCATGAAACGCAGATACATCTTTACCAAGCGATGGATTATATCAATAAAAGATTTGGAAATAAAACTGTTCACAGAGCCGTAACTACTGGGATTAATACACGTAATTTCAATCCTTTTAATGGGATTACAAAGTGAGCTGATGTATCTTAATTGTCATAGCTATTTTAGTTTTTTGTACGGAACATTATCTCCCGAAAAGCTTTTGCAAGAAGCAAAAAAATATGGTGTAGAGCGTTTTGTGCTTACGGATATCAACAATACATCGGGATGTTTAGAGATGAGTAGATTAAATAGAAATCGGCAATTCTCGCCAATTTTTGGGATTGATTTTAGGAACGATTTAACTCAGCAATTTATTGGCATTGCGCAAAATCAGGATGGTTTTGAGCAGTTGAATAGGTTGCTCTCTAAACATCTAAAAGACGAAACTCCTTTTAAAGATAAATGCGAGATTAGAAAGGATGTTTTGATCATTTATCCATTTAAAAATGATGCTGATTTTGATTTAGCCTCCAATGAGTTTATCGGCATTAACCATAAAGATATTCATTATTTAAGACTTAAAAAGTGGGATGCTTATCAGGATAAAATGGTGATTTTACATTCGGTGAGTTTTGCAGATGCAGATGATTTTAAGCTACATCAATTGCTAAGAGCGATTCGGAAAAATACCATTATCTCTAAAATTCAAGAAAATGATTTGGCTTGCGCCGATGAAGTATTTTTTGATGAGCAAACTTTTATGAATCATTATGGAGATTACCCCAAACTGCTACAAAACACATCTTCTCTTTTAGAAAGTTGTGAAGTGATTGATTTTGATTTAGGGAAAAATAAAAACAAATCAGTTTATTCTGCACATCCTGATAAGATGCAAGCCAGAAAATTGGATTATCAAAAACTGGTTGATTTAGTAGAAGAAGGAGCGAAGTATAGGTACAAAAACATCAACCAAAAAGTTAAAGATAGAATTGAGAAAGAACTGAAAGTAATAAATGAAGGGAACTATGTTTCCTATTTTTTAATTAATCATGATATTGTTTCCTACGCTCAGCAACGTGGCTTTTATTACATAGGTAGAGGGAGTGGCGCAAACAGCATTGTTGCCTATTGCCTTAAAATTACTGACGTTGACCCGATTGAGTTAGATTTATATTTTGAGCGTTTCCTAAATGTTTTTCGTAAAACTCCGCCCGATTTTGATATTGATTTCTCATGGCAAGATCGAGATGAAATTATCCGATATATTTTTGATAAATACGGTACAGATTACACTTGTTTGCAGGCAACTTACACTACGTTTCAGGCCAATTCTACTTACAGAGAATTGGGGAAGGTTTATGGATTACCAACTTCTGAAATTGAAGAAATAACCAATAGAATTAAACTTGGAGATGTTCCTGACGAGAAAAAGGAAAAGTTATACTACCAAATCTATGACTATGGTCGGAAACTCAAAGATTTTCCTAAAAACCTCAGCATACATGCTGGTGGAATTTTAATTTCTGATAAGCCGATTTATCGTTACACGGCCACGTCTCATCCGCCGAAAGGCTTTCCTATTTGCCAATTTGATATGTACAATGCAGAAGATTTAGGTTTATATAAGTTTGATATCTTGAGTCAGCGGGGTTTAGGGCATATCAAAGATACTTTGGCTATTGTAAAGCAAAATCGAGGTGTAGAAATTGATATTCATGATACCTCTAAATTCATGAAAGATGAAAAGATTGCAAGGCACTTAGCAAAGGGAAATTTAGTAGGTTGTTTTTATGTAGAATCTCCAGCCATGCGGATGCTGTTAGCGAAATTAGCGTGTAAAGATTACCTCACCTTAGTGGCTGCTAGTTCTATAATCAGGCCAGGTGTGGCACAATCTGGAATGATGCGTGAGTATGTGTCTCGGCACCATTTGCCAGATAAAGGGAAGTCGATTGCTCATCCTGTATTGTGGGATTTGATGGAGGATACTTACGGTGTGATGGTTTATCAAGAAGATGTGATTAAGGTAGCCTATCATTTTGCAGGTTTAAGTTTAGGGGAATCTGATGTTTTGCGAAGAGGAATGTCGGGTAAGTATCGCTCAAGAGAAGAATTTCAAAAGGTGAGGGATCAATTTTTTGAGAACTGCATTAAAATGGGAAGAAGTTTGGAGCTTACCATAGAAGTTTGGCGTCAAATAGAATCTTTTGCAGGTTATTCTTTTGCTAAAGGTCATTCTGCTTCTTTTGCGGTAGAAAGCTATCAAAGTATGTATTTAAAGGCTTATTTTCCGTTGGATTTTATGGTTGGGGTGATTAATAATTTTGGAGGCTTTTACCGAACGGGTTTATACGTACATGAGGCGAAAAAGGCAGGTGCACAAATAGAGGCGCCATGTTTAAATCAAAGCGAATGGCTCACTTCTATTCAGGGAGAGGTGATTTTTTTGGGATTTATTCATGTGAAGGGTTTAGAAAGTAGATTGATAGAAAGTGCTTTGAGAGAAAGGGCATTGAACGGACATTTTTTAAGTATCAATGATTTTGTCGATAGAGTTGATGTGGGGCTAGAGCAGCTTGTTATCTTGATCAGGATTGGAGCTTTTAGGTTCACGGGTAAATCTAAACAAGCATTGCTATGGGATGCCCATTTTTTGATGAACAAAAAGCCATCTCAAACTATTCAAAACAGGTTATTTAAATCTCCTTCTCAAAGTAATTTTGAAATTCCTGATTTACATCATGATGAAAGAAACGATTTGTTAGACGAGCTGGAACTATTAGAATTTACGCTTTCATCGCCTTTTAAACTTATTGCCCAGCAAACTATTCGAGGAATTCTGGCTCATGAAATTCCTGATTATTTAGGAAAAGAAATTGAAATTATGGGGCAATTGGTTACCTCTAAATACACCCGAACTAAAAACGGAGAAACCATGTTTTTTGGTACTTTTTTAGATAGAGAAGGATGTTGGATTGATACTGTTTTATTTCCAAATGTAGCTGCAAAGTGTTCTTTAAAAGGTTTTTGGGGATGCTATCTGATGAAAGGGAAGGTGACCAAAGAATTTAATTTTTTTACGATAGAAGTTTCTTTTATCGAAAAATTAAAATGGTGGAATGCCATGCATTCTGAGGATGAGACTGAAAACTCAGTAGTTAATCTTATTCCTAGTTAAAGTAAATTGTGAAAAAAATTTCATTTCATAATAAAAATAATTACATTTGTGTATGAAGAATTATGGAATAAAAGAAGAAAGCAGCAATCAACAAAACAGCGTTGAGGAAATGTTGGTGCCTTATCAAACCTATTTTGAATCTCCTGTCAATCGTTTATCTGTGATAAAGGGAGGTTTATCTTCTTCATCTTTAAATGATTTATTAGCCATCAGCGGTTCTACACGCTTAGATATGGCTCGTAAATTAGATTTAACAGAGCCTACTTTGCGTAAGCATTTAAGTAATGCCAAAGAGTTGAGTACGAGTTTAAGTGAGCATGTTTTGTTTTTATTAGAACTCTATGATAAAGGTATAGATACCTTTGGTTCTATTGATGAGTTTAGAAATTGGTTGCAGCAGCATAACATAGGTATTGATGCTAAACCTAATGATTTACTAGATTCTATTACAGGGATTAATATAGTGATGAATGAGCTTAATCGTATAGATCACGGTATTTTAGCTTAATGTGGGTTTATAGAATTACACAAGCTAAATACGCTAGTTTTTTAGTTGCTCCTGGCTTTGCTGGGAGATGGAACAGCGAAGGCGAAGGGATGATTTACACCGGAGGATCGGCTTCTTTATCTTGCTTAGAAGTTTTGGCACATAAAAGTGGTGCCGCCTTAAATTCGGGGAAGTTTGCCATGGCGGTGATTGAAATTCCGGATCAAATTGAAATTCCTGAAATCAGCTTACAATTACTTCAAGATTTAAATTTGGAATGGTTTAAGATGGTTCATTATCCAATCACTCAAAAATTGGGTAACCGATGGATTTTAGAAATGAAATCGGCGGTATTAAAAGTGCCTTCTGCCATTGTAGATAGAGAATACAACTATTTATTGAATCCTTTACATCCTGATTTTTCTAAAATAAAAGTAGTAGATGTTGTTTCTTTTAATTTTGATTCGAGGTTGAAGTTGAATATCCATTAACTAATTTTTTAGCCCTGATAGTAGCGCCTGCCTGTCTGGCAGACAGGGATACCGGCCTCGAGCTTAATGCTAGTGCAGTATGAGCGGATAGCAGGAAATAGCTACTCAAGACCTTGAAAAACTAAACCTGCAATCTTTTGGCTAATGCGTATCTTTACCGCGAATGAAATTTAGTAAATACCATATTGCACCTCAGCTTAAGAAAAGTTTAGAAGAATTGGGCTACAAAAAGCCGACAGATATTCAGTTTAAATCTATTCCGCAAATTTTATCTGGTCAGGATATTTTAGCAATTGCGCAAACGGGTACTGGGAAAACTGCTGCTTTCGCGATTCCATTAATTAGTATGTTGCAAGAAAACAAGCGTTTTGAGCCCGAGCAAAATGTGAAAGCCGTGGTGATGGTGCCTACCAGAGAGCTGGCTTTGCAGATTGAGGAGGTATTTAATGAACTGGGTAAATATACGGATGTGGAAACTGTTTCTTTAATTGGTGGTGTTGATATTGAGCCGCAGGTTAAGAAATTGCAAAAAGGTGTGGATGTGTTGATTGCTACTCCGGGCAGAATTCAAGATTTGGTACATAAAGGGCATTTGAATTTAAAGAAGATTGATTTTTTAGTTTTGGATGAGGCTGATCATATGTTGAATAAAGGTTTTTATCAAGATATTCAGCATTTGATGCAGTTTTTACCACGCCGGCGACAAACCTTATTTTTCTCGGCCACGATAGATGAAAACATTAAGGATTTGGCTTATGCCCTTGTAAGCAAGCCGGTACGGATTCAGATTTCGCCAAAAGATCCGGTTTCAAAAAATGTAGACCATGCGGTGGTTTATGTTGAAATGGATGATAAACGATTTTTTTTAGAAAGAGTAATTAAGGAACATCCAGCGCAAAAAATATTGGTTTTTGTGAGAACGAAAGTAAGAGCGGAACGTGTTTTTAAAGCGATGGAAAGGGTGGGCATACAAACGGCTACTTTACATGGCGATAAAGAGCAGAAAGCTAGATTCTCTGTTTTAGAAGATTTTAAAGAGGGGAAAGTTAAAGTTTTAATAGCAACTGATATTAGCGCCAGAGGTTTAGATGTAAAAGGTGTAGAATATGTAGTTAATTATGATTTACCTGATGTTGCTGAAAATTATGTTCATAGGGTGGGACGTACTGGTCGTGGAAACCATAGAGGGAAAGCCATTTCTTTTTGCAGTGAGGAAGAAAAGTTGATTTTGGAAGAAATAGAAAATTATTTAACGCAGCCCATTAAAGTTATGGAGCTTCATCGTACAGAATATGAGGAAACTTTAGCGATTTCTGAAGACAATCCCAACGATTGGCGTTCGTTAATTAAAGAATCGGAGTTGGCTCCAAAGCTTAAAAAGAAGAAGAAAAAATAATTTTTATATTCATAATCAGTAGCTTAAATGCTATTTAAAAATCATTTTTAAGAAAATGTTAAAAAATGATACCTTTGTTGCGGGTTAGTCTTCTACGACCAGCTCCTTCTGAACTCCCCCAGGGTGGGAACGCAGCAAGGGTAAGAGGTTGTAGCGGTGCGATAGAAGTTGCTAACCCATTTTTTTCTTTTCAAAGATTTTATAACTACTTTCTTTCTCAATCGTTCTTTTGTTTTAAAGAGGTCTGGTTTATAACGTTTTTTAAACAAATAATTAACACGGGCTCATTAAATAGACTTATTAATTAGACAAATGGATTTGTCTTTTTTAGGAAATCTGTAAATTATACTTCAAATTTACATTTAAATAAATATCAAATTATAAAAACGAAAAAACATGAAATTTTTTATTGATACGGCCAATCTTGATCAGATTAAGGAAGCACAAGATTTAGGAATTTTAGATGGGGTAACTACCAATCCGAGTTTAATGGCTAAAGAAGGTATCAGTGGCGATGCCAGAGTAATGCAACACTATAAAGATATTTGCGCCATAGTTGATAATAACGTAAGTGCAGAGGTGATTGCTACTGATTTTGAGGGGATGATTAAAGAGGGTGAGGTTTTGGCGGCTTTAGATCCAAAAATTGTGGTGAAGATTCCGATGATTAAAGATGGGGTAAAAGCTTTAAAATATTTTAGTGATAAAGGAATTAGAACTAACTGTACTTTAATTTTCTCTGCGGGGCAAGCTTTATTAGCCGCAAAAGCGGGTGCTAGCTATGTTTCACCATTTTTAGGTCGTTTAGATGATATTGGTGCGGATAGTTTTGGTTTAATTGAAGATATCCGTTTAATTTTTGATAATTATGGTTTTGAAACTGAAATTTTAGCGGCTTCTATTCGTAATTCAGTGCATATTGTAGAATGCGCTAAAATTGGTGCTGATGTGATGACTGGTCCGTTAAGTTCTATTTTAGGATTGTTAAAACATCCATTAACAGACAATGGTTTAGCTCAGTTTTTGGCAGACCACGCTGAAGCTGCTGGTAAATAACTAGCTTATCTTATTAAGATTGAAGAGCTTCCTAATCTTAGGAGGCTTTTTTTATGCTTCAAGAAAAAAACCAATTAGCGCAATTCCCATTCCGAATAATACTGCAAAAGTTTTCCTGATGGTGAACTTATGGTCTACACTAGACTCAAATAAAATAGTGGTAGAGATGTGCAAGAAAATCCCAATCACCACACCCATAATGTAAGGATAGTAGCCGCTTAAACTACTCATGTTGCCATTACTTAAAGAATAGCTGAAGATGTAACCCATTGGAGACATCGCCGCAAAGGCAATTAATAATAAAATGATATTTGATTTTTTGATTTCGTTTCCAAGTAATACACTTCCTAAAGCAAAAGCAGCAGGAATATGATGTATGGCAATGCCATAAACTAATTGATGGTTGCTTTTAGAAGTTAAAGGCATTCCTTCTAAAAAGGCATGTAAGCATAAGCTCAACATGATTCCCCAAGGAAAACTTTTCTGATGGTTATGAAGATGAATATGACCATGTTCAATTCCTTGAGAAAATTGCTCTAATAGAATTTGTAGAATAAAACCTCCTAAAATAAATAAACCAATTAAATGATTTTGGTCTCCGGCATAAACATCTGGCAGCAGATGTAGAGCAGTGATGGCAAAAAGATAGGCACCACTAAAAGATAAAATAAGCTTAAGTTTTTGATTGCTATCTTTTTTAACAAAAAAAATAGCTAAGCCGCCAAGTAAAGCGCAAGAACTTAATAATAATAAGATGAATATACTCATGTTTAATTTTAAAATACGCTGTTTTTAACTGATGCTTTTTATGATTTTTTACAGATAAAAATTAATCGTTCGGATTGGTTTGGGTTAAAAGGATTTAAATGATAATCTCCAAAAGTTTCTTCAATCTGTAATCCAGAAGCGTTAAAAAGTCTTTCAAAGTCGCTTAACTTATAGTCTTTCACCATTTCATTAAAAGCATAATGTTTGTTTTTATGTTCAAAATTGATGGTTTTAATAATTTTCCCTTCTTTAACCGTTCTGCTAATATGAAAAGTAATGCCATCCACTTCTTTGGTTTCTCTGGTTACTAAATGATTAATGATTTTTTGACTGTTCATATAGTCTAAAACTAATTTTCCATCTTTTTTTAATGCTTTTCTGAACGATTTTAGGGCTTTAATGTGATCTTTGTCTGTCTCAAAATAGCCAAAGCTGGTAAATAAGTTAAAAGCAAAGTCAAAGTAATTGATGAAAAGAAGAGAACGCATATCATGTATAAAAAAATGTAATTTTTTATTTTCAAATTGTTGCGCAAATTTGATACTTGAGAAGGATAAATCTATCCCGGTAACGTCATAATCTTTCTTATTTAAATAGATGGCGTGTCTGCCTCTTCCACAGGCAATATCCAACATTTTAGCGTTTGCTTTTGGTTTTAACCAAGCACAAAGGTTATCAATAAAAAGTTCAGCTTCTTCGGCATCTCTTTGTTTATATAAAATATGATAGTAAGGAGAGTTAAACCAATTTTGAAACCACAGTTTTGACATTATTTTAATTTTTTGGCAAATATAGCTAAATACCTATTCGATGTGATGTTTTCATTAGATGATAATATTTCTAATTTTGTGCCTTCATTAATTAACGCAAAGTGACTTTAATAAAATCGATTTCAGGAATAAGAGGAACCATTGGAGGAACAGCCGGAGACGCACTAACACCAACAGATATTGTGAAATTTACCACGGCTTTTGGTACCTGGGTAGTTGCTCAAACTGGTAAAAGAAAGATAGTAGTGGGTAGAGATGCTAGAATTTCTGGCGAAATGGTTAGAAATTTAGTGGTGGGTACTTTACAAGGAATAGGGATTGATGTAGTTGATTTGGGTTTATCCACTACGCCAACGGTAGAAATTGCAGTTCCGGATGAAGATGCAGGCGGCGGAATCATTATTACGGCTAGCCATAATCCAAAACAATGGAATGCATTAAAATTATTGAATCATAAAGGAGAATTTATTAATGATGCAGAGGGGAAAAGAGTTTTAGAAATTGCTGAAGAAAGTAATACCAGTTTTGCGCAAGTAGATCATCTCGGAAAAGTAAGAATGGATGATTCTTATCTTCAAAAACACATTGATAAAATATTGGCTTTGTCTCTGGTAGATGTTGAAGCCATCAAAAAAGCAAAATTTAAAATTGCTGTTGATGGTGTGAATTCTACTGGAGGAATTTTTGTTCCAGCCTTACTTAAAGCTTTAGGTGTTGAAACCATTTATGAGCTTTTTTGCCAACCAGACGGTTATTTCCCACATAACCCAGAGCCGCTGCCAGAAAATTTAGTAGCACTTTCTCAGGAAGTGAAATTGAAACATGCAGATTTAGGCATAGCGGTTGACCCTGATGTGGATCGTTTATGTTTTGTTTGCGAAGATGGAAATGTTTTTGGTGAAGAATATACTTTAGTGGCAGTAGCCGATTATATCCTTAAAAATAAAAAAGGAAATACGGTTTCTAATCTTTCTTCCACTCGGGCTTTAAGAGATGTGACAGAAAAAGCAGGAGGCGTTTATCATGCTTCGGCGGTAGGTGAGGTAAATGTGGTGAACATGATGAAAGAAACACAGGCCGTAATTGGTGGAGAAGGAAATGGAGGAGTGATTTATCCCGAATTACATTATGGTAGAGATGCCTTAGTTGGAATTGCACTTTTTCTAACTCATTTGGCAAAATTCGGTAAGTCGATTTCGCAATTAAGAGCCTCTTATCCGAATTATTTCATTTCTAAAAATAAGATTACCTTAACCCCAGAAATGGATATCGATCAACTACTTCTAAAAGTAGAGGAAAAGTATAAAAAGCAACCGTGTTTAACTATTGACGGATTAAAAATTGAGTTTGACCAGCAGTGGGTACATTTGAGAAAATCAAATACTGAGCCTATTATCAGAATATATTCTGAAGGAAGTTCAGAAACTGTGGCGGATAATTTGGCCAATAAAATTATCTCTGATATTAAAGAAATTCTATCCATTTAAATTGAAACGATTTGAAAATTTGGGCATGATATTTTAATTAATTATATTTCCGAATTCTCGAATCTTCAAATCAGAAACATGAAAATATATTTAGATAACGCAGCTACCACGCCATTAGATAAAGAAGTTTTAAAAGTTATGGTGGAGGTGATGGAAAATCAATATGGAAATCCATCCTCCATTCATGCTCATGGGCGTGAGGTTAGAACTTTAGTGGAGAAAGCCCGAAAAACCGTTGCAAATTTAATGAATACTGCGCCAGCAAATATATTTTTTACTTCTGGCGGTACAGAGGCAGATAACACTGCTATTAAGAGTACGATACAAGATTTTGGAATTACCCACGTAATTACCTCAAAGATAGAACATCATGCCGTAGGGCATACTTTAGAAGCTTTAGAAAGTCAGGGTAAAATAAAGCTCAGTTACGTGGAAACTGATGCTAAAGGCAATATCAATTATGCTCAATTAGAAGAGCTTTTGAAAAGTAATGAGCGTAGTTTGGTTTCTTTGATGCATGCGAATAATGAAATTGGGACGCTGACAGATATAGAACGTGTTGGAGAGTTATGTGAAGCTTATCAAGCCATTTTCCATTGTGATACGGTACAAACTATGGGGCATTATCCTCATGATTTAAGCAAGCTAAAGGCACATTTTGTAGTTTGTTCTGCCCATAAATTGCATGGTCCAAAAGGAGTTGGATTTTTATATGTCAATCCATCTGTCAAAATAAAACCCATGATTTTAGGAGGAGCGCAAGAGCGAAATATGCGTGGCGGTACAGAAAATGTTTACGGAATTGTAGGTTTAGCTAAGGCTTTAGAAATGGCTTACGCCGATATGGAATCGCATCAAAATCAAATTCAAACATTAAAATCTTATATGATGAAGGAGTTGAAGAAAGCCATTCCGGAAATAGATTTTAATGGAGAAACTGCTCCTGAGAAAAGTTTATATACCGTTCTAAATGTCTGTTTCCCAAAGATGGAAATGGCTGATATGTTGTTGTTTAATCTAGATATCAGCGGAATTTCCGCGTCAGGCGGAAGCGCTTGTTCATCGGGTTCTAATATTGGTTCTCATGTATTATTCGCAATTGGTGCTGATCCAGATCGGCCATCCGTAAGATTTTCTTTTTCCAAATTCAACACTAAAGAAGAAATTGATTACGTAGTTCAAAAAGTAAAAGAAATTTTTATTTCTGAAACTTCTCTTTAATTTATTCAATTGTCATTTAAATGAAAGTAAAAGGTAATTTACTTTTTATGGCAAGTTTTTTGTTTTATTATTAGCGAATTTAATTTATTGATTAAGAAGAGAAGAATAAAATGTCAAAAAGCCCAGTTGAAAAATTAAATGAAATTAAAGAGCTAGATCTCATCCGAAAAAAACAAGAAAGCAACGAAAGTATTGATCAATCTGATCTAAAACCAGAGGTAAAAAGCGAGGATTCATTCTCAAAAAATGCGGCTGGTAAGGCTCTTAAACACAAGAATCCCATCAGGGTTGATGAAAATTAAAATCCTATCTACAGACTTAAAAGTCTTTCTTAACATCAATTAAGTGCGATTTTAAGGTATGTTGTTAGAAATTACATGAGCTAATTTTTAAGCGGAGAGCAATTCTAACCTGCTAAATAAAAATCTACTTAACTTAGACTATCGTTTTTAAAATGTGTACTTGATTTAAAAATATTTAATAATGAAGAATAAATTTCTATTTCTGTTATCCTTCTTACCTGCATTTTTTATAATTAGTTGTAGTAAAAATGTTGAAACTATTAGCGTAGTAAGAAATCCATATTTAAATGTTACTAAGGGAACAGAAACGCTAAACGGGAGTGATTTTAAATTAAATGGCCCAACAGATGCGGTTGCTTACTTATCTGATACTGCTAAAACCGGAAAAAAAGTTTTTAGATATAGCTTCCAATCGAGTTTAAAAGCGGCTAATCAGAAAAATTTGCAATTGATTATCTCTTTTGATACCAGTAATCCTAACGATTTTAGAAATATCTATAAAACAACCTACAATTCAAGTGGAGGATTACATGAAGCATCTTTATTGGTTGAAAACTCCAATCAGAGCTATACCAAGTATCGGCTCACTAATAATCCCAATATTTATTTTGAAGTCAATAGGCTAAGTACTGATGAAAGAATATTTGCGGGTTCTTTCAATTTGTTGTTTCAAAATGAAAGAGATTCTACAGACTTAATTACGCTTTCTAACGGAAAATTTGAGGATATACAATATTAATCTACATACAATGATTAGAAATAAAACTATTATCTATTTTTTAATTTTTATTTTTTGCGGTTTTGGTTTTATAAGGGGTATAACCAACCGTAATAAAGTGGCATTTTCTAATTGGTGGAAAAAATAGGGTTTTAAATGGCATTAGGGCAATATTTATGCGGGAAAATAAAGAAGTGAATTTAAAACAAAATTACATTTAAGCGAATAAAAATACCATCTATTACTACCAAAGTACCATTTTTATAAACCCAAATGTACTTAATAAGCGTATTACTACCATAATTATTTAAAAAAGGCGTTTAAACTACCATTAAGCCCCAATTAAAGACGATTTAATTGGGGCTTTTCATGTTAAAAAATTATAAAAACGGGTTAATTTAATCGTTTAAAAGAATAGCATAAATTTTATAAAATATAAGATGGGCGGAACTTTGGGCGGACATTAGGACGGACATTTATTAATAATTTATTAGCAGGAATGATATCCGATAATTAATAAAAAGGTATGATTTTTTATTAAAACATATACTTTTAGTACCCTATAAATTAATGATATTTCAATAAAAAACGCTTTTTATGTGGTTTAAAAGTGCCTTTTATGTAATTTTAAAATCAACTTGCGTGTGGAAGATGTGTTTTATTCCAATCTAATAACTCCCATTACAAGGGCGAGCGCATTAATTTCGCTCTTGTTTATTTCAAAAGGACTATAATCAGCGTTATCGCTAAACAATATAATTTTATCCTTTGATTCTGATTTTCGAACCCTTTTAATTAATGCTCCTTGGGACGTATCTAAAACATATACTTTATTCCATTGAAAGAAAGTATCTAAGACCAATTTTTTACAGGCTACAATATCCCCGCTATTATATTTAGGGTACATACTGTTTCCCCTAACTTTTATTAAAAAGTCTGATCCTTTGAAAATTGGAACAACATATTTTTCGTTGCCGTTATCTACTACTTGCATCTCTCCCGTTCCTAAGCCGGCCATCGCATCAATCGGGATTAATGGAATTGCATTTTTATTATAATTTTCTTTTGGCTCTGCAAGCATATTCAATTCCAAAGTTTCCAAATCATCATTCATAAGAAATTCGTAACTTATTTCGAGTTTATCTCGTAGCTTTTTTAGAAAGTCAGCTTTTGGAATAGTCGATTTTCTATAATTACGAATATTTGCCTCACTAGTATCCATCGCCTTTGCAAACTTCACATTATTACCATCGAAGTATTTATCGGCTATATAGCTGATTTTCTGATTGATGTCCATTTTAGTAAAATTAATCGAAAAAATCTTCGAGTATTATTTTGATATATCGAAATAAGTTTCGATAATTGTATCGTTACCGGTAACGAAAATATAAACAATGATTGAGACTAAAGAAAAAATTATCAAATACCCCGAAAACCTACCATTAAAACAGGCGATTGAAGACAAGGGCCTAAAGGTTAAATATCTAGCAAAAAAATTTGGTGTGAGTAATAGGGTAATGAGCCAAACAATCAATGGCCACTACAAAGGGGACAACATCGTCCCTAAAATAAAAGCAGAGTTAGGAATTAACGACTAGATCATGAACCAATCCGCTTACGAAATATACAACGACAGAATAGGTATCAAATTAAGCTACCTATTAAAAGACGAGGACAAAAGCACCGACAACAGTTTGGCGGTATTGTCTTACTCTGCGTATGAGAAAAGAGCAAGACGAAACGAACAGTTTAGATTGAGAAGCGGTGGCGGATTGGGTAACGAGGTTTTAATTGATTTAGAGCAATTGCCAGAGGAATGGTATAAAATGGCCCTTAAGCGATTTGGAGAGTTAAAACAACACGCTCACCCAATGGCTCAATTTTTTAAGCTTGACGCTGACGCTAGGGTTTTTTATGACAACTACCAGTTTGAAAGCAACGGGGAGTTTTTAACACCTCAACAAAAAAAGCGATATACAATAAATGCAAGTGTAATGGCGGCCTTTGCTTCCCTTAAGGCGCACCGCGAACTTTCTAAGAAAAGTCGTGGCGGTAGGCTTACCGGACTTTGGGCAAGTCTTACATCTGATTGCGTTTCTTTCAATGAATATTTAAAGGCAAAGCATAATTGTACGCATAGCCTTCCAAGTAGTGAGAAGATGCTCCGAGAGCGTTACAAACGTTGGATTGACTTGCATTATGAAAGTATTATCGACGGAAGGAATAACAATAGCAATGCGCAATTAGTTACGCCGGAAATGATTAAGCTTTGGCAGGACATTTATGCGGGACAACGCCCGTACAAACCAAGCTACCAAGAAGTAAGCGAACGATACAATCAGTTTTTAGCCGGCCAATTAGATATCGTAGTAAATTCAACCGGCGAAATTTACGACCACACCGCAGAATATTACAGACCAGCAAGCGAAAGCACAGTTTACCAATATCAAAGTGTTTGGGAAACCAAAGTTGTAACACACTCCCTTAGAAGTGGCGACCGCCAAAGATTCAAAGGAATTGCCGAGCCTTTCCACAAATTAAAGCAACCCGAGTTTGCCGGCAGTATGATATCAATCGATGACAGGCAACCGCCTTTTGAATATGCACCGGGCAAAAGAATGTGGTTTTATTGCGCCGCCGATTTAGGTAGCGAAGCATTTACCAATTGGGTATATGGCGAAACTAAGGAGGGCATTATTGTTGAGTTTTACCGCCAAATGGTTCGTAATTATAGCGAGTGGGGTGTTAACCTACCTTACGAATTAGAGTGCGAAAGCTCATTAAATAGCAGCTATAAAGATAACCTTTTAGCACCGGGCGCAATGTTTAGCGAAGTCCGTATCGAGGCAAATAACGCAAGGGGTAAAAAGATAGAGCAATATTGGAGACAAGTAAGGTACGGGAAAGAATTTGATAAAAAACATCACGCTTGGATTGGTAGACCTTTCAGCTTAAGCGAGAACAATCAAAAGCCAAACGATAAAGTTCCTTTGATTCCTAAAAGTGAAATTGTTGCGAATTCATTAGAAACGATTGCCCTTTGGAATAACCAATTACATAGCAATCAGGAATTGCATCCGGGCCTAACTAGATGGGACGTTTTCCTTGATAAACAACACAAAGATTTAAAGCCTACTAATTGGGCCGGTATCCTGCCTTATATCGGGTTTAACCAAAAAAGCAGCATGAAAGCCGGTAGAATTATTTTACAGGGTAGACACCGTGTTGTTGGGTACAATGGAGAGGTTGCAACCGGTGAGTCACTCATACAAATTATGAAAAAAATTGAGGGCCATAACGTTAATGTTTATTGGCTTGACGATAATGAAGGCGAGGTTCTTAAAGCCTTGGTTTACGATTTACAAGGCGTACAGATTTGCGAACTATTGGGCGATTTGGAATACAGCCGATCAACCTTAGAAATGACCGAAGAGGACAAAAAGAACCGCCAGTTAACAAGTGCATACGCGGCAACGGTACAAAGCTACATTAGAAATAACGCTGGAGAAATAAACCGAGTTACGCTTATTGAAGAAGAGAAGCCAAGAAGCACCCGTTTCCAAATTAAAGGGTTTGATAAGTACAAACCTGCGGACGGCCCCGCGGAAATCATCGCACCTATTGAAAGCGAGTTTAAAGACGATTTAAACGACCTTAAAAACCCAATGAAAAATCCATTTAATACATCAACAGCATCAAGATTTTAAGCCATGAATTTAACCGAAGATTTTAAACAAAAAGTATTTAATGCCCTATTAGAACAACGCAAAAACTATGGCGGAAACGATAAGGCATTTGCAACAAGTTACGGACTTCATCCTAGTATTTGGAGTAGGATAAAAGGCGGAGAAGCACCCGGACAATTAGTTTCTCAAGGGCAAATATTACACATAGCCCGTGAACTGAATGTAAGTGCAAATGAGAGAAAATGGAACATGGCGAGGACTGAGGTTTACGACGCTATTTCTGACGACGTAATTACTTGCCAAAAGCATAGCAAAGCAATGGTATTAGTTGATGATTGCGCAATTGGTAAAACCTACACCGCCAAGCACCTCAGCAAAAAATTAATAAACTGTTTTTATGTAGATGCAAGCCAATGCAAGACCAAGCAATTGTTTGTAAGGTCATTCGCAAAAGCAATTGGAGTTGATAGCGACGGCAAAGTTGCCCACGTTAAGGAAAACATCAAGTATTATTTAAGCAATGTACTGCAAAAGCCAATTGTAATAATCGACGAAGCGGGCGACTTGGATTACGGGGCATTTTTAGAGCTAAAAGAGTTTTGGAACGCTACCGAAAATATGTGCGGTTGGTATATGATGGGGGCCGATGGGTTACGAACTAAAATTGAAAAAGGTGTACGCGGTAAAAAGGTAGGGTTTAGAGAGATTTTAAGCCGATACAGCAACAAATTTATGAAGATAGTACCGATAGGACAAGAAGATAGAAACCTATTCTACAGGAAGCTAATAACCGATGTTTTGAGCGTAAATACCGCCGATAAAGCAGTTATTGAAAAGCTAGTAAAACAATGTTTAGCCACCGGTACAGACGTTGGCGGACTTAGAAGAGCGGAAACTTTATTATTACTAAACGGCGCAGCTTAATGCCTAAAGAGCGGATAAAAAGGGGCTTAACACCCCGGAACATTTTAGATAAAAATTTTGAAACATTCGACTTTGAAAATGATTGGTTCGACGCTTTTGACAAACCTGAGAAATATGGCCTTTACTTTATTTGGGGCGATAGCGGGAACGGAAAAACGAGCTTCATTATGCAAGTCTTAAACCAAATGAGCAAGCATGGCAAAACGGTTTTTAACTCCCTAGAGGAAGGGATTAGTTTGCCACTTAAAAAGGCCATTAAAATGTACGGGTTGGGGGATAAAAAAAAGATCTTGATTGTGAGCGAACCGATGGCCGATTTGATTGAACGCCTTGATAAGACCGGGCATATTGAAGTTGTGGTAATTGACAGTTGGCAGTATATGAATATGAGTTTTAACGAATACCTAGCAATGGAGCGACGGTTTCCTAAAATCACTTTCATTGTCATCAGTCAGGCGGACGGGAGACAACCGGAAGGACGCCCCGCAAAGCGGATGATGTTCCACGCTAAACTTAAGATTTGGATTGAGGGATATGTGGCCTTTAGTAAGGGCAGATTTATAGGCGAAAAGGGCCTGTATAGTATTTGGGATAAGGGCGCAGCTCTTTACCACGGTAACGATATTTTAAATAAGAATTAATGAAAACATTAGCCACCAAAACAAGCCACATTGCCAAAGTAAGGCAAGCCAACCAAAGGCAAAAAGAACGCGTTTGCGAGCTTTTGGGTTGGGACGAGTCGCAATATTGCGAACACCAATTTGAAGTTTACCAAAAGCTTTTAAATGCGATACACGGCGATTGCCCCGCCATTGGGGCCCGCTTATTAACTTCCGAATGCTTCCGGGGCTTTTTTAATGCCCAATGGGAAAAGCGCAACCGAGAAGAGTTTTTGGGCATTGTTGAGTTGCAAGACGGCGATTGGACAGTTACACCAACCGGCGATTTAGTGCATGAAGTTATCCACTCTGAGGATGATTACAATTATCAAGAATACATTTTCATACACAATACCGAAAGGTTAATGAATGACGAGGCCTTTTTGGACGCCTACAGCAAAATTTTTGACCTTATTTTTTAACGATATGGAGATAGCATTATATCAAAAGGAACTGGAATTAATGATGATTGGAATGTCAGGTTGTGACATCATGAACCCCGATTATTTAACCAATAGGGTTTGCGATATCCTTAAGCTTGATAAGACCGTCCTATTGGGCAAATCAAAGCTATCCGATTACACTGAGGCAAGGTTTATCCTGTTCAAGATTTTAAGACAAAACACAAAGCTTTCATTAAAACAAATTGCGGCGGTATATAACATGGATCATAGCACAGTAATCTACGGATTAACGGAATTCGATAACCTGGTCTTTAGTAAATATCAGCCATTGTTAGATAAGCTAAAAAAAGTAAATGAATGCCTTTCAATTCCTAATCTATACAACTAATGGGAAACGACGAACTATTGGCAACGCTATTATTTATCCTAATGATTATAAAAATATGGAACAAGGACAAACCCTACCAGTAACACTTGGACAAGTGCAACAAGAGATTGCAACCCTAACCGAAAGGTTGGTTGAAATGCCAGACATATTGAGCATTGAGCGGGTTGAAATACGAGGCAGAATCTTCGAGCTACTTCTAAAAGAAAACGAAATATTAAACGAGAAACTAAGAAAAAAGTAAATATGAGAGAGTTAATTAACCAACAAAAAAGCGCTGACGGCATTTGGAGAGATGAAACCGGTACAGCAATCCCCTACAACCGTACCACTAAGTACGAGCGATTGGCAGAGCGTAAAACCGCACAACTGGCAAAACAAGCCGCGTCAATTAATGCAAGTTTAACGGCCTTTAAAACCGCCATTAAATTAGAGGCCGAGGAACTTTACGAAACATTTATCGAAGAGAATAACGGCAAAGTACCCGGTAAAGGCAAAGGCAATTTTATCTGTTACAATTTCGACCGAACAATTAAGGTTGAGGTTTCCGTATCTGAGCCCATCAAGTTTGATGAAAACTTCATTGTTTTAGCCAAGGCCAAAATTGACGAAGTAGTTAACGACAACCTTGGCGATGCCAAAGAGTGGGTTCGCGAATTTGTTAACGATGCCTTTTCAAGCCGTAACGGTGGCCTTGACACCAAAAAGGTTTTGAGCTTGCGTAGATATGCCGACAAGGTAAATGATGCCCGTTACAACGAGGCAATGTCGCTAATTGATAAGTCTATCAGGAAGCCGGAAAGCAAGGAATATTTTAGGGTATGGGTTAAAGACGAGAGCGGTAAATACGTAGATATCCAACTTAATTTTTCCTCAATAAAATAAACCCGACTGGAAGTCTCCCCGACGTTCGAGACCGGGGCGGGTTCAATCGCAATAATGCGAGCTATTTAAAAATGTAATTATGAATGCAAACGAAAAAACAGAAAATCAAAAAGTAATTGAGCTTGCTGAAAGGCTTTTTGGGGACTTCCGAAGTGGAGATTTGAAGCCTAAAATTCAGGGCGCAATCTTAAAGTTCCACGTTGACCAATTAAGCGCACAAGATATTGTTTACATGGCCGAAAAGAGAGCCTCAGTAAATGAAAACTTAGGCATTAATGTTCAACGATCCGGCAAAGGATTGACAGTATTATTTGGAGTCGCACAACTAATTAAATAAACCCGACTGGAAGTCCCCCCGAAGTTCGAGACCGGGGCGGGTTCAAATTAAAATTTAATATGAATAACACCGAATTAATAGAGAAAGTAGCAGCCGTTTCCTGTCTTATAGAAAGTGCTAAAAAGCGTAGGGATAAGCAAATAGTCTACCTGAGCGGGAAAGTTACCGGCTTAAGTACCGAAATGGTAACACAAAAATTTGCTTTCCACGCCGACTTATTAAGGCAAAAGGGCTATTTCGTTTTTAACCCCCCCGAGTGGTTGGATGTTGATTGCGATTGGGTTTTAGCAATGCGCCTTTGTATTGCAGTTTTACCCGTTTGCGATTTCATTTACCTACAACCCGACTGGCAAGACAGTAAAGGCGCATTGATGGAATTCGACATTAGCCAAAAATTAAACATTCAATTATTAACCGTATAAAAATGACACTAGGATTCACCCAAACCATTAACAAAAAACCCAACTACTTTATACAAAGGATTTGGAGGGGCATTACTGATTTAGAATTATGCGAACGCCCCGATTATGAATTAAGGCAATATAAACATAAACACGCCCACCAATTTTTAAAACTTTGGGATCACTCCGCCGATAATATCCTTGCGAAGCTTCACACTATTAGGCAAGACCCTGAGCGTCGTTGGAAAGCCGGTAACGATATCCACTTTGCAATTAACAACCGCTCAGCTAATCGCTTCCAATTTGCGCCAATTATCCCCTGTAAATCAGTACAACGCGTTTTTATGACGCACCTTGACGGTTCTTTCGAGGTGACTATTGACAACAATTTTTTGACGCCTCAGGAAATTTTAAAACTGGCATTAAATGACGGTTTCGACCACGTTGATTCATTTATTGACTATTTCACCGCACAAATGAAAGATGGCCAATTGTCGGCTAGCATTATCCATTGGACAGACTTAAAATATTAATTAATCAAATAAACAATAAATGGAAACACTAGAAATCAATAAGGCAAATGCCTTAACAGCCCACCAAGAGGCAAATGAAAAAGGAAAGAAATTACTTGAAAATCTGTTTGGTAAAAAAGTATTTCAGTTAGATGTAAAAAGCAGAATAACATCTTATGAGGATGCCTGCGAAGAGTTAGAAAGAGAACAAATTGAATTAAGCGACTTTAATTTTCTACCTGCAAAAGACAGAGAGGCGGCGTTTGGCTTCCATCAGATCACAACCATTATAGAGGCTTATAATGAAGGGTGGCAGCCAGACTGGACAGATTCGAATGAGACTAAATACTATCCGTGGTTTAGGCTGGTTGGTTCGGGTGTCGGTTTCTCGTACGACGTCTACGGCTGCGGTGACTCGCATACGTATGTCGGCTCCCGCCTCGTGTTAAAATCAAGCGATTTGGCAATTCACGTAGGCAAAACCTTCATAGACATTTACAACAAATTTTTAACCCTTTAATCAATAAATCAGAATGAAAAATTTAGAATCATTTGAAGCGGCTGCAAAGTCCATCGGAGTAGACCCGAACATCTTACCATCAGTAACAGGACTGCCACAAGCTGAAGGCAAAGCAATCATTGCAGCTTACAAGCTATTTATCATTAGCAAGGCATCTTGGGAAGGTAAAAAAATAGACTGGAATAATGACGACCAGTACAAATATTACCCTTGGTTTGATATGGAAACCTACGAGGACAAAGCAGATCGGGTTGGTTCGGGTGTCGGTTTCTCGGACTACGGCTACGGCTACGCTTACTCGAGTTCGCCTGTCGGCTCCCGCCTCGTTTTTCCAACAAGTGAAATTGCAAAATACGTTGGTACTACTCACTTAGCCATTTACCGTGATTTAATGGTGATTGAATAGATAATTAACCGGTGGTGTACTGCTTTTGCTGTAGTTGGTTCAGGTGTCAGTTTCTCGTACAACGACTACGACTACGATAACTCGAATACGAATGTCAGCTCCCACCATGTACAAAAGAGATAAGCGGTGCAGACCATGCCAACAGGGCAAAAAATAACAAAAAGTTGAAGGCGCTTTGGTAAGCTTTAAAAGTTGAAAAAGAGCCATAATACAGAGGCAAAATGAAAAGATTAAATAACCTATACCCAAAGATATACAGCTATGAAAACATTTATTTAGCTGATGAAATTGCAAGGAAAGGCAAATCAAAGCAGTATGGCGTTATCACTCATTTAAAAAATCAGGATGAAAACATTTATAGGCTTCATCAAATGCTTTTGCATAAGACTTATAAAACATCCCAATACGCCACTTTTAAAGTGTATGAGCCAAAGGAAAGAATAGTTTACCGTTTGCCTTACTTCCCTGATAGAATCACGCACCATGCAGTAATGAACATTTTAGAGCCTGTATTTATGGCAACTTTTACCGCCGATACTTATAGCTGTATAAAAGGTAAAGGAATTCACGCGGCGGCCAGAGCTGTAAAGGAAGCTTTAAAAGATGTCGATAATACAAGGTATTGCCTAAAGCTAGATATTAAGAAATTCTACCCAAGCGTAGATCATGACATTTTAAAGCAATTACTAAGGCGTAAAATAAAAGACAATGATTTGCTTTGGTTACTGGATGAAATGATAGATAGTGCGGAAGGCTTACCCATTGGCAACTATTTAAGCCAGTACTTTGCTAACTTTTACCTCAGCTATTTTGATCACTGGATTAAAGAGCAAAAGGCAGTTAAATACTACTTTAGGTATGCCGACGATTTGGTCATCTTATCTCCAAACAAAGAGCACTTACACGCTTTACTCGCCGAAATTAAACACTACTTGACAATTAATTTAAAGCTAACAGTTAAAGAAAATTATCAGGTTTTCCCTGTTGATGCCAGAAGCATTGATTTTGTAGGCTATAGATTTTATCATACCCACACCTTACTAAGAAAAACCATTAAACAAAGATTTGCCCGCATGCTAGCAAATAGAAAGAATAAAGCCTCAACCGCTTCATACATGGGTTGGGCAAAACATTGCGATTCCAAAAACCTAATAAAAAAACTACTACATGAACACATTTAAAGACTTTAACATCACAGTAACACAACAGACTTTCACAGGAGATAAAATAAAGATGAGCAAGATTTTAAACAGAGAGATAACCGTGAAAGAATACAAAATTGAAGATTCAAAATTTAAGGGCAAATGCCTTTATCTACAAATAGAACTAAATCAAATTAACCACGTGGTTTTTACTAGTTCAGTCATCCTGATGGAAGCTATTAAACAAGTTCCATCGCATGGCTTCCCTTTTAAAACCACGATAATTCAAGAGAATGAAAGATATGAGTTTACTTAATTAACATTTATTGCTATGCCTTTTTTCAACGTTAAAGCTTCCCTAGATCAGATCGTTTACGAGATAAACGAGAATCTCTATATCTATTCGATATCTGACTTATTCGACGCGGCAAATGCAGAGCGGGAACATCAAAATAGAAAAGCTGTATTACTTGCAATTAATCAAGCGGTTAGAACACAATCCGATTTAAAACTACCTTTTTTAGATGCCGACAAACTCAGGAAAAAAGCAAATGCCTTGCTAAAGGTGGCTAAGAAAAAATTTGTCAAAAGGATGTACCAAAAGCATGGACTTTTTGCACTGGATGAAATTATAAAGAGATACCCTAACTATGACGAGGAGCAAATAGCACTCGACTTAATTGAAAATCCAAAAAAGAGAATTAGAAAGTCAAAGAAATATGTTCCATACACCGATGCCCGCAGAGTACAAATTCAAAAACTTGGCTCTCAATTTAGATTTGCTGATTTTAAGGAAAACGAAAAGGAATATCATAGGGCATGTACAACAATTGCTATACTTCAAAATGCACTTAATAGAAAAGAACCAATTCCGCTTCTAGTAAATCTTCAGCAAAGCTCTAAAGTTTATTATTTCAAGTGGAATGCAAATTATGATTTAGTAAAGTCCTTCATTAAAATGGCCAATGTAAAGGGTAAAACACACGAGGACTTACAATCAGCTTTTAAAATGGCTAATGCAATAGATAATGTTTAATAAAAAAAAACCTAAATCAAATGTCAAGAAACTACGCACCAATTTTCGCCGCCTGTAAAAGTATTGGGTTAGAATATCAAGAGGCCGTTTATGAATTTACCAAGGGTCGCACTCAAAGTTTAAGGGCTTTGAGCGACGGCGAAGTAAAACACCTACAATTAGAGCTAAACGCGAGGCAACAAAGCAACTGGAAGCCAAAACCCGGCGATAAGCAACGCAAAAAAATGATAGGGCTTGCCCGCAGTATGCAATACGCCCATCCTGTGGAAGCTGTTAACGAATGGTGCATTAATTACGGGCGGTATAATAAGCCCTTAATGGATCATGACGAGGACGAGCTTAACAAAGTGCTTTATATCTATGAACATGAAGTTTACGCCTCTTACCTCCGGAATTTAAACCGCAATTAAATGAGCATTAAAGAACTATTAATTTGGTGCAAAGCGCAAAAAAAAGAGGGCAACCACCCGGAAGTAATGGCGGCATTAATTAAGCTATTGACTAAAAAAGAGGGCGAGCCACCAAACCCTAATTATCAAAAGGCAATTGGCGCATATAAGGCCTTTTTAGAACGCGAGGGTTTACCCTTCATTATGGACGCCCGGGGCGGTAAAGCTTTAAAGGAAATTTTAGAAAAACTTAAAAATGCCAGTAACCAAAAAACAGATGATGCCGCTTTGCAAAGCTTAGAAGTGATCTTAAACCGATGGGCACAAACAGGCGATTATTTAGGCCGCCAAAAGAGCCTAGCAGATATCAACCGAAATTTATTAGAACTAATAGACAAAATTAAAAATGGAGCTACAAAGAAACAACAACACCTTAACCAAGCCGAACAACTGGCCAATACTATTGCGAACAAACACCGATCTAGCTCTTAGCGGTATTGCAAAAATAAAGCCTTGGGATTTTGAAACTAGGCAGGATAAAAGAAAGGATTTAAACGAAAGGTTGGACACCCTAGAAAGTTCTTTAAAATTCTATCAAGACAATTACAAGGGCTTAGAAAAAGAGCATTTCTTAGAGCAAATAAATGAAGAAATTGAATTAGTAAATCAAAAATTAAGTTTGATACCCGAAAGTAAAACCATTACCCAATTAATGAAAGAAGGCGACGAGGGCGTTGAAGATTCAATCATGCTAATTTTAAACGATTTGCGCTTCTTTTTTATGGTTGACAATATGATTACCGACCGAGGCCTACAAAGCACCACAATGCTCATTATATCGTCTTACGGCTCATTAACCTTGGAAGAGGTTGCTATGTGTATGCAACAAGCCAAGAGCGGAGAGTTTGGGCAATTATTCAATAGACTAGACGGCGCAATTATTATCGGGTGGCTTAAGACTTATACTACCCAAAAAATGGAACGATTGAAAGAAAAACACCAAGTTGCACAGGCACAAAGTAAAGTCGGTGTTAATCCGTATAGATCGGCGGAGGTAGTGAGTATTTCGGATAAATTAAACGAAGCTTATGCGGCTATTGAGTTGGAAAGGGTTAAAAAGTGATATGGAAAATTTAATAATTAAATACCTTATGCAAGGTATGACACAAAATGAAATTTCGGAGGCATTGAAAGCGGAAAATTTAAAACCGAATAGCCTTAGTTCAATTGAAAAAAAATTAAAAGTAATTAGGGAAAGGCATGGTGCAAAAACAATGTTTCACTTGGGTGTTATACTTTCTAAAAGCTCGCCGTAAAAGCCCTTTTTTATTCCAAATTTAATTAATTATATTTGTGAAACCATCCCCCGAGCTATGCAACAACAATTAAGCTTTGCGCCTTCAGTGAAAAAAGAAACTACCGAACGCCTTTACGAAGATATTAGGCGGGAGTACATGAAATGGCTAAATAAAACCAAGGATGGTGTTCGGGTTTATTCTGACGAGTACATATTGGCTTGCATCGCAAATAAATTTTATAAGTCTTCCAAAACAATTGAAAATATAGTATTCAACCGAGTATGAAAAACCTATTCTTTTTTATCCTTTTATTAGCCGGTTTAAGCTCATTTGCACAAACCGCACCCGAGTTGTACGCCAAGGCACAAACCGCGGCAGAAAAACAAGCTTGGACGTATGTTGAGGTTTATTTGGATGACGCTATTGCATTAGATGGCAACCAAGCCGAATATTATTACCTACGTGGGAAAAGTAATATGGCTGAGACAACTGACACCGCAAAATATGTTAAAGCGATTCACGACTTTAATAAGGCCATTGAATTGAAAACTGCCCATAAAGATATTTACCAAAATTTAGCATTGGTTAAACAAGCATTTGCTCAGGAATGTAATATTAGGGCCGAGCGTGGCGATACTTCTTTATTTAAAAGAGCCATTTTTTACGCATTGGGTTCAATTTCTGATTTTGAATCGGCTAAAAAAATAGAAGATAATCCCAAATACAACGCCCACATTGCCGATTTAAAAAAATTGGTTTCCCTTTCTAATTAACCAAATAAAAGTTTTCGCCCGTTTCCGGTTCTTGCTCCGGAGCGGATTCGTTATTTACCGTCACTTCATCAACATCAGCATCCACAAAGTTCTTAATTGCTGCATAATCTATTAATTCGCACTCAAAATTTAATTGGTATAAATTACCCGCTCCGCCGGTGTCTAATGCGCTTAAGCCAGTCCGGCGCATATTGCTGTAATTTGTTCCGCTAGTACCGTGTATGGCCGCGTAAACGTTATTTAAAAGGTCTAAAAATTCAAGGGCCGTATCTTGGTTAAAACTTCCTTTAAATGTATTGGCAAAAGTTTCATAAAATACGTATGCGTCAACCTGTAGGCTTACATTTTGGGCCAATGTACCAAAGTCGGTCGTGTCAAGAAATCTAAAGCTTAGAAAAACGGCAGGTGCGGGAAACTGATATTCCTCTTCTAAAAAATCAACCTGGTTATTCCAAAGGTCAAGCCATTTTATTGCAGCTACTTTGGTATTTAGTAACTCGCATAATTCTAAATAAAGGTCTTTGAAGTTTTGCATTTCTAAAATTTTACTCGTCTTAAATTTTGTTCCATTAAGTTGATGATTGCCTTGTCAATATTTTTGTTTAGGGTTTGGCTTTCCCCTATAAATTGGCGTTGTGGAATTTTAACCCGCATTACTCTTTTTTTACTGAGGGCCATAAACTTCCATTTTTCTTGATTGGTTTTATAAAACATAAACCAAAAGAATTTTCGCATTCTCGCCGTAATACGAATTTTAATAATTGCGCCATTATTGTGGGCTGTGGCATACGGCAAACCCTTACCGGCTTCAATTTCCACTCTACTTGCGCTAACGGTTCGCGGTAAAATACTGTTGATCAAGTCCAAGCTTTTACGCAAAAGTTTGTGGCTTAAGTCATCCCTCCGGCGTGGCCAAGCAATAAAACTGCTATCGGTAAAACCTTGTTTATAAAAACTCCCCTTAAATTGGCTTATGGCTTGCCCCGCAACGTGTTCCGCGATATCTTCAAATAAATTTAAAGTGATATCGTCAAAATTTGGTACGTGTAATTTATCGGCCATTTAAAAGCGATTTAATTGTTGTTTAAATAATTATTATATTTGTCCTTGAGGGGGACGATAACTTCATCCCCTCCCCCTAAAAGGATTAAGCTTGCTTAATCCTTTTGGCTTTTTAAAGCTTTTAGCTTTTCCGTAATAATTTCAAAGCTGTCAGCCCTTTCAATATTTACCGATTTACTCCCCTTAACAATAATCACAAATGCCAAATTTTTACCGTTTTTAAACTTGCCATTGATTAACCTTGCCGCGTCTTTATCAATTGATTTTACATTGAAGACTATACCATATTGGCTTGTAAATTTATCGTCTGGAAATGCCTCGTTGTAATTTTTAACAAAGCCCTTTATTTGCTTTCTTTTCTCAGCAAAACCACCTTTTAAAGAACCCGCATATCTATCGGCTAAAATGCCATTAATTAAAAGCTCCGGATTGCGCCAATCCTCAATTAATACATTCGGCCTAATTTCAACATCTAGCTTATGATTTTTACTAATTACGCGGGCATCGACAAAGTTATCCTCTAAATCAACGGTATCAGCAAATGGGCTTATTCTTATGCCTTGCACTTCATCATAAGGGGCAGTAAATTTTGCAAATTCAAACCCTTTTTGAACTTGTTTACCCGCTTTTTTAGCTAGTGCAAAATAAGGCACAGGTTTACCGGTTGCACCTTCGTTATAAACTTGGCCACTAATGCCCACATTTAAAGTAAATTCCGGTGCAATCTCTTTAACTACATCTGGAATATTGTCGCTCACCCTTTCGGCTGTTTGCGTTGTATAACAACGGCAACGCCAACCATTTGGGGGATAATACTTAGCCCAAAAAGGCCCGTTAATTGGGGCAATTGTGCCGTTTAAAATCCGGTGTTCATCCCTTACCCTATTATCGTTTTGGGTAACATATTTTAAATTCGGGAATAGCTTAATGTCACGCTTGTAAGTTTCCCAATTAGTGGCATTATAGCCGGCTTGTTTTGCGGTTTGATATTCGGCTTGTAAATAGTTGAGGTTGTATTTTTCGTTTATTCCAAGGCCCGCAGTTTTGAAAGTTTCCCAACTGGCCGGCTTTCCATTTTCGTTTAAAGCTTGGTTTAGCTCTACCAATTGGCCGTAAGTTTTTGCACCTGAAAACTTAAAAATGTTTTGTTTCATTTTTATTACGGTGGCATTTGGCTTGCCATTGTCGCCAACTACGTTAAATCCTTTCCCGTAGCCAGTTGATGCACCGCTATGCAACTCTTGATAAGTTAAGCGGATTAAATCGCTATTGATATCGCCTTGCTTAATTTTACCGTCGTAAACGTCTTTTAATAGCTTTTTGTAAACCTCTTGGTACGGTGTTAGATCAACCGCATTTAATTGGATATCCAAGGGCTCGCAACCACAACTATGCTCTTGATCTTTATACCAATTGTTTACCATTGCAAGCCAACCAGTCACGGCAATGGCTTGCAATTTTACTTTTTTCCCGGATTGTCTCCTTTCGGTTTGGTTTCAGTAATTGCAGAATTATCCTTTATACCTAAAATTGGAATTCCGGTTAAGTTTTGGATAAATGTAGGATCAATATCAAAGAAGTCGCCCAATTTTACAATTAAGTCAACTTGCGCCTCAACTGATAAGCTCTCCGAATTATCCCAATCTAATTTATAAGTTTTTAGGGGTGCATAAACCGGTGAAAGAGCCACTAAACGAGGGCGTACATAGGCGTTAAAAACATATTTAAAAAAGAGTTTATCACTCTCGAACCTATCTTTTGCTAATTTATATTGGATATCAACCGAACCAACAAACCCTTTTTCATCAGTTAAACCAGTACCGCCCAATACACGTTTACTCATCATATTATCGGCCCTTAATGCTAATTTTTCAAAAGGGTCAACACCCGCACCGCTTACGTCGCCAACTTCAAATTTCTCTTGGCCACGGCCAACCATGAAGTTATTAGATTTGAATTTACTGGCCGCGTTCCATAATTGCTCTAAACGCTTACTATCTTCTCTATCGGTAGTAATGAAGAGCGGAGGAACTCCATATTTGTCGATAAAATCAAGCCAACTTCCCATCCCTAATTTTTTTGCTAATACAATCGGGGCCATTTGGCTAAGCATACCCAAATTGTCGCTTTTACCGACTTGTAAATAGTAATTGGCATAAATACCCTCGCGGTAATTCCAACCCGTTGTTTCGCCCGGATTCTTTGTTATAATGCCAAGCTTTGAATTAAACCAAGGTTGCTTTATTTCGGTAATGGTTTCCAATTCGCCGTCCTCATTCAAATCATATAATTCAATCAATCTACGCCCACGGAAACGCGTACCGATAACAATTTCGATTAAATCTTCAAACCAAGGACGCTCAAATAATTGTGTTACGTCTTTATTTTCTTTCCCGGCATCATCGACAAATTTTATGCTTGTACGCTTGGCGTGTAAAATCCTACTATCGATAACACTTGCCAAGTGGTCGTCAATTAATAGGTTTTCATGTATTTGATAAAGTTGCGACCACTCCGGTTGATCCGGGCTACTTGCCGCCAAAATTGCCCGCTTTAAATCCTGCAATGATTTTTCTTGCAAAGTGGTACTTTGCTTTTCAATCAAATTACTAAGGGCATTATCAGAATTTCCACCGCGGTTGGCCGCTTCAATTCTTATTTTACTGTCGCTAGTTCTATTTAGAACATAGTTTTCAATCTTTAAAAGTGCGCTATCAAATAAATTCATATTATATATAATAATCTCGGTTGCTTGTATTACCCCAAATTAAATCGGCGTTGGGTTGCTCGCCCTCTATGGTTGTGGGTGTTGGCAAATTTGCCAAAGTGGTACGGCCACTATTAATGCGCTCTAACTCTTTCATTGCCGCGTCGTAATCCTCTTTTATATCTGTACTTACTTTTCGGGCGGGGTTTCTACGGAATATTTTATAAAGCGAAATTCTAACAATGATATCCACTAAAACCTCGTTTCGTATTGGGGCAACTACATCAAAAATCAAAGTCGTATTGTATCGCCCGGAGAGGTATGTTATAACCATTTCCACCACCTTGGTAACAATCCCATCAATTGCGTCCACATTGTCCGCGGTACTGTCTACAATAAATCGCTCTTGCGAATCGACTTTTAAATCGTCAGAAGAAATATATCTCATAATCTTTCGTGTTTATGCTCCATTTTACCAGTCCTAAAACCAACGTCGTCGCCCTCGGTGTCTATGGAAGTATGCTTTTCAAGTTCCCTTATTGCCTCCCTATCGGCATCCGGCGAGTCATCTTTAGTGGTGTAACCTGGTTCGATATCAAATAACTGTTCGCGACCTCTAATTGAATCGTTGTCGTTTTCAGTTGCTTGGTTATGCTTTATCCGGTTGTTTTGGTAATAAACGTACATCTCCAAAATACGATCGTACTTTTTAACCTTTGGCGTAATTACTTGCCTTAAATAGAGATTAACCCTTTTTTCTTTTTGTACTTCATTAATGGTTCTTTCAACTTCGTCGTTCCAAAACTGAGCTTCATATTGCCAGTGAACAATAACCGTGTCCGGGAGTCTTAATTGGACGTCGCACATATAGGCGACAGCGTCTTTCATTTTACATTGTCTTACGAAACCCTGCCAAAACCAAAATTTATTGTTTTTATCTAAGCCCCAAATTCTTACGGCATTGAAATCGCTTTTTTCATTGTCGGTGTAAGCAATATCCCAATGGCCAATAATTATTTTTAAATGGTTTAGATTGGGCATTTTATCAAAATCCATGTGGTGTGGTTTGAAAATTTTGCCCTCCTTGTGAGGCTTTTGCCCGTACTCTTCCTCTAAGGCGATTAATCCAATTTCCTTTTCAAGTTGGATGTAATAATCATCGGGATATTTCTCGTCCCAAACGGGTAACAAAGTGATTGGATAATATGCCGGCACATGTGATATATGCCAGTTAGCATGTTTTTTCTGTAGAATGGTTTGAATCATTCTATCGGCAAATTTATTGTTGGCATATAACAGGCGTCTAATAGGCCCGTCCATTGTAGGGATTAAATCGCCCTCAATCCATTTTACATATTGGTCTTGCCTTTTAGGATTACGCCCTATTTCACGGGTTTCAATATCATCAACAACGCATAAATCCGGGCGTTGGCTTCCAATTCTTAAACCCCTTACCTCTTGGCCTAGTCCTCGAGCTCGCCCAATCATCGGGCGCAAACCACGCTTTTTAGAACCTCTAGTTCTAAACTTGCCAATTTCCCAACTGCCCTCTAACTTTTGCTCACCAAAGTCTTTAATGATTTGTGGGTTGGCTTCAAATTCCGCTTGTAAATCGCCCAACAATTGTTTCGCCCTGTCCTCGGTTTGGCCAACTAAAACCATATAATGCGCCTCGTCATTTGTCCAAAGCCAAAAGGGCAAGATAACATCGCACCAAACAGATTTTGCTAAGCCACGACCCCACTCCGCAAATGCTTTAATAGTCCTATCGTCTAAAACCTTACCGGCAAATTTAATTTGAAACCCCGCCGATGGCGATGTTGCATAGTGTGGGAAATATCTGTTAATACAGCGCACCACATCGCCCTTGCAAAACTCAATTTCTGCGGATTGCTCCGCCTCGGTTTCATAAGCCCTAACATTAGAGCTCATGCGGATCATTTCAAGATTATTGAGGTATCGGGTTAACGTGTCTTTATCCTGCCTTTTCATACCTACGCGAGTTTTTGACAAATAAATTGGGCGTGGCTCTCTTGAAAGTCTAAGGTTTTAAGGTGTAATTTCTCGTCGGATTGCCTAAGGGTATTAAAAATGTCTTGCATTACTTCGAGGTAAACGGTTGCCGTAATTCTGTTCTCTTGGTCGTAATGCTTTAGGGTTGCGTTCATTTTTGATATTTGGTCGGCAATACTGGCGGCCTCCATATCTAAGGCTGCTAATGTTTTCTTATCTTCAATTTGGGCGTATATCTTCCTTTCCGCAAATATTTCAACACGTCGCTCAGCTAAGTTTGCAATTACCTTTTTTAAGCTATCACGACCTTTGTTTGATGTTGAAAGTTGTGTATCTCTTTCGGCTTTCCAATTACCCTTTGCAACCCAATTGCCGACGGTTTTTTCTTGTACGCCCAAAAAAACAGCAATTTCTTTGGCTGTTCTCAACTGGTTTACATACATCTCTTTCGCGAGTTTGCTCTCGGTAGTTTTCGCCATTTTTTGATAATAATATCACCAAAAATGCACCTATATAATGCGGTTAAAAAAACACAATTCTGATTTAGTATGAGATACTTACCATTTTAGTATTGTTTAGTATTTGTTTTAAGAATGCGAATTTTTTTAGTGAGAATGTTAGCACAGATTTGCAGTCACAAACAACGAACAAGCCCTTATTTAAAATGAATGATAATTTAAAAATGAAGATTACCGCAGAGGCAAAAGATGGTAGGGGCTACATCCGAATAACGGACGTATTACACCCATATTCAGAGACTGGCAGCGCAGCCGCTGTACGCCTTGCCGTTGATTCATTCTTAAACCAAAACATTCGTAAGGCTTCTATTTACATAAGCTCTAAAGGAGGCGACGTTTTTGAGGGTGAAGATATCGCCAACGAGCTTGACCGATTGGATGAGGTGGAGTTAATATTAGGAGCTACGGCCTGTAGCGCAGTAACCAAGTTGGTTGCAAAATATTATACCACCGCACAGGAAGGAACAAAAATCATGATCCATTGGCCAAAGCTTTCTACCTACGGGAGCATTGATAAAATAGAGGGCGATTTAAAACTACTTAAGGACATTTCTAATGATTACGTGGCCAGTTATGCAAAAAAGATGGGCATTTCTGCAGAAGACGTAACCGCAATTTTAAACAAGGGCGACGTTTGGTACACCGCAAAAGAGGCATTAGATAACAAGTTAATTAACGCGATTAATCAACCAAAGGAAACTCCTAAGGCGGCTTATGAGGCTTTAATTACTGCCGTTGCAATTGACGAAAAAACACACGAGGACGATAAAAAATTAAAAATGGACAGGATTAAAATGATTGCTGCATTAGGCTTAGCGGCTGATGCAACTGACGAGCAAATTTTGGATGCCGCCAAAAAGGCTAAAGATAACGCTCAAAAATTGGCGGATATCAAAGCCAAGGAGGATGCTGAGTTGGGCACTAGGGCGAAAGCTTTAATTGCAAAAGCAGTTGTCGACAAAAAGATTAAGCCGGAATTAGTTGCGACTTATGAGGCTTTGGCTAATGCGGATTACGAGGGTACTAAAAAAGCCATCGAAGCAATGACCGCAATCCCAAAATTGAGCGCCGAGTTGGACGGAACTGCCGAGGGTAAAATTGAGGCCCGTAAGGACTGGAATTTTGACAAATGGCAAGAAGAAGACCCAATGGGCTTACAAGCACTCGCCGAAACCGAACCAGAGAGATTTGACAAATTATTTAAAGGCGAAAAAATTTAAGACATGAATTTAGTTGACGGTAACTATTTAAACCAGTACGTAGCTCCGAAATTATTAGAAGATTTCAGAAACTACAAAAACGACTTTATTGGCGTAATTCCAAGAGCACCACAAGAGGCATTAACCGCCGACGGGATTAAGTTCAATAAGTTAATCAACAATGTTGGTTTTTTAATCAATAATGTTGACCCTTTTGCGGCAACTGTAATGGCCGGTAAAAAAGGCATCATCGAGTGGGATAAGTTGGACACTACCCCAACTAAAGTAACGGACGCGGAAATCCGCTATTTACCTTTTGATAAGCGTAGCACCGTAAGGGTTAAGCATACCGAAAGTTGGATTGTTGGGTATCGCGATTATGTTTTAAACAAAATTGCTCCATATGAAGCGGCTACCGGAATGATTGTTTTAAGAACAACCGGAGCGGCAGACGCTAACGGCCGTAAGCGTTTAACTTATAACGATTTGATTGATTTTGAATCACAAATCAACTTATTGAATTTGATGAATCCGGACAAGTTGTTTTTAACACTTTGTTCTCAACATCAAAACGATTTGAAGTTAGACAAGGCAGGAACTCAAAATAACCGTGATTTTATCCGTATGGATAAAGATAGCGGGGCGATTACTGGGTTTTTGAAATTGAAAATTTTTGAAAACAACGCCGCACCAATTTATACCGCTGCCGGTGTGTTAAAAGCACAAGGCGCAGCACCCGCAGTTGGCGACCAGGCTGCCTCTGTTTTCTTCTATGGAGATAGCATGGTGCAACACGTTGAGAGCGTGAAAATCCTTTACAAGCCGGAAACTATTGATACCACAAACGCTGATCCTACATCAGAGTTTAGGTTACAAAGTTATGCGCTTTGCGAGAAAACACAAGATTATGGCTTTGGAGCTTTAATTAGCGAAAACGCATAAAAATACGGTTTGGGTTGATGGAAGAGGCTCGGGTGTTAAAACCCGGCCTTTTTTTAAAAAGCTAATACATGACAAGGACAAATTTTATAGTAGAGGCGGCAAAGTGGTATTTAGGGCGTACCGAGAAAAAAGGAAACTCGGGCTTTAATGATTCTGACTTTGAAAAAGAGCTAAAAAATGCGGGTTGGTATGTGGGCGCTCCTTGGTGTGCATTCTTTGGAAACATGGTTTGGATTAAGCACTTAAAGGACAATTCAAAGTTGTATGAAATTGCCAAACGTCTTGACAGCGGCTCAGCTTTACAAACTTTCAAAAACTATCAAGCTGATAGCAATTTTGAAACCGGAGACAAGCCAAAATTAGGTGCAAAAGTAATTTGGACTTTAGGGCATGGCCCAAGTGGACACGAGGGAATAGTGGTAGAGGTTAACGAAAAAACAAATACAATGATTACGGTTGAGGGTAATACTAATAATAGCGGAAGCCGTGAGGGGGATTGCGTTGCCATGAAGCCGAGAACAATTAACAGGCCGTTTAAAGAAGGCGGCTTAAATGTAGTTGGGTACATATACCCAGTAGAGTATTAAAACAATGAAAAAACTTCCAATCTTCCTTTTATTAATGGCATTGTTAGCCATTGCAAGCTGTAAATGCAAACAACCAGTAATAACTCAACAAAAAGTAACGGATACAGTTACTAAAACCATTGTCATCCGTGACACGGTTTTGATAGCCCCGAAAGCACAAACACAAATTAAGATACCAGTTAAGGCCCTTGCCACGGGCAAGGGCTTTAATCAAACAAGTAAAAGCGGGCAAGCAAATTTAAACATCAAGAGGGAAAATGATAACCTTGTGATTGACTGCCTTTGCGACACCCTAGCCATTAAGGCCCAACTAAGAAACGAATTTGAACAACGCAACCATAAAGAAGTATTGTACCAACCTCCGGTTGAGGTAAAATATACGCCTCTCTTCACGAAAATACTAGCGTGGATTGGCGGGATTTTTTTAACCCTAATTGCTGGTGCAACAATTTATTGGCTCATTAAAAGAAAATTGATATGAAGGCTTTAAGCAAGGATGAATGTAAAAAAAAGGCATCCGAATTTTTAAAAGGAAATGTGAAAGAAGTACACGTTACTTCGGACGGTCAGGTTTTTTATAATAAAAACCTAGCGACCAATCACAAAGATAAGAGAAATCTTACCCTTTATTCTTTCCCGGAAGTGGAAGAAAAGGAAAAGGTAGTTGTTTTAACTATCGCCCAATTAACCGAACAAATTGCCACCATTACCGATAAAGCGGTATTGGAGCAAATGGCAACAAGTGAAAAAGAGGGCCAAAACCGCACCGGTGCGTTAAAGGCTATTGAAGAAAGAATCTCTAAAATTACTGAGTAATGAGCTTTGAAGGAGTAAAAATAAACCAGTTAAATGGTGGCTTAGGCGGCGAAAACGATAGCACCGATAATATTGTAGCCTTAATTTGTGCCGTTGATTTGGCAGATTTGCCGGGTACAGTTGCACATCATGTGCCCTATTTATGTTTGCAAACTGCCGATGCGGAAGCGTTAGGAGTTGACGCAAGCTTTGATGCCAATAAGAAATTTTTAATCCACAACGCAATTGAGCAATTCTTTTTGTATGCGCCTGAGGCTAAAATCTATTTGATTTTTGCGCCAGTTGCAACGGCGGTTGTTATCGCAGGAACTGATGGCGTTAAAGGCGCATTAAGACAGGCATCAGAGGTTAAAGGTTTCGGATTTGTTAACATAGCGGACGAATTAGCGGACGTTGTTGGAGAGGTTGAAGGCTTACAAGCCATCGTTGACGGCTTTAAAGCTGAGCACCGTTTATTTGACTTTGTGATAGTTCCCGCAATGGGTGATGCGGTAGAAGTGGCCCTTGCAGATTATCCAGACTTAAGAGCTAAAGCGGCGGCAAACATTTCTGTTTGCATCGCACAAGACCCAACCGTTGCGGCGACTTTGCCGGAGTACGCAAAATATGCCGACGTTGGTGCGGCCTTGGGTATGCTTGCAATACGTGGCGTAAATGAAAATTTAGGGTCTGTTGATATCAACAAAAAGCCTAGCGCAAAACGTGGCGATAAGGATTACCCTTTAACAGATGAAGCAAGTAATAGATGGCTTTCGGCCACCTTAAGCGACGGCAAAAAAGTAAGTGATCTATCGGCAGTCGAAAAGAAAAGCCTAACAACAAAGGGCTACATCTACGCCGGAAGTTATGACGGATATGCAGGCGTTTTCTTTAATTCCTCCCCAACATCAGTTGAAAAGGTGAGCGATTACGCTTATATAGAGCGCAACCGTACATGGAATAAAGCTGCAAGAGCAATCCGAAACGTATTGATCCCGGAGGTAAAACGTACCGTTAAAAAAGATGAAACAACCGGATACATCCGCAGTACTACAATAACCAGGTGGACGGGGATTGTTAAAAAAGTTTTGGAAGTAATGGAGGCAGCCGACGAAATAAGTGGGTCATCTGTTTACATCAATCCAAAGCAAATTTTAAGTGAAACAAGCCCTTTAAATATTAAGGTTAAGGTAATATCTGACGGCATTGTTTACGAGTTTGAAATTGATTTAGGATTAAGCACAAAGCTATAAAATGGGAACTATAATTAACAAGTTTGGCAAAATGACGGGGTGGAATAGCCTAACCGTTAATATGATGGGCCGCGATGTTGAGGGTATTACAGCCGTTAAATACGACGATACACTTACCAAAGAAAATGTTTACGGTGCGGGAAAATATCCCGTTGGCCGTGGCGAGGGGAAATATGAAGCTAAAGCAACGTTAACCATTTTAAAGGAAGAAATGGACGCCCTTCAATCCGCATTAGTACCGGGCAAGCGAATTCAAGATATTGCTCCTTTTGATGTCATCGCTCAATATGAAATGGTCGATGGTAAAATTGTTACCGACCGTATCCGTAATTGCGAATTTATGGGCCGTGGCGTTGAAGTAAAGCAAGGCGACGGTAGTATTGCGATGGCTTACGAGCTTATTGTTTCACACATTGACTGGAATACAATTTAAAAATGGAAAACCAAACCTACAGCGAAATAACACCGGCTTTAATTACCGACTGGAAAGCCAAATACGGCGAAAAATCATTGTCATTAGCAACCGTTAAAAATGCGGACGGTGATGAGTTTAAATTTGTTCTCAAAAAGCCAAACCGTAGCACTTTAGAGGCAATTGCCAAGGCTAAGGACGACAGTGAAAGAATAAACAAATTGCTTCTTTCAAATTGTGTATTAGGTGGCGACACTTACATTTTTGAACAAGACGGATCGGTTTATTTAGAGGTGTTAACACAAATTGGAAAGCTTAGCGGAAAGGCAGAAACGGAAGTAAAAAAGCTTTAGAGGATGCGGAAATTGATTTGGAGACGGGCCATTTCGTTCAAAAAATTAACGCTATCCTCCGCTTTCATTACCGAATTGAACCCGAAAAGCTAAGCACTAAAGAGTGGGCAAAACTATTTAATGAGTATAAATATGTACGTAAAATTGAGTTAAAAGATACCGAGACAGTGTATAAAATGGCATTGATTGAGGTCTTGAACACAGTTTTCGCACCAATCAAAGAAGATAATGTCTAACAATACTACCAATTGGATTTTACAACTGATAGATAAAATCACCTCCCCAATGCGGCAGGTGCAAAATGAGTTAGACAAAGCCGGTAAAAAAGGTAACGAACTCAACGACTCCTTAAGAAAAGTTAGTGCAATAGACGTAACTGCAATTGCTAACTCCTTTCAAAATTTAAACAATAGACTTAACGAAGCTTCGCAACCTGGTATTGACTTTCAAGCTCAGCTTGCCGAGGTTGAGGCAATTACCGGCGTTACAGGTAAAAGCTTGGACGACCTAGGAGATAAAGCCCGGGCCACCGCAAAAGTATTCGGAGGTGACGCGAGCGCACAACTCGAAGCTTACAAAACGGTGCTTTCCCGCTTTGGGCCTGACATTGCCCAAAGCCCGGAAGCCCTTAAGGCTATGGGGATACAAATCCAAACCTTAAGTAAAACCATGAACGGCGACGCCGTTGGTGCGACCAATGCACTTACAACCGCAATGCTCCAATATCAAGTTAATTTAAGCGATCCATTGGAGGCCAGAAAAGAAATGGCCAACATGATGAACGTTATGGCGGCCGGCGCAAAATACGGGGCGGCGGAAGTCCCTCAAATTTCGGCGGCCTTAGAACAAAGTGGGGTGCAAGCAAAATTGGCGAAACTTTCTTTCGAGGAAACAAACGCAGCAATTCAAGCAATGGCCGAGGGCGGTAAATATGGAAGCGAGGCGGGCGTGGCATTGAGAAACGTATTGACTACGATAAGCGCACCGGATGCCTTAAGCGGAGACGCCGTTAAAATATTAAAGCTTTACGGGATCAACATGAAGGCGGTGTCTGACACTTCAAAACCATTTAGCGAGCGATTAAAATTACTTGGCCCGATACAAAATGACTTAAACGCCTTAACGGCAGTTTTTGGGCGTGAAAACTCTGCCAATGCTCAAATTTTAATTCGTAGTGGAGAAAGCCAAGCCGAGTTAACCAAAAAAATAGAGGGAACAAATACGGCCACCGAGCAAGCGAGTGTCATCATGGATACTCATAAGGAGAAAATGGCAAGAATAAAGGCTTGGATTGATGATGTAAAGATTAGTTTCTTTAATGTTACTGGGAGCATTTTACCATTTGTTAACGGTGCTACCGGTGCAATTTCTGTTTTAGCTGATTTAAAAAATGCAAGTGCCGGAATTAAGCTTTTGCGAGATGGATTTAAAAGCTTAGAGATAGCACAAAAATTAAGTGCAGTTGCAACCAAAGTGGCCGCCGGTTTTCAATGGCTATTAAATGCCGCAATGAGTGCAAACCCAATTGGAATTGTTGTTGTGGCTTTAGCCGCTCTTGCCGCCGGTCTTTATTACGCTTACCAAAAATCAGAAACTTTCAGAGCGGCTATACAAGGTTTAATTTCAGTTGGAAAGGTTTTGATGGATGTTTTTGTTGGGGTTGGTAAAACCTTTATTGGTGCATTAACATTTAACCCTGCCTTAATTGCGGAAGGTATATCACAGGCGGGGGAAGCGGTCAATAAAATAAGAACCGAGGGTTTAGGTAAGATTTTTAAAGACGGTTATAACGAATCGATAAAACAAAGTAGGGAGGACGAAAAGAAAAAGTCACAAAGCGAGCAATCAACAAGTAGCTTTTTAGCTGGTAAAACTCCTGAAAATAAAAACCTGCCACTAAGTCCATCAACTAAGCAAAAAGATATGTCCATTGAGGGAAGCGGTGGCGGCGGTAAATCAATCAGTATGCACCTTGATATTAAGAATTATTTTAATGTAGGGCCTGGTACTGATGTTAGAAAAATTGCAGACCAAGTAATTGGAATGGTAAACGATAGGCTGAGGGATGGAGCTTTAAGTATATGATAGACGGGCGTTCATACTTAGCAGAGGTTTTTGATTTAGCGTTTGGCGTTAAATCTCCGGTATTCATACCGTACACATACGACTTGGGAAAGTTGTTTGAAAACGACCAAAAATTTACCCTGCCGGAAGAAAAGACCCCGGGCGTTGCAACTTACAACGGCCCTGAGTTGAAACCCGATGATATCACCGGCCCTTTGAGCGGTTTGGGTACGCCAATTGTTTACCCTTTCACCTTGAAGGGCGGAATATATAAGGTTTTTAACAAGGACGGGGATTTGGTTGATTTTAAGCTTGCCGACTTTATGATGCCGGCGGCAACATTAATCACATTTACCCGGGCAAAAATAATAACAAAGACCCCCGTATTGGGCGCAAATGGTTCGGTTAAAGAGCTGTATAGCTTTGACGACTGGAAGATTAGAATTAGAGGTATTTGCTTAGATGATAGTAGCCGAAAAACTGCAAAAACCGCAAAAGCTCAAAAAGAGGAACTTTTGAAGTGGGAGCAAGTGGCGGGGAGTATTAACATTATTGGCGATTTGTTCTTTGAAAAAAATATACTGGCATTAACAATTAACTCGGCAAACTTTGACCAATTGGAAGGTAAACCAAATGTAATCCCTTTTGAATTAGAGTGCGAAGGTGACGAGAGATTGGAGCTATTGTTATGATGATAATGGTGGCTAAAATTGTTTTTCCTGCAACTAAAACACGAAATGAAGTTGTATTGAAACGCTTGTCATCCGCCCACATTAGCGGGACTTTTAAAGAGTTGACCGGACGGGCGACTATTACTTTACCACGTAACGTAAAGTACTTTGATAGGTTTAAGGTTAAGGAGGTTTTTAAGATTGGTGACCCATTGACGATTTATTTGGGTTACGATGGCGTTTTAGAACAGGAATACCAAGGTTATATAAGTAGTGTTTCGGCAGATATCCCAATTGAAATAAAGTGCGAAGATGAAATGTGGTTGGTTAAGCGCATACCCGTAAATTATAGCTCAGCATCGGCAACCTTATCCGGGATGTTAAAAACAATTGCACCCGGTTATAATATAAATGCTTTGGAGGGGGTGAGCTTAGGGGGTGTTAGATTTTCTAAAACCACGGTTGGTAAGGTACTGGAAAAGCTTAAACAAGATTTTAACCTATATACCTATATGGATGGAAAAACTATTGTTTGCGGTAAGTATTACGCCGCCAATAGCACTCGTCCGTCGGTTAAGTTTAACATCGAACGAAATATTGTTAGTAATGGATTAACCTACCGCACTAAAGATGATATCACGGTAAAAGTTAAAGCCGTTAGCATTCTAAAAGGAGGTAAAAAAATTCAATTTGAAATTGGCGAAGACGGTGGCGATAATTTGGAGCTTACCTATTACAACATCACAATAAAGGCCGAATTAGAAAAGTTAGCCACGGCCGATTATAACAAGCGAAAAGCTGATGGATTCGACGGATCGTTGACCGCCTTTGGTTTGCCAAATATTAACCACGGTTGGAAAGCAGTTTTAACAAGCCAAGTATATCCGGAAAGAAACGGTACTTATTATATAGAGGGATTTGAAAAAGATTTTGGGCCCGGCGGTTTCCGTCAGGAAATAAAATTGGGGGATAAGGTTGCATGAGCTTAACGGGTGGAAAAGGTAACGCGGTTGATGACTTTGTAAAGCTATTGGGCAAACACTCAAAAGATAATACGATAGTACAAACCAGTTGGGTAATATCCAGCGACATTGATTGGGAAAATAAAACCATGACCGCTAAGGGAGTCACCGATGATTTGGAGTTTTACAATATCTCATTAGGATTGGGAGCGGTTACCATAAAGCCAAAGCAGGGTACAAACTGTTTAATTGGAATTATCGAAAACCAAGGGGCGGCGGCCTTTTTAATTGACGCGGAAGAGGTAGAAGAGTTTAGTTTAAAGATAGATGAAAGCGAGTTTAAATTAGATTTAAACGGCTTTAAAGTTAAAAAGGGTGACGATAGCCTAAAGAGTATTTTAACTGAGGTAGTTGACCAAATGTTAAAGATTTATGCCCCAAAAGATGTTGCGGGGATTACGGCGATAAAATTGAAGATTAATAATTTATTACAGTAATGGCATTAGATAAAAACGGATTAAAAGCAACATTGGGCGGTATTTATGATGATACTTTAGACAACGCAGATTTAACACCTGAGGAAGCTAAAAACGCATTTATTAGCCGTCTTGCTGATGCAATTGAAACGTTTGTAAAAACTGCAAAAGTAAATTATACAAGTGGACTTACGAGTGCAACCGGTGGCGTTGTTTCGGGAACTTTTAACCATACAATAAGCTAATGAAGGACATTGTATTAAATAACGACGACGTATCTGTTTTAAGTGGGGATTTTGCAATTGGCGAAAGCTATACACAGGAAGTTGCAAGCATTTTAAAATTGAACCAAGGGGACTTAAAAAGCGACCCACTTTTAGGGCCAAATTTAGTGAGGCTAATCAATAGCAATATTAGCCAAGAGGAATTGCAAACCGTGATAAAAGTAAACCTTTCCCGAGATGGTAAGGATTACGCAGACGTAAAGGATTTGATGGAATTAAAAAGAAATACTAATGAGTAAGGTGACTTACATTTTAAAGGGATTTGGATTTAGTAGTATAACTGACTATTTGAATTCTCTATTTACACCCAACGCACCAATGATTATTGCAAGTGTGAGCTTGGCCACGCTTAGGGTTTTTATTTTCACTTACACCGGTTTAGACATTGCAGTTATCGTGGCTTTTTTATTCCTAATTATCGCGGAGTTTCAAACGGGCTTAAAAGTATCTATAAAAGTTAAGGGCGAAAAGTTTAAAAGTAGGAAGTTTGGTAGAATGATTTTAAAAATTGGCACTTATATCGCCATTGTTGTGGTTTTGCATACTTTTTCTAAAGGCATGGAAGTGCCTAATGTTTTGGGATTTGATATTAACCCTTTTTTATGGCTGTATTATATGGTTTTTACGGCTATTGTTTTCCAGTTATTTATTAGTTGGATGGAAAATTTGGGGTGTCTAGGATATAAAGAAACGCAATCAATTGCGGGCTTTGTATTAAGGAAATTTAATAAATGGTTTGAGTTTGATGGAAAAAAAGATAACGGCGACAACTAATCTGAATTTATTGGACATATCCATAATTGAGCAAGGTGGCCTTTCCGCTTTGTTTGATAACGCCTTGGCAAATGGTATATCCATAACCGATGATTTAGGATTGACGGGAATTAAAATTATTGTTGTTGAAAACAAACGACCGGAAGTAATTAAGGTAGATCAAAGCATTATAAAGGAGTCGGTTTATTTAAAGCCTTTAGATAAACAAAACCTTTGGGATATGGCCTTGGTTGGTAGCGGTTCAATTTCTGCCGTTTTCGATTATGCTCAGCTTAATAGAATGAGCGTAACCGACGACATTTTTGGACAGGAAATTAAAGCCGGTGAGGTACTAGATTTTGACGTTTACAACTTCTATAAATTCCAAACGATACGCCCGGCAAGTGGTGGGACAACAAATAAAGACTTTATACCGGTTAAGCCCGAGGGGGTTGATTATTGGGCAATATTATATGATTTTATAGTGAACTAATGGCAAGGACAATTGATTACTGGTACAGCCAGATTATAGCACAAAAAGAGGCAACAAGCGAGTTGGACGTTTTAACGTCTACTAGTAAGGTAGCCATTTGGCGTTTGTTCGCCTATGTGGTGGCCGTTGTTATTTGGAGCTTGGATAAATTGTTTGATATCCATAAGGCCGAAATTGATGATTTAATATCACTAGAAAAAGCGCACCGCCTGCAATGGTATAGACAAAAGGCATTAGCTTTTAGATTGGGCCAAGACTTAATCGATGAAACCGACCAGTATGATAATACTGGTTTAACCGACGCCGATATCGAAGCCCTGCAAATTATTAAACAGGCCGCCGTAAATGAAATTAAGGGCCAATTGAGGTTAAAGGTTGTAAGCGAATCGGGCGGCGAATACCAACAATTAGACGAGGGCCAATTATTAGCTTTTACCGATTATATGGAAAGGATAAAGGATGCGGGCGAGCGAATAAAATACGAAAGCCTGCCGCCGGATGATTTAAAATTAAACGTCGACATTTTTTACAACCCTTTAGTTTTAAAGTCTGACGGTAGCCGAATAGATGGAGCAAGTACAACCCCAATACCTGACGCAATTAGAGCGCATCTTAAAAACTTAAGGTTTAGCGGCGAGTACGCTAATAGTAGGCTTCACACGGCTTTAACTTTAGTTGATGGCGTTGTGTTGCCGGTTGTCAAATCGGCACAGGCTAAATACGGTTTATTTCCATTTACAACGATTGACGAAAGATATATCCCAGACGCCGGATATTTAGAATTAACGGACATCAACTTGACAATTAATTACCGAGAATATGGTGTTTAATATAGATTTTGAAAAATTGGTTTTATGGCTTATTCCTACTTTTTTGAGGAAGCCAATTATTTATGCTTATGTAAAAGCCCTGGTTAACCCGGCGGCCCAATTGCATCAAGAATTTTTAAATAATTGGGAAAGCAACTTGTACAAGTTGAGTCATAACTCTCAGGTTTTCTCAATCGAAAGTGTATTAAATGACAAGTTTGACCCTGTAGAACGTCGAATTTATATCACTAACGGTTTTACAAAGGATCGAATTTATGCCTATACGAGAACCGAGTTAAAGCCGGTTTATTTGCCAATTCCACTTTTCAACCGTGGAGATTATGCCGACACCGGTGTTGATTTTATTGTATGGATTCCAAACGTCGTTGCAATGAATACCGAGTCACTTATAGAGGCTAAGGCATCAGTTAATTTTTATAAAAGAGGATCAAAGCGATTTAAAATATACAGAGTATGAATGAATTAGATTTTACACAACCCGGGGGCTTTCCTTTAGATCAAGACGTTTTGGCCTTCTTACAGGCCCAAAGCAAATTAGCGGGGCAAACGTCGGCTTTTGGCGGTAGCCTTTCAATAATTTCCGGTTGTGTAGAGGCGGGCGGAAATGTAACCGACGGATTTATTGCCATCAATGGCGAAATATTGCCTTTTGTTGGTACTGCTGTCGACCTTAAGGTTGTGATAGTTGAAACCGTTAACAACTTAACCTATGAAGACGGGGTGGATAGAGCTGCCGAAAAAATACGCTATGCCACCTTTGGTGATGACGGGGTGACCAATTACCTATGGGCCAATTTTAAGCGCAATACAAGTGAGGGTATTTTAGCAAGATTGGAAAGGTTGGAACGCGTTGCCGCTCCATTTCTTTCGGCTGACGGTGGCGGTATGGTTTTATTTAATAAAGCCGCAATGTATATCCCCGCAGGTTGGCAAGAGGTTGTTGATTGGCGTGGCCGTATTCCGGTAGGCCTTAACGTTGATGATATCGATTTTAATACAATCGGTAAAACGGGCGGTGCTAAAACTCATAAGCTAACTAAAAATGAGCAAGGAGCGTTTGAAGCTCAATCGACATCAACCGGGGCTGATGGTACTGCAAGGGCATACACCCAAAATATAAGATTAAGGGCAAAAGGTGACGCCTCTTGGACGGAATTAACGGCCAATACAGGAAACTATACTAGTCCGGTAAAGACCATCAATTTAGGTGAGGCACAAGATGCGCATAGCATTTTAAACCCTTATCGTACTGTTTATTTTATTGAGTTAATAGATAAATCATAAAATGGCAACCGCAAGAAGCATATTAAAGAGTTATTTTCTGACAGGTAAAAAGCCAACACAAGGGCAGTTTGCCGCGTTAATTGACAGCTTCCTACATTTAAGCGAGGACAGTATTGCAATTGCTAATGTGGCCAACTTATCTACCCAATTGGCAACTAAAGCAACCAATACGCAAGTTGCATCAATTTTGAGTGCGCTTGGAGCTTTAGAGGATTTAGAAACGGTTGACAAAACTTCTTTTGTTGCCGCTATAAATGAGTTAAAAGATTTAGTTGGAATTGGAGGCGGTGGAGTTTCTGAGGTTTTTGAAAGCGACTTTGTTGTTTCAATGAGCGGCGGAAAAACATTTATGAAGTGGACAAACGGGCAAACAGTTCCGGCCGGTGGAAAAACTGCGGTGCAATTATTAGAAATTGGAGCGCAAGAGGCTATTGCCCCAAATGTCTATTTAAGCCGAGCCCCCACATCTATAATTTTTAACCAAAAGGACGGCGTTAATATTTCCGTTAATTACTCGTGGTCTATTAATTCATTGGGTGCAACCTTAACTAATTTAAAGTTAGAGCGTAGCCGAGACAATGCGACTTGGACTTCAATATTTGATACCGATACGCCACCGGCTTCCCCTTATTTGGATAATAATGTAAACGCAGGCGGAACAGATAACCGCCCTATTTATTACCGTTTAACAGCAATTGATAGCGAGGGCCTAACAGCCGTAGCCAATACCAATATTTCATTTGCGTATCGCTCATTCTTAGGCTACAGATCAACAGACCCTGCAAATATTGCCGACATTTTTGCTTTAGGAAATAGCGGTATAAATGATGGTAAAAACAGAACATTTACCGGTATTACAGCTTCTGCTGGTAACTATACCTATTACGCTTATAAAGCTAGCGCAGGAGATTTAAGCAATGTGATACTTGATGGTTCAAGCCCAATTTTAGGTGCATTCACAAAAATTGCAGATATAACCGGTGTAGATGAGTTTGGCGGCGCTGTTACTTATAGAATTTATAAATCAAATGCTACACAGGCATTTTCTTCTAATACTTTATCATTTAGTTAGCTATGTCAGTAAAACGCCCGGATAGATACGAACATAACAACCCGAATGAACCCATAGTTCTTTCACAGGATGTTAAAGGAGGTAGTTTAAAAACTGCTGACCTTACTACTTTATTAACTGATTTTACCGGCAAAGAAAATAAGCTAATTGAAGGAGTTACAAAAGTTTATGTAGCTTCTGAAGCTGCTGATTATCGTTTAATCAATATTGCTGCTTTAGATAGTTTGGCAAGTTGGCAAAAAGTTTTGGAAAGTGCGGGTGGCGGTGCTTCGTCTTTCGCTGATCTTAATGGATTAGCCAGAGATAATTCAAGTTTACTTTCTGAGTTGACAAATTTAGAAACTGCTGATGCTGATGAAGCTTCTGCAAGGATTACAGCTGATAATGCTTTGTCTAATGCTTTAGATTTAAAAGCTGATTTAGTAGGCGGTTTAGTTCCTTCATACCAATTACCCTCTTTTGTTGATGATGTAATTGAAGGTTATTTAAACGCAGGTTCTTTTTATCAAGAAGATACCTTTACTACTTTAATTAATCCATTAGTAGGTAAGATATATGTTGATTTAACTGCTGGCCAAGAAAATAGGCAATATCGTTATTCTGGTTCTTCTTATATTCAAATCACCAACGGATTAATCGCATCAACTGACGATGTTCCTGAGGGCTCTAATCTATACTTCACAGTAGCTAGAGTTTTAGCAACTACATTAAGTGGGTTAAGTGCATTGGTTGGCGGGCCAGTAGTTTCAACTGATTCTATACTGATTGCTTTTGGTAAAATTCAAAATCAACTTAATAATAAGCCAGACAATGATGGCACTGGAGCTTCTGGTACTTGGGCTATTGATATAATTGGCAATGCGGCAACTGCAACAGAGCCTAACAATGTTTCAGAATTTCAAGCAGCTTTGGGTTTGGGTAATAATGCTTATATAGATAAGGAGCTGCCTATTAATAACCAAACAGCATCTTACACATTAGTTTTAGCCGACAATAATAAAGTTGTTGAAACTAATGTGGCAACTGCTAATAATTTAACTATTCCTGCTAACTCATCAGTTCCATTTCCTGTCGGAACTCAAATTATAGTGCATCAGTTAGGAGCTGGTCAAACTACTTTTGTAGCTGGTTCTGGAGTAACAATTAGACAAAGACAAGGGTTTACAAAAACAGCAGGAAAATACGCTTTATGCTCTTTAATTAAAAGAGCTACTGATGAGTGGTTATTAGGAGGAGATTTAGCATGATAACATCGTTAGGGGCTTTACTTAAAAATTCTTATTTTGAAGATGCAACATCAAATGTTTTTTTAGGTATATACAACAATTTATGGTCTAATCCTCAAAATTGGAGTTATGGTCATGTACCTACTGATACTGAGAGAGCAAGAATACATCATTACTGTGTTCAAGACGTAGCAAATGCGGCATGTGATGAACTTTATGTTGATAGTGGATATACTTTAGATTCTCAAGCAAGTAAAGTTTTATATATAAATAGTATAGTTAATTATGGAACAGTTAACATTACAACGACTAATTCTGTTTTAAATATGCTAGGGGATGATACAAGAAATACTACATGGGGTACTATTAATTTTGGTATAGCAGGAACTATGGCTTTTTCAAATAATAATGGAACTTTAACTATACCTATTTTAGATTATTATACTTTAGTAACAGGATATAATTATTATGGAAGCGCAGGTAGAAATATTAGTGCACCACTTACAATAAGAGGTAATTTTAGAACATTGGCTGGAAATGTTTATTTAACTGCTAATGTTACTGTTAATGGAGTTGTAGATTGTAGTACAGGATTATATGTAACTAACTGCTCTTTAATTAATTACGGAACATTTACGGTTTATAATTCATATTCTTTATATCTAAATAATGCAATTATAGAGGCTTACGGGTTAATAGATTGGCAAGGGTTAACAGGAGTTACCAACACAGGAATAAATACAGTAAATTGTAGAGCAGGGTTAACTATAAAAAATTATGCTTGTGATTGGAGTAACATAGATTTTATATTTAAAACTAATAATCAAAGTATTGGAGGATTAGGTTCTCCAACAGTAAAATCATTAACTATTGAAGGGAATATTACTGTAACAAATAATAATACAGGAAGTATTGATACACCAACTATTAACGGAACTACTTCAACCTCTCAATTAATTAATAAAGGAGTTATTAATTATACTGGTTCTGCAACTCCTATGTTAACAGGAATACTTGATTGTGGTAATTTCAGTAATACTTTTAATTACCAAACTACTTCTAGTATTAATTTAGCTCCTACAGATTATTGGAATTTAACAATTAGCTCTCTAACAGGTACTACAGCTAATACAAAAACTTTTACTAGAAGCACTATTATTTACGGAAATTTTATAGGTGAAGATACTTGTAATTTATCGTACACAGGTTACAGTTTAACTGTTAATGGAACAACTATACTTAGAAGTACGGCAGGATTTACTTATGGATATACTCAGCCTAGTTTTAAAACAACGGGTTCTGGAATACTAACATTAAAAGGGTTATTATCATCTAATGCTGCTAACAGTTTTAGCCTTACTGGAACGGGGAATATAATCGAATTTCAAGGAGGGTGGAATTTAGATGGTTATCCTAATATTTCTAATGCCTTAGTCAAATTTACTACTAATAATCAAACAGTATCTCACGCAGGTACAACTAGATTAATTATTAATAATTGCGAAATAAGTAATATAACATTGACTATGTCCGGAGGGCATGTTGATAGCGGGTTAACTGTTAATGGAACAATTACTGGCACTGGTACAGCGGTATTTAAGACAATTAATACTAGTAGGACTGACTTAAATGGTGCAACGCCATTCTCAGGAATCACTCATGATAGTAATTCTTCAGCAGCTAAAACAATTTATCAAAGAAATGGAAGTCAAAGTGTAGCTGAAGGAACTTATGGTGGTTTAACACTAAGTGGAACAGCTACACCAAACGATAAAACACTTCAAGGCAACGTATCTGTATTAGGTACTTATGCAGTGACAGGAAATGCTGTTAAAGTAGATAATGGTTTCACTTTTAGTAATCCTTAAGAAATGTTACACCCAGAGTGCTATACCAATTTTTATAAATTAAAATAAGAACGCCCCGGCTCTTCCTGTAATATCTCACCAAAACAAAAAGAAAAATGCACAAAGTACATAACCGAGGCGTAAGGTCACGGGGTGTAATTTGTGCATTCTGTTTTGGTGAGAATTCAAAATTAATAAATAAATGGGAGATTACAGTTACAAAGAGCAATATGGCGTAGTAGTTATATGCAAAGATGAAAAAGATCAAAAGCGCATTTATGCGACTTTGAAAAAATTAGGTTTAACCCTTAAAGTTGTGGTGGTATGAAAATAGAAATTAAGCGCACTTGCAACGAGTTTGAAGGCTACAGGGCCGCAAGGGTTAAAAGTTTATTTAATGCCGACAGCGGCAGTAATTGGGAGCATATTGCAGATATCCCAATTGATGAGCCTGGTTGGCAAATTGGTTTGGTTGTCGGCCCAAGTGGTTCGGGAAAGTCAAGTATTGGAAAAGCCGTTTGGGAGGGAAAAAGTATGGTAGACCTTTACGATAATTGGCCCGATAATAAGCCAATTGTTGAGGCTATAAAACCCGCCGCCGAATTTAATGAAGTAACTGGGGCACTTTCGGCCGTTGGGCTTGGCGACGTACCAAGTTGGTTAAGGCCATTTAAGGTTTTAAGTAACGGCGAACAGTTTAGGGCCGGACTTGCTAGGTTAATTTGCGATCAACCCGAAAAGGCGGTTGTTGATGAATTTAGCTCGGTAGTTGATAGGCAAATTGCAAAAGTTGGTGCGGCCGCGTTTGCTAAGTCTTGGAGACGCGGAAAAGGCCAAATCATTTTATTGAGTTGCCATTATGATATTATTGAGCACTTACAGCCCGATTGGGTTTATGACACTCGGGAGGCTCGCTTATCGCGAGAATGCCCCCGGCGACCAAAAATCGAGTTGGAAATTTATCGTATCTCAGGCAGGGCATGGAGATATTTTAAACCGCATTATTATTTAGACCTACCGCACCCCGTTGCGGCTCAATACTTTGTCGGCGTTGTAAATGGTGAGGCGGTTGCGCATTTAGCCGTTGCCCCTCTTTTTACTGCGAATGCTTACAGGGCAACAAGGTTAGTTGTTATGCCGGAGTGGCAAGGTGCGGGAGTTGGAACAACTTTTTTAAATGCGGTATGCGAGTTGCACTTAAAGGGTCAAGGAAGGTGCGGTAAGAAATTAAATACTTTTTTCCATACCTCTCACCCCCAACTATGCGCAGCTCTAAGGAAAAGTAAAAATTGGAAACAAACGGGCGGGACGCTTTACGGTTCAAATAAGGCTCGTAGCGCAAAAAGCATGGCCAAGACTAGCAAACGGGCGACCGGAGCTAAAACGGGTTATGGCGGGCACTTTAGAGCCGTCCAAGCGTTTAAATATCTAGGTAATCAAAATGAAGTTTAAAGTTTTTATATCGGGACAAAAATGGTTTGGACAGGAAGTCTTAGAACTATGTCTTAAAAAAGGTTTTGAAGTGGTGGCCGTATGTTGCCCAATTGGCGATAAGTATATCGGTAAGGCGGCGTCCATACGTGGAATTCCTATCATTGCGGCCGGTTCGCTAACGGCGGATAAAATCCCGGATTGTGATTTAGGAATAACGGCCCACTCATTTGACTATATTGGGAAGCTGAGCAGATACAGGCCACGCCTTGGGTGGGTTGGTTACCATCCAAGTCTTTTGCCGAGGCACAGGGGCAAAAGCTCAATAGAATGGGCAATTAGGATGGGAGATAAAATAACCGGTGGTTCTATCTTTTGGCTAAATGCCGGCATTGACAGGGGCGACGTTGCTTACCAAGATTGGTGTTGGATTCCTGATTATCCAAAGCTTAACCCATCTCAATCGGCTAAGCGACTTTGGGTCGACGAATTACTACCAATGGGCTTAAGGTTATTTGATAGGGCCTTTGATGATATACCTAAAGGTATTATTATTAAAACGCCTCAGGACGATAGATTTAGCACCTTTGAGCCATGTACATCCGTAAAGGACTTGTATAGGCCTGACTTACTAATGATAGAACAAAACTGTAATTGAGGATTAACGGGCGTTTAAATAGATTTTAAACGCCCGTTAATTTTTCGGAAGTTTGGTTTTAAATGTTGGGAAGTTTAGTTTTGCCGTTTATAGTTTAACCTCTTTTGCTCAGGAAGTTGCACCATCAGCAAAGTTTGATGTCATTATCAAAAAAGACGGATCTATAATTTATGGTTTAGTGAAAGAGGTGGGTTTGTTAGAGATTAAATATCAAAGAACCGATATCCCAGACGGACCTATTTATACCATCCCAAGAAACGAAGTTTACGCCATTAGTTACAGAAATCAGATTAAAGAATATCTATCGGCGCAAAAACCAGCTATTTTTAATACAAATACTGATTCGACTTTAGTGCAGAAAAATCGTTATCTCAATAACAATTTTGATTTTAATGATGCCGAATTTAGGCTTCAGATAGGTTTTTTTAAAGGCTTTAGTAAGTTGGCTAACAAAGGCGATTATATCAGTAAATTGGGTTTTGTACCCATTACTTTAGCTTATGATGTTGGTTTTTTACAGAAATACAGAATTGGTTTAAGTTTAGGTACAGCGAGCTATAAATACAATAAAAACAGTTTCAATAATTACGATAGTACACAGGTAAATAGTGATGTTAAAGAGCGACAATTTGTTGCTAACATTTATATGAAAAAGAGATTTGGCTCTGGTTTATTACAACCATTTGCTCTTTTCGGAGTAGGCGTGAATAGTTCGTTAATCACGTCATCATCTAAAGTTACCTTAAATAATGCTGCTGCTAGGCAATTATTTGTGAGTTCAGAAGGGCGCTCAACCAGTTTAGGTGTTCAGGTAAGATTTGGTTTTGATTATGATCTTCAAAATCAATTCAAAATTAGTGCTGATGTAGGTTCAGGTCTATCAGTTTTACAAGTAGGTGCCATTTATAAATTTAATTAACATGAATTATATTTTAAGAAAAATACCACATATCGCATTCGTTGTTGTTGTTTTGATTTTAACAAGTTCTTCTGTTTTTGCTCAGAATGTAGCTAAAGATCAAAATGATGGAAATATTTTAAGAATTAAATTAGGCGCTGGCGCAACCTATTATTATGGCGCTTATGATCAAAGTTTTGATAATTTTAATAACGATAGACTCAACTATCAGGTAAATTTATCATTAGGGCTAGCTTTAAGTAAAAGTAGTCATCCTACTATTTTAGGGCTTTTTGGTAACATGGGTTTTAAAAATTCAAAAACGGTAAATTTTATTTTTCAAGATCAGGATTATACCTTAACAGGTGCAAATGCCAATCAAATGCAGCCTAATATTAATAATTCTTATCAGATTGAAGCAGGTTTAAGGTTAGCGAATGTATTAAGAATTAGTACAGGTTATGGTCGTCAATATTTTGAGGAACGTACTTTGATAAACAATAAAGATGGCTCAGTTAAAACTTTGAAATCGCTCGATTATTACTCAACTACGGCTGGTTTGCAAATAGGAACTGGTGTTGTGGGTTTTTTTATCGATGCTAATTTCAATTATGGATTAGATTTTAATCAAACCACAATTACCCCATCAGCTGGTTTACAATTACAATTTTGATAAAAATCAAATCTTATGCTTTAGTGTTATTTTAGTAATCATCAACGATAACACCAGCAAATGAAAAGACGTGATTTTTTAACTAACACAGGATTGACTGTGGGGCTTTTGGTGCTTAACAAATACCAATCTTTGGCTTCAGTTTTACATCATCTGTCAAGCTATAATCTCAAAATGCTAACCAATAATTTAGGCATTTTTACAGAACAGGGAGGCACCATTGCGTTTTTAATGACTAGCGAAGGCTTAATAGTGGTGGATTCTGAATTTCCTAGGTCAGCACAGCATTTGGTTGAGGAGTTAAAAAAGCGATCTGATAAACCCTTTGATTTATTAATTAATACCCATCACCACGGAGATCATACTAGTGGAAACGCTGTTTTTAAAGGTTTGGTTAATCATGTAGTAGCTCATGAAAACTCAGCTATTAATCAAAGAAGGGTAGCAGATGAAGCAGCTACAGCTGGAAGAAAGATTGCAGAACAATATTTTCCAGATCAAACTTTCACAAAAAACTGGCATCATAAAACGGGTTCAGATCATATAAAAGCCTATTATTTTGGCGCTGGACATACCAATGGTGATGCGATGATTCATTTTGAAGATCAAAACGTGGTACACATGGGGGATTTGGTTTTTAACAGACGGTATCCTTACATAGATAAAACTGCCGGAGCAGATATTCATAGCTGGATTAAGGTTTTAGACAAAGCGATGGATACTTTTGGGAAGCAAAATACTTATGTTTTTGGTCATGCTTATGATCCTGTAAAAGTAGTAGGTACTCAAGATGATTTAAAAGCTTTTCAGAATTATTTAGAAAAGTTATTGGTTTTTGTAGAAGGAGAAATGAAAGCAGGAAAATCTAAGGAAGAAATTATGAAAGCCACTTTTATTCCGGGTGCTGAAGAGTGGAAAGGAGATGGAATCAATAGAAGTTTGGAAGCCGCTTTTCAAGAACTTTCATAATTTCAAATTTAAATAATTAAAGCCCGAAGTATTTGCATTAGGCTTTTTTGATTTATTTTATATTTTTGATCATGGCTAAAATAGAAGTTCAAAAAGTTACAGCAGAAGAAGATTTACAAAAGGTTTTTAAAATCAGAACCACAGTTTTTGTAGAAGAACAAAATTGTCCTCCTGAATTAGAATGGGAGAATGAAGATGTTTCCACACATTTTTTAGCCACTTATGATGATGTTCCGGCTGGAGCTTGCCGTTGGCGCCAAACCGAAAAAGGATTTAAACTAGAGCGTTTTGCTGTTTTACCACAGTTTAGAGGTAATGGAATAGCTCATCAAATGGTACAAACTGTTATCAAAGATTTACCAAAAGAAGCAAAATATATTTATCTGCATGCCCAGGTTGATGCAATGCCTTTGTATGTTAAATCTGGTTTTGTAGCAGAAGGACCTCAGTTTGAAGAAGCGGGTATTCAGCATTTTAAAATGTTACTAAAAAAGTGAATTTCACATCAAAAACAATGATTATGATATCTAAAAGAAGAGAATTTATAAAAACCACTTCATTAGCAGGATTAATGACCATAAGTTTACCTAAAATTGTTAACGCAGCAATTCCATCCTCGCCCGCAGTAAAGTTGACCGATGGAAACGTGATTCTTTTTCAAGGAGATTCTATTACAGATGCAGGTAGGAAAAAGGATGATAATAATTTTAACAATCCAACCAGTTTAGGAAGCGGTTATGTGGTGCAAGCAGCGGGTGACCTACTTTTGGCTTTCGCCGATAAAGGCTTAAAGATTTACAACAAAGGAATCAGCGGAAATAAAGTTTACCAGTTGGAAGAAAGATGGGATGCAGATTGTTTGCAAATTAAACCTGATGTGCTGAGTATATTAATTGGCGTAAATGATTATTGGCATAAACACAATGGAAACTATAACGGGACAGTTGAAATTTATCAAAAAGATTTAAGGGCTCTCTTAGATAGAACAAAAGCAGCATTGCCAAATGTTAAATTAATCATCATGGAGCCTTATGCTTTAAAAGGATTGAAGGCTGTTGATGATACTTGGTATCCTGAATTTGATGCGTATAGACTTGCAGCTAAACAAATTGCAAACGATTATCATGCTCATTTTATTCCTCTACAAGCGGTTTTTAATGAAGCTTTAAAAGTTGCTCCCAAAGAATATTGGAGCGCAGATGGTGTTCATCCTACTTTAGCTGGTGCAAAATTAATTGCTCATGCTTGGACTAAAGTAGTAAAAGGTTGATTATAACTTTTGATAAATCCTGTTATGACCAATATTTAAAACATTTTTAAATAATTGAGGGTTAATTTCATTGCAAACTTTTGAAACGGATTCTATCCCTTTAAAGAACTTAGAGCCTGGTAAGAAATACGAAGCATCATCCATTACCAAATAGCCACCTTTGTTTAATAGTTTTGAGTAGTTTTCAAAATCTTGTTTGGCAACTTCATAGCTATGATCTCCATCAATATAAATCAAATCAAACTTTCTTTTTTTAAGCTTTTCTAAAACGCGAGTTTCGTTAGAGAAACCTTTAATCAGTTCCATTTCATTGATGCTCAGATTAGACTGGCTAAAAGTGGTTTTGATGTGTTGGATAAAATCTTCTTTTATATGGATATTTCCATCTTTAAAATCCTGCCTAATAGAAGGAATAAGAAATGAAATCATCTTTCGGAGATAATAGTTTCTGAAAATCAGTATGTTGGGGTAATTCCCATCTAATGGGGTTATGCCGGTAATGGTCATGTTGAGATTGAATTTCTTTCTGATTAATGCCCAAAGAGAAACCACCTGACCTTTATACACCCCAATCTCTAAACAGTTAATTTTTCTTTTTTGTAAACCTAAATCTTCCAATAATAAGTACCACATGTAATGAAAAGAACGGTCTCCAAAACCAGCATATCTATTTTCTATATCATCTCTATGGGTTTTCAAAAAGTCGATTTCATCAACTCTGTTTTTAAATAATTCCCATAAATCATCATTTCCTTCTCCAGTATTTTGATAAGAATTGATGAAGTCTTGGAGCGTTTTTTTCATATCTCTCTAAAAGTATGAATTTAGCCTTTACTTACGAAGTATTAAATTTAGAAGAAAATTTTTGAAGAAAATAAGAGTGCATCTTTCCACGCTTTAGGGTTGAAATTAATTAGTTTCTCTTTAGTTGATAAATAATCAACTACTTTTTCGGTAGCGATGTTTCCGGTTAAATTATCGGCAGCCATTGGACAGCCACCAAAACCTTTTAAGGCACTATCAAAACGTTTACAGCCACTTTCAAAAGCTGCTTTTATTTTTTCATCACTTTGTTCGGGTGTGGAATGAAGATGCATACCCCATTCTATTTTTGGAAAATGATGCACCAAATTGGGATAAATTTCTTTTATTTTTGCAGGAGTGGAAACTCCGATAGTATCAGATAAAGCTAAAATTTCAATATCTAAATGGATGAGTTTCTCTGCCCAATGCACTAAAATTTCCTCATTGTAGGGGTCTCCGTAAGGATTTCCAAAGCCCATAGAAAGATAAACAACTGCTTTTTTATTGTTCTTTATACAGAGATTCTGAATTTCTTCCACTCTTATCAAAGCATCTTCTATACTGGAATTGGTATTTCTTTGCTGAAATGTTTCTGAAACTGAAAATGGAAAACCTAAATAGCTAATTTCATCAAAAGCACAAGCATCTTGAGCACCTCTAGTATTCGCAATAATGGCTAATAACTGAGTTTTTGTATTACTCAAATCTATTTTTTTAACCAGTTTTGCAGTATCTCGCATTTGAGGAATGGCTTTGGGAGAAACAAAACTTCCAAAATCTATGGTATCAAAACCTACTTTTAACAGTTGATTAATATACTCAGCTTTTAAGGCTGTAGGTATAAAATCATGCAAACCTTGCATCGCATCTCTTGGGCATTCAATTAGTTTAATAGATGTAGATTCATTCATTTTATTTAGCAATTGAATCCTCCGTCATGGTTTGTCTGTTAAATTTATGTAGAATTACCCTTGACCCTCTATCATGACTGAAATAGGTTACTATCCAATTAATTAAGGTTATTAATTTATTTTTGAAACCTACTAGAAACAGTAAATGAATAAACATCCAAGTTAACCAAGCAATGAAGCCTTGAAATTTTAAAAATCGTAAATCTACTACCGCTTTATTTCTTCCAATTGTAGCCATTGAACCTTTATCAAAATAATCAAAAGCTTTCGGTACTTCCTGGTTGATGATTCTGATGAGGTTATTTGCCAATTGCTGCCCTTGCTGTATGGCAACTTGTGCAACTCCGGGATGTCCATGAGGCCAATCAGGAGTTTCCATATAGGCTAAATCACCGATAGCAAAAACGTTTTCATAGCCCTCTACTAAATTATAGTTATTGGTTTTTATACGTCCACCTCTTACAATAGGTGCTTTATCTAATCCTTCTATTAAAGCACCTTTAACGCCTGCGCTCCAAATCACACCTTTTGTAAAAATACTTTCTGTATTATTATAGATTACTTTTTCACCATCATACTGGGTTACCAAAGCTTTTTCTATAACGATAACACCCATGTTCTGTAAAAATTCTTTAGCTTTTTTAGATGCTTGTTTAGAGAAAGGTTCTAATACTCTCTCTGTACCTTCAATCAAATAAATTTTCATAAAATGAAAATCTAATTCCGGATAGTCACGAATTAAAACATGGTTTTTTAATTCGGCTAGTGCACCAGCGGTTTCCACTCCAGTTGGCCCACCACCAACTACTACAAAAGTCATTAAAGCTTTTTTCTTTTCTGGATTTTTTTCATTGAGTGCATCTTCAAAATTTTGGAGAATCAACGAACGTAGATTTAACGCTTCTGGAATGGTTTTCATTGGCATAGAAAAATGTTCAATCGCTTTTTGACCGAAAAAGTTGGTTTCTGAACCGGTAGCCAACACCAAATAATCGTATTCAAAATTGCCAATATCTGTCATCACGTATTGTTCATCTGGATTGATTCTCTTTACTTCTGCGACTCTAAAATTGAAATTTTTTTGATTCTGAAAAATTTTTCGTAATGGAAAAGCAATAGAATCGGAATCTAAACTTCCGGTGGCTACTTGATAAAGTAATGGCTGAAAAGTATGGTAATTATGCCTATCCAACATCAAAATTTCTACTGCACTATTTTTTAGTTTTTTAGCCAATTGTAAGCCCCCAAAACCCCCACCAATGATGATGACTTTAGGAAATTGAGTTTTTTGATTTTCCATGATTTTTATTTTTAGCTAAGGTCACCTCTGATTTTTACAGTAATGCCTTGCAAATTTTGATTTACTTTTATTTGGCATGCCAACCTACTATCGCTTGCTGCATTAGGTAAAGTATCTAACATATCTAATTCTTGATTTTCGGCTTCTGGGAGTTGATTTAAACCTTCTAAAACCTGAACGTGGCAAGTTGCGCAAAGTGCCATTCCTCCGCAGGTTGCCAAAATTTCGTATTCAAAAGCTTTTAAAACTTCCATTAAATTGAGATTGATTTCCTCTGGAATTTCAATTTCTTGAGCGGTATCATCTCTATCAATTACGTTAAATCTAATCATGGTTTAAAAGCTATTTACACCGTAAACGGTAGTATATTTAAATGATAATTTTTGATCAGGATAAACATATTTGAAAGCACTTTGGCACATTAACGCTGCCTCATGGAAACCACTTAAAATCAATTTTAATTTGCCGGGGTAGGTATTGATATCACCAATGGCATAAATTCCGGGTACGTTCGTAGAGTAATCCTCTGTATTTACTATAATGGCAGATTTATCGATGTTTAAACCCCAATCAGCAATTGGTCCTAATTTCGGGCTTAAGCCAAAAAGAGGAATCAAATAATCAGTTTCTAAGGTGCTTTCTTCTTTATTTTTATTCAATAAACTAATTTCTTTTAAATGTCCATTTCCACTTATTTTAGTTAAATGAGATGATAAAATCAGGTTGATTTTCCCCATTTCTGCTAATTGAAAAACTTTTTCTGCCGAATCTGGCGCTCCTCTAAAAGTATCTCCACGATGAACCAAAGTTACTTCTTTAGCTATATTTGCCAAGAAAATGGTCCAATCTAAAGCAGAATCTCCTCCGCCGGCTAAGATAATTTTTTTACCGCGATAAACCTCTGGATCTTTCACCATATAGTTCACTCCTTTGCCTTCAAAGGCTTCTAAGTTTTCTATTTCTGGCTTGCGTGGCTCAAAACAACCTAATCCACCCGCAATCACCACTGCTTTACAATGGATTTCAGTTTGATCACTGGTGATGACTTTAAAAGATCCATCTTCATTTTTCAATAATTCTTCCACTCGCTCGCCCAAACTAAAACCAGGATTAAAAGGTTTGATTTGTCGCATCAGGTTGTTCACTAATTCCTGTGCTTTTATTTCGGGATAACCCGGAATATCATAAATGGGCTTATGAGGATAAATTTCTGATAACTGTCCGCCAACTTGAGGCAAGGCATCCACTAAGTGACAGCGCATTTTGAGCAAACCGGCTTCAAATACGGCAAATAGCCCAACCGGACCGGCTCCAATAATGCATAAATCTGTATGAATCATATTTTGTGTGTTCATGATAATGATTGGTAAATGGTGTTTAAAATTCTTTTTAAGTCTTCATAATCTTTCCCGCTGAGATTCTCCCAGGCTTTCATCCTAATTTTGGCTACTTTTGGAGCCCATGCTACCTGTTTTTGTATGCCTAACTCCGTGAGGTGTATGATAAAACTTCTACGGTCGTTAGGCGAGGCTCTACGTTCTACCAAATTCTTTTTACAGAGTAAATCCAAAATTCGGGTGAGGGTAGGGTGGTCTTTACCTGTTAATTCAGCTAACTGACTTTGATTTTGATCATTATGGATACTTAAATTTTTCAAGATTAACCATTGGTCAACCGTGATATCAAAGTCTTCTTCTTTGAATTTCTTTTGTGCATACTGCTTAATCTTTCGATTAGTACGATCTAATAGATAAGAATAAGTACTAAATTTTTCTGTTGCCATATTAATAATTAGTATGACAAACATATTGGTAAAATGTTTAAGATTTCAATCGATTATTTTTTTGAATTTTTTAAGAAGATTTACCCGATGCAGCTTCTTTACTCATCCATTTCTGATGTTGCTCTGGGCTTAAGAAAGTCCATGCTAAAACTCTACTAATTTTATTCCCTTGTCCCATCGATAATGTTTTAACGGCTAAAGCTCCCAACTTCTCTAGCTGGGCATAAGCGTTTTGGAGATGCGCTTTGTTGGATACTAAAGTAGAAAACCATAAGCAAGAACTTGAGAAATCTTTACTTTGATGAATCATATCATTAATAAATTTTCCTTCGCCACCATAACACCAAAGCTCTCTGTTTTGTCCGCCAAAATTCTGTTTTACCTCAATAATCTTCTTTTCGTTTAGATTATTCAGCTTTTTTAGTGTAGCATTTCTAGCTTCTTCAAGCGAAGCATAAAAAGGAGGATTGCATATCGATAAATCAAAACGCTCGGTTTTTTCTATTGCACCTTTAAAAATGTCTTTTACATTATTTTGCAATCGGAATTTAATTTTTCCTTTTAAATGAGGATTTGCTTCGATGATACTTTCGGCATTTTCAATCGCTTTTGGATCTACATCTACACCAATAAACAACCATTCGTATTCATGATTTCCAATAAGTGGATAAACACAATTTGCACCTACGCCAATATCTAAAACTTTAATATGCTTTCCTTTTGGGATGATTCCTTGATTACTGGTGGCTAATAAATCTGCAATGTGATGAATATAATCTGCCCTGCCGGGAATTGGCGGGCAAAGATAATTCTCGGGAATTCCCCAATTCTTTACCTCATAATAGGTTTCTAATAAAGCTTTGTTTAGCATTTTCACTGCATCAGGGTCAGCGAAATCTATGGTTTCGTCATCCTCATTTAACGGAATGATAAAAGCTTTTAAATCTGGGCATGTAAGGCTTAAGGCTTTTAAATTATATCTTCCCTGATGTTTGTTTCTAGGATGAAGTTTAGATTTTTGCTTGGCGTTTCTTTTCATTTTAAAGCGTAAAAGATGTTTCTGAGGACAAGTTAAATAAAAAAGCCTCCTGATTTTTATCGGGAGGCTTTTGAGTATGTGTTTTTACTGATTAGTCTTTCTTACCTTCTCTCAAAAAGTCAACTACTACTGGAGTAGCCACACAAACTGAAGAATAAGTACCGAAGATTACCCCGATTAACAATGCGAAAGAGAAACCTCTAATTACATCGCCGCCAAATACGAACAATACAGCTAATACGAAAATTACGGTTAAAGCCGTGATAATGGTCCGACTTAAAGTACTATTAATAGCTTCATTAATTACCACAGACATATTATCTGTTTTTGCATGATGCGCATTTAAGAACTCTCGAACCCTATCAAACACTACCACCGTATCGTTAATGGAGTAACCAATAACCGTTAAAATTGCAGCAATAAAGGATTGATCTATATCTAAAGAGAATGGTAAAATTCCATTAAATAAAGAGAAGAAGGAGAGTACTAAAAGGACATCATGGCAAAGTGCTACAAGCGCCCCAATACTGTATGACCATTTTCTGAAACGAATGAAGATGTAAAGTGCAATAGCGATAATAGAAAGCAACACGGCATAAATGGCCGATATCTTAATATCGTTTGCAATAGTTGGCCCTACCTTTTGAGAGCTCATGATAGTTGCCGGATTATCTTTAATTTGAGATAATCCTTCTTTCAATTTTTTCTCTACTTGTTGGTCTGCATTATCGACTTGGCTATCAATCATATAAGGAGTGGTTACCCTTATCTGATCAGCACTTCCAAAAGTTTTAACTTCTGTAACAACACCGAAAGTTTCGTTTAAATCTTGTCTTACATTTTCTGTAGTTACAGGTTTTTCGAAACGAACGATGTAAGTTCTACCTCCTTTAAAATCTACTCCGTAAGAAAAACCTCTCAAGATTATCGAGATGATTCCTAATGTGATGAATGTACCAGAAAGTAAGTAGAAAACTTTACGTCTTTTTACAAAAGGGAAGTTGGCATTTTTGAAAGTATGATCACTCCATGGATTAGAAAATTTGATAGGCATTTCTTTCTTCAGTAGCCATTCAAAAATCAATCTTGAAATTAAAATTGCTGAGAATAAGGAAGTGACAATACCTATTATCAAAGTAGTTGCGAAACCTTGAATTGGTCCAGAGCCAAAAATGTATAAAATGATACCTGTAATTAACGTAGTTACTTGCGAGTCTAAAATAGAAGGCATCGCATGTTTATAACCATCAGAAATGGCAACTTTTAATGATTTTCCTAAGTTCAATTCCTCTCGAATACGCTCGTAAATCAATACGTTCGCATCCACCGCCATACCCAAGGTTAATACGATACCGGCGATACCAGGGAGTGTTAATACGGCTCCTAAAGAAGCTAAAACACCCATTAAGAAGAATACGTTAGAGAATACGGCGATGTTGGCAACGGTACCTGCTCTGTTATAATAGAACATCATGAATACCAATACCACAATTAAACCAACTACTGATGAAATTAAACCAGAGCTAATGGCTTCGGCACCTAAAGATGGTCCAACGATGGCTTCTTGAACAATTTTAGCTGGAGCTGGAAGTTTACCAGCTTTTAATACGTTGGCTAAATCTTTGGTTTCATCTACAGTAAAATTACCAGAGATAGAAGAAATACCATTTGGAATCTCACCAGAAACCCTTGGTGCGGTATAAACCGCATCATCTAAAACAATGGCAATAGATTTATTGTCATCCTCACTTTGTGGAGAACCAGCTGCTGCCGCAGTAATTCTTTTCCACTCACGAGCGCCATCAGATTTCATCACCATCACTACTTCTGGGCTACCTTTTTGATCAAAGTCAGCTCTAGCATTAGAGATTACATCACCACCTAAAGCAGGCTCACCGTTTAAACCAGAAGGCTTAATCGCGTATAATTCAAAAACTTTAGAGTCTGGAGATATAGGTTTTACTCCCCATAATAATTTTATATTTGGAGGAAGAACGGATCTAATATCATCCTGAGCAAAAATAGCATTAATTTTAGCTGTGTCAGTTTCACTAGCAAAACCAATGGTTGGTCCTGGACGCAAACTTTGCTGACCATTTTGTGCTTGATAAGTAGCCGGACTTAATACTGTAAATAATGGATTTGATTTTGCTAATGCATCATTAGCAGCTGAATCTTTATTGGTAGTATCTCTTTTAGCACTTAATAATGCCGGTTTATCTTTATCAGCTTTAGTGCTATCTGCAACAGTAGATGATGATTTAGCACTTGATTTAGCCGTTGTTTTTGGAGCTTTAGCAGCTAAAATGTTATTTACATTTTGAAGTAAAGGGAAAATTTCTGAGTTATCATAAGTTTCGTAGAACTCTAGCTTTGCCGAACCTTTTAATAATTTACGTACACGGTTTTTATCTGCATCTGTAACTCCAGGAAGTTCCACCAAAATGCGGTTAGAACCACCTTGTAACTGAATATTAGGTTGTGTTACCCCAAATTTATCGATACGAGTCCTTAAGATGTCAAATGATCTTTGAACTGCAGAATTAGCTTGTTTCTCTAAAAAGGTTTGTACCTGTTGGTTGGTAGCATTTAATTTAATATCGTCTGCGTTCTCTTTGGTAGCAAAAAATGCTGCTAATTTTCCGTTTGGATTTAATTTTTCAAATTCTTCAACAAATAAAGGAATCAATCCTTTTTGGCTGTTTATTAATCTCGATTCTGCATTTTTTAATGCTTTGTTAAAAGTAGAATCAGTTGGATTGTTTGCCAAACTTCTCACTAAAGAAGATAATTCTATCTCCATAGTTACGTTCATACCACCTTTTAAATCCAATCCCAACGGAATTTCACGTTGTTTTACATACGAATAAGTATGTCCAAATACCGGATATACAGGTTGATTAGAGACCGAGTCTAAATAACTTCTTTCCTTTATTGGGTCTCCTTTAGCATATTCTTTTGCTTGATCCTCAACATGTTTTGCTACGAAAGTGAAAGAAATGGAGTATAAACTTAGAAGTGCTAATACAATTGCTGCAAACTTAATTATTCCTTTGTTTTGCATTTTTAGTTTAATTGATTTGTGTAATTCTGCTATTTTTATTCAAGACGGCAAAGCTAATTAAATTTTTAATTTATAAAATCCTTAAAAATTAATTTATTCACAGCGCTTTAGCGTTTAGACAAGATGAGAAAAGAAAAGCTGTAAGGATGTTGTTCATCTTTTGCATGATCTTGTCTCGAAATCAGATTCCATTCTGAAGGATTAATTTCTGGAAAAAAAGTGTCTGCATTAAAAGTGTGATGCACCTTGGTTTGATATAATTTATGAGCCAAAGGCAAAGCCTGATTGTAAATTTCGCCTCCACCCACTACAAAAACTTCTTCCTCATCGGCGCAAGCCTCTAAAGCATCGGCTAAGGTATTAAAAATTTCTACTCCATGGATATGAAGATTCTTTTGACGAGTAATCATGATGTTTCTTCTCTTTGGCAAGGGTTTACCAATAGAATCAAAAGTTTTACGACCCATAATTACGGTGTGCCCGGAAGTGGTGTTTTTAAAGAATTTTAAATCTTTAGGTAAATGCCACATCAACTGGTTATCCTTCCCGATGCCGTTTTCTTCGTCTGTGGCAACAATTAAGCTTAGATTTTTCATTTTTTATACTGCAACCTCAGCTTTAATGTGCGGATGCGGATCGTAATTTTTTAAAGTGAAATCTTCATATTTAAAAGAGAAAATATCTTTTACCTCTGGATTGATTTTCATAGTCGGTAACGGACGTAGTTCTCGGCTCAATTGCAATTTAGTTTGCTCTAAATGGTTGTTATATAAGTGAGCATCGCCTAAAGTATGGATAAAATCACCTGGCTGTAAATCGCAAACTTGCGCCACCATCATGGTGAGCAATGCGTAAGAAGCAATATTAAACGGAACGCCTAAAAATATATCGGCACTGCGTTGGTATAATTGGCAACTCAACTTCCCAACTTTTTCTCCCTTGAGGGGGTTTGGGGGTGCAACATAAAACTGGAAAAAACTGTGGCAAGGCGGTAAAGCCATATTTTCAATCTCAGCCACATTCCATGCAGAAACTATGATTCTTCTAGAGTCTGGCGTGTTTTTTATTTGATGAATAATATTTGAAATCTGATCGATGTGTTTTCCATCAGGCGTAGGCCAAGAACGCCATTGTGAGCCATAAACTGGCCCTAAATCTCCATTTTCATCTGCCCATTCATCCCATATTCTTACTCCGTTTTCTTTCAGATAACGGATGTTGGTATCGCCGCTTAAAAACCAAATCAATTCGTGAATTATAGATTTAAGATGCAGTTTTTTGGTAGTCACCATCGGTAAACCCTCTGCTAAATTAAAACGCATCTGATAACCAAATACGCTCAGTGTCCCCGTTCCTGTTCTATCGTGTTTTTGCGTTCCGTTTTCTAAAACATGGCGCATTAAATCTAAATATTGCTTCATATCGGTTTATCTCGAGCACAAATTAAATTAATCTATATTTGCTATCCTATTAATGTGCAAAACTCCTAATTGTTAATTATTGATGATTACCTTTCCAAACGCGAAAATCAATCTCGGATTAAACATTACTAGCCGGCGGTCTGATGGCTATCACAATCTCGAAACTATATTTTATCCTGTTCAAATTAAAGATGCTTTAGAGGTCATCGAATCGGCAGAGATGAGCTTCGAAACATCTGGAATAGAAATTCCTGGTCATGCCAATGAGAATTTGTGTTTGCAGGCTTATGAATTGATGCGGAAGGATTTTGATTTACCCAATATTGCGATTCATCTGTACAAGCAAATTCCCATTGGAGCAGGTTTGGGTGGTGGTTCTGCTGATGCAGCTTTTTTTATCAAGCTGATTAATGAGAAGTTTCAGCTTTCGCTGGATGTGGAAACCATGCAGAACTATTGTAGAATATTGGGTGCTGATTGTGCTTTTTTCATCGAAAATAAACCTGTTTTTGCTTTTGAAAAAGGCGATGTTTTCGAAGAAATCAATTTAGATTTAACTGAATATTATTTGGTGTTGATCATGCCTCCAGTTCATGTTTCTACGGGAGAAGCTTATCGCGGAGTGAAACCACAACAAGCAAAACAATCTTTAAAAACTTTGATTCAATTGCCTGTAGAAGCATGGCAAGGTAAAATCACCAATGATTTTGAGGAGCATATTTTAAGGAATCATCCACAGATAAGAGGCGTAAAATCAGCTTTGTTGGAAGCGGGAGCTTTGTTTGCTTTAATGAGCGGGAGCGGCGCTTCGGTTTATGGGATTTTTAGGGAGAATGTAGATTTGACCTTTTTGCAGAAAGACAATTTAGTTTTTAGTGGGATTTAGGAGCTGATGAAAGCTGAAGCCAACATTAACATTTTCGCTACTGCGGGTTTTACTTTTTTTTCCGCTAAAAAAGTAAACAAAAAAACTCTTCCCGATAGCTATCGGGACAACGCTTGCTTTGAAAGTTTCTACTTTGGCTTTTTCAGCGCTGCCGCAATCGCCAAGGCGGAATAAAGAAGTAATGGATGTAACTACTTTGGCTCAATAAAACGGCGGAGTGTAGAAATCACAAATAAAATAATAGATGAAACCCATCAAAAATATACTCATTATCGGAACAGTTTTTCCAGAGCCTAATTCTTCTGCTGCAGGGAGTAGGATGATGCAAATCATCAAAGCTTTTCAGGCTCAAAAATGGAAAATTACTTTTGCCAGTGCTGCCGCTGATAGTGAGTTTGCCGTTGATTTAGCCGAATGGAATATTGAAAAAGCCCCAATCAAGCTAAATGATATTAGTTTTGATGATTTTGTAAAGCACTTAAATCCAGATTTGGTTTTGTTTGATCGATTCATGACCGAAGAACAATTTGGTTGGCGAGTGGCAGAAAATTGTCCGGATGCTATCCGAATTTTAGATACCGAAGATTTACATTGCTTAAGAGCTGCTCGACAAAAAGCTTGGAAAGAAAATCGGGATTTTAAGTTGGATGATTTGCAAGAAGAAATCATTGCCAAAAGAGAAATAGCCAGTATTTTGAGGTGCGATTTATCGCTCATCATTTCATCATTTGAAATGAAAGTTTTAACTCAACAATTCAAAATTGATGAATCCATCTTATTGTATTTGCCATTTATGTTGCCAAATGTGAGTGAGGAAGAACAGCGAGATTGCTCTGGTTTTAATGAGCGAGAGCATTTTATCACGATTGGAAATTTTATCCACGAACCTAACTATCAGGCTATCGTTTATTTGAAAAAGGATATTTGGCCACTCATTAGAAAGAAAATGCCCGAAGCTCAAATACACATTTACGGCGCTTATCCTTCAGAAAAAGTCAATCAATTAAATAATCCGAAGGAAGGTTTTTTGATAAAAGGCAGAACTCAAAATGTAAAGGAGGTGATGCAAAAAGCTAGAGTTTGTCTTATTCCTTTGGTTTTTGGTGCTGGTTTAAAAGGAAAATTGATAGATGCCATGAGATTTGGAACGCCCAATGTATCCACAGCTATTGCTGCCGAAGGAATGCATGACGGTTGGCCTTGGAGTGGTTTTGTTGCTAACCAACCTAAAGATTTTGCAGACGATGCGGTAAAACTATATACTCATGAGTCTGTTTGGAGTAAGTTTCAACAAATTGGTTTTCAAATTATTAATCAAAATTTTAATGAACAGGTTTGGGGCGAAAAGCTTATTGAAACCATTTTATATCTCAATAAAAACTTATCAGAACACAGAAAAACTAACTTTTTAGGTGCAATGCTGCAACATCACACCTTGCAAAGCAGTAAATATCTTTCTAAATGGATTGAGGAGAAGAATAAGAAAAATTAAACTACCATCTTTGATGTACTTCTTTTTTGATGTTGTAATCGTAAATTTCTTTGATAGAACGCATTTCCTCCTCCTTTAAATCACTTAGCTGTTCAACTTGTAAGTTACTTTCTAATTGAGCAATATTTGAAGCACCTGGAATGACACAGCTAATTTCTGGAGCCTGCAAAATCCATTTTAGGGCAATTAAAGCTAGAGAAGTATTCGGAAATAGCTTTTTAAGCTCGTCAACGGCTTGTAAACCCTTATCATAATTTATTCCAGAGAAAGTTTCTCCTTTATCAAAAGCTTCTCCATTTCTGTTAAAAAAACGATGGTCGTCTTTATCAAAAGTAGTTTCTTTAGAAAACTTGCCAGTTAATAATCCGCTCGCTAAAGGTACACGGGCAATTAAGCCTATATTATTTTTTTGAGCTAATGGAAATAACAGTTCCTGTGGTCTTTGTCTGAAAATGTTATAAATTAGTTGGATAGCGCAAACATTAGGGTATTCCATCGCTTTGATGCCTTCCTCTACTTTCTCAATACTTACACCTAGATTTTGAATTTTTCCTTCTTGTTTTAACTGACCAAACAATTCAAAAATTTCTGGACGATAATAAACTTCAGTTGGTGGGCAGTGAAGTTGAATCAGATCTATGGTTTCTAAATCCATATTTTTCAAGCTGTCTTCCACGCATTTCCTTAATGCTGTAACAGTGTAGCTTTCATTCACATGAGGACTTAATTTTCTGCCGCATTTGGTAGCTACATAAACTTTTTCGGAACGAGATTTAATGACTTTGCCTACCGCTTTCTCGCTCTCTCCATCGCCATACACATCCGCCGTATCAATAAAATTGATTCCGCCATCTATGGCTTTGTTTAAAATGTTTTCTGCATTTTGATGACTAAAATTAGAACCCCATTTCCCGCCTACTTGCCAAGTTCCTAAGCTAATTTCAGAGATTCTTAAATTGGTTTTTCCTAATGTTCTAAAGTTCATTTCTTAAAAAATATTCTGGTTAAATATATCAATTTGGTTAAATTAAAGCTTTTATATTTCATTTTAGCCACTCTGAACATCTAAATCTTTAATTTGATTTCGATAATTGCCTGGTAATATGGCATTTTTAAATGGCCTGTGGATTCTAATTAATCGAGCCATTTTATAAACAAATAAAATTGGTTTTAGCCAGATGATCGATTTGAATTTAAGCAGGTTTTTTACTCGCTCAGGGCAAACTAAATGTTGTGCTTGCAAGAGCAATTGAAATCGAATAAAACCTAAATGCTTGTGATATTGTAGAAATAAATCTGCAGTAAAATTACTCGCTAACAAATCATTTTGAAGATGATTTTCTCTCTGTACCAACCACTGTTGATAGTTAGTAGCTAAATCTGGAATGTGCATCCGTTGCCCCAAAGCATTGAAAACTGAAAAAACTTCTTCTTTTTCATGGGCAGATAATTTTCGTTCTAAAACCTCAAATGAGCTGATAGAATAAGCAATGAGCATAAATAAAACATCACGATAAGCCCAATCTGGGATTTTTGTTCCTCTTTTTTGTTCAACTCCTGCATGAATAGCTGTAATCTGATTAATGGCTTTAAAAGCATCTTCTTGGGAGGAAAAGACAATTTGACGGGCGTAGGCTACTGTAGAAAATAAACGTCCCATGGGGTCGGCAGGTAACTTTCCGGTAAAATACAACCAATCTACCGCTTTATTCAGAGCAAATTCAGCGGAGGCTCCGGCGAAAATGAATAAAATGGTATCTCCATTTCCCCAAATTTCTCTCACAATTGAGTCTTTTTTTACAAAATCAGGCATTAAAATCAATGATTTAAGAAAATGAAACGGTTTTCTTTTTTTGAATAAGTTTTTCTAATAATAGAACGGTTAGGACTCTTAAAGTGTACATCAACAAATCCATCCATGCAAAATAATTACCCACTAAAATTCTAGCTAGAGTAGAATCATCTAAATGGAGTAGATGAACCCAATTGAAATACTGCATGGTTTCTATCAAATAAGAAAGTATGAGAACAAAAATGGAGGTTTTTAGAACTGATAATGAGCAAAAGCTTTTCATAAAACAATACATTAAAATTACCACTAAATAATCTCCAAAATAGGGTCTGATGATATCATCATGAGCATACAAAGCAATCATGATTTCCGTAATCAACAACAGCATAGAAAGGATAAAATACTTCAAATTAAATCTGAATAAAATTTTCATGATGATGATTTTAAGGGAGTGAATTTTCATCACTCCCGATTAAATTTATGAAGATTTTTTACTCCAGTCTATTTTGGCTGATAAGTACATTAAAACAGCAACCACCACAAATAAGGCAATACTTCCAGATAACAGCGCTAAATCTTGTAATTGAATAATCACGAAGATGAAACCATAAAATATGGATAGAATGGCGGCGAAAATTAATGCAGGCTTAATGCTTTTTAATGATGCTTTAATGAAGCTTCCTATCAATAAAATGGTGCTTACAGAAGCAATCAAATAAGCAGCATTGAAACCAACTCGCTCGCTAAAAGATAAAAGTAAGGTATAATAAACAATCATGGCTGCACTAATCAGAATATATTGTAATAATTGGATTTTCCTTTTTTGCAAAAACTCCATAAAAAACAAAGAAATAAAAGTAAGCATGATAATCAGAATAGCGTATTTCGCTGTTCTCATCGTTTTTTGGTATTGGTTAACGGGCACTAAAAATTTTACACCAAAGGTATTGTCATCCGCTTTTTCTGAAGATAAATCGGGATTATTTTTATCTTTTTTTGGAGTGATGATTTTATCGCCTTCCCATTGCTGCGGATAAGGTCGATTATAGTAGGAAAGCAGCCATTCTGCACTAAATTGATTGTTTTTAAAAGCTCTTTCGTCAGGTAAATAACGTCCGATAAAACTTGGGTCTGGCCAATTTCCTGCTACATGAACTCGGGTAGATTTTCCTAAGTGTAAGAATTTTAATGCATCGCTTCCTTTTAAATCTAAAGAGAAACTAAAATTGAGTTTGGTGGATTTAATCGAACTTAAATCGGCGGTAGCCACCAAATTATTATCAAATAAATCTTCAGAATTAAAATCAGGTTCTACTTCAAAAATACTATCAGCCAGCTTAATTTGCGGGTTGTTTTTAAGTCCTTTTAAATCACTGATTCCAATCACAATCTTGACTTTATTCCAGTTTAAACGTTGTGGATTTATCCCTGATTTTTTAAGGTCTAAAGCACTAAAACTTCCGCTAACATCAATCTTAGATTGATAAACTACGCTTTCAAAAATGCCACGATGCAATTTTGTTGGCTTTACATGAGCCTTGATATTTAAACTTTCTGGAAGAATATGGATGCCAATTTGCGCTTCTCTAGCAATAGGCGTTTTGTCATTATCTTCAGATTTTTCTAAAACGGTTTTACGATAAGGAATGACTAAAACCGGACCTTGAATTAATTGCTTTCCAGACCATTCATTGGCGATGTCTTTTTCAATTTCTGTTTGCCGATTTTGTCTTTCGGAGATGAGGTTCTGTATCCAAAAATTGGGGATAAATAATATTAGCGTAAGGAAGCCGATTAATAACACTTTTAATATAACTGATTCTCCAAACCAGTGATTATTTGAGTCGAATTCTACTTTCATTTTTGATTTTTAAAAGTACTTTGAATTTCAAAGTAAAAGGTTAAAAAATATATGAATTAATTTCCAGCGATAGGAGAGTTGAAAATACCAACCGCAAGTTCTGCCCAAATGAGGAGAAAACTTAATAATACCGATCCACACAAGATGATACGATGCTTAGTTTTCTTTACGATTCTTAAAATCAATTCACAAAGGAGAGCTGTGCCACTAAGTAAAATTCCCATAATGATAAAATCTGAGATAGACCAGTTGACTTCATGGGTAAATTGCATGGCTACCAATGGGATGCACAATAAAGCGATGATTGTACACAGCATAATAATTAATCTTTTGTTCATGTTGATGAAAGTTATTTTTGTTGTTTAATTAAATTTTCTAAAACTTCTAAATGCCTTTTAAAGGCTTGTCTCCCTAAAGCAGATGCAGCGTATTTTGTATTGGGTTTTTTACCAATAAAACTTTTGTTAATAGTGATATAGGCTTCTTTTTCTAATGCCTTTAAATGCGATGCCAGATTACCATCTGTAACGCCCAATAGATCTTTTAAAGCGTTAAAATCATAATCATCATTAGCCACCAATACGCTCATAATTTGTAGGCGTAATCGGTTTTCAAACGCTTTATCAAATTGATCAAATATCTTCACTGCTTATATTTAAAATGCATGATTGCACCATAAATGATGTGCAAAACTCCAAACCCTAAAGCCCAAAATAAAAGTCCATAACCAGGTAAAAGTGCGGCAGCTAAACCTAAGATCAGCTCGCAGAAACCTAACCATTTTACATCCGAGAAAGTATAATGACTGCCAGCAATAAGAGATAAGCCATAAAATATTAAACAAGCCGAAGCTACAATGCCATAATTTTGATGCAGAATTTGTATTAGGATAAAAATACCTCCTGTAAAAAGTGGAATGGCTAAATTGGTAAGTAATCTTTTGCTTACTGGATTCCAAAATTTTTCTTCTTTTTTCTTGGCTTGGCGGATGCTTAACCAAATTCCAGTTAAAATGGATAAGAATAAAACTGCTACAGCAATGGCAAACAATGGGAAAATCACTTCATGATCGGTAACATAAAATAGCCTGTTCTGAAAGCCTGCATGTGTTGGATAAACAATTTGATAAGTAATAAATGCGCCAATAAGAGCATAAACGCCGGCCATTACGCCAGATAATCCACTCAAAGAGATGAATTTGCTAGAACGTTCCATCAGGTTTCTGATGGAACTCAGCTCAGAATAAATATCTTTTTCTTCCATTTTAAAAGAACTTTGAAATTCAAAGTAAATTAAAATAATTCAATCAAACAAGGGTAGGGAAGATTTTATTTTTTGATAGCGCTTTAAGGAAGGTAATTATTTTGAAGTGGATATATTTCCTAATCCGAAATCAAACCGTGTAGAAGACTTCGGATTGGGGAAACTTTTTATTGTGTTTTGATCAGTAACGCGGCTGCACCACTCGCTAAAATGAACTTTAATTTGGGGTCTAAATCCTCTTTAATCCAAACATTCATTTTACTCATTGGAACTACCTGTACAGCGGCTAATGATTCTGAATCTAACCAAAATTCATAGCCTAAAACCGGACTAAGAAAAGACTTTTTTCCTTCTTCATTTTGGGTAACCTCTCTAATCTCAATATAGGTTTTATTATTAGTGAGTATGCCTTTAAATGGGGTTTTATAGTCTGCGTAAAGACGTCCATCCTTTTCTAAAGCTAAAGGATAAATTACCGCCAATTTCCAGGCTGAGGTATTAGTAGAAAATTTGAAATCTGTTTCAAAAATTCCTTTTCCTTCAAGTAGTTCGTCTCGGTTCCAGTTGAGGAATGTACGAGCGAATAATTCATTGTTATAGCTTTTGATGTTTTCTCTGATCTGAATATTTGCGTTAGCGGTATCAGCTTGATGATCTACAAAAACGAACGACTTTTTAGTGGAAGAATTGGTGGTAGTATTATCTTGAAATAATGGCGATTTGGTAGTGGTTTTTGTCCATCCAGATTTACCTGAAATGACTTGATAATTGCCAAATTGATACCTGCCTACATCTGTAAATCCTTTGCGTTTGGCAGGCATAGGTTTACTATTGGCCTTTAATTGCGCATCAAGTTTTATAAATTTCTGAGCTAAAGTAGTTTGAGAAAATGTTGCTAAAAGAAAAGCAACAATTAGAGCGATGCGGAATTTAGATTTCATGCTTTTGTTTATTTTTTGAGGAGCTATTTCAGTTTAATCTTATCTAGAAACAATTTTTCAATAAATTACTGATAAAGTGATTAACCTTAGCAATATCTTAATTAACTAGGATAATTTCAAAAATTTGTTAACTGTAAATTGAATAGTTTTTTGGCTTGCGCCGATGATTTCATCTATGGTCTGTGAAGACACAGACCATTTTATTTAAACCAATTTCGTTCTGTGAGGACACAAACCGAGAAGATAATACGCTTTAATTTTATGTTTTCCAGAAAGTTTAAGTTAATCCATTTCTTTTGCAAGCCTGTTAAAACTATACGAATTAGGGTAAAAGGTTGAGTTAATTTATTTCGTTAATAAGTATTGTTAAACCAACCTTTAATACGTCATAGATGTAGGAATCAAGATTATCTTTTGTTTTTTCTCCAAGTTTTTCAAGTGAAATCGTAAAAGGTTCTATGTTTATTGGAATTAACTTTTTATCTTCTACATCGTTTATTGTTTCTGAAAATTCCATAAAGGAACCTACGGCAATAACATCATCTTCATAACCATAATGATGAACTGTTATAATCAGATTATATTTGCTATCATCAGGTAATTTAAAATGTACGGCAAACCATCCTCTTGGTAATGCTCTGTTAAAGAAGTAGTTGTGTGTTGTGGCGTACTCAGTGATTTGATGAGTATGCCAAAAGTATTTTTCTTGATCAGGTTTAGTACTTGAAACCCATGTTTCTGCTTTTTCTCTTGGGATCAACTGACCTAATTCATTTTGTATATTTCCAAGTATGCTGTATATATAGTCAAATATTGTATCTCTATTTTTTCCAAGTACTTCTTCTCTTTTTTTCTTTTTTTCTGATGTTACTGTTTCAATTTTGTCATTGAGTAAACCCGCTAAATCAGATAGACTGTTAAACTTAATCTGCTCAGATTTAAAATTTAATGCGTTTTCAATACTTCTTTTTTGCTCTTCTGAAAAGAAAGTTACTAAATATTGCGGATCTTTTATATCTGCATATTCTAAAGCCTCAATATATTTCGCTTTGTCATTCCTCCTCACTGTAAATGGTAATAAACCGTTTTTAATCAGAATTAAGCTCGCCAAAAGTCTTGCAATTCTTCCATTACCATCTTGAAATGGATGTATTTGTGTAAAAGCATGATGAACCCAAGCCGATAAAATTATTGGATTAAATTCCTTCGAACTCTTTTCTTCATAAATACTTATTAGTTTATCCATTTCACTTTCTACATGAATTGGAGGGCAATAAATAAAAATTTGTCCATCTTCTCTTCTAGGATTATTTTCATGCTCTTTAAACTCTCCTTTTAATAATTTAACTTGGACAATCTCACCTAACGTATTTATAGCTTCAGTATAGTCCTGATGCTGAGTAACTAAATGATGAAGTTCTTTGATAAACCCTTTTGTAAGAGGTCTGTCTGATTTAACAAGATCAAAAATGAAATCCATAGCCTCAAAATGATCATGTAAATATTGCATTAGTTTTTTCGGAGGAATATTTGTGTCATTGTGGCTTATATAAGATTCAACAAATCCATCTTTTATCAAAGTTTGAGTTATACCTTCCGACAAATCGTATAGTTTCTCAACAATTCCAGTCTCTATGGCATGTTGACGCTTTAATCTATCAAGAAATTCTTTATAACCAGACTCACCTGATTCGAATTCTTTTCTTTTTTTGTACCAACTCGGCGCTAAATCATCAAATTTTGAAGTATCAGTCTTCGACCAATTTTCATTAAATTCAATTCGATTCCAAATTTTTATTTTTTTGTCTTCCATACAGATATTAATTCTTTCGTACACAAATTAGGTTTTATTTTAATTATTGCAAATTAGTATGAGACAAATCTGATAGAAGTTATATTCTTAAATTGGTTAGGACATTAAACGATTTACCGGACAGCAGGACTGTTATAACAGATGAAAAACCTAACCATGCTTTTCTAAAACATAAAAACAAAAAAGCAAGACCGTTTCCAATCTTGCTTTCTTAATCTTTATTCCTTGCTCTTTAATCTAATCTCTCACTTCTCAAATCTCACTTCTCACTACTGAACCTACTGCATCAAAAACTTAAAGTTGGCGATATTTTTTAGGGAGATTCCAGTTCCACGGACAACAGCTCTCAAAGGATCATCAGCAACGTGAACAGGCAATTTGGTTTTAGAGCTGATACGCTTATCTAAACCACGTAAAAGCGCTCCACCTCCGGTTAAATAAATACCAGTTTGGTAAATATCGGCAGAAAGCTCGGGCGGCGTAATCTCTAGTGCTTTTAGAATCGCTTCTTCAATTTTAGAGATGGATTTATCTAAACAATGTGCAATTTCTGTGTAAGAAACGGTGATTTGCTTAGGCACACCTGTCATTAAATCACGACCTTGAACAGCGAAATCCGCTGGAGCATCTTGTAACTCGGGTAGGGCAGAGCCTACTTCAATTTTAATTCTTTCTGCGGTACGTTCGCCAATCATGATGTTGTGTTGGCGACGGATGTAGTTGACGATGTCTGAATCGAAATTATCTCCCGCTACACGGATGGATTGGTCGCAAACAATTCCTGATAAGGCAATCACCGCAATTTCTGTGGTTCCACCACCGATATCGATAATCATATTTCCCATCGGTTCTTCCACATCAATCCCGATACCAACGGCTGCTGCCATAGGCTCGTGAATTAAATATACTTCTTTGGCTCCGGCAATTTCTGCAGAATCTCGAACGGCTCTTTTTTCTACTTCGGTAATCCCGGAAGGAATACAGATGACCATACGTAAAGAAGGAAAAAACCAGCCTTTACCACCGTTAATCATTTTAATCATTCCACGAATCATGTGTTCTGCAGCGTTAAAATCGGCAATTACTCCATCTTTTAGCGGACGAACGGTTTTGATGTTTTCGTGGGTTTTACCTTCCATTTGCATGGCTTGCCTACCAATTGCAATTACTTTATTGGTCGTTCTATCAAAAGCAACAATAGACGGTTCATCTACTACTACTTTATCATTATGTATGATGAGGGTATTTGCGGTACCTAAATCTATGGCAATTTCTTGTGTAAACCAGTTGAATAAACCCATTGATGTGTTTTTGAGGTTTTATGAGCTATTTAAAATGTTTTATTTAGCTTATTAATTTATGTAAAAATATGTTCTTTTGAACAATAAACACAATATATTTTATTGCTTTTAGCCTAAATATTAATGTTTAAAGTGACGAATTCCTGTTGTTACCATCGCTATGTCTTTTTCATTGGCCATATCAATAGAATCTTGATCTTTTATTGAGCCGCCAGGTTGTAAAACAGCGGTAACTCCTGCTATGGCAGCAAGTTCAACACAATCTGGGAAAGGGAAAAAAGCATCAGATGCCATAACCGCTCCTTTTAAAGAAAAACCAAAACTTTCTGCTTTGATAACTGCTTGCTTTAGCGAGTCCACTCTAGAAGTTTGTCCAACGCCACTGGCAATTAAAGTATTGTCTTTCGCAAAAACAATAGTGTTTGATTTGGTGTGCTTCACTACTTTGTTAGCAAAATATAGGTCTTTCAATTCTTGTGCTGTTGGAGCTTTTACGGTAACGGTGGTCATTTGTTCAGGTCCTTCTACCGTTTGATCTTTATCCTGCTCAATTACGCCATTTAATAATGTTTTAAAAAGCTTTGAAGGTAATTTTACATCTTTTCTTTTCAGGATGATTCTGTTTTTCTTAGAAGTGATGACTTTTTCGGCTGCTGCTGTGTAAGAAGGCGCAATTAAAACTTCAAAAAATAATTTATTGATTTCTGTTGCAGTAGCTTCATCTACTTCTCCGTTACAAATTAATACGCCACCAAAGGCAGAAACTGGATCGCAAGCTAAAGCATCTTTCCAAGCATCCAATAATTGCGGGCGACTAGCCACGCCACAAGCGTTGGTATGTTTTAAGATGGCGAAAGTAGGCTCGGTAAATTCATCAATTAAAGCAACAGCAGCATCTACATCTACTAGGTTATTGTAGGACAATTCTTTCCCGTTCAACTTCTCAAACATCGCATCTAAATCGCCATAGAAATAACCTTTTTGATGAGGATTTTCTCCGTAGCGTAAAACGACAGCTTTTTGCTCACTTTGTTTGAAAACGGTTAAGGCATCATCGCCTTGGTTAAACCAATTGAAAATGGCGGTATCGTAATGTGAAGAAATATTGAAAGCGTTACGAGCAAATGCTTTACGTTGCTCAAGCGTAGTTTCTCCGTTTTGGGTTTCTAATAAGGTATTTAAGGTTCCATAATCATCTTTTGAGGCGATGATCACTACATCTTTATGGTTTTTTGCGGCAGCTCTAATCAAAGAAATTCCACCAATATCAATTTTTTCGATAATGTCAGCCTCACCCAAACCTTCTCCAAAGGAGAGGGCTTTAGCTACAGTTTCTTCGAAAGGATATAAATCTACAATCACTAAATCAATTTCAGGGATTTCGTATTGTGCAATTTGCTCTTGATCGCCACGGTGATCTCTTCTGGTTAAAATCCCGCCAAAAACTTTTGGATGAAGGGTTTTTACACGTCCGCCCAAAATGGAAGGATAAGAGGTTAAATCTTCTACTGGAATCACATCCACACCTAAATCTTTGATAAACTTTTCAGTTCCACCAGTAGAGTAAATATTTACTCCCAATTTGTTTAATTGATGAATGATGGGTTCTAAATGGTCTTTATAAAATACAGAAATTAAGGCGTTTTTGATTTTTACTGGATGGCTCATGAAGATTTTTTATTTGAGCCGCAAAGATAGGTTTTTTAGATAAGCCTTAAAAGATTCGACCTATTAAATTTATAGACTTTTCATCTTTTTCAACAAAGCCTCAATCACTTTGGGGAAGTGCTGATGTTCTAGCTGTTGAACTTTGAATTTGATCATTTCTAAATCATCCCCTTTTTCAATTTTAAATTTAGATTGATGGATGATTTCGCCTTCATCAAAAGCTTCATTTACAAAATGGATGGTGATGCCTGATTCTTGCTCTCCATCTGCTAAAACCGCTTGATGTACCTTCTCGCCATACATTCCTTTTCCACCGTATTTGGGTAAAAGCGAGGGATGAATATTGATGATTTTATTTGGGAAGGCTTTTAAAAGTGGTTGAGGAACTAACCACAAGAAACCCGCAAGCACTACTAAATCTATGTTCAAATTTTTAAGTAGTTGAACAATTTTGTCGGTCTCGTAGAATTCTTTTCTATCGAAAATATGAGAAGGAACCTCAAAGTTATCTGCTCTTTGAAGCACATAAGCGTCTGGATTGTTGGTTAAAATTAAAGCAACTTCGGCATCATTGCTTCGTTTAAAATGCTCCATAATTTTCTGAGCATTTGAACCCGATCCTGATGCAAAAATGGCTATTCGTTTTTTCAAAGTAATTTTAGATTAGTTTAGCCAAAGATAAAATTTTGAATGTTTAATGAAAATGAATTTTAGGATTAATCCTGATGATTTTTTGCATAAAGCGCATAAATTTTCTCGCCGGCTTTAATTTTTATGGGTAAATCGTTCTCTTCTGGCGGAATAGGGCAACTAAAACCGCTGGCATAGATGCAACTTGGGTTATAAGCTTTGTTAAAATCAATCTTAAAATATGGCTTTTGGATTTCGTCTAAAGTAAAATCTAAATATCTTCCTCCGCCATAAGTGGCAATGCCACTGTTTTGGTCTGTAAAAGGAGTGAAAACATAGTCATGGTATTTTTCTGTTTTCATCAATGATTTTAATTGATAAACACCTAATTTTAACGTTTTTCCTTTTAGCTTAAATGATAAGTAACCAATTTTTAACGCTGCTTTGGCTCTGCCAGAGGAGGTTGGAATTTTATAATCTTCTGGCTGTACTAATGGTGTAAAAGTGGCTTTTACCTCAAAAGATTTACGAATAGGATAGAAACGTAAATATTTGATGCTATCTCCTATTACTACCTCATGATGCTGGATATAATCAGTTCTGAAATCTTTAAGCTGCTGCCGATAGCTTTTATCCTGAGCAAAGCTTGAGGTAAATTGAAAAACAAAAAATCCCAAAAGCAGCACTTTTGGGAATCTAAAAATGTTCAACATTAGAATTTTTTTGATTAATGCTCTTGACGATGCTCTGGCATCTGAAACTCTGGCTTTTCATGTCCTCTGTGGCAAGTCATGCACTGTATAGCCGGCATATCATCATCGCCTTCATGCTCCTTAAAATATTTTGCGTTGATTTTTGCGGTCATCTTCATCATATAACGAGCAGCATTTTTATACTCTTTTTCATCACTAGCAAAATTCAATTTTTTTGGATTGTTTTTGTCTGAAGCATGGCAATGATTACATTTTACGCCTAAAGCATCGTTAAAACCATGCATCACTTTTTCTAAATCATCATGACTAATATCCTTAGGTAAAACCTTGAGGTTTTTTGCTTTGTAAGGTTGTTCTTGCTGTTGTGGTGGCAATGTGGCTGCAATACTAATCATGCTGGTGATGGCAGCAATAAAAAGAATGGGTTTAAGGTGTGATTTCATTTTTTTTATAGTTAATGGATTAAATGTACTAATTTCCCATTAAAACTACCAATAAACACCCTAAGATTATTGTTACAGCCCGGTTCTAATAATTTCTAATTAGAAATCTCCATTAATGGATAATCGAATCCCTAAGTTAGACACCTCTGGGTTATTGAGGTAGGTAAACCTCTTCACAACATCTACTCTAATCACCTTTAAAATATTACCAAGACCGATACTGCCTTCTAAATAAGGACCTTTGTTTAAGGTATAGGTTCTTGATAATCCACTTTCATATTTCGGGAACTGAATAAGGTTAGGATGCAAATTAGGATTATTTTCATCTCTTAGCCCTCCATAAATGGCTTTAAATGATACCAACTCTCTCAATTTTAAAGCTTTGATCAGTGGAATCTTATTTAAGAAAAAGCCATTAAAGTTATGATCAATCTTTAAACTGGCGTAATGGTCACTCACAAATTCCATAAAATTCATCAGATTATAAGAATTGTAGAGATAGGCATAGGTTTGATTTCCTTGATGGATAGTTAGCAAAGGAAATGGCGCTTTACCGTTAATGTATCCACCATCTAAGGTGACATAGGTAAATCCTAATTGAGACAGTTGGAAAGCTTTATCGATGGATAAATTGAATTTTTGATAGTTATATTGACCGTTAAATATGCCTGAGATACCTTGTAGATAATTAAAAGAATAAACCGGATAGGGGCTAAAAAAAGCTACTCTCTCTGTTTTACCTTGATAAAATCTTTCATGCGGGGCGTATCTAAATTTTAAATCTAACTCACTAGTGCTTAGCTGGTTGATGTTTTTTAACACATTGTTCTCATAGTTTTGGTAAACTAAACCTCCATCAGGGTTTTGTGTCCACTTTCTAAAACTTAAATTATAAGAAATGTGGTTTTCAAACTCATCATTATATTCAATTTTATAAATATCATTGTACAGCAACATATCATTAACACCTCTTCTAAAAGATAGGAAAAAACTGTTTTCCTGATGAAAGAGTAGATCTAAACCTGGAATTTTGGTGTCTCGTAAAAAGCTTGCTTTGATGTATTTTTGAGGAAATTTATAAATCGATTGATGATTTAAAGAATATGCTCCGCTAAAGTAATATTTCCATTGGTCATCCTTAAAGCCGTATGCGGTATAATTTTCAAAATAAAGTTTTTTATTAAAATTAGGAGTGGTTCTTCCTCCGAAACGGAGGCGGTAGCCTTCTACATTGTTAAAACTATTAAAATTTTCTATCGGGCCAATTTCAAAATACTTGTAAGATTTGTATCCTGTAGCAATCACGCTAGCTATTTCGGCTTTTCGCCTAAAGGATGGAATGGTTTGCAGCGTATCCACATTATGATAAATCTCGGCTTGTCCTTTTTTTAAACTATCTAAGCGGTTTTGTGCCCAAAAATCATTACTTTTTTGAGTGGCATCAGCTAAGGTTTCTGTTTTAAGTCCGGTGAAAATACTATCTGGAATAGCTTGATTGAATTTGTAGTCTTTAAAAGATACCACTCTTTGCCCTGTTAATCCTATGCCCTTTCCTTTAAAAACACCAAAATTAGCATCTAATTTACTCTTCGTGAGGTAATAATGATGTGCACTATCTTTTTCAAAAGTTAAATCGATATTTAATGATCGTACAAAATTGATATTGACATGTTTTCCTAACGCTAATTGTGCTTTTTTTATAGCATATCTCCCGTCTAAGGTGACATACAAAGTACCATCAAAAAGTAAATCATTAGGGTTTCTTGCCTCAAAATTTAGAGCAATTAACTGGGGGGATTCATTTTTTAGTGTATCAGTGATGTAATAGCGATAAAAAGTTGGAGCTGCATTGGCAATCGGACTTAAAAATTGGCTAGTCATCACATTAATATTGTTCTGATAGATATCAATCTGTTGATACATCCTGTTTAAACCAGCTTTTACACCATTATTATCCACATATTTACTAAAATCTACATTCTTTTGAGCCACAATAATGGTTTTATTTTCCTCAGGATTTTTCTTCAAATAATGATCAGAAATTTGTTCTGATATATAAATTGGAAGAATGTTTTTACCACCTAATTGATTAGAATCTTGCTGTTGAAACATGAACTGGTAATCTTTAAAGAAGTTTTTCTTCTTAAAATCATCAGAGAAATTACTTATCGAAAAAGTGATTTTTTCATATTCTTGATAAGAAGTAGTTGCTGTTGCGCCAAGTTTATTCTCATCTCGGTGTGCAATCACATTTCTAATCAATTCTACCGCAGGGTTATCCTTATTTCTGTAGCCATCTCTTTTTCTTTTAGAAGATACGGTTACTTCTTTCAATTGCTGTTTGCTTGGCTCTAAGAAAACATTGATTTCTTGTGTTTTCCCAGGCTCAATGGTTTTATATAAAACATTGTAACCTACAAAATTGAACTTAAGTTTGGTGTAATTTGCACTAGTTTGTAAGGTGTAAGCACCATTAATGTCTGATACAGTTCCTAGCTGTGTGCCATCAAAAAATACCGATACAAAAGGAACGGCTTCTTTGGTTTGTGCATCCTTTATGATTCCTTTAATGATAGTTTTTTGTGCATAACTATTAAAACTTAAAAAAATATAAGAAATTAAAAGTATTTTAAATTTATTTTGTAGTATTTTCATAAAAAGGTAGAATCAAATAAAATGTAAGAATAAGTTCTCATTCTTAGGTAATTCCATTACAGATAACATTATTTACGGTGCTTTTCTATTGAAATAAGTCGCAAAATTAAATATAACTAGCCTACATCAATATTAATTTTAAGGAGTTTACACAGCGCAAACAAAACCACAAGTTGCGGAAGACAAAAAGCTTTTAAGGACGAAAAAAAGAAATAATTTAAGCGATCACTAACTTCATCATCCAATCTATTTGTGGGTCAACACCAATAGGATAAATATGCTCATCAAACTTATGGAAACCAAAGCGTTGGTAAAATTGAATAGCTTTTAGATTATGTTCCCAAACGCCCAACCATATCCATTGCTTATCTAAAATTTTAGCTAGGTCCACCACTTTTTCTAGAACTGTTTTACCAAAACCTTGGCTCTGGTACTGCTTCAATATGTAAATCCGTTCTAATTCCATGCTATTAGCTGTTTTTAGTTCTGTTTGGCTTTCGCCGATATTCACTTTGAAGTATCCGATAACTTCTTCTTCTACCCTCAAAAAATAAAAGAATGAATTAGGGTTTTGAATCTGATGTTGGAGCTCGGTAATAGAAAATGCACTATCAAGGTAATGTTTCAAGTTTTCTTCGGTATTGTCTTTAGCAAATGCTTCTGTAAAAGTCTGAATACTAATTTTTTGGAGCTGTGCTACATTAGATAATTGAACGCTGATAAAGTCTAAATCCATGCGGCAAAGATAGATTTTTGGCAAAAAAATAAGGCTTCAGTGGAGGGAAAAAACTGAAGCCTTAAATATTTAATAGAAAAACTAAAAGGTAATCTTTAAACTATACGATGAATGTTCATCATCTGCTACAAAGATTTTAAAAAAACCATTTTGTTTATCTTAGAGGTTACCTCTTAGTTCTTGTTCTCTTTCAATCGCTTCAAATAGTGCTTTGAAGTTTCCGGCACCAAATGATTGCGCTCCTTTTCTTTGGATAATCTCAAAGAAAACCGTTGGACGATCTTGCAAAGGTTTGGTAAAGATTTGTAATAAATAGCCTTCTTCATCTCTATCTACCAAAATCTTCAATTCTTTTAAAGGAGCAATATCCTCATCAATTTTACCTACACGTTCTATCAAATCATCATAATAGGTATCTGGTGTATTCAAAAACTCAATCCCTCGGGCTTTCAGTTCTCTCACCGTTTTGATGATATCATGGGTTGCGACGGCCACATGTTGTACACCTTCGCCTTCATAAAACTCTAAGTATTCTTCAATCTGTGATTTCTTCTTTCCCTCTGCGGGTTCATTAATTGGGAATTTCACGTAACCGTTTCCATTACTCATCACCTTGCTCATCAACGCAGAATATTCTGTAGAAATGGCTTTATCATCAAAAGTAAGGATGTTTTTAAAGCCCATGGTTTCTTCATAAAAATTTACCCATTTATTCATTTGGTGCCAGCCCACATTTCCAACGCAATGGTCCACATGTAACAATCCTACTTCTTTAGGCTGATAATCTGAGTGATAAGGCTCAAATCCTGGTAAGAAAATGCCTTTGTAATTTTTGCGCTCGATAAATAAATGCACCGTCTCCCCATAAGTATAAATTCCGCTTCTACGGATTTCACCATTTTCATCTTTAATGGTTTCCGGTTTTAAAAACGGACGAGCACCTCTTTTTACGGTCTCTTCATAAGCCTGATAAGCATCATCCACCCAAAGTGCCAATACTTTTACACCGTCACCATGCTTTAACACATGGATAGCTACTGGGTGATTAGAATGTAATGCCGAAGTTAAAACAAACCTAATTTTTCCTTGCTGTAACACATAAGAAGCGGTTTCTTTAACGCCAGTTTCTGGTCCGGCATAAGCGATAGTTTGGAAACCAAAAGCCGTTTTATAAAAATGTGCGGCTTGCTTGGCATTACCCACATAAAATTCAACGTAATCTGTCCCGTTTATAGGTAAAAAATCAGTTTGTTTTGATGTTTCTGTATGTTCTAATATTTGTGTCATGTCTTTTATTTTTTAATAGTCAGATGACCGAAGTCAGAGGTCAGCAGACTATATGGTTAATTAAAGTCGATTATCTTAATTCTCAATACCCAATACTCAAATCTCATTACGCTTTAAGACATCCAACTCTTATAATAATCAGGGTCTTCAATTTCTAAAGCATCTTCTGTAAGCATTAATGGTCTAAATGGGTCAATCATCACCGCTAGTTCTTCTGTACTTTCTTTGCCTATAGATTTTTCTACCGTACCCGGATGTGGGCCATGAGGAATACCACCTGGATGTAAAGTAATCTGACCTTTTTCTACCGACTTTCTACTCATGAAATCTCCATCTACATAATAGAGTACCTCATCTGAATCTACATTAGAATGGTTATAAGGTGCTGGAATAGAAAGCGGATGATAATCGTATTTACGAGGGACAAAAGAGCAAACTACAAAGTTATGCGCTTCAAATGTTTGATGTACCGGAGGCGGCTGGTGTAATCTGCCAGTAATCGGTTCGAAGTTATGGATAGAAAATCCCCATGGATAATGGAAGCCATCCCAACCTACAAAATCAAAAGGATGAGTGCCATAAACGTAAGGATAAATTAATCCTTGTTTTTTGATCAGAATTTTAAAATCTCCTTTTTCATCATGGGTTTCCAATTGTTCTGGTGTTTTAATATCTCTTTCACAATAAGGAGAATGCTCTAACAATTGTCCGTTTTCATTCCTATAACGCCTAGGTGCTTTAATCGGGCTAAAGCTTTCTACAATAAAAAGTCTGTTTTTCTCATCGTTGAAATGGATTTGATAAATCACCCCGCGAGGTACAATCAGGTAATCTCCATATTCGAATTTGATGTTTCCATAACCCGTTTTTAAAATGCCAGAGCCTTCGTGGATGAAAATCATTTCATCGGCCATGGTGTTTTTATAGAAATAATCGGTCATAGATTTCCTCGGCGCAGCCAAGGAAATATGCAAATCGCTATTCACCAAAACAGGTTTTCTGCTTTTTAGAAAATCATCTTCAGGCTTAATTTTAAAACCCATTAAGCTGGTATGTTTGAGATGTTTTGCTCTGGCAATTTTCGGTTCTACGTTATAGGCTTCACCCAACTCCTTCACAATAGTAGGGGGGTGGCAATGGTAAACCAGAGAGTAATTGCTAGAAAATCCTTCAGTAGAAACCAGTTCTTCGGCATACAAGCTGCCATCAGGTTTACGAAATTGAGTATGTCTTTTAGGAGGAATTACTCCCAAATGATAATAAAATGGCATAATAAATCGGTTTACAAATGATTAACGATTTAAAAGAAAAAAGGTTGTAAGGTGTTGATAACGAATGTTATCAGAAAAGGTATTAGGCAGAATATTGTGCGAACACAATTTTAGCCACCATTGCAGAACGGAATTTAGCGAGTACTCCTGAAGAAATTAATCTCAAATGCTGTAAGTCTTGCAAGGGTTTAATTTTTTGGTTGGGTACGAATTTAAAGATTTTCTAATTAATAAAAAAGTCGTCTAATGATTATCAGACGACTTTAATCAATTGGAAGATTTAAAAGTTAATCTATATAGCTGCTAAACTCACCATTGTAGCTTCCTTTTAAAGTTTTATTATTTTCTAAAATTAAATCATATTCAATTTTAAAATTTGGTTTTACACCTGATATCTTAATAGTACCAGAACTTATAAATATTTCTTCTGCATTGCTAAGACTAGCATTGATATCTCCGTTACCCATAATTACAGAGCCATCAGCAAAAAAGTATTTATTTTCGTATTTTGCTTTTAGTTGGGCATCGCTTAAAGAGCCATCATTACTGGTATCGATGAAAGTGTAGGTGCCCTCTTTAAAATTTCCATTACCATCAGGAGATTCTAAATAGGCGTAAACAGCTATTTTACCCGTTAAATCTGTTGGAGCCCCGTTAGCATCGAAAATAAAGCGTCCATCAGTGGTGTAAAAGTCATAATTAGTATGCGTTGGAGTTGTCCCGTAATAGTTGTCTGTTCCATAATCAACAAATAAACCTGATGCTAATTCATAAGTGTTTCCATCATAAGATAAAGAATTTGAAGATGTTGCAGCTGCTGATTTATCTTTTTTACAAGCAGACAAAGTAGCCATGATGAGTACAAACGCAGTGAGATAGATTTTTAATTTCATTGTAAATAATTTCTAAGATTAACAATTTCTAAATATAAAAAATTAGTTAAAAAGTCGTAAATAAAATTAATATCCTATGGTAGCTGCTCATCATTAGATAAAACAAAGTTTTTAATTTTCATTTCCTAATTTCAATAGGTACTTTTGAAGCTCATCCATTTAAGAATCTTTTATCAAAACATTGACCAAAAAAAATTATGAAACTAGTATCCTATAAAACTGAAGACAGAGTGCATTTAGGTTTATTTTTTAACGGACATATTTATAATTTGAATTCATTAAATCATGTGATTCCGGATAATATGAATGATTTTTTATGGGGAGGAGATGCTTTGATGGAAGCAGCGCATCGGGTACATGAAGATTTGAAATCAGGGAAATTAGAAGGGCGAGAAGAGGTTTTTTATGAGCTATTGGCCCCGGTGCCGCATCCCACTTCTTGTCGTGATGGTTACGCTTTTCGTCAACATGTGGCGGCTGCCCGCAGAAACAGAAGGGTAGAGATGATTCCAGAGTTTGATCAATATCCAATTTTTTATTTTACCAATCATAATGCGATTCAAGGTCCGGGAGAAATTCGTTGTATGCCAGATCATTTTGAGAAGTTAGATTTCGAGCTGGAGGTCGCAGTAGTTTTAAATAAAAAAGGAAGAAATATCAAAGCTGCTGAGGCGGATGCATACATTGCTGGTTATTTGATCATGAATGATATGAGTGCCAGAACCTTGCAAATGGAAGAAATGAAATTAAATCTTGGCCCAGCCAAAGGAAAAGATTTCTCTACCGTAATAGGACCTTGGTTGGTGACACCAGACGAATTAGAACCCTATAAAGTCCCAGCCAAAGCCGGACATGTAGGCAACAATTATCGTTTAGATATGAAATGCTGGGTAAATGGGAAAGAAGTTTCTCATGGCAATATGGAAAGTATGGATTGGACCTTTGCCGAAATCATTGAGCGTTGCGCTTATGGAGTAGATGTGTTACCCGGCGATGTGATTGGCTCTGGAACGGTTGGGACTGGCTGCTTTTTGGAACTCAATGGAACAGGTTTGTTTAATGATCCAAACTATCAGGTGCAATGGTTACAACCCGGCGATGTAGTGGAAATGGAAATTACCGGTTTAGGTAGATTAAGTAATACCATTATTAAAGAAGATACGGATTTCTCAATCCTAAAATTGAAAAAATAATATGATTAGTTTAGATATTAAAGATTTAAGTGCAGTACAAATACAGCAATGGTTAGGCTATGTGGTGGCCCCACGTCCTATCTGTTTTGCTTCTACAATAGATAAAAACGGGAACGTTAACTTATCACCCTATAGTTTTTTCAATATATTTAGCTCAAACCCTCCCGTTTGTGTGTTTTCGCCTAGTAGAAGGGTTCGTGATAACACGGTTAAACATACTTTAGAAAATGTTTTAGAAGTGCCAGAGGTGGTGATCAATATCGTGAATTATGATATGGTGCAGCAAACTTCCTTGGCCAGTACAGAATATCCTAAGGGTGTAAATGAGTTTGAAAAAGCGGGCTTTACACCGATAGCTTCTAGTTTAGTTCGCCCGCCAAGGGTAAAAGAATCGCCAGTGCAGTTAGAATGTGTGGTAACACAAGTGATTTCTTTAGGCGATGGGCCAGGGGCAGGCAATTTGGTGCTGGCAACAGTAAAAATGATACATGTGAATGAGGCAGTTTTAGGTGCTAACGGGATGATAGACCAAAAGAAAATGGATCATGTGGCACGTTTAGGTGGAAATTGGTACAGCCGTGTAACACCCGAAAGTTTATTTGAAGTGGAAAAGCCTTTAATTACTTTAGGGATTGGGATAGATGCTTTGCCAGAACACATTCGACTTTCAAAAATATTAAGTGGCAACCATTTAGGGCAACTGGGTAATGTGGAGCAACTCCCTTCTGATGATGAAGTAAAGCTTTTTGAATTAGAGCCAGAAATCAAAGATATTTTAGATGCTACTCTAGGCGATGCCACTACTAGAACCACTCAATTACACCTAAAAGCCGTAGCGTTTTTAGAGGAAGGTAAAGTAGAAGAAGCTTGGAAAACTTTGTTGATTGATTAGCCTTCGACTTCCTGCCGGCCGAATAGGCCGGCGCTCAGCCTGACAAATTCGACTCACTGCCAGCCTAATTCGGCTGGCGCTCCGCCTGACAAAATTGAAAAAAGCACCTCTTACTTCACCTGATAACGATATACTGCTCTACCAAAATTGCCATTTTCATCTATTCCTTCCATTGTAACTCGGTAAGTACCTTTTCCATCCCCATTGTAGAACTCTAGATGCGCTTTTCCGGTGCTATCCGTAAGCACTTCTGGATTCCAATAAATGGTAGAGCGAAAATCTTCTCTTTGTAAGCTGCTACGTGGTCCCTTATATTTAGGGACATAGAAATGGCGCTCTACTGCATACCCTTTTGGCGTTAATGAAAGGATATTGGTAGGCGCAAATAAGTCTTTAATCTGTGTTTTAGAAAAACTCACTTTTTTCTGTACTAACATATTGATGACCAAGATTCCACTGGTACCACTCGACCTATTGATGTTACTTAAACCATCATTATTGAAAACTTCTACTGATGAAATCTCTTTTGGGTTTAAGGTATTGAGGTAGTTAACATCTACGGGCATTTCTCCTACATATATGGCGATGGGCACTTTTAAACCTTGATTATAGGTACGCGTTAAGTATAATTGATTATCATCGAAAGTAACACCAGCAGCACTTAAGCAGTTGGTTAATTGTGCACAAGCATTCAATTGCGCACCAGGAACTTCTCTATCTGCTTGTGGATTTAAGCCTGTTAAAGCGGCATAATCTTCATGGCTAGGTTTCTTCACCGCAGCAGATTTAACCACTACTTCTTGTAAATAAAATGCCGAATTATGCTCTAATCTGCTACTTTTTAAATAAGTGCTTAAAGCACTGTCTAAATTTACAATTTCGTCTGGGGCGTTCACATTGGGATAAACAGCGGGATAAGCTTCTCCATCAGTATTAATTCTCAAATCTTTAGAGTTGATATTATTTCTTGCATTGATGATAACTTTGGAAGAATCTTGAAATACCAAATCTTTAAACTCAAAACGTCCACCTTCATCTGTATAAGCTGGTTTATTGAGGTGCACACTCGGAATTTGTAATAATAAACTACCTTTCTGTAAAGGCAACCCATTCCCTCTTCTGATGGTTCCTGAAATGTTGATACCTTGCTCGGGCAGGAAGCTAATTGGCCTAGTTTTGTGATTTAAAATCTCTTGATAGGTATAGCGATGATAGCCTTGTGTAAGCATCAACACATCTAAATCTGCTCTTTTTTGGTCATCCACTTTAGTGAAATAATAATTAGGCTGCTCAATATATCCCGCTAAATCTGAAGTGAGGAGTAGGCTACTCAAAATGGTGGTTTCTTTGTTTTCATCAATCGGCACTTTGTTTTCATCCACTACCGCGATGGAATAATTTCCATTCGTCATGTTTAAGCCACCAATAGTTTGGATATCCATCTTCACGAGCTGACGCCCGCGATAGGCAGGAAGATCGGTTTTCACATTAATCTTCATATCATCCGATCTTTGTATAAAAACTAAGCGAGTGGCCAGAGGCAAGCCATTATCTGCTAACAGGGTAAATTGTGTAATCCCGCTAGGGAATTTATCTTTCGGGATTTTAGCGGTAAATACTGCCGCACTGAGGTTTCCTTTTGCGGCGTAATAAATCACTCCTCCATTTTGCGCCAGCAGGTAAAAACCTTGATTTGGATGCTGATTTAAATAAGGAGTGTTGGCTGCAATGCGTAACAAAATATCATTACCTAGTGGATTCACAATCATATCAATCCCAGCGGCTTTCACATTTGGTAAAGGATAAGTTTTGCTGCTGCCATCCGCAAAAGTAGCTTTAGCGCTATAGTTTTGGCTGGCTTCTGGCCTAAAAGTAAAAGTACCCATTCCTAAATGTTGCGAGGCAAAAGTGGCTACTTCTTTACCAAAACCATCCACCAGAGTTCCTTTTACTGCTACACCTAAACCTTTGGTATTGATGGCTTTGAAAGCTACTTTCCCTTCTATTCCGGCTACCATATCTCCACCTTCGGGAAAGAACTGTAAATCATTATCCAGTATCGCTCCTTTTAAAGGAAAACTAGCTTTGAGGGTGCGTTCGTTATTTACAGCGAGTTCCACATATAAGTTTCCGCGGTTTAAATCTACTTTTTGGGTACTGCTAAAATCAATATGTACCGTCCCTTTATTATCGGTAGTTTCTTTTCCTCTTGCAATGCGTTCATCATCCGCAATCACTTCCCAACTCAGCTTTTTATCTATAAAAGGTTTTAAATTCTCATCTTTTAAAATTACAGTACTATTCACTTTAATCTCCTTATCGCTAGTGCTGCTGTGCATATCAAAATAAGGACTCAACTGTTTATTAATAGCATTGCCCACGTAAATATTCTTCTTAAAGAAGTAATCCTGTGGGTCGTTCAGCATCCAACGGGTATAAGCCCTTAAATGATAATTCCCTTCCTTAAAATCTGGATAGTTGAGCAGAATACTTCCTTGAGCCATGCCTTTTTTTACGGGGAGGCGCAGTGTATTTACCAAAGAATCTTTGGCACTAATTAATTCTACATAAACAATTTTACTGAGTGGCGAAGGTACATGTTGTATGGTGGTGATGTAAGCCTTAAACCAAATGGTATCGCCTACGGCATAATATGGTTTATCAAATTGCAGGTAAATTTTTTCAAAAGGATGCTCTTTTAAGGCCTGCGCTTTTTGCTCTAAAATGGTTGCTAGGGGTAGAACTGGAGTATCTTGAGCTTTTGCTTGAGGTAAATACATACAAAGCACCAAAATACTTATGCTAAAAAGTTTTTTTAGGATCATCAAATTAATTTTTCGGTTGAAAAATGATATAACGGTAAATATATTTAATAATTCAGCTATGCCGACTGAAATAATTGATTTTAACAAATTTTTACATTCTGTTTAGATGGTTTTGAGACTGAAGTTGGAAGACGGAGGATCAAAGTCGGAAGGCCTAAGTGATTAGTTGATGGTTCATAGTTTGGAGTTGGAGGAAGAAAGTTCATGGTGGATGACTTTTAGTTGGACATTGGAAGGATGAAGGGTTAAAGAATAGTGCTCTATCCTCAGCCGATCCTTACTCCATCCTACGTTTATCTCAGCTTGATCTTACGTTATTTGTTAGGAGCATGGTGCTTTTGAAAAATTGAATTTAATAATTTTTTATCATCATGGCAATAGTTGACGGTGGAAAGATGGAAAATTGGATATCTAAGGTTAGGAGCTAAAAGCTCACAACAGAGAAGGGATTTTTTTGCTTTGCTATTATTTGAAATAGAAAATATTTTTCTTTAGCTTTAATTATCTGATTGCCTTTGGAAATGAATTACAAAGTTGAACTTGTAGAACATCGGAAAGAGAAACGGATTGCGGTTTGGTTTGAGAACAAACCTGAATTGATTGCCCGTATAAAAGCATTAGGTGATGCCCGTTGGAGCAAAACCTTAAAAGCTTGGCATTTACCGAATACCCCAGAGAACCGACTTAGATTTAAGATTTACAACCCCAGTGTAGTGCATTTAGGGATGGATAAAATTGATGAGGTTGAAAAGTTTAAGCGTTATTTATACACCAAAAGATACAGTGAAAATACTATTAAAACCTATGGTGATGCACTAAAATCTTTTTTGTTGTTTCATCAACATAAAGATGTAAGTAGCATTAATAATGAGGATGTGCTAAATTATTATCAAAATTATATCCTCAAAAATAAGTTATCTATATCGTTTCAAAATCAGATAGTTAATGCAATTAAATTGTATTTTAAGACGGTACAGCAAACAGCGATACAGGTTGAAAAAATTTATCGACCAAAGCGGGAAAGAACTTTACCTCATGTATTGAGTAAGGAAGAAATAAAACGGATTTTAAATGCCCACAGCAATATCAAACATAAAGCTATGCTTTGTTTAATTTACAGTTGTGGTTTGAGAAGAAGCGAATTACTGAACTTAAAACCTGATGATATTGATTCGAAAAGAAATTTGGTCATTATTAGACAAGGAAAAGGGAGGAAAGATCGGATTGCACCGCTATCTGATTTAATTTTAACGATGCTTAGAGATTATTACAAGTTATATAAACCCATCAATTGGCTTTTTGAAGGACAGGAGCTTGGTGAAAAATATTCTGAAAAGAGTATTCAAAGTATTCTCAAACAAGCTTTGGAGAAGGCGAAAATTAAAAAACCAGTTACCTTGCATTGGTTGAGACATAGTTATGCCACCCATTTATTAGAAGCGGGAACTGATTTACGTTATATTCAAGAAATTTTGGGTCATAAAAGCAGTAAGACGACGGAAACCGAAGTAATGAGGTTCATGAATGCCGCTTAAAAAAAAATAGAGCTTATGAATAAATTTATACTCATGTAAGCACTAAAAGTATTAGGAATGTTAAAAGCCCTTTTGATGATTTATAAAATTCATATATTTAAAAATAAAACTGATGTTTATCAGACCTATACGCCCAATTACAGTAGTATATGTCTGACAAAGTCAGGCATATATACAAGTTAGCAGTAACCCTAAGACGACAGACCGACAATTAAAAACGATAATAGAAAATGGCAAAATTTTTAAACACGACAGGAGTTTCTTATCACTTAGAAGAACTTATCAAAGGGACGAAAGACAGGTTAATTCTTATAAGTCCTTATTTGCAGTTCACAGACAGAATTAAAGAACATCTTAGCAATTTGAATATTCAAAAACGTGACATCCGAATTGTTTACAGAGAAAACAAACTTCAACTTGAAGAAAACAATTGGTTAGAAAGCCAAATCGGTATTCGGACAAGTTTGTGCAAAAACCTTCATGCAAAATGTTACATAAACGAAAACGAAGCAATAATAACTTCAATGAACTTGTATGAGTTTTCGCAACAGAATAACAACGAAATGGGCATTTACATTTCCAAAGTGCAAGACACCGACCTTTACAATGCGACACTTGAAGAAGTTCAAAGACTTCTGACAATTAGCGAAGAAATAAGAGTAACAGTTAAAAAAGTTACCGCAGACACTCCACCAAAAACTGAAAAGAAAAATGTGGAAGTAAAAACGTCAAATACTAAATCATCAGACAAACAAACTGGTTTTTGCATCAGGACAGGTGTTCCAATTCCTTTCAACGTGGAAAAACCAATGAGCTATGAAGCATTTAAATCTTGGAGTAAGTATAGCGACCCAGATTATGCAGAAAAATTTTGCCACTTTTCCGGTGAACCATCAAACGGTGACACTTGTGTAAGCAGACCAATACTTAAAAAGAACTGGAAAAAGGCGAAAGAAATATTTGACTTGTAACTCGACAGACAGAAGGGCTACTGCTAACACGGGTTTTGCGTTAGTGGGCAGACAGTGCGAATAGAAACATTTGAGCAATTAATAAACTTTGGTGCTGGCAGACAGTTTTCGGTTTCAAAAGCCCACCAACGCAAAGCCCGAAACCGTTATAGGGCATTTTAGGACGACCAACAAAACGAATGACAACAGCGGAAAATGTCGAAACAAAAAATAGAAACAGTTAGACATTTAATTTACTATTCATATGCAAACTTGGCTATGGCTCATACAGCAATTGACAAGAAGCAAGAAAAATATGAGATGTTTAACTTTATGATTAGAGCCAAATTATTCAAAGGACTGAAAGACGGAACAATGAATATGCGGACAATTTTTGACGATGAAAAAATCAAATTGCAAACAGGACAAATTTGCAATTATTGTGGTTCGGCAGACAAATTAGCGTTAGACCATATTTTTCCGCAGAAACTTGGTGGCAAGGACGATGCAGAAAACTTAATTTTTGCTTGTCGGACTTGTAACAGTTCAAAAGGTAAAAAGGACTTAATGGAATGGATGGCTTTTCGGGGACAATTTTTACCATTAATGATTATAAGACGTTATTTAAAACTGACTTTCAACTACTGCAATGAAAACGGACTTTTAGACAAACAAATTGACGAATTAAAAGGAATGGAATTGCCATTTAGAGTTGACCTTTTGCCGACAAGCTTTCCAAAGCCTAACGAACTGACATTGAACACATATGAAAAGAAAAACGCCCTATAACAGCACCTACCCAAAAGTTGCGGTTCAGTGGTTAAATCAAGCTTTGTGCTTCTATCAAAGTTTGTGCTTGGCTGACAGTGAAGTGCTTCGAAATCGCCACCTTCGGGTAGCTGCAAACCGTTGTACGCAAGCAGAGAAAACCAAACGTAAAATATAAACATTCAAATAAAAATATAATGAAAAAATCAATTTTAGTCCTGTTTATTTTAGCCTCATTATCTGGATTTTCCCAAGATTCTGAATATAAGGTTTCATCATATTTTACAGAGGGTACAAAAGCACCAAACACACATTACATTGGAGAAGCTTGGTTGAATGGTATTATTCACGATGACGCTGAATTGGGTTATAATATCACAAAAGCAACTTTTAAAGCCAATTCCACCTTGGATTGGCACAAACACGGTTCTGCCCAAGTTTTAATCATTGTGGATGGAGAAGCATACTATCAAGAAAGAGGAAAAGAGCCTGTAATTCTAAAAACAGGAGATGTGATTAAATGTGAAAAGGATATCGAACACTGGCATTCATCGACTAAAGATAGTGATGTAACGTATTTGGCTTTATATGGTGGCGGACAACCGACAACTTGGACGGAAGTTCTAACGCAGGAATATTATGACGAAATCGCCAAAAAGTTAAAAAGCAACTGATTATATTGATAGAACGACAGTCAAAATAAATGGAATTAAAATGCCAGCGTACAACATTGGCTATAAGTAATTGCTTGTCCTCGCCTACTTCTGAAAATCCTTGCGGATTTTCAGTTTGGTGTGTACTTGCAAAGTTAAGTGCTAAACAACGCAACTACTCATAGCCGAGACCGTTAGCTGTAAGTTTAACCTGACATAACCTAAAAATGACGACAACCATACTAATCATCGTAAATATTATTTCAACCGGATTTACAGCTTTCTGGTTGACAAAAAGAGTTAATGAACAAAAATTAATAATTATTGACCAAAATAATAAGCTTGACCATTTAAAGAAATTTTCCGAAATATTAGAGAAATACGTAAATGCTGAAGACGTAGAAAAATTGCTTTCTACAAAACAGAAACTTATGGAACACGACTTAGAAATTCTAAGAAGAGATACAATAAAGTCCACTAATAAATCTTTAAGCGAAGAATGGGGAAAGGTTGTGGAAAAAACTATCATCCCACAATTTGACGGAATGATTGATGAGTTTTCTAAGTTTATTTTCGTGTATTTCTCAAATGCCCATTTTAAAGACAAAGCCGAACGAAACGGACACTTAAGGTTGTATTTTCCAAAAAATTGCGACATGATTATACGTTATTTAGATGAAGTTTTGAAAAGCCTGCTGACCAAGATGATAACCTTTAATATAAAAGTATTCTTCTATGTTATATATCCCTAGTTCTAGCAAAATTCCGAACTCTTCATCATATTCATCTTTCGTTTTGAATGTGTATTTTCTTTTATCTTCCAGCCAATCATATACGGAAAGATTATTTGCCATTTTTGGTTTTAACCTTATTAATATTAACTCCCAGAAAAAAAACCTACAGCTAACAACAGGTTTAAAAAATTGCGGGCGAAGTGCTCTATGTTCTTTCATCTCATTATATTTAGTTTTGTGCTTGCGGAAATTTGTAGTGCAGGTAATTCCGCAAATTCTTAAACCTGCACATCGTTGGCGTGCATTGTAACAGGACACCTAACTACATTGATAAAAGTAAATGGAAACACGATTACACTGAAGCTAAGTATCACAATAATATAAAATTTGACTATGAGTTATTCAGATAAGTTATACATAGGTTGCCCCGTACAATACGTACGTCAGTTTATAGCGGGAAAATGGCAAATGGGAATTTTATGGAACCTAAAAGGGGAGCCTCTCAGCTTTGGCGAAATAAAAAATCTACTACCTGAAGTGTCGGACAAAATGCTAATGCAAGAACTCAACTTTTTTGTTGAAAAGCAAATAGTTGTAAGAGAGGTCATTCCTTTTCCAACTCAGCGAACACAATATCGCCTTTCACACATTGGAAATAGTTTAATCCCCATCATTACTGCTATTGTAAATTGGGGTTATGAACACATCCAAGAAGAACGCGTAAATACTGCCATGAGCAAAACGCCATTTTCCATTATTGCAAATATTGAAAATTCAATGCCTTCCGAAAAAGAATAATTCTACGGCTTTTTCGGAAAAATTATACCATACTTAGAAGCTGTGGTAATTATCTTTTGAACATCGGGCGGCCCTTCTGGAAAAGGTGGTAATTCTAATGCTTTTGCATCTTCGCTCATTTCTAAAAAATAATTTTCAAACCCACCTGGTGTAAGCAACATCAAGGTTTCAGCAGTTTCAGTTTGTATTTTAAAAGAATGTTGGATGTTTCTTGGTAAAAACATAACATCCCCTGATTTTGCTGAAAATGTTTTACCACCCACAGTATAATCAACTTCGCCATTTAAAACTAAAAATGTTTCATCTTCTTTTGTGTGTATATGTGGAGGCGGTTCTAAACTTCTTCGTTCAGTTACACGAAGCAAAGAATATTTTCCTCCTGTTTGTTCAGACCGTACTAGCAATGACAAAAAATGTCCCAAATACCAATGCGAGTTTGATAATTCTCTTTTTGTAAGAAATGGTGTTAAAGTAGGTTCATCACCACTTGCACAAGCTATTAATTGAGGAGCAAGCATCATACTGCCTCCCAAAGCACCTAATGTTGTTAAAAAATGTTTTCTGTCCATAAGAATGATTTTTTTTTGTAAAAATAAACCATAAAGAACGAAGATAGACCGCTACTTACCTTTTGGTAAGTAGCTAATAAATATAAGAGATGTATTTTTAACCGATGTCAACTATGATTTAGCCGACCAACAACGAACCGCCAACAGCGTGTATAAGCAATAGCGGCTGAATTCCAAACCCGAAAGTTTTGAAATTTTAGCTAACTTCGTGCGTACCTGAATAGTAAGTGCATAAAAACCGCTACTGCTCATACACGCAAACCGTTGTGCGTCATACAGAAACAGACAAAGGGATTCAATAACTTAATGCAAAACAATATGGAACAGACAAATTATTCTAAAGTATATCGAATAATTCATTGGACGATAGCAATATCATTTACTTTATTACTATTGACTATCTTTTTGAGATTGACGTGGTTGAATAAGTTTAATGTTGCTGCCATTATACAAGATTATTTGAGCGGTACGGACCAAGCATTATCTCAAGAGCAACTAATTGTCTTAGCAAAAAAGATTCGACAACCAATGTGGGATTGGCATATTTATATCGGATATGTATTGGTTGGATTATTTAGTATTCGCCTCATACTTCCAACATTGGGACAAATGAAGTTTCAAAATCCTTTTACTAAAAACCTAACTGTAAAGGAGAAATTTCAAAAATGGACTTATCTAATATTTTATATCTGTGTTTTAATTTCTTTGTTAACAGGACTTATCATCGAATTAGGACCAAAAGAATTAAAAAAAACAATGGAAGAAATTCACGTTTTGGGCATCTACTATTTAGTAGCATTTATTGGGATACATATAGGAGGTGTCCTAATGGCAGAATTCACTAATCAGAAAGGTATTATCTCGAGAATAATAAGTGGGAGAAAAATTGAAAAATAGAAAGTACGAACGCACAACAGCGTGTATAAGAAATAGCGGTCTTAGTGCCAAATCAAAGGTCTGTGCTTTTAATAAAAGTCAGTGCTAAACTGAAAGGGAAGTGTTTATTAATCCGCTACTTCTCATACACGCAAAACGTTAGCGGTCAGCTTAACTCGACTAAATCGACAAATTATAATAAATATGGACACAGACGACATTTTAAAAAAATTAGACGGCGATGAGTTTACTATTAGACCTGTCGATATTCAAGTAATGCTTTTGCGTTATTTAATTAGAGTTGAAATAAATCAATCTTCGATTTTAAAAAGGCAAATCAAAATAATTGAAATGCTGAATGGAAAAACAGGACAAGAACTAGAAGAAACAGTTTCCGAACTTTCAGCAGAAGTCTTTGAAAAAAACTCTGACGTTTCTTCAAAAGAATTTCTTGAACAAATTCGTAGCATGGTTTCGTAAGGTTTCCTTGTTTATCATAAATTAATAAACTTTTTAATTTAATTTTTGCCATGACAATCTTATCGACTGCCAAATTTGGGTTAAGAATCAGTAAAATACGACACCATTTGACAGCCGAATTTTGGTTGTTATGTAGGCTCCCCATTTTTAGTACGATTCTAAAATAGACTTTTTTACATTCATTTTCAATCTTTCATTAAAACATCAGGGACTGAGTGAAGCGTAGCGG